>CAZPAF010000026.1:0-26888 GCA_964584475.1 uncultured Lachnospiraceae bacterium | reverse complement strand
GAAATGGAAGTTTGGGCATTAGAAGCATATGGTGCTGCATATACACTTCAAGAAATCTTAACAATGAAATCAGACGATACTGTTGGTAGAGTAAAAACATACGAATCAATAGTAAAAGGTGAAAATATACCAGAACCAGGAATTCCAGAAAGCTTTAAAGTTCTTGTAAAAGAGCTACAAAGTTTAGGATTAGACATGAAATTATATAATCAAAGTGATGAAAACGAAGTTGAATTGAAAGAAGACATTGATGATGACGACACAGTTACAGGACCAATTACTCCAATATCAGATGACGAGCTTGAAGGCGACATGTTGATAGAAGATGAAGATGGTAATATCATTGATGAAACTGATGAATTCGAAGAAGATTTATTTGATGAAGAAGAAATCTTTATGGATGATAACTTTGACGATGAAGAGTAATTCTTAAGATTCAAATTTAAGAGATTGTATAATAGGAAGGAGTATAAAAATGGTTGATTTAGAAGTATTTGACCGTATAAAAATAGGACTTGCATCTCCAGATAAAATTAGAGAATGGTCGAAAGGCGAAGTTAAAAAACCAGAAACTATAAATTACAGAACTTTAAAACCAGAACGTGACGGATTATTCTGCGAAAGAATATTTGGACCTACAAAAGACTGGGAATGTCATTGTGGTAAATATAAAAGAGCTAGATATAAAGGAATTATCTGTGATAGATGTGGTGTAGAAGTAACAAAAGCTAAAGTAAGAAGAGAGAGAATGGGGCACATTGAGCTTGCTGCCCCAGTATCTCACATTTGGTACTTCAAAGGTATTCCAAGTAGAATTGGTCTAATGTTAGACATTACTCCAAAAGCATTAGAAAGAGTATTATATTTTGCAGCATACTTAGTTGCTGATGCAGGTAATACATCTTTAGTAAAAGGACAAGTTCTTTCTGAGAAAGAATATAGAGAGTACATTGAAAAATATGGCGAGAAATCATTTAGAGTAGGTATGGGTGCTGAAATAATTAAAGAAATGTTACAAGAAATCGATGTAGAAAAACTTGCAGCAGATCTTAGAAAAGATTTAGATAAAGCATCTGGTCAAAAGAAAGCTAAAATTATTAAAAGACTTGAAACAGTTGATAGCTTTAGACTTTCTGGTAACAAACCAGAATGGATGATTTTAGATGTACTTCCAGTAATACCTCCAGATCTAAGACCAATGGTTCAATTAGATGGTGGTAGATTTGCTACATCTGACTTAAATGATTTATATAGAAGAGTTATTAACAGAAATAACAGATTAAAAAGATTATTAGAACTTGGAGCACCAGAAATTATTGTTAGAAACGAAAAAAGAATGCTTCAAGAATCAGTAGATGCATTAATTGACAATGGTAGAAGAGGAAGACCAGTAACAGGTGCTGGAAATAGACCTTTAAAATCATTATCAGATATGCTTAAAGGAAAACAAGGTAGATTCCGTCAAAACCTTTTAGGTAAGAGGGTTGACTACTCTGGACGTTCAGTTATCGTTGTTGGTCCAGAACTTAAAATTTACCAATGTGGTCTTCCAAAAGAAATGGCTGTTGAGTTATTCAAACCATTTGTTATGAAAGAATTAGTTGGTAGAGGAATCGCTCACAATATTAAAAATGCTAAAAGAATGGTAGAAAAATTAAGACCAGAAGTATGGGATATATTAGAGGAAGTTATTCAAGATCACCCTGTAATGTTAAACCGTGCGCCTACTCTTCACAGATTAGGTATCCAAGCATTCCAACCAATCCTTGTTGAAGGTAGAGCTATTAAACTTCACCCATTAGTTTGTACAGCATTCAACGCTGACTTCGACGGTGACCAAATGGCTGTTCACGTTCCATTAACACCAGAAGCTATTGCAGAAGCTAGATACTTAATGTTATCTACAAACAACCTTTTAAAACCTCAAGATGGTAAACCAGTTACAGTACCTACACAAGATATGATTCTTGGTGCTTACTACTTAACACTTGAAGTTGAAGGTGAAAAAGGTGAAGGTATGTACTTCAAAGACGAAGATGAAGCTATGATGGCTTATCAAAACGGAGATGTTGGATTACATGCTAAAGTAAAAGTTAGAAGATTTAAAACAGACGAAGATGGAACTGTTAGATCTAAAACTATAGAAACAACAGTAGGAAGATTAATTTATAACCAAGGAATTCCTCAAGATTTAGGATTTGTTGATAGAACAGACCCTGAAAATGAATTCGCATTAGAAATTGACTTTCCAGTTATTAAAAAGAATTTAGGAAAAATAGTTGCAAATTGTATAAATGTTCATGGATTATCAAAAACAGCTGAAGTATTAGACTATATTAAAGCTACAGGTTACAAATACTCAACAAAAGGTGCTATTACAGTATCTGTTGCTGACGTTGCAGTTCCAGAAGCTAAAAAAGATATCTTAGCTAAAGCTGATGAAGATGTATCTCATGTATTTAGACAATATCAAAGAGGTATGATTACTAACGATGAAAGATATGATGCTATTATCAAAATTTGGGAAAAAGCAACTTCAGATGTTACAGAAGCTATGAAAACTAACTTTGATGAATTAAACCCAATCTACATGATGGCTCAATCTGGTGCCCGTGGTAATATGAACCAATTAAGACAAATCGCAGGTATGCGTGGACTTATGGCTAATACTTCTGGTAAAGCAGTTGAAATTCCAGTTAAATCTTGTTTCCGTGAAGGACTAGATGCTCTAGAATACTTCATTTCAGCACACGGTGCTAGAAAAGGTTTAACAGATACAGCTTTAAGAACAGCAGACTCTGGATACTTAACAAGAAGATTAGTTGACGTTTCTCAAGATATCATAATCAGAGAACCTGATTGTGGATCTACAAGAGGAATCGTTGTAGAAGATATTAAAGATGGAAACCAAATAATCGAACCATTAGAAGAAAGATTGGTTGGTAGATACGTTATAGAAAACGTTGTAAATCCAGAAACAAAAGAGGTAATTGTTGATACAGATACAATGATTACAGATAAAATAGCTAAAGCTATTGTAAAAGCTGGAATTACTCAAGTAACAGTTAGATCTATATTAGAATGTAGAGCAAGACATGGTGCTTGTGCTAAATGTTATGGTATGGGATTAGCTACAAGAGAAAGAGTAAACGAAGGAGAATCTGTAGGTATTATAGCAGCACAATCAATTGGTGAGCCTGGTACACAGCTTACAATGAGAACATTCCATACAGGTGGTGTTGCTGGAGGAGATATTACACAAGGTCTTCCTAGGGTTGAAGAGTTATTTGAAGCTAGAAATCCTAAAGGTTTAGCTATTATCACTGAAATTGACGGTACAGTTAAAATCAATGATGAGAAGAAAAGAAAAGAAGTTATTGTTACAAGCAAAGACAATAGCAAAACATATACAATTAGCTTTGGTTCTAAACTTAAAGTTAAAGATGGTGATGAATTAAAAGCCGGAGATCCAATTACAGAAGGATCTATCAACCCAGCCGATTTATTAGCTGTTAAAGGTGTTGAAGGTGTTTACACATATATCATCTCTGAAGTTCAAAAAGTTTATAGAAACCAAGGTGTTGATATCAACGATAAACACATTGAAGTAATTGCAAGACAAATGCTTAAAAAAGTTAGAATTGAAGATCCAGGTGATTCTGAATTCTATACAGCTTCACTTGTTGATTTAATTGAAGTTGAATATAGAAATGAAGAATTAGTAGCACAAGGTAAAAAACCAGCTACTTATAGAAGAGTATTACTTGGAATTACAAAAGCTTCTCTTGCTACAGAAAGCTTCTTATCAGCTGCATCATTCCAAGAAACAACAAAAGTATTAACAGAAGCAGCTATTAAAGGAAAAGTTGATAACTTAATGGGATTAAAAGAAAATGTTATTTTAGGTAAATTAATTCCAACTGGAACAGGTTTAAAACGTTACCAAAACATTAGAATCAATACAGAAGAAAAAGTTTTAGGTAATGATGAGCCATCTGTACAACCAGATATAGAAGAAGAAAACAACTAATTAATAAAAATAAAGTTTTATAGATTTCTATAAGACTTTATTTTTTTATAAATTTTAATAATATAATGTCGAGTTATAACGAAGGCTGTCGATGTGTTATTAAAAGAATAGTAGACTAATTTCCGAAAATGTATTAAAATAGTATTAGGAGGGATTATTATGCCAGGATATGTAATACATTTAGCAGTAGCTGAAGAATACTTAAAAAAACATAAAGAAAAACAAGAAGAATATAATGAATTTATAAATGGAGTAATTTTCCCAGATAGTATAAAAGATAAATTAACTACTCATTATGGAGAAAAAAGTTCTGTCTCTAATTTATATGAGTTTTTAAAGGAAAATAAAATAGAAACAAGTTTTAAAAGAGGATATTTTCTTCACTTGTTAACAGATTATCTTTTTTATAACAAATACATAGATAGGATGTCAAAAGATATGTATAACGATTATGATATCCTAAATAAAATATTGATAGAAAAATATGATGTTAAATTACCGGAAAGTGTAAAGGAATCAGTTCAATTTAAAGAAGGAAAACTTGTTATTTTATCATTAGAATTAATAACAAAAATGATAGATGATATATCAAATATGGATTTAGATAATATTGAAAAAGAAGTATATAAAGATCCTAAAAAATGGACAACAATGCGAGCGTTAAAAAGGTTTTAACAAACAATCAGACAGGAGAATATGCGTATGAGAATACAAGAAGGAATAAAAAAATATGAATTACCAGAAGATGCTTTTGAAAAACAAGCAGACAGAATATTTAATTTTTTAGCAATGAATGTTCAAAAACCAGAAAATCCTAAAATAGTTATGGTAGGGGGACAAGCTGGATCTGGAAAAACAGGATTAGTGGCAAAGAAAAATTCTGAATTAGAAGGTGGAGCAATTATAATAGATCAAGATGAAATTAGAGCAGCATTTCCAGAAGATTTATATAAACAAATAGTAAGAGAATATGATGATAGAGAAGAATATTTAATATTAAAACCTTTTGTATTAAAAATGAGACAAGCTTTAGTAGATAGAGCAAGAAGCAAAGGGTATAATGTTATTATAGAATCTGCTCTTCAAGTAGTAGAGACGTTTGTACCTCAAATTCAATCTTTTAAGGATACTGGGTATAGAGCAGAACTCGCTGTAATTTCAGTTCCAGAAATTGATTGTCATCTTTCAACATTAAATAGATATAGTTATTATTTGTCTAAAGATGGGATGTGTAGAAGAAATACAAAAGCAGAACCTGAAATGTTTTTAAAACTTCGTAACAGCTTAGAACAATATGGAAATATGGAATTATTTGACGATATAGAAGTATATATTAGAGGAGATAATGAGGTAGAACCATACAAATTAATTTATTCACAAAATGATAACCCCAAAGAAACCCCAATACAAGCATTTGATAGAGGGCAAAAAATAGCGCTAAAAGCTACTAGAAAAACTTTTAGAGAAAGATCTGAAAAAATAAGAGAAATATTAAAGAAATTTGGAGAATCAGAAAAGCTTCAACAATTATCTAAAATAGATGAAACATTTGAAAGTTTAGATGATAGGGAGGATTATCATGAATAATTTTTGCGATTATATGGATTTAATTGATATTGCCAAAATTAATTTAATGAAAGAATTTAATTTGAAAATGGATGAATATGAAAAAAATCCAAGCTTAGAGTTAAAAAAAGAAATAATAGATATAAGTATTGATAGAAAACAATTATATTCACTTGATATTCCTACTATACAAAAATACTTATAGAATAAATATAAAACGGAATTAGATAGCCTAATTCCGTTTTTGTTATACGTAAATTTTAAGATTAAATATTTAATTTTGAAACCCATGAAGAAATTTTATCTTCAGGAATTAATAGATTATTATTGGTTCCCCTGCCAAGTTCAACACTAGGTCTTACCTCTCCGTGAAAATCGCTACCACCAGAGATTTGTTTATTGTATTTTTTGCAAACATCAAGTAAAAAATTAGTTTGTTCTTCAGTAAATGAAGAATAATAGCATTCTACTAAGTCTATATCATAATTATCTAATAAGTGAAATAATATTTTTTCAGCATGTTCTTTATATTGGAAAATATGTGGGATTGATACAATTCCATTCGCATTTTTTATAGTTTTTATTAATTCTTCTACTGTCGGAAATGCAGGTGATAAATCCAAAAATAAAGGATGATTTGGATTAGTCATACAAGTTCTAAAAAAGCTTTTTCCTTCTGGTATTTCTTTTGAGAAAACTTCGTTTTCCGGATGTTTTAAGATTGCTGATTTTATATATTTTGAAAGTCTAGGAGATGTTTGTTCATTAAAATCTTCTATAAAGTTAGTATCAAGTTTTACACCTTTTTTTGTGTATTGTTCATATGCCAAATGAATCATATAATGATCAAGTTCTTGAGTTGTTTTATAATGATATTTTTTGATGGTTTCTTTCATTTTATCTATATCAAATCCATATCCCAGAAGTTCTATGGCAACTCCGAAACAACTAGTTCTTAGTTCGATTCCAGGAATAAGCTTACCACTAAATAAGCTTCTATCCATATCATAATATGCATCAACGCTTTCGTGATCTGTTATTGATAAAACTGAAATTTCTTGATTTTCTGCAAGAGTTAATAATTCATTTGGAGTACAAGTTCCATCTGATTTTACAGTATGTGTGTGCAAGTCTATTGTATTTTTCATAATATCTCCTTTCTATATAATAAGACTAGATAATAATCATATTACAAAGAAGTTGATTTGTCAATAGATTAAGAAATCTCTAATTGCTTGGGACTACTAATGTACAAAGTTTTTTGTAATTAATCGTTCAGTAAAGTATTGATTAAAAAAATGAATTGGTATATAATCTAAAAAGTCTCTTTAAGGACAAAAGCTAAAATAGAGGGAGAAAAATCAAATGAAGAAATCTTTAATATTTTCAATAATAGTGTTTATAATTGTAGCGTCATGCGCTTTGTATTTGGTCTTAAATAAAGGACACGTAGGAGATGTAAATTTAGTTTCAACAAGTAAATCAGAAGATACTGTAATTCCAAATCTTACTTTAGAACTTGAGAAAAAATATTTATCATCAAAAGATAAAGATGACACCTGCAAAATGACAGTTTCAATTGACTCAGAAGTGGTAACTACAGGAGTAGAATTTGAATCTTCAAATGAAGATGTAGTAAAGATTAATGAAAATAATGAATTAGTACCAGTTAGCGATGGAAAAGCTGAAATTACAGCAAAATATGATGGAGTAGAAGCAAAGGAAAAAATAGAAGTAATAACACCAATCAAATCAATGACATTTACAACTACAAATAGTACAATAAGAGTTGGAAAAGATTTACAATTAAAATTGAAAGTAACACCATCAGATGCATATATGAATACAATTTCATACACTTCTAGTGATGAATCAATTGCTACTGTTAGTCCTAATGGAATAGTTACAGGTATTGCACCAGGAAAAGTTACTATAACATTATTTGATTCATATACAGAAACTGAAAAAACAGTAAATTTGACTATAAGAAAATAATTAATAAAAATGAAGCCTAAAATGAACTAAAATTCATTTTAGGTTTTTTATTTTAAAATTAGAAAATATGATAATGCTTTAAAATAGGCTAGAAATAGTTGACTTTACATAATGCTGGATTTATGGTATAATTATAAGAGGTATGTGAAAAAATTTTTGAGGTGATAAAGTGAGTAAAGATATATTAAAGAAATTAGGAATAGACTTTAGTAATGCGCCAAAAGAAACGTTAGGTTTTATGAGGGGCCTTATAACTGAATATCAAAAAAATGTTAAAAAGTTTAATGAGAAAAGTACTCAAAACTATTTTAACAATTTTATTGCGGCATTAATGCTTGAATATCATAAAGCATATGAAAACTTTGATATCAGAGTACCATATAGAATAAAATCAGCAAAAAGTGCTTTTGATAAAATACTTGAATATTTAGCTAGAGATGACAAAAGTACTGCTGAGCAAAACGGCTTTAATGAACCTCAAAGAAAATTAAAAGAAGATTTAACAGACATGTTTGCTATAACAATAGTAGCTTGTAATAGACCGCCTACATTTTATTCAAAAGATCCAGAAATCAATGAATTAATTGAGGAAAAAAAGAGAAATCATGCGCTTTTAGGTGCGATGCAAGAATATAAATTAAATATAAGCAATCATGAATTTCCAGGATTAGAAGAAAACTCTTATAATTTTGATAGTGAAACAACTAAAGAAGAGTACTACTTAAATTGTATATTACTATTAAATAGAATTAAAACTTTGATAGATCCTAAATCAACAAAATTATTAAAAAGATATGATGATATGATGGATAAAATAAAATCAAAAGTTCCTGAAAAATTTTTTGTAACTGTTGATTCAATGGCTAAAGATCAAAAAATTGCAAAAAAATTAATATCTACAGACAGAATAAAAATGGCTTATGATCTTACACAAAATGTTATTGCAAATGATTTAAAAGAAGAAGATTTAGATGCATTAAAACAACCTATAGATAGAGAAGATGTCGACACAGTAGACTTTTTAGAAATATTGGGAGATTTCTCTGCTAGACTTCAAGATAAACTTGATTTAGCAATTTTAAATAAACAAATTTATTCTGTTTTTGAAAATTCAGAAGTATTAAAAAAATTTGGTGTTTCAATTTGTAAAGGAAGTGAAAAACAAAAAAGAACAGAAGCAGGATATGTATCTGACTTTATGTATTTACAAACACCATTTGGAAGAGTAGAAATGCAACTTCAAACTCAACATGAGCATAAAGAAGGGAATTACGGATATGCTGCTCACAATGCTATGCAAGGAAAAGGATTTAAGGAATTTGAAATACCACATAGAAGTGATAGAGAGAAGATTGCTGAATTCAGAACTTGTGTAGAATTTGTTTCACCTAAAAAGTTTTTAGCACAATTTGATAATGCTGAGCCAGATAGAATTGTAACTCAAGTTTTTGGTAAATATCAAAACTATAAATCAATAATGACTCAAGTAAAAAAAGGCTCTGCTGAAGATTTAAGATTAAAAGAATATTTTAAAAGAATTTATACAAGAAGAAACGAATTATTTCCTGGTGAAGCAAGACAAGAATCTGTTGAAAGTTTTATACCTTTCGATATTGATATTTATTTAGAAAGTAAAGAATTCAAAAAAATTATGGCTGAAAGAGAAGAAGAAACAAAATAAAGACTATTAGAATAAACGAGAAGAAAGCGCCTGGAATTTGACAAATAGGCGTTTTCGTATTATAATTAAAATGTATTTTTATGTAAATTGAGGAGTGTTTATGCCTAATACAAATGGTAAAATATTAGATAAACTTACAAGTAAAAACATAATATATATAGTATTGATAGGATTTTTATGTATATCACTTTGTATATATGACTTAAGATGGATTATACCATCAATTGTTTTATATGTAATGACTATTATATATACTTTATGGGTTACTGGTAAGAAAAAAAATGAAATTGAAAAACATATAAAAGATGTAACTTCAGACGTTGATACTGCTTCAAAAGGAAATTTAGTAAATACACCAATACCACTTGTTTTAATAGAAACAAATGGCAATATTATTTGGAGAAGTAAAAAGTTTGTTGCTGAGTTTCAAAATATTGATATAGCAACATATTTGAATCCAATAGTAAAAGAAATAAAGCTAGATATTGAAAAAAATGAAGATGAATCAATAGAAATTACAAAACAATTTAATATAGATAAAAAGATTTATAAAATTCGTGGTAGTGTAGTAAAAGCAAAAAGAAGAGATAAGAAAAAACAAAAAGAATATATATTATCACTATATTTCTTAAATGAAACAAAATATAATGAATTATTTGATTCATATGTAAATACAAGACCATGCATTGGTATTGCAATTATAGATAATTATGAAGATATTATCCAAAGAATTTTACCTGAAAAGAAAATGGAACTTTTAGCAAAAATAGAAAGAGAAATTATTGATTGGGTAACAAGAACTGGTGGATTAATTATAAAAACAGAAAGAGATTCATTTATATATGTTTTTGAACAACAATATTTAGCAGAGTTTGAAAAAGAAAAGTTTAATATCTTAGATAAAATCAAAGATATTGATTCAAGTGATATTCAAATTACTTTGAGTATTGCAATTTCTACTGATGGTAATACAAATTATGAAAAATATAAATCAGCTTTAGCAGCAATGGAAATCGTACTTGGAAGAGGTGGTGACCAAGCTGTAGTTAGAAAAGATGGTAAATATAAATTCTATGGTGGAAAAACTTTAGAAGTTGAAAAAAGAACTAAAGTTAAGGCTAGAACTATATCACAATCAATTTCTAGAATAATTGGTGAATCAGATAATGTTGTTATAATGGGACACAGAAATATAGATATTGATGCTTTTGGTTCTGCTCTTGGATTATATAGATTATCTAAAAATCTTGGAAAGAATTGCTATATAGCATCAGAACCTAATGGGAAATCTTTAGGAAAATTCTTAGATAAGATAAAAAATGATGAAGAATATAAAGATATTATATTGAACGAAGAAGAAACAACAGAAATTGTAACTAATAATACTTTATTAATAGTAGTAGATACTCACAAAACATCTTATGTAGAATTTCCAGAATTATTAAACAAGATAGACAGAAAAATAATTATAGACCACCATAGAAAAGCACCAGATTGTATTGAAAATGTATTAATTTCATTCCATGAAGTTTATGCATCTTCAACAGCAGAACTTGTAACTGAAATTATTCAATATTCTAAAGATGATATAACATTAAATCTTTTAGAAGCTGAAAGTTTATATGGTGGAATTATGGTTGATACAAAAGATTTCACTTTTAAAACTGGTGTTAGAACATTTGAAGCTGCAGCATATTTAAGAAAATATGGTGTTGATATAATTAGAGTAAAAAAATGGTTCCAAGCAGACCTTGAAAGCTATAATATGATAGCAAATATAGTAAAGAATGTAGAAATTCATAATGATTCAATTGCGGTAGCGGTATATGATGCAGAAGATGAAAATGCAAACTTAATTTGTGCTAAAGCTGCAGATGAACTATTAACTATAAGTGATATTACAGCATCTTTTGTAATGGCTAAAATGGGAGAAAAAGTTTGTATAAGTGGACGTTCTATAGGAGATATAAACGTTCAACTAATACTTGAAAAATTAGGTGGTGGAGGACACATCACTTTAGCTGGTGCACAACTTGAAGGCTTTACTTTAGAAGATGCAAAAGACGAGCTTATAATTAGAATTAATGAATATTTATTAGAAACAGAATAAAGAATATGATAAGCTATAACAAATCGGTTATAGCTTATTTTTTCTTTTTATATATTATTATTTTTTTATAATGTTATAATTAATAAAGAAAAAAGTTTTGGGGAGGAAATACTATGGCTTATTTCAAAACAAAGACGGAAAGAAGGATTAGTTTAATAATAAATATAATAACTATAATCGGACTTGCAATATATTCCTTGTGTCAGTTGCCAATGGGAGAAGAAAGAGCTAGAGAATTATTAAAAGAGAAGTTTGAGTTATCTATGGATTTAATATATCCAAGCGAGCCATATTTTAAATGGTCAAAAGATATGATTTTAATAAAAGAAGATTATTGTTATGAAATCACAAATTATGAAACTGTATGTAATAAGTATTTGACTCCAAATGCAAAACAATATTTTGATGAACATGCAATATGCGTGATTTTTAATGAGAATAAAGCGTATATAACAGAAGGTGGAGGAGGTTTTAGTGGCTTTGGTGGAATTGAATTTGAAAATCTTTATATTACTACAAATTCAATTGTAGCAGATGCTGTTCAAACAAGAGTCGATTTAGAGGGAGATTTTAAAGGGAAAATGAAATCAACATTTAGTTTAGTAAAGGTTGATAATGTTTGGAAAATTGATGAGTTTGCAGATGTTGATGATTTGGATAATTGGGTAGAGTATGAATAAGTTCTTAAATTGTAAGGAATATATGTATATTTATGCAAATATTCCTTTTATTTTTATCTGTTATATTGAAAATTTGACAAAAATGTTATAAAATACATTAGCAAAATTATAAAAAATTATAATTTGAAAAAATTGAAGGGAGATTCATGAAATGAAAGTTATTTTAAAACAAGACATAAAAGGCGTAGGAAAAAAAGATCAAGTTATAAATGCAGCTGATGGTTATGCAAGAAACTTTTTACTACCAAAAGGATTAGCAATTCCAGCAGACTCAGGAAACATGAACAACCTAAAAGCAAAAAATGAATCAGTAGCTTATAGAAAAGGTGAAGATTTAAAAGAAGCAAAAGTAATTGCAGAAAGAATGAAAACAATAACAGTTAAAATTGAAGTAAAAGCAGGAGATAACGGAAAATTATTTGGAGGAGTAACAGCAAAAGAAATAGCAGAAGCTCTAAAAAAAGATTTCGGTATTGAAGTAGATAAGAAAAAAGTATTACTTTCAGAAACAATCAAAGTTGCAGGTTGCACAAAAGTAGATATAAAATTAAACGAAGGTGTTATGGCATCAGTACAAGTTATGGTTGTACCAAAACAATAAAGTTTAAAAGAGGGATGTAATATGGAGTTAGGAAAAGTTCCACCACATGACATAGAGGCAGAACAAGCTGTACTTGGTTCTATGTTAACAGATAAAGAAGCTGTTTTTAGCGCACTAGAACTTTTAAAAGAAGATTCTTTTTATAGAGAAGATAATAGAGCTATTTTTGCCGCTATAGTAAGTTTATATGCAAAAAGTGAACCAATAGATATTATAACTGTAAAAGCTGAATTAATAGAGGCTGGAAACTTTGAAAGAATTGGTGGGTTAGAATATTTGGCAAGCCTGCCAGAAAGAGTTCCAACAACAGCCAATGTAGATAAATATATAAAAATAGTTGAAGAAAAAGCTATGATGAGAAGTTTAATATCAACTGCAAATGAAATGATTTCTTTAGGGTATGATGAAACTGAAGAAGTAGACAGAATTATGGATATGGCTGAAAAGAAAGTTTTTGATTTAACTCAAAAGAAAAATACTAAAGGATATACAGCTATAAAAGATGTTTTAGTAGAAACTTTTGCAAAGCTTGAAGAGTTATGCAATCAAAAAGGAAAACTAAGTGGAACTTCAACAGGATTTGCTGATTTAGATTTAAAAACAAATGGACTTCATGATTCAGACTTACTTATAGTTGCTGCAAGACCAGCTATGGGTAAATCTGCATTTGCAATAAATCTTGCAACAAATGTAGCTCTTCAAAGTGGAAAAGGTGTTGCTATATTCAATCTAGAAATGTCTAAAGATCAAGTTGGTAACAGAATTTTATGTAGTGAAGCAATGATTGATAGTAACAAAGTAAGATCTGGTCAACTAGAAGACGACGATTGGGTTAAGCTTGCATCTACTTTAGGAAGACTTTCAGAAGCGCCTATTTATATAGATGATACTGCAGGTATAACTATAATGGAAATACGTGCAAAATGTAGAAAATTAAAAATTGAAAAAGATATCGGTTTAGTTGTTATTGACTACTTACAACTTATTCAAGGAAGTGGTAAAAAGAATGCTAGCCGTGAGCAAGAAATTTCAGAAATCAGTAGATCTTTAAAAATTCTTGCAAAAGAGCTTAATATCCCAGTAATTGCTTTATCTCAGCTTTCTCGTAGTGTAGAAAAAAGAGACGATAAAAGACCAATGCTTTCTGACTTAAGAGAGTCTGGTTCTATCGAGCAAGATGCTGATATAGTAATTTTTCTTTATAGAGATGATTACTATAATGAAGATAGTGAAAAGAAAAATGTTGCTGAAGTAATTTTAGCAAAACACAGAGGTGGTTCAACAGGTACAGTAGATTTAGCTTGGCTTCCAAGTTATACAAAATTTGCTAACTTAGAAAGAAGATATTTTGAAGAACCTTAAGTAAAATAAAAAATGGGGCGCTAGAAAATAATAAGTTATTCTTTAATTTAGAATAATTCAATTCTAGTGTCTTTTGTTTTTTTGATAAATATTAAAAATTTATATTTTAATTATAAAAATATAAAAGGAGAAAAGTATGTTAAAAGAAATTGTTTTAGAAACTATAAAAAAACATAACTTAATAAATGATGGGGATAGAATAGTTTGCGGGATTTCTGGCGGGCCAGATTCTATTTCAATGCTTAATATTTTAAAAGAAATAAAAGAAGAAAAACTTTATGATTTTGAAATTTTTGTGGCTCACATAAATCATGGATTAAGAGAAAATGCCAAATTAGATGAAAAATATGTATTAGAATATTGCGAAAATAATAATATAAAATGCTTTATTTTACATGCAGACATCAAAGGAATGGCTGAAAAAGAAAAGAGAGGACTAGAAGAAACAGGAAGAATAATTAGATATGATTTTTTTGATAAAGTTCTAAAAGAAACAAAGTCTAATAAAATAGCTATAGCTCATAATAGTAATGATAATGTTGAAACTATAATTATGAATATAATCAGAGGAGCAGGACTTTCTGGTCTAAAAGGTATTGAAGCAAAATCAGGAAAATATATTAGACCTTTAATTGAAGCAAAAAGGGAAGAGATAGAAAAGTATTGTGATGATCAAAAATTAAAACCAAGACATGACGAATCAAATGATGAGAATGTTTATACAAGAAATAAAATCAGAAATATTGCTATTCCCTATATAAAAGAAGAATTAAATCCAAACATTTTGGAAACAATAATAAGGTTATCTGAAATAGCAAAAGATGATTTAAATTATTTAGATATGCAAACAGAAAATGCATATAAAGAGATGTGTTTAGGAGAAAAAAATATCACAGAAAATGTATATAATGGGGAAAAAGAGGCTACAATTATATTAGATTTAAAGAAATTTAATAAAGAAAATAGAGCTATTCAAAAGAGGTTGGTATTATATTCAATAAATAGAATATTTGGAAGTACAAAAGGGATAGAAAAAATACATATTGAGGATATAATTAAACTTTGTAACAATAATGTAGGAAATAAATTTTTAACTCCAAACAAAAAAACTAAAATTGTAATCAAAAATAAAAAAATATATATAATCGGTCTAAAATAGGCTTCCGTAAAGAGCTTGAAAAACCAAATGTTACAGACATATTTCTTTTGAAAAAAGCTATTGCAATTGAAAAATTGCTATGCTATATTTTATCCAAGCAAGATTAATTTCTAATCAAAGACTAAATAATACACATTTTTAGTCTAGATTAAAACGGGAGGAAGAAGATTTGAAAAATGGAATTAAAACATTAGCAGTTTGGATTATTGGTGCAATGATTTTTATTGTTTTACTAAATGCGGTATACAATAATTCTGATTATAAAATGAGTTATTCAGAATTGTTAAGTAAAATTTCAACAGCAGAAGTTTCTGCCATTGAAATCGCCTCTGATTCAAAAACTGCATATGTAACATTAAAAGGTAATGATACATCAGGAAAATCTGTTGAGACAAAAGAGGTTATTATACCTAGTTTAGATTCATTTATGGAGCAAGTATCAGAAAATATTGTAAATGGACAAATTGAATTAACACAAGAAGAAGAGTCAATGTTAATGGCTGTACTTAGTGCATTTTCTCCATTTATTATATTAATAGTATTTTTAATCTTCTGGTTATTACTTATGAATCCAAATCAAAATGGAAACAAATCTATGAGTTTTGGAAAAAGTAAAGCTAGAATGTTAAACACAAATGATCCAAAAACAAAAGTAACATTTAAAGATGTTGCAGGTATAGACGAAGAAAAAGAAGAATTATCTGAAATAGTAGATTTCTTAAAATCACCAAAGAAATTTACAGACATGGGAGCTAGAATACCAAAAGGTGTTTTACTTGTTGGTCATCCAGGTACAGGTAAAACATTACTTGCAAAAGCAGTAGCAGGAGAAGCAGGAGTACCATTCTTTATTATAAGTGGTTCTGACTTCGTAGAAATGTTCGTTGGTGTTGGTGCTTCTAGAGTAAGAGATTTATTCGAACAAGCTAAAAAGAATGCTCCATGTATTATATTTATAGATGAAATTGATGCTGTAGGACGTCAAAGAGGTGCAGGCCTTGGTGGAGGACATGATGAAAGAGAACAAACATTAAACCAATTACTTGTTGAAATGGACGGTTTCGCAGCAAATGAAGGTGTTATAGTTTTAGCTGCCACAAACAGACCAGACGTTTTAGATAAAGCGTTATTAAGAGCAGGAAGATTTGATAGACAAATAGTAGTAGGAACACCAGATGTTAAAGCAAGAGAAGAAATCTTAAAAGTACATGCAAGAAAGAAAAAATTAGCAGACGACGTTGATTTAGGAACAATAGCAAAAAATACAGCAGGATTTGTTGGAGCTGATTTAGAGAATGTTTTAAATGAAGCTGCACTTTTAGCTGCAAGAAGAGATAAAACAGAGATAGGAATGCTTGAAATCGAAGATGCTATGGTTAAAGTAACTATGGGACCAGAGAAAAAATCAAGAGTAATAAGCGATAAAGAAAAAAGACTTGTTGCATTCCATGAAGCTGGTCACGCAGTTGCAAGTAGATTTTTAGAAACACAAGATGATGTACATCAAATTTCTATTATTCCTAGAGGAATGGCTGGTGGATATACAATGTATAGACCATCAGAAGATAGATCATTTATGAGCAAATCAGAAATGGAAGAACAAATTATATCATTATTAGGTGGTAGAGTTGCTGAAGCATTAGTTTTAGGTGATATTTCTACAGGAGCAAGTAATGATATTGAAAGAGCATCAAAAATTGCAAGAGCGATGGTTACAAAATATGGTATGAGTGAAAAACTTGGAGCAATTACATTTGGTTCAGGACAAGAAGAAGTATTCTTAGGAAGAGACTTTACAACTCAAAAGAACTTTAGTGAAGAAACATCAGGATTAATTGATGCTGAAGTTAAGAGAATAATTGATACAGCTTATAGAAGAACAGAAGATATCTTAAATGAACATATGGATAAATTACAAGCTGTAGCTAATGTTCTACTTGAAAGAGAGAAAATAGATGGAGAAGAATTTGCAGAAATAATGAATTCTTAAAATTACTTCTATATTCTAATTAAATACTAAAAATAGATGCTTTTAATAAAATAAAAGCATCTATTTTTTTGTCAATTTATATAAATTTCGATATTGATATTGATATTTGTATTTATAATTAATTAATATTAATTTAATTTTTATTATAGTATAAAAACGAAATGAGAGATTGCAGTGAAGCAATCTCCCACATGAGGTCTAATTGTCAAACGGAATTAGTCGGTCAAATCGGTCCAATCGTGTTCGACGCGCTTGAAAAGCTCGCTCAGAGGTCGGTTCTCTTCACCAAACGCTGTCTTAAGGCAAAGATTTTTGGCCTCGTCGATAGCAGCGGAGAAGTGAGCGATATCAGCAGGTGTGTTGAAGTGACGGAAAGTGTCCGTGATGCACTTTGCGCACAGCTCGAGTGCCCAAGCGCGAGCAATATCGGTAATCTTCTTGGAAAGTACATCCGCAGAGTTGATTACCTGCTGACGGGTACTGTCGTAAGTGTGAAACAGTTTGACGGCGGTAAACGCAGGTACGGCTTCATTGCTTGCGGCAGTGTAGAGATAGTTCTCCCAAGGGGTCAGGATGTCTTCGAGTGCCCGAACGATTTCGGGTACTTTGTCGTTGGTTGTTGCGACAACCAGCTGGTTCTTGCATTCGGCAATCTTAGTTGCCAGGTCGAACAGGTCTTGAGGTACCAAGTTGTTCATCATGTGACAAAACCTCCAAATATACTAGGATAAAAATCCTGCAAGTACTATTATACCATATTATGTAAAATAAAACAACAAAAAAGAAGCAACTTATAAAGTTACTTCTTTTGGTGCGCCATAGAGGACTTGAACCTCCGACCATTTGATTAAGAGTCAACTGCTCTACCAACTGAGCTAATGGCGCGTTTGTTTAACAAGATTTATTATAAAACAATGATTTCTTTTTGTCAATTGATTTAAAGGATTAAAAAATCTTTTTTTATGATTTTATGAATATTTTTGAAAATTAGAGAAATACTAATAAAAAAATAAGAAAGGGTGAAAAAATGGGAACTTTAAATCAAATGGAATTACAAAATTTACGTCATTTTATAGGGGCTAGTGAAAATTCGTATGCAAAATTTACACATTATGCTGATACAGCGGTTGATCCTCAAATTAAACAAATTTTAAATAAAGCGGCGCAAGATTGTTTGAATTCAAAACAAAAATTAATATCTTTTTTAGGATAGGAGGAAATTATGGAAGAAAAAGCGATTGTAAATGATGTTTTAGAAAGTACTAAAGCTTGTTTAAAAGATTATGAAGGTGCTATTATTGAAACTGCAAACATGGAGCTTAGACAAACATTTCAAAACTTAAGAAATTCTTCAGAAAGTTTTCAATATGAACTTTTTAAATTAGCTGAATCAAAAGGTTATTATAAACCAGCAGAAAATGCTACATTAGAAGAAATTGCAACAGTAAAAACTGAAGTTTCAAATTCATAATAATAAAATAAAAAAAGTTGAAATGAGAAAAATGTTCTTGTTTCAACTTTTTTGAATGTTTTGTGTCTTTTTTGTAAAAAAATTCTATTGACAATATTGGTTAAATATTATAAGCTATGAGTAATAATAATTCGATATTAGTTTGCAAAGGGGTGATGGCAATAACTAGTATTTTTAAAAATATTGTAATTTACTTAAGAACATGGATAAAATTATTAATAATGTTTCTTGTAGGACTTGCAATCATAGGTTTTATAGTTTTTGTCGTATACAAACCGATGTATAGAGTAACACTAGACGGAGAAGTTTTAGGATATACAGAAGACAAAAGCAAATTATCAAAAAAAATCAATGATTATTTGGATCATGGTGACTCAAAATCAGTTGCCTTTGTTGAAATAGAATCTAAACCAGAATATAGTTTATGTATGTTAAAGAAAGGTTTAACTGCAAATGACGATGAAATATATACAGCCGTAATTAGTTCTGGAGTACCTTACTACAAATATTATGCTATACTTGAAAATGGTGTAGAAAAATATTATGTATCTACATATGAAGAAGCAGACGCCATTGTTGGTGAATTAAAAAATAGAAATAGTCAAAACAAAGATAATGTAACATATGTACTAAAATATGAAACTGAACTAAAAAGTTTTATAGATTCAAGTACAGCAGTTGCAACTTTATATAAAGAAATGCCTTCTGTAAAGACGTCCAAAGTTGTTTATGGTAAAAATGTTTCATATGATAACACAGCTCTAGGAATAGCTTTAATAGAACCTATTACAGGAACAATAACTTCAAGATTTGGAAGAAGATCTGGTGGGACACATACTGGCTTAGATATAGCGAATTCAACAGGAACACCAATAAAAGCATCTGCAGCTGGAACAGTTGTGTATTCAGGATACAAAGGTTCATATGGAAAATTAGTAATAATAGCTCACACAGACTCAATACAAACATATTATGCTCATTGTAGTAGACTTTATGTTAGTGCTGGTCAAACTGTAAGTCAAGGAGAAGTTATAGCAGCTGTGGGTTCTACAGGAAATTCAACTGGTCCACACGTACATTTAGAAGTAAGAGTAAATGGAGTAGCAAAGAATCCACAAAATTATTTATATGGAAGATGATAAAAGACGCTAAAAAATAGCGTTTTTTATTTTATAAAAATAAAGACATTACTAAAAAAGTAATGTCTTTTGTTTTTATAAGTTAAGGGCGTTTTCAGAACATATTATTTCAGCAAATTCTTTAAACTTTGTTAAAGTAAGGTAAGATACATTTGAGTTTGTTTTCGCTTCTAAAGTTATGGATAAAAGGATAGTAAGTTCATTTACTAATAAATTAGAGGTTTCTATTTCAAGCAAAAAGATATTGTGGTATTCATAAAGAGAACTATTTATATTTTTAAATTTTATACTATTTCTTATATATTCTGAAAATTCTAAAAATTCTTCAAATTTATTAAATATGAAAAATAGATTTTGATTTTTTAAAAGTTCATTATGTTTAAACTTAAAACTAAACGGTTTTGTAATACTATTATCCCTAGAAATATTAGATTTTTCGTAATATAAGTCGTTTTGAGGATTATATGAAAGAGAAAGATTATCTGAATTTTTTGAGACTATTATTATAAATTCAGAAAAATCAAAACAATAAATTTCATATAAAAAATCATTATTTTCTAAACTAAAACCAAAGTCTTCGTAAGCAATTTCTATGATTGCTTTAATAAATTTTTGGGAATTTGTACTTCCTGAAAGGAAACTATGAATAGAAATATTGTTTTCATCTAAATCAAATTTATTAAAAATAATTTTTAATTTTGAAGAGTTAAGAAGTTGAATTTGCATATAGTCCTCCTTTAAATAAATTATACAACTTTTAAACTTAAAGTAAATGTTAATAAATGTATAAAAACATATTAAATTATATTTAAAAAAAGTGGATAAATTACTTGAAAAAATGAATATATCAATATATAATATAGCAATGAAAAGTACAAATTTCCGTAGGAAAAAATGGGGGTAAAAAATGGCAACAAAAGAAAAAAATTTTTGGATATTTTTAATATTTTTACTATCAGGATTAGTAATTGGTGGACTACTTGGTGAACTTGCAAATAAAGTAGATTGGCTTTGGTGGTTATCATATGGACAAAGTTTTGGACTTTCAACACCAGTTACCTTAGATTTAAGTGTACTTAAAATAACTTTTAGCTGTATGATAAAGATAAATGTAGCTAGTATAATTGGAATAATATTAGCTGTAATTTGGTACAGAAAAGTTTAGGGAATAAAATAGACGGAAAGGAATTAATGGGAACTATAAAAAATATACCTATTATGGAAAGACCGTATGAGAAGATGATTATGTATGGAGAAAAGTCCCTTACAAATACAGAACTTTTAGCTATAATTATAAAAAATGGAACAAAAGCAGAATCATCTTTAGAAATCGCTCAAAAACTTTTAAATTTAGATGAAAACTTAAGGTTTCTTCAAACGATATCAATTGAAGAATTAGTGAAAATAAATGGAATTGGAAAAGTAAAGGCAGTCGAGCTTAAAGCTGTTGGAGAAATAGCAAAACGAATTTCAAAACCATTAAACACAGATAAAATAAAAATTTATTCAAAAGAAGATGTTGCAGAATTACTTTTAGAAGAAATGCAAAATGAGGAAAATGAAATTTTAAAAGTATTAATGCTAAATAATCAAAATTATTTGAAAAAAATAATAACAATTGCTGTTGGGAATGAAAACAATATAATTGTGAATGTAAAAGCAATTTTAACAGAACCTGTAAAAATGCAGATACCTAAAATAATACTTGTTCACAATCATCCAAGTGGTAGTTCGCTTCCAAGCAATATAGATATAGAATTTACTCGTAAAGTAAATCAAGCAGCAAGTCTTTTAGATATTCAATTATTAGATCATATAATAATCGGAGATGGAGAATACCAAAGTGTTATTTTTTAAATAAAATAAAGAAGGGAAGATATAGATGAATAGAAATAAACAAACAGAAATTTTAGGAGGAATAATTACTGTTATTGTTTTAATATTATTAATATTTCTTTCAAATGTTGAAGTAAATAAGCTTTCTTATTTAGAGTCAGCAACTAGTTCAATAATAAATCCAATTCAAAGGGTTTTTGTAGATTTAAGAAATAAAATTCAAGGAAATTCTGCTTATTTTTCTAATATGGAAACAATAATGCAAGAAAATGAAGAATTAAAAAAGAAAAATAGTGAGCTTGAAACAATTTTAAGAGAATTTGAAATGTTAAAAGCAGAAAATACTACACTTCAAGAATATATGAATTTAACAGATAAATATTCTTCATATCAAACAATTCCGGCTTACGTAATAAACAAAGATGTTAGCAACTTTAGTAGTACATTAATTTTAAATGTTGGAACAAAAGATGGAATAAGAGAAAATATGACAGTAATAGCAGATAAAGGATTAGTAGGACATATAACATCTGTTTCAGAAAACACATGTAAAGTACAAGTAATTATAGATTCTGCAAGTACTGTAAGCTGTTCAATAAGTACAACAAACGATAGCATTATTTGTAAAGGAACTCTAGAAAATAATCAAATACTAAGAGCATCTTATATTCCAACTGGAGCAGAACTAATTCAAGGAGATAGCGTATATACTTCTGGAATTGGTGGAATTTATCCAAAAGGAATAATAATAGGAACTGTGAAAGAAATTATTACAACAAGCAATATTACAGATAGATATGCAATAGTAGAGCCAGCGGTAGATTTTTCAAAGATAGATACTGTATTAATAATAAACGAATAACAAAAAGGAGTTATTAATGAGAAAAATTTTAACAGTAGTAGGATTAATAATTGTTTTCTTACTGATATATTTTCTTCAAGTTAATATTTTTGCAAGTTATACAATTGCTGGAATAAAACCTAATTTATTTGTTATATATGTGCTGTTTATAGGTCTTTTTGCGAATCAAATTCTAGGAATATCTTTAGGCGTTATATTTGGTCTTATTTTAGATTTTTTATATGGGAAAGCAATTGGACCATCAGCTGTTATGTTGTGCGTAATAGGTTATTTAGGAGCATATTTCGATAAGAATTTTTCTAAAGAAAATAAAATGACAATAATCTTTATGGTAGCTGGGGCAACTTTTATTTATGAATTAGGCGTATATTTCCTAAATTCAATTATTCTAGTTTTTGAAAGAGAAATGTTTTATTTTATAAAGATTGTTTTGATAGAAATTCTATATAATGTATTGCTTTCAATTATTTTATATCCGTTAATTCAAAAAATAGGATATGTAATAGATAGAAACTTCAAGAAAAACAATATACTTACTAGATATTTTTAAGAAATAGTAAAGAGGTGAGATTTCTGAAACAAAAAAGTGAATTAGAGAAATCTAATTTTAGATATAATGTATTAACTGCAATCGTATATTTAATTGGAATTATAATTTTAATAAGACTATTCAACCTTCAAATTGTCAATGGAGCAGAATATAGAGATGATTCAAATAATAGATTAACAAGAGAAGCATCAATAGAAGCTGCCAGAGGAAGTATTCTAGATAGAAGCGGAAATGTTTTAGTTAGTACTGAAATGAAATTTTCACTAGAGATGTATAAGTCTAAAACAGATGATGCTCAATTAAATGATTCAATACTTCTAATGACAAATATTCTAGAAAATAATGGTAATTCATATGTGGATACATTCCCAATAAGTATAGATCCATTTGAATATCATTTTGAATCAGAAGAGAAATTGATGGAATGGAAGAAAGAATATAAAATTCCAGAAACTGCATCTGCAGAAGAAGCATTTTATCTTTTTAGAGATAAATATAATATAAATAGTGATAATGCAAAAGAAATAAGACAAATATTGGCTATAAGATATGCGATTACAACTATAGGATATTCAACTACAAGGTCAATGCAAATATCAGAAGATATTTCGAGAAATGCTGCTGTACAACTTCAAGAAAATTCACAAAATTTAACAGGAGTAAATGTTATTGTTGAACCAACAAGAGTATATCATCAAGGAACTTTAGCTTCGCATATTATAGGATATGCTAGTAGAATTACTCAAAAGAATTTAGACCAATTCGAAGCTGAAGGTGATACTCATGAATACGAAGTTGATGATAAAGTTGGTCAAACTGGAATAGAAAAAGTTTATGAAAATTACTTAAGAGGCGAAGATGGTAAAAAGCAAATAGACATGTCTGTTGATGGAACAGTAACTGGAGAATATACTTCACAAGAAGCAATTGGAGGAGCCAATATTGCTTTAACAATAGATGCAAATCTTCAAAGGATTGCAGAAGATTCTCTAGAAAAAAACATTATGAAGATTAGAGAAGGTGGCTTTGGAGAAAGTTATGAAGCTAAAACTGGAGCTGTAGTAGTAACAAATGTTAATACAGGTGAAATTTTAGCGATGGCTAGTTATCCAGATTATGAAGTTGGACTTTTTTATGATGGTATTTCGACCAGTAAATATAATGAATATCAAGAAGCTGGAGCATTTTACAATAGAGCAGCTCAAGGAACTTATCCGCCAGGATCTATATATAAGATGGTTACAGCGATTGCTGGTTTAGAGACAGGAAAAGTAACTGTAAATGAAATGATAAATGATAATGGACCATTTTATGTATCAGATGATCCGAATTATAATCATCCTGCTTGCTGGTACTATAATTCTTATGGAAGAGGACATGGGAGATTAAATGTTGTTGGAGCTTTGATGAAATCTTGTAACTATTATTTCTATGAAGTTTCAAATAGAATCGGAGTAGAAACATTAGGGGAATTTGCTAGATATTTTGGTTTTGGAAAGAAAACTGGAATTGAAATAAGTGAATCTGTAGGTGTTGTTCCAGAAAGAAGTTTAGTTGATAGAAATTGGTCTAAAGCAGATACAGCATCAGCATCAATTGGTCAAGGATTTGACACTGCTACACCAGTACAAATGGCAAAATATATTTCTATGATAGCAAATGGAGGACACCCAATAGATTTAACACTTGTAAAAAGTGTAATAAAATCAAATGGTACTTTAGTTTCGCAAGATGAATTAGAAGCTTATGAAGCTAAAAAATTAGGAAGAGAGATAGAAAAAACTGAAGATAAAAATATTAGTCCAGAAACAATAAATGCAATTCATGAAGGTATGAGATCTGTTGCTGAAGAAGAAGGAGGAACAGCATATCAAGTATTTAAAGATTTTGCAATTGAACTTGGTGGTAAAACAGGATCTGCCGAATTAACAAATGATAAGACATCTAAGGATGTTATTGCATGGTTTGCTGGATTTGCTCCTTACGACAATCCAGAAATAGCAGTTGTAGTTATGGTTGAAAAAGGTGGACATGGATATTACACAGGAGAAGTTGTTAGAGATATAATGACAGAATATTTTGGGACAAATATTCAAGACGTGGTTGAAGATATGTCAGCTTCAACAGAAATAGAATCTTTTAGATAAAAGAGAAAAGAGGAAAAGGATGTTAAATAATATTAAAATTAGCCAAACCACAAATGAAATAATTTTAAATGTTAATGTAATTGCTGAAATTAATGAAATTTTAGAAGAGTTACAAATTAAACTTCCAAGGTTAAGAGATTTTTATCAAACTTCAACAATACCAATGAGAGTGACAGGAAGGCTTTTTACAGAGAATGAAATTAAAAAAGTAAAAGCAGCAATAAATGCAGAAATTCCTGTTGAAATAAAATTTGATGATATTTCAGATTTATTAGGTCTTCATGCAATTAAGAAAACGTTTGAAGCAGATACAGATATATCTGAAACAAAATTCATTCAAAATTCTTTAAGATCCGGACATAGAGAAGAATATCCAGGAAGTATAGTTGTTTGTGGTGATGTTAATTTTGGTGCCGAAATTATTGCAGGTGGAAATATTATGATTCTTGGATCACTAAGAGGAGTTGCTCATGCTGGAGCTAATGGAAATACAATGGCAATTATATCTGCAAATAATATTGATCTTACACAAATAAGGATAGCCAATTTGGTAAGAGAGGTAGGAGAAAAAGTTGATAAATGCCCAATTTGTAAGATAGATAAAAATGAAATTGTAATTATATAAATTTAAAAAATAAGTAAAAACAAGGTTATGATTAAAATAAAATCATAATCTTGTTTATTTTTATTTCCGAAAATTCAAATCTATATTAAGGCTTTCCATAACACTTAATAAATTAGCAATTTTAATATATTGATTAAGTTTTTCCTTCTTTTCTTCTTTAAGATATGGTTCTAAAGCATGAAGTAATTTGTTCCTAGGGCAGCTTTGGTTTTTGTTGATTTTTGAGATTATATCTTTTATTTTTAAAATAGTTTCGATATCCAAAGAAAAATCAGAATTATCAGCAGGTGGAGGGGATTCTACACCTGCTAAATTGTTTAAATCAATATTTTTTTCTTTTAAAATATCTGTAAATTTGCCTAAGATTTCAGAAAAATCATCATTCATAATTAGTTTTCATCCTTATCTTTATTCTTAAAATTATTATTTAAATTCGAATTTTCAAGTATTGTTTGAGCTTTATATATGTTTTTTTCCAATTCTTCTTTATCCATTTTAGAAATAGCAGCTAATAGTTTGTTTATATCCATATTATTCAAAACAAAAATCCTCCTTTTTTTATATTAATATATGTATATTCAAATTTTAAAAAAAATTGCAAAAATATTACAATAAAATATTAATTACTACGGGGATAAAAAGAAGAAAGAATAATATATTTATTAAAGATATAAACATAAAAAATATATGAACTTTTTACAAAAAATACACAATTCGACAAGAAAACGTCGCAAAACGACTAATAGCTTTAAAAAGTTGTGAAAAAAACTTGAAAAAATGGCAAAAAATAGCTGGAAAATCTTGAAAAAGTTGACATAACAGTGTATAATGGATAATGTATAGCGTTTTGACATTAAGAGCTTAAAAGACTTGTAAATAATAAGTTATGTAACACAAATTTTATATTAAAATATGTGATGTTCTAAAAAATGAACTTCCGTAAAGGATTAAAGACGGAAAATTTATAGAACCCTCTATTTTAAAGGGTTTGGATATTGACTACTTTAAAAAAAAGAGTAAAATTATACTTATAATATATATAGTAAATTAAGATACTATGTCAATAAATTTGTTATTATGGGAG
>CAZPAF010000025.1:0-27732 GCA_964584475.1 uncultured Lachnospiraceae bacterium | reverse complement strand
GAAAATAAATGGCAAGAGTAAAAACAGCAAGAACAACACGAGCAAGACATAAAAAAGTATTAAAAATGGCTAAAGGATACTATGGTGCAAAACACTACAGATATAGAAATGCTAAACAAGCAGTTATGAAATCTGGAATGTATGCATATGTAGGAAGAAAAGATAAAAAATCTGATTTCAGAAAATTATGGATTACAAGAATTAATGCAGCTGCAAGAATGAATGGTTTAACATATAGCAGATTAATCGCAGGACTTAAAAAAGCTAATGTTACAATCAACAGAAAAATGTTAGCTGAAATCGCTGTATCAGATGCTAAAGCTTTTACAGAATTAGCTGAAATAGCTAAAAAAGCTTAACTTTAAATAATAATAAAAAGAGACCTTAAATATTTTAAATATTTATAGGTTCTTTTTTTTTGCTTGAAAACTAGCCATTTTTGTGGTATAATGGAAAAGCTCGTTAAACAAAATGACTATATGAGAAAGGAACGGTGACTTACAATGAGCAAAATTTTACTCGTAGGAAAAAACGGAGCTGGCAAGGGAACCTTGCTGGACAAATTCATGGAAGGAAAAGGTGAGAAGTATCGGATTGTGGCAATGAGTAGCCTGCTCACCAAGGTAAAGGAAACTGATCCCGAGCTTTGGGCCAAGATTGATGCTATCATGAAAGCGGGCGATTTGGTGCCTGACAGCATTATTCTCGGCATCATCGAGAAGGAGCTTGAAGGCGAGACCAGATCTATCATCTTTGATGGCTTCCCTCGTACCAAAGCGCAGGCCAAGGCGATGATCGAATATGGTCTTACTCCTGATGCTATTATCGAGGTCGATCTGCCCGATGAAATCGTGGTAAAGCGTCTGACCGAAAGACGCGTCTGCAGCAAGTGCAGAAAGAGTTACACTGTGGCTGGTGGATATAATCCTCCTAAAGTTGCAGATACCTGCGACGACTGTGGAGGAGAGCTTATCCAGAGACCTGATGACGAAGAAAAAGTGGTCAGAAAGAGACTTGCTCAGTATATGGAGCAGACATATCCTGTGATTGAGGTTCTTTCTGCTGCCGGTGCAAAAGCGTATTGCATCGACAACAGCCAGGATGACGATCAGGCACAAATTCGCTTTAACAATATCATGAAGATGTACTAAAACAGCGCAAAAAGCAGCGGACTTCCGCTGCTTTTTTGCATATACAAATATATTAAATTTTATTATTGCTTATAAAAAGGAAGGAAGCGAGCGGGGAGTTCCCCACTCGCTTGTCTTTCCCAGTTGACTGGTGATCAACATGTTTGGACTAGAAGTCCGTTATCTTAATGGATTTGTGCGCTTAGAAATCGATCGAATAGGTGTAAATGCCTACCGTGTACTGGTAAGCAAAACCATCATTGTCGTATCTCATGCGTGTGACGTTTCCTTTGACATAATGGATTCCGCCATCAGCCAAATCGTAGTAGTACAGTGAACCGGAATTGTTAATCCACACTGCACTACCATTTTCGGTAATGCCAAAGTAAGTCGGTTTGTAACTGTTATCCAATTTCTCACCATTGTAGTACAGGTAATTATTGGACTTTTTGAGAGTTGCAATAACTTCGTTGTCATCGTCATAAGCAGTCGACTTGCTGGTAGAATTTGTCACGTACTCGATGTTTCCCATCCAGATGAAATCATCGTTATCGTATTCACCAAGGAGACTATCGAGATTGTAAGTCTTCTTAGAAGTGGTAATGCTCTCGATGAAGCCATTATCATCTTTCGTATAAGACTTAATCTCTTCTCCAAGAGATATAGGAATTGCTCTGTTGTAATCACCATATGCGAATGCATATACGGTACCGTCCTGATCGTACAAAACGGTATGGTAATCATGAGAGTATCCTACAAACTTCGCGCCAACACAAGTCTCCGAAAGGAGAAGCTGGTACGTCTCAAGCCATACATTTGCATTTTTGCAAGCAGTAGAAATAACAAGCTTGTTATTCTTGTATGCATCGTAGCAAATTCTGAGGGGATCGCCAGGTGTGGCGTAGGTGAGAACGTAGTTGCCTGTCTTGTCTGTGTTGTTAGAACCACTTCCAGTGTTGCCAGAGGAAGAGGATGTATCGCGCGAGTAAGGACCGCTGAAACTACTCATATTACTGAGTTTTATGGAGCCAACCTTATAGCCAAGTCCGTCTGCATCAAGTGTAAAATACTTAGCGGTTGTAGTAGACGTATACTTGGAAAATTTTGTGGCTGTCGAGGTAGTCATTTTGCAAATTTCACCACTTGTGGTGAGGAAGTACAGATTGCCATTGTAGTAGGCTACTGTGGGTTTGGTATCAAGACTAGGATCGTTGTCCATGGCCCGTACCTTGTTAGAAATGACTTTGCCGTTTGCGTCGTAAAGGGTATTATCGATGAGGTATGCGTAATCGACAGCAGAGTAAACTTTGCCACCGTTCAAGCTGTAGTACTGGAAGTACCAAACTTCATTACGATTGCTCTCATCAAGCCAGGTATATCCGTAAGGATCGTCCTTCACGCCAGAAGCGGCGAACGCGGGGATAGCGAAGGAAAACATACAAACGAGTACAAGCATTATACTTGCAAGTTTTATGAAATGCTTTCTCAACATTAAAATCAACACCTTTCTGGGCTTTGCCCAATAAAATTTTTCAATGTTCACCAGTCAACTTATCACGGGAAGACCCATGAAGTGATTCGGATATTTGCCAGAAGGCAATATCACGCTATTAATTATAACATAATTTTTTCTATAAGTAAACATAAAATATGTAAAAGTTTAGTGAGCTGTAGTTTTTGTTAAATTAAAAAACAAAAAAGCACTACAAACAAAAGTGTAGTGCTGAAATATTAATTACCAAAATAGTCAATGCGAAACCTCCGAAGAAGGCTTCGGAGGCAAGGATTATTCTAAATAATACCGGTTGGACGTCAAACACTCGATGGTGGAACGCATCCACTTCGGAACGAGCTAAGAACAACTGATGGTATAAGAAATTCCTCTAGGCGAAATGATGACAGTCAGTCATCAAAAATACGTGTGGGTATTTTATTAATTATAGCACAGTTAACATAAAAAGTAAATATTTTAAAATAAAAAATATTGTAGTAAATAAAACTTTTGAATAAAATGAAATATTTTTGAAATAGACATAATCAAAGTTATTAGTTAAAATAGATATAAAGAAAATTTTATAAAGAGGTAAAAATGGGTTTTTTAGATTTTATTAAAAATAAATTATTTAAAAGAAGAGAATCATTACCAGAAGCACAAAACGCATTTCAAGTAGAAAGTAGCAATGCAAGAAGTGTTGGGAATGTAACTACTGAAAATTTAGATAATTTTGTAAAAGTTGATTATACTCCCAAAATTGAAACCTTTTCTCCAAATCCTGGAACAATAGATTTTGCTCTACAACAATATATTTTTGGATTACAATTTCAATATCAAAATGGAAAACCATTTAATTCATATAGTGCTTTAACAGGTTTGTGTGGGATGGATACAAGCGTTCAAGGATATAATGCACAAAATGAAATGAAGTTTTTAAATAGATTAGCTAATGATGGAAAGGTTAATTTAGTTAATCAATATGCTGCTGATAAGAGTGTATGTTTCAGACATGTTCAACATGGTAGAGATGCAGGAAATACAAATACAAGATTATATGTTAATTGTAAAAGAGAAAATATAGCAGAGCTTGCTGATAAGTTTTATGAAGAATTTGGTGATAGACCTTATTATTTTAAATTTTGTTCAGATAGCCAAGCAAGTAGAAATAGAAGATCTGAACAATTTGTATTTTATCTATCATCAGAACCTCATGAATTAAATGAAGTGATTCAAACAATAGAAAGAACAAGACAAAAAAATCCTAGGTTATTTGAAGGTTCAAAAAATATGAATCCTTTTATGAAAGAAATTAATGGATACATAGGTTTTGCACCAGATGTAAAAGTTGATGAATTTCAAACTATAAAAGGGGGAAAAAAGCCAATAACTGCTAGAAGTTACAATACATTACTTAGTGAATCTTTAACAGATTGTTTTACAGATGCAATTAGAGATGTTGTTTCACGTGATTATGATTTATCTGTGATGATGGGGGGACAGTATTATGATTCGGCTCAACCATACATTGGAACTGTTTTAGGGAAAATTTGTGATAGTCCAGAGCATCAAAAAAAATTAATTGAAAAAATGAAATCTAATTTAAAAATTAGTTCTCAAAAAAATTCGCTATTATCTATAAAAGGAATCGAACTTGATAGAAATGTAGAACAAGGAAGAGTATAATAAATTATTGAAAAAGGTATTATAAAAAAAATTATAATACCTTTTTTATATAAGATTAAATTTTAAAAAATGAGTAATAAATTGTTTATAAAACCTTGAAAATGCTATATTTTTGGTATATAATACATGCTATCAAAATTCAAGAAAAAAGGGAGAGAAAGCTATGGCGTATAATTTTAAAGAAATTGAAGGGAAATGGCAAGAGAAATGGTATCGTGAAGGTACATTCAATGCAAAACAAGATTTTAGTAATAAGAAGAAATGGTATGGATTAATTGAATTTCCATATCCATCAGGACAAGGTCTTCATGTAGGACATCCTAGAAGTTACACAGCACTTGATATTATTGCTAGAAAGAAAAGAATGGAAGGATATAATGTTTTATATCCAATTGGTTTTGATGCTTTCGGACTCCCAGCTGAAAATTATGCGATTAAAAATCATGTTCATCCAAAAATAACAACAGAAAATAATATTAATCATTTTAGAGAACAATTACAAGCCTTAGGTTTTTCTTTTGACTGGTCAAGAGAAATAAACACAACAGATCCAGAATATTATAAATGGACACAATGGATATTTATCCAATTATATAAAAAAGGATTAGCATATAAAGCAACAATGCCTATTAACTTCTGTACAGGATGTAAAGTTGGATTAGCAAATGAAGAAGTTGTAAATGGTGTTTGTGAAAGATGTGGAAGTCCAGTTGTTCAAAAAGAAAAATCACAATGGATGTTAAAAATAACAGAATATGCTCAAAGATTAATTGATGATTTAGGAGATTTAGATTTCTTAGATAAAATTAAAGCCCAACAAACAAACTGGATAGGAAGAAGTGAAGGAGCAGAAGTTAATTTTAAATTAACAGCAGGTGGAGAAGAATTAGATTCTAATCTATTAATTTACACAACTAGACCAGATACAATGTTTGGTGCTACATATATGGTTGTTGCTCCAGAACATAATTTAATAGAAAAATATGCAGACAAAATTACAAACTTAGATGAAGTAAAAGCATATAAAGAAAAAGCTGCTTTAAAATCTGATTTTGAAAGGGCAGAATTAAATAAAGAAAAAACAGGTGTTGAAATTAAAGGAATTAAAGCTATAAATCCATTTACAAACGAAGAAATTCCAGTTTGGATTTCAGATTATGTTTTAATTACTTATGGAACAGGTGCTATTATGGCAGTTCCTGCTCATGATGATAGAGACTTTGAATTTGCTACAAAGATGGGATTAGAAATTAAACAAGTTATTAAATCTAAAGATGGTGAAAATGATGAATTACCATTTACAGATGTTGATAATGGAATTTCAATTAATTCAGGATTCTTAAGTGGATTAGATAGCAAAGATGCAATTGAAAAAGCGATTAGCTATGTTGAAGAAAACAAATTAGGAACAAGAAAAGTAAATTATAAATTAAGAGACTGGGTATTCTCTCGTCAAAGATATTGGGGAGAACCAATACCAATGGTTTATTGTGAAGATTGTGGATGGAATCCAATTCCAGAATCAGAACTTCCTTTAGTATTACCAGATATTGAAGATTATGAACCAGGTGAAAATGGAGAATCTCCTCTTGCAAAACAAACTGAATGGATTAAAACAAAATGTCCATGCTGCGGTAAAGATGCAAAAAGAGAAACTGATACAATGCCTCAATGGGCAGGATCATCTTGGTATTTCTTAAGATATATGGATGCTCATAATGATAAAGAATTTGCTTCTAAAGAAGCATTAGAATATTGGTCACCAATTGATTGGTATAATGGTGGAATGGAACATACAACGCTTCACTTATTATATTCAAGATTCTGGCATAAATTCTTATATGATATTGGTGCTGTTCCAACAAAAGAACCATATCAAAAACGTACTTCTCATGGTATGATTTTAGGAACAAATGGTGAAAAAATGTCTAAATCAAAAGGAAATGTTATTAATCCAGATGATATAGTAAATGAATTTGGTGCAGATACATTTAGAGTTTATGAAATGTTTATGGGACCATTTGATCAAACAGCTCCATGGTCTATGGAATCAATTCGTGGATGTGGAAAATTCTTAGATAGAGTATGGAATATGCAAGAAATCTTAGTAGATGGAGATGAATATTCTAAAGAACATGAAAAAATGATGCATAAAGCAATCAAAAAAGTAACATCTGATATTGAAGAAATGAAATTCAATACATCTGTTGCAGAATTTATGAAAATGACAAATGAATTTTATAAAGATAAAGTTATTAACAAAGCAGAATATAAAACATTCTTACAATTATTAAATCCATTTGCTCCTCATATGACAGAAGAATTATTCTCTGTATTAGGAGAAACAAAAACAATTAATGAAACACCATGGCCAAAGTATGATGAAGCAAAAACAATTGATGATGAAATTGAAATACCAGTTCAATTAAATGGAAAAGTAAAAGCTGTTGTTCTAGTAGCCAAAGAAGCTACAGAAGAGGAAGTAAAAGCCATTGTGGCTGAAAATGAAGCTGTTCAAAAAGCAATTGATGGAAAAACAGTTGTTAAAGAAATTTATGTAAAAGGAAGAATTTACAATATAGTTGTAAAGTAATTTACTAAAAAGATTAAAATTAAAAACAAGAAACCACCTTGGCAGAATTTGCCAAAGGTGGTTTTTGTTTGGATTGCTTATACATGTTTTAAGTCGTTAGCGAATACTGCAGGAATTCTGCTTTTTCAGCAAGAGGTTTTTCTACGATACCAGGAAGCTTGGTGATTGTTTTTAAAGAAGCAATATTTTCCTTTTTTATTGCAAAGAGAAGTTCAGTCCCTTTAGGAATGGCATCTTTAAATGCAAGCAAAGCTTCAAACATATATCCTTTTTGCCGATGCGAAGCTTCTGTTAAAATGCAGACATCAAGGATAAGGGGTGATGTTTTTATGGCAGTAGAAATTATAGCTCCTACAATTTTGTGCGAGGTTTTGTCCTCCAAAATTAAATAAAAATCGTAAGGATTGTTTTTTACTGAATAGCATAATTCGAAGGCTTCATAAGTTTCTTCAATTGTGTTTTCGCAAGCGAATGAAACATAGTGTTGTATAAGCGGATCTTGTGTCATTTGGTAGTATTCTCCAACATCAGCTAAATCAAATTGCCGAAGAAGGAGCCTTTCGGATTCAACTACAAAATTCATTCCGTCATGACCTCCAATAACATTTTTTTCGTTTACCATTATACCATAAATAAAATATTATGTAAATATCAATATCAAGCTACTAATAAAGAGATTTTAATATTTTAAATTAGGTAATTGTCTTGCTAAAGTTTCATAATTTGGTACGTATTTTTTTAACATGTCATAAAATTTTTTTGAATGAGTTTTATATTTTAAATGACAGAATTGATGAAAAACAACATATTCTACGATTTCTTTTGAGTACATAACAATATAAGGATTTACTAAGATGCTTTGAGTATCTTTGTCGCAAGAGGCAAGAGTAGAGGCGATTTTTTTGATTTCATAATCTTCTGGAGCGAAACCAAAAGTATGTCTTGCTTTTTCCATTATATTTTCGATTTCGTTTTCTGCGATTTTTGTATACATTTTTAATAAAATAACATCTAATAAATCTTGGTTATTTCTTTTTCTATAATTCATAGGTAAATGAATATTTATACAATTTTCTGTTAAATTTAGTTCTGGTTTTTCTGTTTTTAAATAGTAAACATTAACAGAATATTTTGTTCCAAAAATTCTTGTGAATTTTGGCAATAGTGTTTCATCTTTTCCTAATATGAAGTTGTTATTAAAATTGATTTTTTCCTTTGTATTTGCGATTTTTACTCTTTTAAAAATATTCATTTGTTTGTCCTCCTACAAAATATTTGTTCGCGAATGTTTGTTTGTTTTATTTTACATATTGTTTTTTAAAATGTCAATACTTTTTCGAAAAAATGTTCGGTATTTTTGACGAACATTTTTTGTTACTAGAAACTGTAGGAAAATAAAAATAAAAAATTTTAAATATAAAAATTTATAAAAAATAAACCAAACTTTTTTGAAAGAGTGCTTGATTTATTTTATAAATTTATTGCTTTTTTATTTTTGGTTTTGAAATTAAAGAGGCGATGTAGCCAAAGAAGATTGCTGCTGCAATTCCGCCACTAGCAGCCTTAATACCACCAGTAAATGCTCCAATTAAACCACTACTTTGTACTTCTGAAACCGCACCTTTAGCAAGTAAATTTCCAAAACCAGTAAGGGGAACAGTAGCTCCACAACCAGCAAAATCTATTAAATTTTTATACCAACCAAGTCCACCTAAAATGGCACCAATAGTAACATAAGCAACTAAAATTCTTGCAGGAGTTAATTTTGTTTTATCAATTAAAATTTGTCCAATGATACAAATTATACCTCCAACAATAAAAGCTTTTAATATCATATACCAATCCATAAATTTAATCCTTTCTATATTTCAATACTTACAGCGTGAGCAATTCCAGGAATAGATTCACCTTGTTGAGAACTTGTTGAATTCATTAAAGCTCCGGTTGCAATCAATAAAACTTTTTTATATTTTTTCTCTTGAAGTTGTTTGTAAATATATCCAGAAAAAACAGATGCAACACAACCACATCCAGAACCACCAGAATGAGTATCTTGTTTTTCTTTATCAAAAATTAAAACACCACAATCATTATAATTTGATTTTATGTTATAGCCTTTTGAGCTAGCTAAATCTATTAAAATATCTTTTCCAATATGACCTAAATCGCCAGTAAAAATTGCATCATAATAACTTGGATTTCTACCAGTATCTTTGAAGTGATGAATTAAAGTATCTTCTGCAGCGCCTGCCATTGCAGCTCCCATATTATTTGCATCTTTTATTCCCATATCAATAATTTTTCCAGGAGTAAAGCTAGTTATAAAAGGACCACTTCCTTCTTTTGTAAGTATTGCTGAACCAGATCCTGTTACAGTCCATTGGCTAGATGGTGGGCGTTGATTACCAAGCTCTAGAGGAAACCTAAATTGTTTTTCAGCACTACAAAAGTGGCTTGATGCAGCACAAATACAATTAGTTGCAAAATTTCCATCTATAAAACTAGAACCTACAATCATTGATTCTACAAATGTAGAACAAGCTCCAAATAATCCGATGAAAGGAATATTAATTTCTCTTAAGCCAAATGATGAGGCAATACATTGATTTAAAAGATCTCCAGCAAAACAAAAATCAATATCTTTTGCAGGAAGTCCCGATTTTGAAATTGCCATGTTTACAGTTTCTTTAACAATTTTACTTTCAGCAGATTCCCAACTTTTTTCACCCCAAAATTCATCTTCTAAACATTGATCAAAATATTGATGCAAAGGACCTTGTTTTTCTTTTGGACCAACAATACTTGCAGTTGCAGCAATATTAACTTTCTTTTCTAAAATATAACTTTGATTACCAATTTTTTTCATTTTTATCTCCTTATTTTAAATTGTTTAATTGATATTTTTTATAAAATATATTAATTAAACAAGAGTTAAACTTTGAACATTAAAAATTAAATAAATTATTCCAACAATGATACTTGAAGAAATTCCGTAAACAAGAACTGGTCCTGCAACAGTAAACATTTTTCCACCAACACCCATAACATATCCTTCTGACTTATATTCCATTGCTGGAGATACTATAGAATTTGCAAATCCGGTTATTGGAATTAAGGAACCAGCTCCAGCAAATTTTCCAATTTTATTAAAAATATTTAAACTAGTTAAAAATGCACTACAGAAAACTAAAATCATTGAAACTATTGTGTATGAAGTAGATTCGTCAATTCCTCTGGTTTTACAAATTTCAAAGATGATTTGACCAATAGAACAAATTAATCCTCCAACCCAAAAAGCATTAAAACAATTTTTTAAGATTGGTGAATTTGGTGTTTTTTCATCAACATATGATTGATATTCTTCTTTACTTTGAATAGGTTTAATTTTAATCACTCCTTTTTATAAATAAAAATAATTTTCAAATGATATATTTTCCTAAAAATACATTTATTATTCATGAAAAAATCACAAATCATTAGTAAAATTGCTAGCATAGAATAAAAAATAATGTAAAAGATTATTAGTAGTTTAGATATTAATAATCTTTTAAAACGTTTTTTATATGAAAAATATTTATAAAATGAAAAGGAGAATACTATATACAAAAGTATAGTTTAAAAAGAAAATGGATAAGTATTTAAATCAATTAAGTAAAACTTATAAAAATATTCAGGAAGTAAGTGAAGAGATTATAAATCTTCAAGCTATCTTAAATCTTCCTAAAGGAACAGAACTTTTTTTGAGTGATATTCATGGAGAATATGAAGCTTTTATTCATATATTAAATAATGGTTCTGGAATTATAAAAAGTAAAATAGAAAGTATTTTTGATAAAACTTTAACAGAAGAAGATAGAAAAGATTTAGCAACTTTAATTTATTATCCTGAAGAAAAATTAAATTTGATAAAAAAATCAAAAACTAATATAAATGAGTGGTATAAAATTACACTTTATAGATTAATTCAAGTTACTAAAGCTGTAAGCTCTAAATATACTCGTTCTAAAGTTAGAAAAGCTATGCCTAAAGGTTTTGATTATATAATAGATGAGCTACTTCATCTTCAAGGAGATGATGGTAATAAAGAATTATATTATAACCAAATTATTGATAGTATAATTGATTTAAACAGAGCAGATGATTTTATAGTAGCAATATCAGATTTAATAAAAAGAATGGCAATAGATCATCTTCATATTGTCGGTGATATTTATGATAGAGGACCTGGAGCTCCAATTATTATAGATAAGTTAATGAATTTCCACAGTTTAGATATAGAATGGGGAAATCATGATATTCTTTGGATGGGAGCTGCAAGTGGAAATGAAGCTTGTATTGCCAATGTTATAAGAATTTGTAGCAGATATGATAATTTAGCAACTTTAGAAGAAGGATATGGAATAAATATTAGACCACTTTCTATTTTTGCAACAGAAGTTTATAAAGACGATGCTTGTAAACCATTTTTGCCTAGAAACAAAGAGGTTTCAAAATATAGTAATACAGACAAAATTATTCTTTCAAAAATTCAAAAAGCAATGTCTATTATTCAATTTAAATTAGAAGGACAATTAATAAAAAAACATCCGGAATATAAAATGAAAGATAGATTACTTTTAGATAAAATTGATTTAGAAAAAGGTGTTGTAAAAATAGATGGGAAAGAATATAAATTAAACGATACAAAATTCCCAACTATTGACAAGAAAAATCCATATAAATTAACAGAAGAAGAAGCTGAGATTATTGAAAGATTAAAAATGTCATTTATGAGAAGTGAGAAATTAAATAAACATATAAATTTCTTATATGCTAAAGGACATATTTATAAAAAGTTTAATTCAAATCTTTTATTCCATGGATGTATTCCAATGAAGGAAAATGGAGCGTTTGATACAGTAGAACTTTTAGGGAAGAGTCTAAAAGGAAAAGAATTATTAGATTATATTGAAAATATTGCACATAGAGCATATTTTGGAGAAGCTTCTGAAGAAACAGAAAATGCAAAAGATTTAATGTGGTATTTTTGGGGAGGACCAAAATCTCCACTTTTTGGAAAAGATAAAACAGCTACATTTGAAAGATATTTCTTAGAAGAAAAAGAACTTCATAAAGAAAATAAAAATCCATATTATACATTGATAAATGATGAAAAAATTTGTGATAAAATTTTAGAAAACTTTGGATTAGATACAAATGGAGATAGTCATATAATTAATGGACATATGCCAGTAAAAGCTAAAGATGGAGAAAATCCAGTAAAAGCAAATGGAAAACTTATAATTATAGATGGTGGATTTGCTAAAGCATATCAATCAACAACAGGTATTGCTGGATATACTTTGACATATAATTCACATGGTTTAGTTTTAGCAATGAACGAACCATTTGAATCGAAATGTAAAGCGATTGAAGAGGGGCTAGATATAAAAACACAAACAATTCTTAAAGAAAATATTTTAAATAGAAAACGTGTTGCAGATACAGATATTGGACAAAAACTAATTGAAGAAGTTAATGATTTGAAACAACTTTTGGTAGCTTACCGAGAGGGTGAATTAAAAGAAAAAATTTAAAGAAAAGGGTTTTATTACATTTCGCTTAAGTTTATGTAATAAAACCCTTAAAAATATTGACTTTTTTTGTAAAAAAAGGTATAAATAACATAGAAATATATGCTTTTAAAAACAAAGGAGAAATAGAAAAAATGTCAAGTTGTTTGGGGATTTATGTAGATAAAAATTTAATAAAATATGCTAAATTAAAAAAAGTAAAAGATACTTTTAAAGTTGAGGCATTTAATGTTGAAGTTTTTGAAGATTTAAAAGCTGCTCTTGAAAAAATTATTAGTGAGACTAATAGCTTTAAAATTCCAATAAGTATAAATATATCAAATGAAATATACAATTATTTTGATACTTTTACTGTTTTAGAGAAAAAAGATATTACCAAATCACTAGATATTCAATTTGAAATGCTTTGTGATGAAAAAGGATATGATAAATCAGCGGTAGAATCAAGATATATTTTAATGGATAATAAAGAAGATTTAGAAAAATATAAAGCGCTATATGTTTCTACAGGCAAACAAGAACTTGACGAAAAAATAAAACTTTTATCTGATTATAGATTATTTACGATGTCTCCAGTTTCTACAAGTATAACAAATCTTATAGAAACAAATGAAAATGAAAATATTGCGATTGTGAACTTTGAAAATGAAACAACAATAACAACAGTAATTGATGGTCAAATTACTAGAGTAGATGTTTTAAATTCAGGATTAGAAGAAGTTATTGAAAAGGTAAACAAATTAGAATTATCTTGGAAAAAAGCTTATGAAGTTTGTAAAAATATAACAATATATAATCATGATGTACAAAGTTTAGATGAATATGAAAATGAGTATATAGATATAGTAATGCCAGTACTTGGAAAAATAGCTATAGAAATGAAAAAAGTATTTAATAGCTATAAAGAGAAAATCTCTAAAGTATATATAACAGGTATGGGAGCTACTATTAGTAATATAGATTTATATATGCAAGATTATTTAACAAATATAAATTGTGAAATTTTGAAACCATTTTTTATTGATAGCAATTCATTAAAAATTCCTACAAAAGAATATATTGAAGTAAACTCAGCAATAGCTCTTGCTCTTGACGGTTTAGGATATATAAATAAAGATTTGAATTTTGCACCAAACTCAAAATTTGACAACATAGAAATTGAAAATATTTTAAATTCAAAAGAAAATTTTGATATTAAAAATATAAAACAAGGATTAAAAAATCCACTGACAATTCAAGAAAAAACAATAGTAAGAGGAATTTTTGCTTTTCTTATTGCAATAATTGTATTTACAATATTTGGAACAACAATTTATTCAAATAACAAAGAACAGTTAGAACTTGCAAAAGAAAAAATTACTCAAATTGAAACTGAAACGGAAAAAATAGATAGTGATTTAATGAAGATTGAAAGCTATACAAATACATATATAAGTTTAATAAATAGTGCTAAAAATTTAAATGAGTCAGCAATAAATGCTCAAAGTAGTAGAGTATTTTCTAAAAATGCCATACCAAATATGCTTAATAAAATAATGTTTATAATACCACAACAAGTACAAATTATTTCAATAGAAAATACAGAGGGGAATCACATTGTAATAGAAGCTGTTTCAGAAAAATATGAACAATTAGGCTTTTTCCAAACAGCGATTAAAGAAGATGGTATGTTTGACAATATGCAATATACAACGGGTGATAAAAGTAATTCACTAGTTAAAATTACTATAGAAGGAGATTTAAAGTAATGAGAAAATATCTATTAATTCTTATATTAATAATTACTGGTGTATTATGTTTTTCATTAATTATTGGTGGTTTGAAAATAGGAAATTTAAAACTAATAAAAAGTTATAATGATGTTGCAACTATAAGTTTAGAAAAGAAAGATGCTATTACAGAATTAAAACAAAAAAATGGGGCAGAATTTGTGGCAAAAAATGCAGCATTATCTTCAGCAGCAAAAGAATACAAAAACAAAAAAGCTCAATACGAAAAATTAGTTTCAGAAGGGCAAATAAAAGAAGCTAGCACAAGTTCATTAGATTTATACGATGTTGGCTTTTTATGGACAACAATAGGAATATATGCAACAGAAAAAGGAGTTACATTACAATTTGATGTTTCAAAAAGTGCAACAGCAATACCAACTATGTCATCAGAATATGTAATGTGTGATTTAAATTTTACTGTAACAGGAGAATATATAGATATAACTGATTTTATATATAGCTTAGAAAATGATGATAAACTTAATTTTGAAATAAGTGATTTTACATTAGAAAAAGGTGGGGAAAATCTTCAAGCAACTTTTGTTGTAAAAGAGATTCCAGTAAATAGTAAAACATTATCATCAGTTCCAACTACAGCTGTTAGTGGATATACAGATGTAACCACAGGAAATTAAAATTTAAGGAGACAAGTTTTATGAGTAATAAAATATTTAAAGAAGCTATAATAATATTTTTACTTATAGTAGTAATTGTATTTGCAATGAGAATTTTATTTTATGATTCAATAACAGAAGATGTTAATGATATTATTCAAACACAATATGCAACTAGTGATGATGTAGAAGAAGTATTAAATGATATTAATGAAAAAGGTGGTAATGAAGTAAAACCAAATACTTCAGATTCCTTATTAAAATCATATAGCATAACTGCAGAAGATTTAACGGGATTTGCTACAGACAAATACTATGAAAGTGGAAAAAAAGATCCATTTGCAGAAAGTTCTGAAAAAATTGATGAACATATAACAACAACTGTTCAAACTGGAACAGCAACAAATTCGCAAACAAGCAATCCTATAAAAAATACAAATACTGTAAATAATTCAAACACAGTGACAAATGCAGGAGTGAAAATAGAAACAAATACAGTAAAAAATACTACAGATACTAATTCAGTAACAACAAATACTGTGAAAAACACAGTACAAGCTAATAAAACTAATACAGTAAATAGCATATCAAAAGATAAAACTGAAAGTTCTTCAAAAGGAACATTCTTTGAAGATAAAAATTCAAAATAAGGAGAAATGATATGAGATCAGAAAAAGGAATGTCTTCGCAAAGACTACTAGTATTTCTTGTTGTAATGACACTATTTGTAGGTGTTGCAACTTATGTTGTTGTACAAGATAATGGTGTTTATGACAGAGAAATAAAGCCATTGCTTGAAAAAAATGTTACAGTAAATGAAGTGGCAAGTGAAAAATAAAAAAATAGGCATATGCATTTTAAATATGTATATGCCTAATTTAGTATATATTTAGGGATAAAATAATATGAAAAAAAGAATAATGCCTTTAGAATTATTATTTTCTTCTATTATCATAATTTCAATTATTTTTATAATTACAATAATTTGCTTAGAAATAAAAGCATATTCATCTAGAATAAATGGAAAAACGGAAATGTCTTTGATTGCTAGTAATATAATGGAAAATATAAAAACAAGAAGTTATGATGATGTAGAAAAATATCTAGATGAGCTTTCTTATGTTGGAATAACTAAAAAAATAGAAAATAACATTCAATATGTAACTGTATATGGAAATGAATTTTCTGAAAAGTTTTTTGGAACTGCAATTCCAGAAAATTATATAGTTGAATTCGAAGCAGAAAATAATGCAGAAGGATTTAATATTCAAAAGAAAGTTTCTATTTCGATATATTACAATAAATCTAATAAATCAGATGGATTTGAAATTTCAACAATTATAGAAAGAGAAAATGTTAATGAATGTAATACACCAATAATATCTGATGAATATTTTAAAGATTTTGGCTTTTCAGAAGAGGAATACGAATTTGTGCCAATAAAATATTCTAAAGATAAAGGTTGTTTTATAACAACAACTAAAGATGATATAGAATGGTTTAATTATTCAGCAAAACAATGGGCAAAAATTTTAGTTTTTTATAGAGAAGATGGCGAAAATTTAAAAAATTATTTTGTAAATGAAAATGGAACAATTAAAAATTTTGTAAATTACAATAATATGATTTTAGATGTAAAAGATTATATGTATGTTTGGATTCCAAACTTTTCTATAAAAGATGATATAACTTATTTTAGATATAAGGCTGGTAAAAAGGCAATAAAAAATGAATTAAGTTATGCAAATGGAACATATTTGTATTTAAATAAAATTGGAGAAGAAATTAAAGATATATCTGAAGAATGTAATTTTGAAGGTATATATGGCGTTTGGAGAAAGTTTGGAGACGAGCAAGATATTTATTATAGTAATTTTAATAAAACAAAATATGCTCCACAAAGATTAGAAAAATAAAATTATTAAGAAAGGAGGTTTCTATGTATGACAACTTTTATTTGTAAAGTCATGACTATGCAAGGTCAAATTGTAAAAATAAAATTAAAAGAAAAAGATAAAATTGCTTGTATGAAAAGACTAAAGAAAAATGGAATGACACCGATTAGCATAGAAACTTCTATATTTAGTAATTTTAATAATTATAATAGAAATAAAAATTTAACAGCAACAATTCATGCAAAAAAGAAAAGAAAATTTTCAGTTAAAAAAGATATTTTAGATAAAGAAATAATTAATTCGATTTCTTTAAGAGAAATTAGAGAATTTACTACAGATTTTTATACTTTAAGAAAATCAAATTTTACTGATAAACATGCTTTATTGACTATAATTAATAAAACTGAAAATACATATTTCAAAAGGATATTAGAAGATATTTTAAAAGGTGTTGAAGAGGGAAAATACATTTATAAAACTATGAAAGAATACAAAAATGTATTTCCTATTATATACATAAATTTAATTAAAACTGGAGAACTTACCAAATCTGTTGATTCTTCTTTAGAATATGCAATTTCATATTTGGAAAATGAAGAAAAAATAAGAAATAAAGTAAGACATGTTCTAATTCCTAATATGGTTGCATTTTTTGGAATTATACTGATGTTAATTATAGCTATAGTAATTGTAATTCCTAATTTGCAAGAGATATTTAGAACTTATGGAATTAATGTATATTTGCCAAAATTTGTTTTATATTTAAGTAGATTATTTAGAGCATTTGTACAAAATTGGTATTGGTTTGCAATATTATTTGTGCTAGCAATAATTATCTTTATAAAATGGATTAGCGAGGAAAAAGGAAGATACAAGTTTGATTCTCTAAAATATAAAAATTTTATATTTGGAAAATTATATTTCTTATTAGATTTTTCTAGAATAATTAGAAGTATTTATTTGAATTTACAAAATAAAATGAGATTAGAAGATGCATTGGAAATAAGCAAACAAGTTACAAAAAATACTTATATGACATCTTTAATAGAAAAATCAATAAACAATGTATATGTTGGAAAATCATGGTTTGATAGTTTTGAAAACGAAAAAGTTTTAAATCCAATAATATTAGAATTATTAAAAAAAGGTACTAAAGCAAGGTCAGTACATACTTTAGATATAGCAATTCAATATATGGATAAAGAAATAGAAAAAGAAATGAGTAGAACATTAAAAATTCTGCCAGAGATATCTTATATTTTTGTGGGAATTGCTTTGTTTGCGTTTATATTTACAATTTTAATTCCATGTATACAAATATATTTAGGTGGATTTTTATTTATGTAGGAGGTACAAATGAAAATAGGAATAGATTTAGGGGGAAGCCATATAGGTGTTGGCTTAATTGAAGGCGTTGAATTAAAAGAAACAGCAGATGTATTTTTTACAGAAGAAGATAGAAAAGATATAGAAAATGCAATCTTAAATCATATAGATGCACTTATACATGAAGTGTTAGAAAAAACAGGAATTTCTATGGATGAAATAATTAGTATTGGCGCAGCTTGTCCAGGAACTGTTGCAAATGGAAAAGTAACTTCATGGAATTTAGGATTAAGAGAATTTGATTTAAGAGCAAAACTTATAGAAAAATATGGGAAACTGGTTACAGTTAGAAATGATGGTAAATGTGCAGCACTTGTTGAAAAAAAATATGGTGCAATGAAAGATTATGAAGATTGTGTTTTTGTAAATATAGGAACAGGTATTGGTGGAGCCGCTTTCTTAGGCGGAAAATTATTAGAGCCTAAAAGATATTCTGGATTTGAATTTGGACATATGACGCTTGTAAAAGATGGAATACCATGTACTTGTGGAAAAAAAGGATGTTTTGAAAGATACGCATCTATAAAATCTTTAAAACAAAGAATTACAAAAACATTAAACTTAGATTCCTCAGATATATCAGGACAATATATGAGAGAACATTTAATGGTAGAGTATCATGATCAAGTTCAAGATGATATAAATGACTTTTTAACATATTTAAGAATAGGAATTTGTAATCTTATAGATATTTTTGAACCAGAAGTTATATGTTTCGGTGGAAGCTTTTCTTATTATGAAGGACATACAGTTTTAAATAAATTAATTGAAGAAATAAATAAACCAGAAATGACATTTAATGATGGAGAAAAACCAAAAATTGTTACTGCATTCTTTAAAAATGATGCAGGAATAATAGGTGCAACAATAGATAATTAGAAATTAACAAAAGAAATATTTTTGAAAGGAAATTAAAATGAATTTAAAAAAAGTAAATGAGTTTTTTGGAATATCATTACTTGTAATTGGTATTTTGAAAATTTTATTAATGGTTTTTATTTTTATAAGATCTGGATCTGCAGCAGTGTCGATGGTAAATGGCGAAGAAGTAAATGTTTTAGATGTATCATTTGTTTCAGATACCTTAGGAATTATTCAGATTATATTTGCATTTTGTTCAATAATTATGATTTTTGTAAATGTAAAAAAGTATCCAGAAAGTATTGTAGGATATTTGATTGGTCTTATTGCATTAGGTCTTGAAATCATATTACCAGCAATAGTGTTTTTTATATATGGTTTTGTTGAAGGTGGATTGTATATAATGGCAAGTAACAAAATAAGAAATAAAAAATTCAAACTTTTTTCTATAGAAACAGATGACTCTAATCAAAAAGTTGAAAGTACAGATTGGTTTTATAATGATAAAAAATAAATATATATAAGTAGATAAAGCGATTGCTAACAAAGTATGGCAATCGCTTAAATTGACTTTGTAAACATAATATGGTATAATAATATGTGTGGAAAATTTTGCAAGCTGTCCACGTAGGCCATTATACAAGTTTATATATTTACAGGAGGATGAAAAAATGGGAACTACAATGCAATTTACTGGTGGAAAGAATAACAAGGCACAGATGATCTCCATGTATCAGGAGAATGGTTTGGCGGTATTTTATGTCCGGCCGTTTTCCGAAGAGCTCAAAGCTGATTTGGATCGACTGATGGTCGATACCTACAAAGTCTCTCAGACTACCGATATCACCGAAAAGAACGGTACCTATCGTGTGGCTTCCAGAGAGACCCTGGCAGGTATAAACTTCTATGAAAGCTTCTGGGGGATTCTGTTCAGGCGCTTCAGAGCCGAATCCAATCACGTGTGTCTGGATCCGATTACTGAGGAAAAGTACTATGGTGTTATTTTCTCCCACGAATACATCGAGCCCTGCGGTCGTAGACTCGCTGTGTAATTGCGCAGCTAACCGATTTTGATGACAAGCAAATAATTTAAAGGGAATCTAATCGGTAACCCACTCTTTTCGGAGAGTGGGTTTTTCAATTTTCACAAAATAAAAAGCCTAAGTTACATAAAAAAGAATGTTGGTTGACAATAATTAGAAAAAATAGTATAATATTTACAGTATTAATGAGATTTATATAAAATAAAAATATCGGAAAATAATAAAAAGAAAAAATGAACGGACCAATTTAAATATTATTAAATAAATTAGGAAGCGGAGTTAAGCACTTACTAATTTTTTTAATGTCGTCAAATTTTTGAGTTTTGACGATTTATTTTACAATGCTATTTTCTGATAGTCTAGAAATAGGCTATTTTTTGATGCGAAAAAATATTATCCAAATAATGTTATATAAAAGAATAATATGTATAAAATAATGTATAAATTTTAAAATACGAGAAAAGAAAAAATGAAGAAAGGAGAGTATATTAAAGGAACGGTCTTTAATATACAAAGAAAAATGGAAGAAATTAATAAATCAAATGAAAAAAGAAAGAGAGTTTCTAGAGCAAAACCAATAAGAAAGAAAATTGTAAAGCCTGAAAAAAATGAAAATGAAGGAACTCCAATTAGAAAAAATCAAATAATAAAAAAACAAAACACATTACCAAAGGAAACTAAAAAAGAGAATTTATCACCAGCTGTGGTAAAAAAAGTGAATAAAGCAGTTGCTAAAGTTCAAGCAAAACCAATTATAGAATTTAAAGAAGATTTTATATTCAAAAAAGAAAATCTAAAAATAATTCCATTAGGTGGAATTGAAGAAATAGGAAAAAATATTACTGTATTTGAATATGGAAATGATATAGTTTTAGTTGACTGTGGTGTTGCATTCCCTGAAGATGATATGCTTGGAATAGATTTAGTTATTCCAGACTTTTCTTATTTAGAGAAAAATAAAGAAAAATTAAGAGGGTTAGTAATTACTCACGGACACGAAGATCATATTGGTGCAATAGCTTATCTTTTAAAACAAATTGATGTGCCAATTTATGCAACTAAATTAACTTGTGGTTTAATTCAAAATAAACTTCAAGAACATCATTTAGACAAAACAGCTAAATTAAATGTAGTAAAACAAGGACAAACGGTAGTATTTGGAAAAATGAGAGTGGAATTTATTAGAAGTTGTCATAGTATTCCAGATGCTGTTGCTCTTGCTATTCATACACCTGTTGGTACAGTTGTTCATACAGGTGACTTTAAAATTGATTACACTCCAATAGATGATCAAAAAATAGATTTAGGTCGTTTAGCAGAACTTGGAAATAAAGGTGTACTAGCTCTTCTTTCAGATAGTACAAATGCTGAAAGAAAAGGGTACACAATGTCTGAAAGTACTGTTGGAGAAGTTTTCGATAAGCTATTTTCAAATTGTAAAAAAAGAATTGTAATTGCTACTTTTGCGTCAAATATGCATAGAGTTCAACAAATTGTAAACTCAGCTAGCGCGAATAATAGAAAAATTGCAGTTTGCGGAAGAAGTATGATAAACATGATTCAAACAGCTGTTGAACTTGGATATATTCATGCTCCAAAAAATATGTTTATTGATATAGATATGATTAAGAACTATTCTGATGAGCAATTAGTAATTATTACAACAGGAAGTCAAGGAGAACCAATGTCAGCTTTAACAAGAATGGCAAATGGGGAACATAGAAAAGTAAATATTAATTCAAATGACTTAGTAATAATTTCAGCAACACCAATTCCTGGAAATGAAAAATTTGTTGCTAAAGTAATTGATGATTTAATGAAAATTGGTGCAGAAGTTGTATATAGTTCTTTGGCTGATGTGCACGTTTCAGGACATGCTTGCCAAGAAGAGCAAAAATTAATGCTATCTTTAGTAAGACCAAAATACTTTATACCAGTTCATGGTGAATATAGACAATTAATAGCTCACAGAAATACAGCAAGACAAATGGGAATCCCAGCAGATAATGTAATTTTAATGAAAAATGGTAGAATAGTAGAACTTAATGAAAATGAAGCAAAACTTTCCGGAACAGTTCCTGTTGGAAAAGTATTTGTTGATGGTTTAGGTGTTGGAGATGTTGGAAATATTGTTTTAAGAGATAGACAACATTTATCACAAGATGGACTAATAGTTGTTGTTTTAACAATGGATAGTTTAGGAAATGTTGTTGCTGGTCCAGATATAATCTCTAGAGGATTTGTTTATGTAAGAGAATCTGAAAACTTAATGGAAGAAGTAAAAGCGATAATCAATATTGAAGTTATGAATTGTGTAGATAATCATATTAAAGATTGGGCTACAATTAAATCTACAATTAGAGATTCTTTGAAAGATTATATATTCCAAACAACAAAAAGAAATCCTATGATTTTACCAATTATAATGGAAATTTAATAAAATATAAAAGAAATACCAAAATAAAAGCATTTTAGGTATTTCTTTTTTTTTGAAAATGTGTTATTATATTAGATATTTATGCAAACTTGGAGTGTTTAAATGTGAAAATACAGTTGAAATTTCAGAATAAAGTTTGCAAAAAAAGATAAGGAGATAGAATATGGATAGAAAAGATTTAGCAAATTTAATATTCCCAGATGCAAAGGATTATACTTATTATGAAGAACAATATCCAGCTAGAAATCTACCAGAAGGAGCTTTAGTATTAAGATATGCTCCAAGTCCAACAGGATTTGTACATATTGGTGGTTTATACCAAAGTTTAATTGCTAAAAAATTAGCAAGACAAACAGGTGGAGTTTTCTTTGTAAGAATTGAGGACACAGATCAAAAAAGAGAAGTAGAAAATGGGGCTCAGCAAATCTTACAAGCATTAGAAGATTACGATGTATCTCCAGATGAAACAGTAGCAAAAGACGGAACAGATATTGGAAATTATGGACCTTATGTTCAAAGTCAAAGAAAAGAAATATATCAATCTTATGCAAAAAAATTATTAGAAGAAGGAAATGCATATCCTTGTTTCTGTAGTCCAGAAGATTTAGAAGCAATAAGAGCTGACCAAGAAGCTGCTAAAGAAAGAACTGGATACTATGGAAAATGGACCAAATGTAGAAATATGCCAGTAGATATGGCTATAGAAAGAATAAAAAATGGAGATCCTTATATCGTAAGATTTAAATCACCAGGAAATCCAGAGAAAAAAATCAAACATAAAGATATGATTAAAGGAGCAATAGATTTTCCAGAAAATGATCAAGATATAGTAATTATCAAATCTGATGGATTACCAACTTATCACTTTGCTCATGCTGTTGATGATCACTTAATGGGAACAAATATGGTTTCTAGAGGAGATGAATGGGTTGCTTCAGTTCCACTTCACTTACAATTATTCCAAGTGTTAGGATTTAAAGCTCCTAAATACGCTCATACAGCTGCTATGATGAAACAAGATGGAGATTCAAAACGTAAATTAAGTAAAAGAAAAGATCCTGAGTCAGCTGTTAGTTATTATAAAGAAGAGGGAATTCCAAAAGATTCAGTTCTTGAATATTTAATGAATATAGCAAATTCAAATTTTGAAATTTGGAGAAAACAAAACCCAGATAAATCAATGCTTGAAGATTTTGAATTTGATCTAAAGAAAATGGGGGTTAGTGGTGCACTTTTTGATATGGTTAAAATGCTTGATGTATCAAAAAATGTAATCTCTAAATTATCAGCAGAAGAAGTATATGAAGCATCTTTAAAATGGGCAAATGAATTTGATCCAGAACTTGCAGAGATGCTTTCAGATAAAGAGTACTCTTTAAAAGTTTTAGGAATTGAAAGAGGAAATGCAAAACCAAGAAAAGATATTGCAAAATGGTCTGATGTTAAAAATATTATTTACTATATGTATCCTGAAAAATTTGATAAAAATGGTGAATTTGAATATCAAAAAGTAACAGATAAAGATGAAATAGATAACATCGTTAAAACATATTTTGAAAAATATTATGATGAAAATGATGATAAACAAACATGGTTTAACAAAATGAAAGACTTAGCAGAAGAAATGGGATATTGCCGTGAAGTTAAAGAATACAAAGCAAATCCAGATGCATACAAAGGACATGTTGGGGATATTAGTACAGTTATAAGAGTAAAATTAACTGGTAGATCAAATACACCAGATTTATATGAAATTATGCAAGTACTTGGAAAAGAAGAATTATTAAGAAGAATTTAAAAAATTAAAAGACTTATTTTTGTTAGTTCAAAAGTAAGTCTTTTTGTTTACATAACATAAAAAATGTGATATAATAAATCTTGTTGAAATTAGGAGATGATTTTATGGAATATAATATTGGAGATATTGTAAAAACAAAAAAAGGACATCCATGTGGCAGTAAAGAATGGGAGATTACAAGAGTTGGAGTTGACTTTAAATTAAAATGCTTGGGATGTGAACATGTAATAATACTTCCTAGAGAAAAGGCGCTAAAGATAATTGTAAAAAAGTAAATTAATTTTAGAGAATACTTATTAAAATGTTGAAAGAAATAAATAATAAAAAATATAATTAGCAAAAACAAAAATATTAGTAAATCTAGTACTTTAGTTTTTGTTAATTTTTTATATTGTAACGTAAAAGTAAATTAAATAATATTGTAAGAAAAAATGCTATATGATAAAATATTCTATATAAATGTTAATTTTTTTAAGGGGAAAAATGGATCAAAAGCTAAAAGAGAAGATATTAAGAGAACAAGATTGTTTGATATATTTTAGTTATAATTCTTTTGAAGAATGTTTATTTACTGAATCAATAGATGGATTAGATACAAGTTATTCTAGTTTTAACAATAAATTTTTGGCAGGATATTTAGAGATTATACCAGAACTTAAAACTAAGAATTTATTGTATTTGGTAACTTCATCAAATAAAGATGTAAAAGAAGCTGCAAAAAAAGCATTAGAAGAAAAAGTTATAACAACTGGAGAACATGTTTTTTCTGGAGAGAATGTAAAAAAAGAAGTTTTTGGACATTTGATAGATTTAAGATTATCAGCACTTTCGGCAGTTGGAGAAGATAATAAAGCAAAAATAAGGGAGAACATTTTAGAAAAATATAAACAAATCGAAAAAGATGCTCCATATGCTTATTCTATAATAAGAAAGGGTAAATTAATAACAAGTGTTGATAATTTTTTGTATATGTATGAACAAGGTATTTTTACACCTGAAAAATTACAACTATTAGAAAAATTGGCAAATGAAAATCCTAATATTTTAGATACCATAAATTATAAAATTTTTGATGATTCAATTTTTGAAATGGGAGAAGACTTTATTTCAAAAATTGCTAGATATCCAAATGTAAGTAATAAACTTATAATGATTGCAGAAAATAATCCACAACTTTTTAGTGTTATAAAACAAGGTTTTTCAGAGTTAGAAGAAAACAGGGGAAAACCGGAAATTTTAGAGCTTCAAAATAAAATCATTACATATGCAGCTAAGAAATTTCCACAAATAGAAGATATTTCTTTTGAAGATTTAGCTAATCGTGCATTAAGAGCTGATGTAGTATCAATTAGTAAAAATGAACATATTTCCACTCAAGATTATGAAGCGGAATTTGATAGAAGATGTGATGAGCAATATGAAAAATTATCGCAAAGCTCTAATACTTTTAAATATCCGAATGCCGTTCCAGAGAAAAAGAAAATTTTACTTATGAAATATTTTGGAATGGATAGAGCAAAAGCGGAAGAATTTTGTAATAGATTTGGACATGATATAGATTCGATTGAAGTACTTGAAAGTGAAGCGAAAGAATATTTAGAAAGAGTAAAAGCGGTTTTAGAATTGGAAACTGAAGATGAGATTGATGAATTATACTATTCTATGTCACAAAAAGTAACGCCACTTGAAAGACTACATCATGAATATGTTTTGAGAGAATCATATGCTCAAACATATGTTGACGCTATTCGGTGAAACTGATGATAAATTGTCGCAAACTACAGATACGGAACTTATAGAAGTTGATGGAAAACAAGTAAAAAGAATTAATTTAAGAGGAGAATTTAGTTTACTTGTACATAGTACAGATTCTGGATTTAAAGGAGATAAAGAAGTATTAGATGGCAGTTTTGCTAAATCTTGGAGATACATTTCAGATCCAGAAAGACATTTAGCATCAAGTTGCTTTATAACTCAAGATTTTTTGGGACATGTCCCTGCAAATAAAAATGGTGTTATTGCTGTTTTTACCCAATCAACAACAGACGATATAAGTTTAATGGGACCATCAGATATAGATTCAAATATTAAGAACTTTGAACAAAATTCAAATAGAGGTTTATATATGGCAGCTCAAAATATGCCTCAAAACACAAGAAGAGTTTATTCTGAAATACCTGTTGAAAGAAAAGATCCTGATTATATATTAATTTTTGACGATACTTCTGAAGAAGTACTTCAAAATTCATATAAAGCAGCCGCTGAATTTGGAATTCCCGTGATTTTTATAGATAAAGTGGAGGTTGAAAAAAGTCAACTATCCAAACTAGATGAACTTACAAAGAAATTTGAAGAAACACAAGATTTATCTGTACTTTCAGAGTTGGTTTCAATGTATGAAACTAATGTTGCTGGCTGGCTTTTGAACAGGGATCCAGAAAAAGAAGATGATACTTTTACTAAAAGTGTTGATAATGAAAGATTTAGAGCTGATTTTGAAGCAAGAGAAAGTATTATATATAATTTGGTACAACAATATATTGATCAAGCAATACAAATGGGGGACAATACTAAACTTTTACAGGTAGTATCAATAATGCAAACAGAAATTGAAAAATACAATCTCATAAATATAGGGAAAACTCCAATAAGTCAAACGAAAATGAAATTTAATGCTGAAGCAATTTTAGAACAAATTAGACAAAGGGCTCCAGAAGTATTGCAACTTTCAGATGAACAAGTTAACAAAGACATTGTTACTGAAATTAATTTTTCAAAACTTGGAGAAATTGTATCTAAGGATACGGTTATTGGAAAAATAGAAGTAGATAGAGCTGAAGAACAATTAAGTAATTCAAAAGATAAGGAGGTAAGTTTAGATGACTAAAGGATATGCTAGAACTTGTAAGGAAGTTTTTGAAGTGCTAAGACTTACTCCTAAAGCACAATTAGAATTAATTCCAATTGAAGTTTTGAATAAATTAAAAGACGATTCAAAAAGTTATACTGAAAAATATAAACTAGAATTTGATAAGATGGGGGATCCTAAAATTTCTCATGAAGCTCAGGTTATGATTTTATCAATATATAGAAAATATTTTCTTCAAGATAATGAAAGAGAAATTTTAAACAAAAAATTACAAAAAAATGATAACCAAAAAGAAATAAAAAAGGCTGAAAATTATAATAATCCTAATGATATTTTTTATAAGGCAAATAGTAAAACAGTCATAAAAAATAGTTGTAATGAAAGTAATATATCTAATGAAGAAAACAACAAAATTATTAATGAAAACAATGCATTAATTGTTACAGAAAATAAAGTAATTACTTTTATAAAAAATATATTTATAAAAATAAAAAATATTTTTAAATAAAATAATACTTTACAAATATGAAAATTGTGATATAATAGTTCACATAAATGTTGAAGCGATTGATTAAGAGCTAAG
>CAZPAF010000024.1:17190-28519 GCA_964584475.1 uncultured Lachnospiraceae bacterium | reverse complement strand
TCTTTATAATCTTCTAGATAAACCGTTAATTGTTTCTCACACGCTAGTGGTGGGCACCACTCAACAAAGTCTTGGATTATATCTTTTTCTTCATTTCTATTAGTATTTTTTTGAACGTGGAATCCATTAAATACTCTAGCCTTTAGACCCGGAAATGGAATTCCACTTTCTTGACAGAATATAGAGGTATTATAGCATAAAGATCCAACCCAACCTAGCTTTGGCTCGCTTCCTATAGCACAATCTCCTGTAGCAGGACACATATATTTATTTATATATGATTGTATATCAGAAATACCTGTTTTTCCTACAGCCTGCTCATATGTTTCTGCTTCTGTAGCAGAATATTCTGCCACAACAGTCCATCCTCTATGTTCGTGTATTTGTTCTTTATTCATTGTAACAACATTTGCTGGATTAGTTATCTTTCCTACGTTTTCTAAAAAGTTGTCTACCGCATTTTCTAAAGCATAACTTATATAAGGTAGAGATATATAAGTTATAGCTGATAATATTATCAATGTTATCAGAGATAATAAAATTTTAATTTTTAAATTTTTATTATTTTTCATATATATCCCTCCCCTCTATTTATAAGCTTTCTTAATTTTTCCTGTTTTAATTCCGTATATTACTACTGTTGCCATTATTATTAGTACTACAAAAAGTACTAGACTAACTGTTCTACCTGTACTTATAGTAATAATTATTTCTTGAGTTGCTATATTGTTTTCTGTGTTTTCCTCTACTGTTTTATCTGTTGATAAGTTATCTATTTGAACTTTATTACTAATTGTACCAGTATTGTCATTTGTCATAACCTTGCTTAATACTAATTTTAATTCTCTGCTTTCACCTGGTTTTATAATTTCTTTATTTAAAGATTTATTTACCAGGACATTTCCTGACGTTAGTTCCCAATCTTCATTCGAGCTTTGCTCAAATGTTAGAGAATTTGGCAAGTAATCATATACTGTTCCTACAGTTCCATTTACATCACCTTCGTTTGTTATAACAATTTTATATTCTAACTTGATTGATGTATCTGCTAATTCTTTTGATCTAATCTCTAATTTTGCAATAGCATCATTGTTGTATGTTTCAACTTTTTCTTTACCTTTTCTTGTAACAATAGCTTTTGAGATGTATTTTTGAACATTCATATCAAAATAATTTCTTTCTTGAAGTCCTAAATCAACCTCAATATCAGATTCTAATTTAATAGCTTCTGTTACAGCAACACCTTCTTCTGATTCAATTGCATCTGAATTCATACTTTCAGCGACATTAGAATATTTATATTTAGAAGCTATATATGTATCTGCGTCATAATTAAATACAACTGTATAATCTCCGCTTTCTACTTCTGTAAATCTATATTTTCCTAAAGAATCTGTTAATGTTGTTTTAATTTTTTGAGAACCATTGTAAAGTATTACTTGTACTTTATTTATTCCTTCTTCATTATTATCTTTAGCATTATTTTTATTTGCATCTTTAAATACTTGACCTGTTATTTTAAATGTTTTTATTTCTGAAACCGGTTCTTCTACATTTATTTCTTCATTTCCCTCTGAATTATTATCTTGTTGTTGGTTATCTGTATTGTCTTGATTATTATTGTTATTTACATTTGAATTTGAGTTTGAAGAATTATTATCTTGGCTATTGTCATTATTGTTTGTATCATTATTTGTATTATTATTTTTGTCATTTTCTATATCTTGTTTATATTCATCACCAGTAGAAGGATTTTCAATTGTGTTATCATTGTCTATTTTTTCTTGTTCTTCTTTTGTTAATTCTCTGTCAGGTTTATCTAACACTATAATTTCTAAAGAATTAATATCTAAACTTCCAATATAATTTTCAGAAACTTTAGTTTTTACTTCTAAGATTCTATTTGTTTCTCCTTCTTCTAATGCATCTGATTTTACAGTAATAACCAAAGATGCTGTATCATGTGGACCAAGCAAGTATAAACTTCCTGTTAAAACATTTCCATCTGTAGAATAATTAATCATTCTTTTTCCTTCGCTTGAAATGTCAATCACTTGTAACATTTCTGGAATTTCAACATTAAGATTTATTAATTGTGAATCAGCTTCTCCTTTATTATTTATATTTACAAGTATTTGGAATTTATCTGTTTCTAAAACAGTATTATTTTCTACATTTGTTTCTTGAGTAACCGTCAATTCAGGTCCTAATATAACACTTTTTACAATATTTCCTTGTTCTCTTATATTATTATCTGCTGTAACTGTAACAGTATTATATATTTCTACTTTTCCTATATTTTTTGTTTTTACTTCACATGTTATAAAAAATCTTATTGTTTCTAATGGTTCAAGTGATCCAGCTGAAACTGTTAATTTATTATTATCAGCATCAAACTCTTCAACATACTCTGTTTCTACTTGCTCAAATTTCACAAAACCTAATTCTTTTGGAAGAATATCTTCAATAACTATATTATTAATTGTTTCATCACTTATATTGTATACATCTATATTATATTTGAATTCTTCACCCGGATTTAAGTCTCCAACTGTATTAAATTCTTCTACAGTTATATCTAAACGAGATTGCACTAATTTATTTCTTACTGTATTTGTAGTAACTCCCGTTACCGTATCTTCAACATACACTGTAGCAAAATTTTCTATATAAAATTCATCTGGTAATTTTGTTATATAATTCTTTTGATTTTTATCATCTAAAATATAGAATGTAATATTTCCATTCTCATCTTTTTCTTCACGCATATTAGGTAGTGTCATTGCATAGCTTCTAAGATCCTCTGGTATATTAGATGTTTTAACTAGTATTTCTTTCTCTTTTGTTTCACCTACTAGTAATTTATCTATATAATATAAAGCATTACCTTTTTCAGTTGCTTCAGCATTTTTTATACTTCCTAAATTAGGCATGCTGTTTTCTATTTTTACATTATTTAAATCTATACTACCAGTATTAGTAACTTTTACTTTATATGTTAAATATCTAGATTCTCCAATTTCAGTTCCTTCACCTATATCAACAGACATAGTTGCTTCATATTTCACACCAGATTCTGTAATCAAACCAACCTTATCTGCTATAGTTGCTTTATATGTAGATAAATTATCAGCAATTTCATTATAGAAAGCACCAAAACTTCCAAGCATTTTTACTTCATATCCCAAATTTGCTATAATTTCAAAATCATATTTAAATTTCAATATTGATCCTTTGTTAAAGTTCTCATTAACAACAATCATAAAAGATTTTACATTCTCTATTGGTGAAAAGTTTGTACTCCATCCATTTAAATCATTATTTAAATCTTTATCTGCATTAGGATTGCTTGAATAATATATTGTAACTGAATTTGAATTCACTTCATCTGGAATAACTAATGATTTCATCAGTGTATCAACATTTGTTCCTAAGTCTGCTCCAGTTCCAACATCTTTATTTCCTTTAAATGGAATTCTTCCAAGTAAAACCACATCTGTACAATCATTTCCTGTGTTGTTAAGGACTGATAATTCCATTGTTGCTATTTGATTTTCACCTTTTATTGGAATAGTTTTTATTATTTCTCCTTGGTTAATTGATTTAATTGTTTCACCAGTTCCATCGTAGTTTGTAATAGAGTTTATTGTTACCATTCCTGATGGTGCTTGATATTCAAATGTTGTTGCGTCATATCCATTTGTATCTTTTAGGCTTCCTTCTGGAAGAGCTCTTGTCATATTCCAGTTAGCTTGTGTTTGATAATTTGTAACAGCCTCATTGCAGTAATATAATTCTATTTGATCTTGTTTTTGAGGTGTTATTTCATCAACACGTATATTGGCATTTATTATTAAATTTGTACCATTTGTTATATTTGAGAAATCAAATCCGCTTTGAATTCCATCTAAGTTAACAACTATTCTCTTTTGACCATTTACATCAACAACGTTGTAATCTCTAATTGATAATCCATTTTGATATAAAGTATAAACATTATTAATTGTTACTTCTTCAACAAATGATGGGAATACTAATTCAAAACTTGGATTTTTATATAAATCACTTGTATCTATGTTATTTAATAAATCAATTTTAAATTCTACGTTTTCATTTAGATAAACTGTTGATAATGAAGATGTACTCATTAATAAGTTTACTTGTGTAATTGTATCTGTAAATTTTATTTCTTCTTTTATTTCTGGTAATTGGAAAACTTCTTCAAATCCAACATATTTAACTTCTGCTTTGTATGTGTTCTCTATTTTTTCAAATGAAACAAATTCTGCTTGAGAATATTGAGTTTTATCAATCGCTTTTATAAATTCTATTGATAGGTTACCATTTACTTTTACATTATTTATTCTAACTTTTAAGCTATCAATTTTATGTGCAAATTCAATTTTTGTTGCATCTACATCTTTTGTTATTGTATGGAACACATTACCTTCTGAATCTAATAAATCAATTGTGCTTCCTTGTTCCAACATTTCTTTGATTTCTGCAAGATTAAATCTCACTCCTGCGTACATTACATCTTGTGTTGCATCAAATTCTGTTTCTTCTCCTACTTTGTAAGTTTCTTTAACTGGTTCTATTACTACTTCATTAAGAATATCACTTGTTAAAACTGTAACATTAACTGTACTTGAAAATCTTGTTTCTCCAGCTTCTACATAGTAGTTTGCATTAATTCTTCCTTTTCCAATTAATTCTTCATTTTCAATCATTGCATATGACATTAATTCACCTGCAATAACTTCTTTTTCTTGTAATTCTTCTATTTGAATTTCTTGTATGTTGTTTTTATTTGAACTGTATTCTTCTACTTTTACTAAAACTTTTTTATCTAAAGTTATATTTTCTTCTTCTAAGTAATCTTCATATCTGCATATAATATCAAATTTATCTTCACCTTTTCCAGCTAACATATCTTCGTTTACTACTTTAATTTCAAGAATTCCTGTTTCTTCATCAAAAGACCAATTATTCTTTGTAAATTCTTTTCCTGTTAAGTCTTTTCCAAATGTTGCCATTAATTTATTTGCAGCCACATTAACTGCTATTGGTAATTTATCATTTATTTTAGGGATTTCAATTTTAATATTTGTTTCTTTAATAGGCAAGAAATTAGTATCTTCAATATTTCTGGCAATTGTTATTACATTTTCAATTATAGTTCCTGAATTTTGTCCGACAGTAAATGGAGAAACTTTAGTAAAGTCTGATGTTACCTCTAAATCTTTACTATATTCCCATCCTAAATATAAATTTTGTTTTCTACTCACTTCTACTGTTTCAAGTTTTTTGTTTATGTAGTTACCATTTAAAACAATTTCAATTTCTGAATAGATATCTTCTGGATTAATTTTATCTAATTGTTTGTAAGCAACTTCAATAAAGATTTTAGTTGAGTCAATTATGTTTTTAAGTGCAATTTCATTTTCATTAACTAAACTAACTTCATAAGTTCCTTTTACATCTTCAATTACTTCAGAGATATCTTTTTCTTCTAGATCTTCTTCTGCTGCTTCTGGCTCTTTTTCTGCAGTATCAGTTTCTTCGTCTTCTTTCACAACTTCTGAGTCATCTTTTTCAACAGTTTCATCAGTTACAACATTTTCACTTTCTACTTTCTCTTCTGCTACCACATTTTCAGCTTTTACTTCTTCAGAAGCGTCCTCTGAATCATTTTTTACATCTTCAGTTAATTTTTCTGCATCTGTGCTTTTGAATAATCCGCTAAATGGATTTTCATCAGCTTTTTCACTTACATCTGCATTTTCTGCTTTGTTTGATTCTTTAACTGGTTCTTCTGAAATAAGATTTTCTGCATCATTATTGGTTACATCATCTTCTATTTCTTCAGTTGTTTCAAGCTTTTTAACTCCTTCTAGCTTTTCTGAACCAACAGCATCTAGATTTAACTCCTCTTTTTCTTCAACTGTAACAGATTGAATTTTGAAGTTATTCTCGTTGCCATTTTTTAAATTAAACTTCAATGTACCACTTTTCAAATATCCCTCAATTAGTGGTGATACTTCTAAAGTGATTTTTGCAGTTTCATTTACATCTGCGGTTTCTTCAACGTCTTCCGAATCATCTCCAAAATAGGCATCTAAAGCAATTTCGTTTTTCTTGAAAAAAGCGAAACCGAAAAATGATTCACCCTCTGAAGCTATAGCTTGCAATGGTAGTCCATAATTAACCAAAGTCATGGTAAATATAACTGCTAGAACTAAAATTTTCTTGAATCTCTTTGCCATACTAAAATTCTCCCTTTCTTTTAACATTTTTTCGACCTATTATATCAGTAATATATTAGACTAAAAATTTAGTTTTGTACATCCCACCAATTCCTCTTGTATCAACAATTTGCTCTTTTTCTTACTACGGAACTGGGTTTCTGATGTTTGAGAGTGTCTAATATTAAGTTTTGATTAAGTTTTTTGTTTTTTTTTAATTTAAAACAAAAAATCTCAAAACTCATATTTCCCTAGCAAATTTAAATTTTAATCTAATTTGCTAAAAACATAACTTTTTGAGATTCCAGATATATTTTTATTAACTTTGTTTAATATATAAAATGTTTACTAAACTCTATTAAACATTATATATTATTTTATATACACCTGGAATTCTCCATTTCGTATACTTCTTAAAAATGAGCGCAGTTATGCATATTATTATTATACCACAAACGCAAGGGTTTTTCAACGTTATGTTAACTTTTTCTTTAAATTTTTTACTGTATTTTCTTCCTATTAATATATAAAAAATAAATACTTTATCTTTTGCATCTTTTAAATTTCTTACAAAAAAAGAAATGGATTACTCCATTTCTTTTAAATTTAATATTTTATTGATATATATAGCATTCTAGATTTCTTCTTCCAAAAATAATTGCTTGTGAATGAGATCCCATGTAGATATCTATTTTATTATTAGATATCGCTCCACCTCTATCTTCTACAACAAACCATCCACCATTTGGTTTATCAGCAAGTGCAGGAATATAAATAACTGTGCCAATTGGATATCCACTTCCAGCAGCTATTGTATACCACTCTTTAGCTATATTTCCTGAACTAGTTACTCCGTTTGTTTTACCGCAGCAAGTCATACATGCACAATATGCTGAAGCATTTAAACTTGTTACTGTTGGTGTCATTCCAGAAACACTTGCTGCTATTGCATCAGGAGTTTGATAGTTTTCTCTTTTTCCTGATCTTGATGATATTTTAGTAGAAATTTGGATTATCTTATCTACAGGCTCTTTTATGATTTTTTCAGAGATTACTGTTCTTTCTATTTCAGCACTATCTTGGTATCTTACTTTATATTTAATTTCTTTTAAACCATTTTTTCCTTTTTGAAGGACTGAATCTTGGGTTTGAGTTCCTTCTTTTGAGACATCTTTAGTTATTGTTTCATAAGGAATTTCAACTTGTTCTACAATAATTTTATCTGTTATAGTTACATATTTTCCTAATAACTCTTCTGTTGTAACACTTTCTATTTCTTCAGCAATTATTATCTTTTCGTCTGTAACTTTAGATATTGTTATTGTTTTTGTTATATCTATTACATCATCAAGTGGTGGTGAAACAACTTCATCTGGTAGAATAATTATGTGATTTTCTGATAATATATCCGAAATCGTTATACAGCTTGTCATTACTGTAGTTTCATAATTTTCAGGGAATATAATCGTTACATAATTAACATCAGATTTAGAAGCTTTTGCTCCAACAATTAACATACAAATTAAAATTATAGTTATGAAAACAATCTTTCTAATAATAGAAAAACTTTCATTTACTTTCATAAATTGGCCCCCTTAATTTGCAAAATAATTATATTATTAATTTATATGTTTGTCAATTGCCAAGCATTACAAAAAAAGAGCTTAGAATGAATTCTAAGCTCTTTTAGACATACTTATTTCTAAGTATAAACTATTTTAATTCTTCTATTGCTTGTATTCTTTCATCTATTGCAGGATGTGTTGAAAACAAACTACTTTTATTTGTCTTTCTTTTATTTTTAAATGGTGTAACAATAAACATATGCGCACTACTTTCACTTGCTGTTTCCATTGTTGTATCATCTGTACTAATCTTTCTTAAAGCAGAAATTAATCCATCAGGGTTTCTTGTAAATGATACCGCAGTTGCATCTGCAAGATACTCTCTTCTTCTTGAAACTGCAAGTTGAATTAATTGTGAAACTATTGGTGAAACTATTAAACAAATTAAGCCTATAACCATAACAATAGGATTTGCATTATCATCATCGTTTCTTCTACGCCTAAATGTAATTCTTAAAAACCAATCAGAAAGCATTACAACAAACCCTACCATTACACTAACAACAGCAGAAACCATAATGTCGTAATTTTTTATATGAGCAAGTTCATGTGCTACAACACCTTCTAATTCATAATAATTTAGTTTTTCTATTAATCCTGTAGTCACACAAATGACTGCATTCTCTGGATTTCTTCCAGTTGCAAAAGCATTTGGTTGCATAGAATCTACAACATATAATCTTGGTTTATTTGTTAATCCAGAAGTGATCATTAATGCATCTAATATATTTGTTAACTGTAAATCTTCTTCTCTTGTTGCTGGTCTTGCTTTTACTGATGCCAAAACAACTTTGTCACAATTATAATATGTTGCAACAGTTGATATTATTGAGAAAATCAATGCAATTAAAATTGAATATTCACTATAACCAAATGCATTACAAATATAATAAATTATTAATGTAATCATTGTTAAAAATCCAAATACTATTACTCCAGTTTTTATTTTATTTTTCTTTATATCTTCATACATAATTAAAACCTCTCTATAATTATTTACAAAAAAGAGTTATCTATCCAGATAACTCTTTTTTTACTATTTGCTAAAATCAACTTTAACATTCTTTCTAGCTTCTTCTGAATCTGTTTTAAATAATTCTTCTGCATTAAATCCAAACATTGATGCAACTATATTTGCTGGGAAAAGTTCTATTTTTGTGTTATACATTGTTACACTATCATTATAGAATTGTCTAGCATAAGAAATTTTATTTTCTGTATTTCTTAATTCTTCTTGTAATTCAGAGAAATTTTGATTTGCTTTTAAATCTGGATAACTTTCTGATACAGCCATAATTGTTTTTAAAGCACCAGATAATTGGTTATCTAAATCTGCTTTTTCATGAACAGTAGATGCGTTTGCCCATGATGTTCTAAGTTCAGCAATTTTAGTTAATGTTTCATTTTCATGACCCATATATCCTTTTACTGCTTCTACTAAGTTAGGAATTAAATCAAATCTTCTTTGTAATTGTACATCTATTTGGCTCCAAGCGTTTTTCACTTTATTTCTTGATTGTATTAAACCATTATATACACCAATAATCCAAGCAACTAGAAGTGCAATGACAATTAATATCACTATTAATGCTCCCATAACGTTTCCTCCATATATAAATTTGACTATATTATATCAATATTAAAAATTTTATGCAATAGAATTTTCTAGAAATAACAGTTATTTTATTAGGTATTTCGATAATTTCTTCTTTTTAAATAAAAAAGAAGAGATGGCTTTTTTACCATCTCTTCAGGGATTATTAATTATTTAAAGAAAATATTAAATATTTTTATATTTCATATATCTATTGTAGCTTACATAAGCTAGAATAATTAATATTATTGCAGGTATTAATATTACTTTTGCACCAGCAGCAGGTATTGTTACACTTGATACAGTATTGTCTAATGCATTATTAACACTATTATTTGAATTTACATTAGTATTAGTATTTGTATTAGTATTTGTATTTGTTGCATTGTTTGTATTTGTATTTTCTGCTTTATTAGTGTTAGTATTTGATTCATTATTTGTGTTATTTTCAGCTTTATTTGTATTTGTGTTTACATTTTCATTTTTTGCTTCATTATTTGTGTTGTTACCTTCATCATCTCCGGCTTCAACAGCTTTTACAGTTAATTTAATATCTTTTGTTATTTCTTCAGATTCTTCTGAACCTGCTGTTATAACAAACATTGAATAAGAAATAGCTTTTTCAACTTCCCCTATAGTAGCTGTTTCTTTTACTTTAAATTTTATTGTTAAAAGCTCTGTATCTTCTGTGATACCATTTTCAAAATCTATTACGATTCTTGCATCGTTTTCTGTTGTAGGATTTCCATTAAATGCTATGTATGCTGATGTTGTAGGTATATCATCTAAATCAGCATTTGTTAAATCTTCTACATCTAATGTTTCATTTCCTATTTTTATTTTATTATCATCTGATTTTTTTATGCTATCAACAGTAATAGCTTCTATAACATTTTCATCATAATTAATATATCCAGCTACACTTTGTATTTTCTTATCTAATTCAACATCTTTTAAAGATAATGTTACTTCTACTGTATCTCCTCTAAAAGCTGTTGCTTCGTTAAGTGAAAGAGCTATTGTTGTATTTACTGTAGCATAAACACTTGTCGAAATTAACACAAACGCAATGAATAATTGCAATAATATCAATCTAGTTTTTTTCATAATTCTTCTTCTCCTCATTTGCTAATACAATATAAGGATATCATTTTATATCTAAAAATGCAATACCTTTTTTTGTATATACTTGAGTATATTTTCCTTAGGCGATTTTTTAATCGCCTAAGAATTTATTTTTAATTATTTTTTGAAGTTTAAGTCATATCCTGTAACTTCTGCTCTGTGGTATAATAATAATTTTGAATCAGAAACATTTACTTTTCCATCATTATTAATATCAGCAGCAGCTTTTTCAGAACCGCTTAAATTTGTTACTTCGTTTCTATAAGCTTTAATTAAGATTGAATCTAATGAGTTTGCTAAACCATCTCCGTTTATGTCACCTTTTACAACGATTTCATAAACAACTAAATGTCCGTTTTGATCTTTAATTACGTTTCCGTTTTCGTCTTGAACTTGTACATACATACCTGTTCCAACGTTTCCTTCTGTAACTACTGTTTTATTTCCATCTTTATCTTCTTTTTTAACAACTACGTTGTATTCTTTTCCGGCTAATAAAACTCTTGCAAAATCTTCAACTGATGTTTTAGCTTTAACTTCTGTTAGATATTCTTCTCCAGCATTGTATCCTAATGTAGCTGTATCGATTACATCAACATCTGGAGTTGTTGTTCCTTCGTCTCCATCATCTGGAGTTGTTGTTCCTTCATCTCCGTCGTCTGGAGTTGTTGTTCCTTCATCTCCGTCGTCTGGAGTTGTTGTTCCTTCGTCTCCATCGTCTGGAGTTGTTGTTCCTTCGT
>CAZPAF010000024.1:0-17090 GCA_964584475.1 uncultured Lachnospiraceae bacterium | reverse complement strand
TCTGGAGTTGTTGTTCCTTCGTCTCCATCATCTGGAGTTGTTGTTCCTTCGTCTCCATCATCTGGAGTTGTTGTTCCTTCGTCTCCATCATCTGGAGTTGTTGTTCCTTCGTCTCCATCGTCTGGAGTTGTTGTTCCTTCGTCTCCATCATCTGGAGTTGTTGTTCCTTCATCTCCATCATCTGGAACTGCTATATCTTTTGTAGATACATTTACTGTAGCTACTTTTGTAAAATCATCTTTAGCTTTAGCTTCAACTACTATTGTTTCAGCAGTTTCATCATCAGCAACTTTTAACACACCTTTGTTAGAAATTGTTGTATTTTCACTTTGTTTATCTTTTAATGTCCAAATAACATCTGCTGAGAATAAATCTTCACCTACAACTTCAGCTGTAAATTCTAATTCTTCTCCTGGTTTAACTACAACATTTTCATTTGGTGTTACTTTTACTTCTGTTACTTTTGGACTTACTACTTTATATGTGATAGTAGCTGTTGTTCCTTCACCAACACATGTTTCAACTGGTGTACCGTTTCCTGATTGAGCAATTACATTAACTTTTGCAGTTTTTTCTCCTTCAGTTAAAGTATTTAGTGTTACATATGTTCCTTCAGATTCAATTCTTCCATCTTCACTTGTAATACCAAAGCTTGTTCTTTCTGTATCTATAGCTAATAATTGTGTGAATATTTTTGGCATTTCAACGTTTACTGTTGATGGAAATTCTTTTAAGTTGATTGGTTCTTCAACTTCAATATTTAAGTTTTGATTATTTAAGTTAATATTTAATGTATATTCTTTTGCTAAGAAATTAGCATATTTTCCGTTTGTTATAATATCTAAGAATTCTTGGATAACTGTAATGTCATCTAATTGGTTATAAGATAAATCTAAGTTTTCTAATGTATCTTGTGATTTATCAAAGCTGAAGTTTAATTTACCAGCAAGTAAGTTGTGGCTTACATCTAAATCAACTAAGTGATCTAATACATTTAAACAACTAATATCTGTAATATAGTTGTATGCTAATCCTAATCTTCTTACATATCTTAAATCTTCCCAGTTAACATCTTGAATGTTTCCTAGGTAATCCGCGTTAGCATAAAATTCTCTTAATGTTGTTAATTCAGAAATTCTTTCAATACCTTCTAAGTCAGCATTGTTAGAAATATCTAATTTTTTAAGATCTGGTAAAACAACATATCTTTCAACGTTTGAATTTACTAATCTTGTAGCAATTTTCACTGCTTCTTCATATAAATATAAGTTATTATCTTCTCCTCTATAAGTTTCTTGGATAAATTCAAAGATTTTTATATCTTTTGGTAATCCATGACTTAATTGATTAAAGATATATCTTGTATTAAATTCTGCACTTTCAAATGCAGTTACAGTTTCATCTATTCCTGTATCTGGATTTGGAACTGTAGTTTGTGTTGTTTGATTTTCTAATTTGCTATAAATTTCATCGTATGTGTACATTGCACTAGCATCATAATTAAAGTTTGTAACACGATCATATTCTCCTGAACATGTTTCTACCCCGATAGTTTCTGTTCCATTTGAATAGATAATGTTTTCACAATAATATTTTAAATATGTATCAAAGAATACATCTCCTGTTCTATAGCTTGAATCGTTTGTATATTCTTTAATATATTTATCCATATTTTCAATATATTCTAATAGTTTATATTCTAAAGCTAGTTCTTCTTCTGAATCTAGAGGAATTCCTGTTAAGATTCCTTCAAATTCAAATTCTTTTATTCTGTTAATTAAGTATTCTCTACAGAAGCATTGATCTTCAGCAATATCTTCTGTTTCCATTCTCTTAATTGTACAGTAATTTACCATCTCTGAATATAAAGCCATTTCTATAAATGAATCTATATATGATGGTTCTTCCACATCTCCTAAAACTTCAGCAACAGAAGATAATTCACTTCCAACAATTATTCCATATTTGTTAAATAACATATCTTCTTCGAAATGTGTAAAATCATCTTTTGATTCGAATGATTTTAAAACTGATACTTGTTCTTTAACTAATTTTTTAGCTTCTTCTTCAGTTTCTCTAGCTTCTAACAATGCTTCATATTCAATAATATCCATATAGTTAAGTTTATCAGTTAGCATTGTTAATAATTTATATTCATTATTATAAATATCATATAATTCTGATAATAAATCATATACACCATCTAGACCATCTTCTGTAAGTGATAAGTTTTCTTCTAATTGAGCTAATAATCCACCGTCTAATAATGGAGCATAAATTTGATTTACTAATTTATTAACTTCGTCTGCTTTCTTTTGTAATTTATCATAATATTTTGGATCTTCTGTTCCATCATCATTATATCTTGATATTTCAGCAGCTTCGTCAAATTTTTCAATAACTTTTTCAACAATTGCTTTGATTGCTTCTATGTTACCATCTGCAGCAGCTTTTGCACTTGTTGTTTCAGTTAAAAAGTATTTTAAATTATATTTTGGACTTGTTAATAAGTATAAATTATATTTTGCTTGTAATTTATCTTCATAAATTTCTTTGTTTGCTTGAAGATTATATAATGGATCAATATCTGTTAAATAGTTTTGTGATAAATTTAAATCAGAGTTTAATCCTACAAAATATTCTATACCTGTGATGTCTCTAATTTGTTTATTATTTAAAATTAAAGATGTTATTTTATTCATTAAAGTATCATCTTTAATAACAAAAATTTGTGGTTCATCATATGCTTTTTCATATAATGTTTCATTTCCACCATTTAATGGTATTTTATAACCTAATTTTTGTGTAATATTACCTGTTGCATCTACATTATAAATTACTGTTTCTTCAAAATATAGTGTATATACTTCAAGTGTTTCTGTACCATCGTCTTCTCTTACAATAAGATAAACAACTGGATTTTCTTCATAATTTTTAATAACATATTTACTAGCTGTATCACCTACTAATGTTAATACTAAATCTTTTCCATCAACTACGAATGTACATTCATCGTACATTACATCTCCATTTTCATCTACTAAGTATGGATAACTTGATAAATCTTTGTTTGGAACATAGCCATTATATTCAATATTTCCACTAGCATTAGGATATAATCCATATTTTCCTTGTGTTAATTGTTTTTTAACTTCATTATACATATTTACATCAGGAATATATATAGGAGTTTGTTCTTCTGGATGTACTACTACATAAATAAAGAACTTACTTTGATATAACATATTCTCTGATGCTTTGTTTAAGTTTGCAGCACTAGCTGCTTCTGTTGGATTATCATAAATGTAGATTTCTAATTTTAATAATCCTGTTTTGTTTGTATTAAATTCTAATGAAGTTCCTTCTGCAGAAACTCTGTCTGGCCAAGCAACTATTGATGGACCATCTGTTGTTACAGTTTTCCAAGCACTTTTAATAAATCCTGCTTTTGATAGGATCTTTGGAAGTTGAACTTGGATTTTTCCATCTTTAGAAACTTGAGTCATCGCTGTAATAGTAACTGTTTGGTTTGATAAAACAACTTTACCACTCTTTGATTGAATTGTAGAAATTAATTCATCAATAGCGCTTACATCTCCTATTTTATTAGTAGAAAGATCTAAGTACTCTAATGGTAGACCTGAAAGGCAAGCTAAATTACTATCTTCACTTAAATTGTTACCAGATAACTCTAAATGTTTTAAAGCAGTAAAGTTTTCTAGACCAGAAATGTCATATAAACCTTTATTGTTTAAGTTCAATTTTGTTATCTGAGCCATTACTTCTGATTCTATTGTGATTGATTTTTCTGTATCGCTATAAGTAAAAGGTATATTACTTGCCATTAATTCATTTTTAACGGCTTTATATAGCTTTGTATTCAATACAATAGCACCATCAGAAACGTCTGCATGTACCGGTATTAGTGGCATGATGCAGTTCAAAAGCATTATAAAAACTAATGCAATTGAGATTAACATTTTCCTTTTCATAATAAATCCTCCCTGTTAAATTTGCCATAAGCATTTTCATTAGCAACATAATAGCATTTACTTTTTTTTTTGCAATAGCCATTTTTTTCCATGTTTTAAAATCGACTTCAATCTTGCTACGGAAAGACATTTAGGATGTTTTTATCTCCTTTTATTAAGTTTTTATTACTTTTTAGAGGCTTTTTTAAATTTTTTCTACGAAATAACGGTTTTGAGAGCTTTTTTATTTTTAAAAAATATATATTTTTTTAAAAATAAATATTGACTTTTATTTTTTATATGCTTTTAAAAACAAAAAACATACCACGTGATAGTAGTATGTTTTCATTTACATATTGATATATATTTTTATACTTATTAATTATATTTCGTATACATTACTTGCATTTTCATATGTTATTCTTGCTACTTCTTCTAAAGTAATTCCCTTTATATCAGCAATTTTTTGAGCAACTAGTTTAACATTTCTAGAGTCGTTTCTTCTTCCTCTAAATGGCTCTGGAGAAAGATATGGGCTATCTGTTTCTATTAATATTCTATCTAAAGGAACAAGTGATACACAAGGTTCTGCTTTAGCATTTTTAAATGTTATATTCCCACTAAAAGATATATAATATCCTAATTTTAAGCCTTCTTTAATTAATTCTTGATTTAATGGGCAACAGTGAAATATCCCTTTCTTTTTCACAGGATTATTCTTTAGTATTTCTATTGTATCTATGGCAGCATCTCTTGTATGTATTACTATTGGCTTTTCTAACTTATTTGCAAGTTCAATTTGTTTTATAAATAATTCTTTTTGCTTTTCTTTATTTTCTTTATTCCAATAATAATCTAACCCTATTTCACCTATTGCAACAACTTTAGAATCTTTAGCTAACTCTTCTATTTTTTTTAATTTGTTTTCCACGAAATCTTCAATATCGTTAGGTGAAATTCCACATGTTGCATACATAAAGTGGAATTCTTTTGAAAAATTTAGGGCTTTATTACTTTGCTCTAGATTATATCCAACACAAATTACTTTTGTAATTCCATCTTTATATATATCATTTATTATTTCATTTCTATCTTGCTCAAACTTTTCATCATTATAATGAGCATGAGAATCAAAAAATTCCATTTTTTCTCCTTATTTATATATTGCAAGCACATTTGCTACTGCATATTCTTTACAATGAGATAATGTTACGCTTATAGATTCTAATTCTTCTATTTCTATCCCTAATTTTACATAAGGTTTTCCTGTCTCATCATTTAAAATCTCAAAATCTTTCCAAGAATAATCTACTTTTATAAATTGACTTAAAGCCTTATAAATAGCTTCTTTTGCAGCAAATCTTGCTGCATAGCTTTGATATTTTTGAGTTTTCTTTTCTTGGCAATATCTTATTTCGTTTTCTGTATATATTCTATTTAAAAATTTTTCACCAAGTGTTTCAATATCTTTTTGGATTCTACTCACTTCAATGATATCTGTCCCATTTACTATTTTCATATAAACATCCTTTACGACAATAAATACATTAAAATTATAATATTTACTGTATTAAATACTAGAGAAAAAATTAACAAAATAACCATTAAAGAGTAATATACGTTATTTTTCTCTATATTTAAATCCTTATATATAACTTCATATTTGTTTTGAATTTCCGCATATAATCCATTCAAATCTAATGTTCTATTTAAAGTCTTGTAATATAAAGCCCCCCCATCATCTAATGTAACTTCTTTATTCCAAACTTGCTTTGTAAATTTAATAAATATATCTTTTCTTTTTATAATCGTTTCATATTGTTTAAATTCATAATCTAATCTCATTAAAAAGATCTTTTTATATAAAGAAAGTATATATAAGTAAAAATATTGGTTTTCATATTCATAAGGTAATTTAGTATAATTATACGTATCTATTCCTGAACACATTATATTTGAACTCATATTAGATACTGTTGTTTTTACATATTTTAATCTTTCTATTATATGAAGATTATGTTCCAAATTTGCTTTATTAAAATCCGAGTTATAATCACTTGGAAGTACGTTGGCAAATTTCAAAAAGTCATTTTCTATATTTATAAAATCTGTTTTTTCATTCCAATTACTGGTTTCTACACATACATATGAATATGTATAAAATTGCGAATTTAATATCTCTTCACTATTTATTGTTTTAGTTTTTGCCCTAGGTTTTGTATTTATTCCTGTTATTTGAGTTATTAATTCTGTTATATCTTTCATGTCTTTAAAAGTATCAGTTTGTATTTTAATATTTTCATAATCTTTTAAAGATGCAAACTCAGAATTTATACCTTTAAATCTATAGTTGAAATTTAATAAATCCATAAACTTATTAGTATTTTCTAAGTGAGTTTTCATTGTAAAGAAACATATTCCTGAATTAAAACAAATTATTTCAATCTCTTCTACTTTGAAAAATATACCATTTTCTGTTCCAACTTTTCCTTGAATATCATCTGCAAAATTATAAGTAAAATATGCAGCAGTATCTTTTGAGATTTTTTTCTTCTTTTCTTCTATTTTAGAAGAGTTAAATTCTCTAAGTTTTTCACCTCTCAACTCAAAAGATGGGAATAAAAATGATCTAATATTTGGTAAGAAAAAATTATATATATCTAAATCTTTTTCTTTTTCAAATGTTTTATAAGTACATTTTTTGTCTTTCAAAAGTTTAAGAATATATTTATCATATTTAGTTGCGTCAATAATATACGGATGTATAAAATACGTATATTGGTATTTTGTCATTAGTTCCAAAACTATTTACCCCTTTTTCTTCTGTTACTTTGTATATACATTTAATCTTAAGTCGTTATATCTATTCCATTCTGAAATAAAGTCTATATATAAATATTCGTCTAAATCCTTAGTTGTATTAACAATTACTGTTCCGTCCGATTTCAATGCTCCCCATTTTCCATCTTTTTTAACCGCGCAATATCCAAATTCATTTTGCTCTTTTGCATCATCATAAATACAATCAACAATTCTTTCTCCGTTTTTGTTTTCATATCCATATTTTCCGTTTTCTTTAACTAAGAATAATGTATTTGTTGATAATATTTCTTTATTAGTTTTTTCTTCAAATTTAAAATTATAATACTTGTATTCTTCTCCCGCTCTTACTCTAAAATAGCCATTTTCTGTATTTAATTCTGAAATTATAATATCTTCTAGCACTTTAGAAAAATTTCTATCAATAATATCAGTTTTAAAATTTTCTTTTTCTGCTTGGAAAAAATCTGCTGTTTCTATATAAGAAATTCTCTCATATTCAAAGTTTATAGTTGTTGTTCCATCTTTTTTTATTATTCCCATTTTTCCATCTTTTTGTGCTATAAAAGATTCTGTTGTTCCAAATTTTATATTTTCATATTCTGGTGAAATTACTATATTTCCTTTTTTATCAATTACACCATATTTTCCATTTTTTATTATTATAAAATTATCAACTTGTACTGCTTCTACACTATCAAAACCTTCCTCTAAAATTATTCTTCCAGCTTTGTCTATTATTTTAGCTGTCCCATCATCTACAACAACATAATAACCATTTCCTGTAACATGTTTTATATCGTCATATTTTTCTTCTAAAACTTTAGTTTTGTCATTTGCAATTAATCCAAATTTATTTTCATCATTTTTTACTATATAACCATCTTCATGTTTGTCTGATATTGCAACTATTTCTATGTACACGGGATCAATAATTATTTCGCTTGTTTTGTTATTTATTAATCCTTTTTTTCCTGCTTTTTCTATAATTAATGTATCTTTTATACCAGAAAGAGCATGAATATCATCGTATTCTGCATCTGCTATTATTTTTCCTTCAAAATCAATTAAACCAATTTTTCCTGCTTTTTCAAATTTTAAAACATTATCTTCATACCATATATTAGTTCCATCTGTATTTTCAATAGCAGTTATATTGTCATATTCATTTAAAATTTCTTCATTTTTTTCGTTTATAACTTTTGTATCAAATGTTTCATTATTGTAATCAATATTATAAGTACAAACAAATACATCTTGTGTTTTGTTTGGAATTATAACCATTTCGTCATATATTAAATCAATAATTGTGTTTCCTTTGTTATCTATAACTCCCCATTTATTATTTTCAACAACAGAGATATATGTAGTAAGAGTTGAAACATCTTTGTTTTTCTCATCACCTGATAACAAATTCTTTATAGAAAATACAATCATAATAATTCCTATAATTACTATAATTGTAGCAATTACTTTTTTCATATTTAATTGTCTAGAGTCGTCATCATACCTTCTTCCTCTACTTCTACTCATTAAATACCTCCATAATACTATTTTTTGCCCTAATATTACATACATACTATATCATTTTACTAATTAAAATACAATATTTTTAAACAAAAAAATAAGCCTTTTTATTGGCTTATTTAAATAGATTATTTGTTCAAAAAATATTGATATATTTCATTTTTATTTGTATTTCTATCTTTTGCAATTTTCTTAATTATTTCTTTTTTATCAAAACCTTGATTTAAGTAGAATTCGTAGTGTTCTTCTAATGTTTTATTCGTTAAGTCTGATAATTCTAAATCTCTTTTAGATTCAGAATTTCCTTCAATTAAAATAACAAATTCACCTTTTATTTCTTCAATTCTTTCTAAAATATTACTTACATTATCTCTTATAAATTCTTCATGTATTTTTGTAAGCTCTCTAGCTAAAACAATTTTTCTATCTCCTAAAATTTCATAAATTGCTTCTAATGTGGCTTTTAATTTATGTGGAGCTTCATATAAAATTAAAGTTCTAGTTTCATATTTTATTTCTTCTAATTTTTCTTTCTTTTCTTTTTTTATTGAAGATAAGAAACCTATAAATGCAAATTCTTTTGAAGATAATCCAGAAGCAATCAAAGCATTTACAAATGCACAAGCTCCTGGAATTGGAATAATTTCAATCCCATTTTCTATTGCAACTTTTACAATTTCTTCTCCAGGATCTGAAATTCCTGGAGTTCCAGCATCAGATACTATTGCAATGTTTTTCCCTTCCAATAATTTTTTTATTAAAATTTCACTTTTTGATTTTTCATTTTGTTTATAATAGCTAATTAATGGTTTCGAAATTTCAAAGTGATTTAATAATCCTAGAGTATGTCTTGTATCTTCTGCTGCAATTAAATCTACTTCTTTTAAAATTCTTAATGCTCTTAATGTTATATCTTCTAAATTTCCTATTGGTGTTGCTACTAAGTATAATTTACCTTTCATATTCTATCTTCCTTTATTTTTATTATATATTTCTAATATTTCGTCTGTATATTCTCCGTTTTCTTTGTATATTACAAGTGGTTTGTCTATTTTCAAAAATTCTTTTGCCCCTCTTACTGCTCTAACCAAAATTAAGCTTGGCTTTTCATCAGCTTTAGAATGTACAAATCTTATATTTTTTGGTTCTAATTTATATTTTCTAAGTAAACACATAATATCTACTAATCTTTCGGCTCTATGTACCATATAAAATTCACCCAAATCTTTTAAAAGCTTACTTGATTTTTCAATAATATCTTCTAATGTACATTCTACTTCATGTCTAGATATAAGTTGTTTTTTGTCAAAACTTTTTACTCCAGTATCCATTTTTTTATATGGTGGATTCGTAACAACCACATCATATTTGTGTGATTCTAAAATATCGAAAACATTTTTTATATTAGCGTTTATTATTTTAAATTTATCTTCAAGATTATTTAATTTTATACTTCTAGTTGCCATTTCCGCAACATCTTCTTGTATTTCTATTCCTATTATTTTAGATAAATTTGTTTTCTTACAAAGAAGTAAAGAAATAATTCCTGTTCCTGTTCCTATGTCAATTACTTTAGCATTCTTTTTTATTTTTTTTGCATATTCTGATAATAAAACACTATCTACACCAAAACAAAAGCCTTCTTTGTTTTGAATTATTTTTAGTCCTTTATATTCCAAATCATCTATTCTTTCATTTTCTTTTAGTTCCAATATTTCCTCCGCTTGTAATTATATTTTCAACATATCTATTTTAACATAAAACCCAAAAAAAATAAAGTAGTATCAACATTTACGCTATACCACTTCATTTTTATATTTATACTTCTATTCCTTCAACAAGTATTTTTACCTCACTTACTTCTGTAAGTCCTGTTAATGTTTGGCAAACTGCATCTTTACAAACTTGTAATTTGGAACTTTCTATTCCTTCAGAAAATTCTTTGCTAAAATTTATAAAAACGGTTCCTTTTTCAAATTTTATATCAAGTATTTTAGTGTTTTCGGAAATAACTTTTTCATTTTCTTCTTTTTCCGGACCTAGAATTAACTTTTCTATTAATGTCTTATATGGATTTTTTAGCAATTCTTTTGAATCTATTAATTTGCTTTCTTTTGCCAGAGCTCCAGTTTGTTTGTCTGTAAAATATAGTGTTATAATTGTATTTCGAAGTTCAGATTCTTCCACTTCCTCCTCTGGTACATACTCTGTTTCAATATCAACATTAAAAACAATAAATATTCCTAACAGTGATATTAACCCAATAATTATCAGTATTATCCATTTTTGCATAACTCATCCTCCCTTTGTACATACTATTCTATCAAAGAGATTTTATTCATATTTAAATCTAATTTTAATTACCGGATTAAATGATGTTTCTTATTGTCTGCGTTGACTATTAGCATTTTTTGTAGTATTATGTTGTACATAAATTTTTGATTATATTAATAAATATTATTAACTTAATTTATAAAAAGGAGTTTTTATGGCAAAAGTTAGAGACTTTATGAGTGGATTAACTCATTGTATTGGAGCCGCATTATCCTTAGTCGGCTTGGTTATTTTAATCGTTTTTGCAGCAATTAATGGAGATGCTTTTGATGTTGTTTCATTTACATTGTTTGGTACAGGACTTTTATTAACATATTTATTTAGTACTTTATACCATTGGTTGAACATTAGTGAAAAAGGTATAAATATTTTTAGAAAATTTGATCATATAATGATTTATGTTTTAATAGCAACAAGTTACACTCCTGTTTGTTTAGGACCATTAAGAGGACCTTGGGGTTGGAGTATATTTGGTATCATATGGGGATTTGCTGTACTTGGAATTGTTTTTTCTGCAATTTGGATCAAAGCTCCTAGAGTAATAACAACAACTATATATATGGTTATGGGATGGGTTGTTTTAATAGCACTTGTTCCACTTATAAATGTATATGAACAAGCAAATCTTTTATATAGTTTATGGTGGCTTGCCATAGGTGGCATATTTTATACTATAGGTGGAATTATATATGCTTTAAAATGGCCTAAAAAGAAATTTAAACAATTTGGTTTTCACGAAATTTTTCACATTCTTGTAATGCTTGGAAGTGCATGCCAATATTGGTTTATGTTAAATTATATTACAATGTTTTAATTTTTAGCTGGCATTATCAGTTTGCCAGCTTTTATTATGTGTTTTTTGTTTCTTATATAAAATTCCCTAAAGATTGACAATTTTTGACAAAAGTTATATTATACAAGATGTTAATAAAAACTTTAAAGATAAAAACTGTTTGTTCACACACAGTTCATTTATCTTGTTTATAAATGGTTTATAAATATAACCAAAATCAAAAAATATGAAAGGACATGTTAGTAAAAACTAGCTTTAATAAAATATGAATAAATTATTACATGTTGGACTTGATGTTGGATCTACAACAGTAAAAATCGTAATATTAGATGAAAATTTTGAAATTGTATATTCAAATTATGAAAGACACTTTTCAGATACAAAAACTACATTATATAATGTTTTATCAAAATTAGTTAAAGACTTTCCAGATAATACATTTACAATGTCTTTAACTGGTTCTGGCGCATTAGATATTGCTAGAATTTTAAATATAAACTTTATCCAAGAGGTTATCGCTTGTAAATCTGCTGTTGAAAAGCTTATTCCGCAGACAGATGTTGTAATTGAACTTGGTGGTGAAGATGCAAAAATTATATATTTTGATAAATTTATAGAGCAAAGAATGAACGGAACTTGTGCTGGTGGTACAGGTGCCTTTTTAGACCAAATGGCATCTCTTTTAAATACAGACACAGAAGGTTTAAATAATCTTTCAAAAACCTATGAAACTATATACCCAATTGCTTCTCGTTGTGGAGTTTTTGCAAAAACAGATATTCAACCTTTATTAAATGAAGGTGCTAGAAAAGAAGATATTGCAGCATCTATTTTCCAAGCAGTTGTTAATCAAACAATAAGCGGACTAGCTCAAGGAAGACCAATTAAAGGAAAAGTTGCCTTTTTAGGTGGCCCCTTAAATTATTTATCAGAATTGAGAAAAAGATTTATTGAAACATTGAATTTAACAGACGATAAAATAATAATTCCTGAAAACGCCCATCTTTTGGTTGCTACAGGTGCTGCTTATGCATCTTTAGAAACACCAGAAATAGCATCTAGCGACTTAAAAGAAAGACTAAGAGAATTTAAAAAAGCAAAATTTATAGAAGGAAAAACATTAGATCCTTTATTTGCAAACCAAAAAGATTATGAAGAATTTAAAGCAAGACATGATAAAAATAAAGTAAAAAGAAATGATTTAAAAACCTATAGTGGTGATGCTTTTATAGGAATAGATGCAGGTTCTACAACAACAAAACTTGTACTTATTGATAATGAAGGAGCTCTTCTTTATTCACTATATGAAAATAATAAGGGAAATCCTTTAAAAAGTGTTATTTCAATGCTAAAGAAATTATATAAAGAGCTACCAGAAAAAGTAGTTCTTCGTTTCAGTGGTGTAACAGGATATGGAGAAAAATTAATCCAAACTGCTTTAAATGTTGACTTAAATGAAATTGAGACAATAGCTCATTATACCGCAGCAAAGAAATTCTTGCCAAAAGTTACTAGTATCATAGATATTGGTGGTCAAGATATGAAATACATAAAATTAAAAAACAATACCATTGATAATATAATGCTTAATGAAGCTTGTTCTTCTGGTTGTGGTTCTTTCTTAGAAACATTTGCAAAAAGTTTAGATTTATCTATAGAACAATTTGTTGCTGAAGCTTTAAACTCAAAAACTCCTGTTGACTTAGGTTCTAGATGTACAGTATTTATGAACTCTAAAATTAAACAAGCTCAAAAAGAAGGTTATTCAGTTGGGGACATTTCTAGTGGCCTTTCATATTCAATTATAAAAAATGCAATTCAAAAAGTTATGAAAGTTAGAGATGTAAAAACACTTGGAAAAAATATCGTTGTACAAGGTGGAACTTTTTATAATGATGCTGTTTTAAGAGCATTCGAATTAGTTGTTGGAAAAGAAGTTGTAAGACCTGATATTGCTGGACTTATGGGAGCTTATGGTGTTGCTCTTCTTGCGCAAGAACAATATAATTCTAATTTAGATATGACTTACAGATCTACTATATTAAAAACAGAAGAATTAGAAAATCTAAATATTAAAATTTCTCATATTCGTTGTAAAGGATGCGAAAATAATTGCTTATTAACAGTAAATACATTCGAAAATGGTAAAAAATTCATATCTGGAAATAGATGTGAAAAAGGTGCTGGAAATCAAGATTCAGAAATTAAAGATTTACCAAACATTTATAAATACAAATTTGACAGATTATTCAGCTATACTCCGCTTTCTGAGGCTGATGCTAAACGTGGAACAATCGGTATCCCTAGGGTTTTAAACATGTATGAAGACTACCCATTCTGGTTCACATTTCTAACAAAATTAGGATTTAGAGTTATTATTTCTGAAAAATCAAATAGAAAAACTTATGAAAAGGGTATGGAATCAATGCCTTCTGAATCTGTATGTTATCCAGCCAAATTAGCACATGGACATGTTATGAGTTTATTAAAACAAGGAATTAAAACAATATTTTATCCTTGTATTCCATATAACCGTAAAGAATATGAACAATCAGACAATCATTATAACTGCCCTATTGTTATTTCATATTCAGAAGTTATAAAAAATAACATTGAAGAATTAAGAAATCCAGAAATTAAATATTTAAACCCATTCTTACCTATTGATAACATAAAAAACATAGCACAAATCATTTATGAAGATGATAATTTTAAGGATTATAAATTTACTAAAAAAGAATTACTTGAAGCTGCTGAAGTTGCTGAACAAGAATATCAAAACTTCAAAAAAGATGTGCGAAAAAAAGGTAAGGAAGCTTTAAAATATATCAAAGAAAATAATTTGAGAGGTATAGTTTTAGCTGGTCGTCCATATCATGTTGATCCAGAAATTAATCATGGTATAGATACATTAATTACAAGTTTAGGTTTATGTGTATTATCAGAAGATAGTATATGTGATCCTGAAAAAGGTGTAAGTCAAAGATTAAGAGTTGTTGATCAATGGGTATATCATTCTAGACTTTATGCTGCAGCAGAATTTGTCGGAAAACATGACTTCTTAGAAATGATTCAATTAAATTCATTTGGATGTGGGGTTGATGCAGTTACGACAGACCAAGTTGAAGAAATTTTAAAAAGCTATAATAATATGTATACATTAATAAAAATAGATGAAATAAACAACTTAGGAGCAATTCGTATACGTATTAGATCACTTTTAGCAAGTATGAACAAACGTATTGCTCAAAAAGAAGCTGAAAAAATTGAAGAAAAACACTCAAAAGATTTTGGTAATTATCAAGTACAAAAAGTTTCTTTTACAAAAGAAATGAAAGATGATGGTTATACAATTTTAATACCACAAATGATTCCAATTCATTTTGAATTATTCGAACATGCACTAAAATATTTAGGTTATAAAGTAAAACTTTTAAGAGAATGTACTGAAAAAACGGTAGAAACAGGTTTAAGATATGTAAATAATGATGCTTGTTATCCTGCAATTTTAACTACAGGACAATTCATTGAAGCACTTCAATCTGGCGAATATGATACTCATAAAACTGCTTTAATAATGTCTCAAACTGGTGGTGGTTGTAGAGCAACAAATTACATTGGATTTATAAGAAAAGCTTTAAAAGATGCCGGTTTTGGTCATGTCCCAGTTATATCATTCAATGTTGCTGGTATGGAAAAATCAACAGGATTTAAAATAACTATACCTATGGCAGTTAATTTAATTAGAGCTATATTCTATGGAGATCTTTTACAAAAATTATTATTAAGAAATAGACCTTACGAAATAAATAAAGGTGAGACAGAAAAAGTATATGAAAAATGGCTTGAAAAGTGTAAAGAACTTTCTGCTAAAGCAACACCAAGACAATTTAAACAAAGTGTTAAAGATATGATTGCTGATTTTGAAAAAATCGAATTAGATACATCAATCGAAAAACCAAAAGTTGGTATAGTTGGTGAAGTACTTATTAAATATCATCCATTTGGAAATAATGAAGTTATAAAAGTATTAGAACATGAAGGTGCTGAAGTCATTTCTCCTGACTTTATGGGATTTATAAAATTTGTTTGTACACAAAAAACAACAAATTACGCTTTGCTAAAAATAGATAAGAAAAAAGCAAAAATATTCAAATTTGTAATTGATTTAATCGAAGTGATAGAAAAAGATTTAGGAAAAGAATTAGCTAAATCTAAAAAAGGGTATTTACCACCAGCAAATATTTTTGAACTTGAAGATAAAGTAAAAGATATTTTATCAATCGGAAATCAAACTGGTGAAGGATGGTTTTTAACTGCAGAGATGATTGAATATATAGAACATGATATTCCAAATATTGTTTGTGTTCAACCATTCGCATGCTTACCAAATCATGTTGTTGGAAAAGGTGTTATAAAATCAATACGAGAAAAATATCCTTATGCAAACATCTCTCCTATCGATTATGATCCTGGAGCAAGCGAAACAAATCAAACAAATAGAATTAAATTATTAACAACAGTTGCTAAAGATAATTTAAAAAAGAAAAAACAATCTAAAAAAGCAATTGAAATTGAAAATATAATTGATGAAAAAGAAAAAGAAAAAAAATATTAATTTAAATTTTAAGCAGTAAATTATTAAATTAATAAAATAATATTAATAGACGTTTAAATTCATTTAAATTTGATTTTAAGACGTCTATTTTTTTGTTATTATTTTTTGAGAATATTTATTAAATAAAATAATTTAATTTTTTATCTCTATTTTTTCTTTCCATTTTTTGATATTTTTTATGAATTTTCAGTCAAAATTTTCGAACTATTTTTTAGTTTTTTTGTAAAAAAAACGCATTTACCAAACTCCTTACTTCCCAAGCTCAATAGTAATTTTTTTGTATAAATTTATAGCACATTTTCTTCTATTTTTTCTCTCCCCTTTTTCCATTCTATTTATGTAAAAAAACATGTTCTAAAATTTTTACTTTTTCTTGTTTTCTTTAATTTATTTTTAAAAAAATTTTTATAAATATAAAAAAAACTTGCATAATTTTGCTTAAAATTTAATATTTAATATTTTTTTGATAACTTATATAAATAAATTCTCAATTTATACAAATAAAAAAAATATTTATAAAATAAATTTTTTATTTTTTCTAGACAAAAAATTCTTTGTTTTTTTAAACATTTATTAGTCTTTTTTTCGCCCTCTTTTTTCCATAATTTTTATCCTATTTTGAGTCATTTTTGAGCTATAAAAATTTGCCTTTATTTTTTTAGAAACATTATTTCCCAACACTTTCCCTCATTTTTCGATGTTTTATTTTTTTAGAAATTTATTTTCTTCTCTCTCAAAATTTTTAAACATTTTTTGGTTCTTTTTAGAATTATTTTTTCAAAATTTCGTAAAATATTTTTCTCAAATTTTCTGACAATTTATATTGTATTTATTTTAAAAATACAAACCTTCTTCTTTGCAATTTATATAATATGCTTCATTAAAAATATGTGTTTATTTTAATTATTTTATTATTACTAATTTATATTATTTATTATTTTTAGAATTAATCACAAAAAATATTTAACTCAATATTAATAATTTAATTTTTTATTTTCCTATTTTCAAAAAATAATTTATATTAAAT
>CAZPAF010000023.1:0-29014 GCA_964584475.1 uncultured Lachnospiraceae bacterium | reverse complement strand
TTATGCTAGAAAAAGACATGAAAAAACAATGGCTGAAAAACTAGCAGGAGAAATAATAGATGCTATCAACGGAAACGGTGGAGCATTCAAGAAGAAAGAAGATACACATAGAATGGCAGAAGCTAACAAAGCTTTCGCACATTACAAATGGTAGAATTCAAAATCTAAGCAAAGCTGCTTAGATATTCTAGAAATATAAGGAGGATAAGATGGCTGGAAGAGCGTATCCATTAGAAAGAACAAGAAATATAGGAATCATGGCCCATATTGATGCTGGAAAAACAACTACAACAGAGAGAATACTATTTTACACTGGAAAAACTCACAAAATAGGTGAAGTTCACGACGGTGGAGCAACTATGGACTGGATGGCTCAAGAACAAGAAAGAGGTATCACAATCACTTCTGCTTGTACAACATGCTTCTGGAACAATAATAGAGTAAACATTATTGATACCCCAGGACACGTTGACTTTACAGTAGAAGTTCAAAGATCTTTAAAAGTTCTTGACGGAGCTGTAACAGTATTAGCAGCTAAAGGTGGAGTTCAACCACAAACAGAAACAGTTTGGAGACAAGCTGATAAATACATGGTACCAAGAATGGTATATGTAAACAAAATGGACATCACAGGAGCTAACTTTATGCTTTGTGTTGACCAATTAAGAAATAGATTAAAAGCAAATGCTGTTCCAATTCAATTACCAGTTGGAGCAGAAGATAACTTCCAAGGAATCGTTGATTTATTAAAAATGAAAGCATTCATCCACAAAGATGATTTAGGAAAAATTGTTGAAGAAACAGAAATTCCTGCTGACATGGTAGATTTAGCAGCTGAATATCGTGAAAAATTAATCGAAGCAGTTGCAGAACAAGATGAAGAATTAATGATGAAATACTTAGAAGGTGAAGAATTAACAATAGAAGAAATCAAAGTTGGATTAAGAAAAGGAACAATAGCTAACAAAATAGTTCCTGTAACTTGTGGTTCTTCATATAAAAACAAAGGTGTACAAGAACTATTAAATGCAATAGTTGACTATATGCCATCACCACTTGATATCGCTGATATCAAAGGTGAAACATTAGATGGAGAAGAAGTAACAGCTAAAACATCAGATGCTGAACCATTTGCCGCTTTAGCATTCAAAATTGCTACAGACCCATTCGTAGGAAAATTATGTTTCTTCAGAGTTTACTCTGGAACATTAGATGCTGGTTCAACAGTATTAAATTCTAGTAAAGATAAAAAAGAAAGAATCGGAAGAATTCTTCAAATGCACTCAAATACTAGAGAAGATATTGATAAAGTATATGCTGGAGATATCGCTGCAGCAGTAGGATTAAAAGATGTTACAACAGGAAATACATTATGTGATCCTGATCATCCAATAATCCTTGAATCAATGGAATTCCCAGAACCAGTTATTGATATTGCTATCGAACCAAAAGATAAAGCAAATCAAGAAAAAATGGGTATTGCTTTAGCAAAACTTGCCGAAGAAGATCCAACATTCAAAACATATACAAACCATGAAACAGGTCAAACAATCATCGCTGGTATGGGTGAGTTACACTTAGATATCATCGTTGATAGATTAAAAAGAGAATTCAAAGTTGAGTGTGCTGTAGGTAAACCATCTGTAGCATACAAAGAAACTATCAGAAATGCAGTTAGAGTTGAAGGTAAATTTATTCGTCAATCTGGTGGTAGAGGACAATATGGTCACGTTTGGTTAGAAATGGAACCATTAGAGCCAGGAACAGGTATTCAATTTGAGAGCAAAATCGTTGGTGGTGTTGTTCCAAAAGAATACGTTAAACCAGTTGAAGAAGGAATTAGAGAAGCTGCTGAAAGTGGAACATTAGCTGGATACCCAGTTATCGACTTCAAAGCTACATTAGTTGATGGTTCTTACCACGATGTTGACTCTTCAGAAATGGCATTCAAAATTGCTGGATCTATGGCTTTCAAAGAAGGTTGTAAAAAAGCCCAATCAGTTATATTAGAACCAATTATGAAAGTTGAAATCGTTGTTCCAGAAGAATACATGGGAGATGTTATTGGTGACGTAAACTCTAGACGTGGTAGAATGGAAGGAATGGATGCAAGTGATGGATTACAAGAAATTCATTCATTTATTCCACTTTCTGAAATGTTCGGTTATGCAACAGACTTACGTTCAAAAACACAAGGTAGAGGAACATACTCTATGGAACCTTCTCACTATGAAGAAGTTCCAAAATCAATTCTTGAAACAATCGTTGCTTCAAGAGCTAAAAAAGAAGATTAATTAAATTCCAAATGAGCAGGTTTGCTTAGGCAATAGCTCATTTGGAAAGAATAAATTACAACTTTAAGTATGTAATATAAATGTAAAATAATACTTGCTTTTTTTACTGTTATAGTGTAAAATGCAAGTGATTGAAAAAGTCATTAAATTTTAAAAAAATAAATAAGAGATTAAATCTCAAAATTAAAGGAGGATTTTAAAATGGCTAAAGCTAAATTCGAAAGAACAAAACCACACGTTAACATTGGTACAATCGGACACGTTGACCATGGAAAAACAACAACAACAGCAGCTATTACAAAATATTTAGGATTATTAGGTCAAGCTCAATTCGCAGCTTATGATCAAATCGACGGAGCACCAGAAGAAAAAGCAAGAGGAATCACAATTAACACAGCTCACGTTGAATATGAAACAACAAACAGACACTATGCTCACGTTGACTGCCCAGGACACGCTGACTATGTTAAAAACATGATCACAGGTGCTGCTCAAATGGACGGAGCTATATTAGTTGTATCTGCAGCTGATGGACCAATGCCTCAAACAAGAGAACACATCTTACTTGCTAGACAAGTAGGTGTTAAATATATCGTTGTTTACTTAAATAAATGCGATATGGTTGACGATCCAGAATTATTAGAATTAGTTGAAATGGAAGTTAGAGACTTATTATCTAAATATGATTTCCCAGGAGATGATATTCCAATTATAAAAGGATCTTCATTAAAAGTATTAGAAGGACCAAACGATGTTAATGATGCAGTTTACGCTCCAATGAAAGAATTAATGGATGCTGTAGATAGCTACATCCCAACTCCAGAAAGACCAACAGATCAAGCTTTCTTAATGCCTGTTGAAGACGTATTCACAATCACAGGTAGAGGAACAGTTGCTACTGGTAGAGTTGAAAGAGGAATCGTTAAAGTTCAAGACGAAGTTGAAATCGTAGGATTATCAGCTGAAAGAAGAAAAACAGTTGTTACTGGTGTTGAAATGTTCAGAAAATTATTAGATCAAGCTGAAGCTGGAGATAATATAGGTGTTCTTTTAAGAGGTGTTGATAGAAAAGACATCGAAAGAGGTCAAGTTATATCAAAACCAGGATCAATCAATCCACACACAAAATTCAAATCAGAAGTTTACGTTTTAACAAAAGAAGAAGGTGGAAGACATACACCATTCTTCAATGGATATAGACCACAATTCTATTTCAGAACAACAGACGTTACAGGTGTTATTGATTTACCAGCTGGTGTTGAAATGGTTATGCCAGGTGATAACGTATCAATGACAATCGAATTAATTACACCAATCGCTATCGAAAAAGGATTAAGATTCGCTATTAGAGAAGGTGGAAGAACAGTTGGTTCTGGTGTAGTTTCTGATATCATTGCTTAGTCTTATCAAGAGATTATATATTAAAGGGTTACAAGTAATTGTAATCCTTTTTTTATTTTAAAAATTATTATGATATTTGGATTAAAACATTAATATTTTTTTGTTTGTTTAATATAATTTATCAAGAAAATTTTGACTTATCAGTCAAATTCTCTCAAAACTATTGATTTTTTTAAATAAACAACTTAAAATAGTAGTATCATTTAATTATAATTTGGAGGGGTAGATTTTGAAAATACTATTAGATGCAATGGGGGGAGATAATGCACCAGACGCAACAATAAAAGGGGCAGTAAGAGCTTCAAAAGAAATAAATGCAGATATTATATTAATTGGTAACGAAGAAATAATAAATAAAAAAATAAAAGAATTTTATGGAAAAGATTCTATTTCAGAATTAACAGATAAAATTACAATAAAACATACAACAGAAGAGATTGTTATGGAAGATATTCCTACTGTGGCAATAAAACATAAAAAAGATTCTTCAATGGTAGTTGGTTTTAGAATGCTAAAAGAAGGTGAAGGAGACGTATTTATTTCAGCAGGAAATTCAGGAGCATTATTAACGGGAGCAACCTTACTTGTAGGAAGAATTAAAGGAATAGATAGACCAGCAATAGCTCCAATGCTTCCTGCTTATAAGAAAAGTTTTATGCTAATGGATGCAGGTGCTAATACAAATTGCAAACCTTTAAATTTAGTTCAATTTGCTCAAATGTCTACAATATATTTAAAAAACACATTTGGAATTGAAAATCCAAAAATAGGATTATTGAATATTGGAACTGAAGAAACAAAAGGAAATGATTTAATAAAAGAAACATATAATCTATTAAAAGAAAATTCAGAAGAATATGGAGTAAACTTTGTAGGAAATGTTGAAGGAAGAGATTGTTTCTCTGGAGAAATTGATGCTGTTATAACAGACGGTTTTACAGGAAATGTTTTTTTGAAAACAACAGAAGGTCTTGGAAAACTTGTAAAAAGAAATTTAACAGAAAGTTTAAAAAGAAACATTTGGACTACTTTATGTGCTATTCCTTGTTTACCAGCAATAAAAAGATTTTCAAAAACAATGGATTATAAAGAATATGGTGGAGCTCTGTTTTTAGGAGTAAAAAAACCAGTTGTAAAAGCTCATGGTAGTAGTGATGAGTACCTATTTTATTTCACATTAAAACAAGCTGAAAACTTTGTAAAAAGTGGTGCTGTTGATAAAATGAAAGAAGAATTTGAAAAAAGATAATAAAGTACTTGACATTTCTATTAACATATAATAAAACTAAATTATAAAATTTTAGTTACTTTAATAAGGAGGGGAACTATATGAATACAGAAGAAGTTTTCGAAAAAGTAAAAGCTGTTATAGTAGAACAATTAGGAGTTTCAGAAACTGCAGTTGAAATGGAAGCATCTTTCATTGATGATTTAGGAGCAGATTCTTTAGATATCGTTGAATTAGTAATGGCTTTAGAAGAAGAATTCGATATGGAAATCCCAGACACAGATGCTGAAAAAGTAGTTACAGTTGGGGATGTTGTTGAATATATCAAAGAAAATGTACAATAGTATATAAAAAATGAAAGGCAAATAAGCCTTTCTTTTTTTTGTTTTCTGTTTTTTACAATATCTTATCATTTATATGTTTTTTTATTTAAAGGTATTGTAAAAGATAATAAAAAAATATACAATGTACGTGTTAATTTAGGGGAGGTGAAGTTTGGTGATTAACGAATTTGAAAAATTTGAAAATAGTATCAAATATATATTTAAAAACAAAGAACTATTAAAAAAAGCACTTACACATACATCTTATGCTTATGAAAATAAAAAGGAAAGCTATGAAAGATTAGAATATTTAGGAGACAGTATATTAGAATTTATAAGTAGCAAATATTTATTTGAAAATTTTCAAAACTTATCTGAAGGAGAAATGACTAAAGTTAGAGCTTATGCAGTTTGTGAAGATAGTTTATATAAAATAGCTATAAAGCATAATTTTAGTGATTTCTTATATTTAGGAAAAAGTGAGAAAGCAACTCACACAAACAAAAAAGCAATACTTGCAGATAGTGTTGAAGCTGTTATTGCAGCAATGTATTTAGATTCAGGAGATATAAATATAGTACAAAACTTTATTTTAGAGAATATTAAAGAACAAGTTGAATTTGCAAGTAAAAATGTAGGTCTAAAAGATTATAAGACAGTTCTTCAAGAAATGTTACAAGTACATGGTGAAGTTCAAATAAAATATAATATTATAAATGAGATTGGACCTGATCATGATAAAACATTTACTGCAGAAGTTGAATGTGATGGTAAAAAATTAGCTTCAGGAATAGGAAGAAGTAAAAAAGCAGCAGAAATGGAAGCTGCTAGAAAAGCGATAGAACAATTAAGTTAAGGGGGGTGGAATAAAATGAAAAATCAATATATTATTCCAATATTTGTACCTCATTTAGGATGTCCAAATGATTGTACTTTTTGTAATCAAAGAAAAATAAGCGGTCAAATGAAAAATATAACAGAAAATGATGTTAGAGATACAATTGAGTATTATTTAAGTAATTTTAAAGAAAAAGATGCAAAAATAGAAGTAGCTTTTTATGGTGGAAGTTTTACAGGGATTGAACCTGAAATGCAAGAAATGTTACTTGGGGCTGCTTATGATTATATAAAAGAAAAGAAAGTTCATAGCATAAGGATTTCAACAAGACCAGATTATATAGATAAACCTACATTAAAAAGACTAAAAAAATATAAAGTAAAAACTATAGAATTAGGTGTTCAATCTACTAATGATTATATTTTAAAAAGATGTAAAAGGGGTCATACATATGATGATGTTGTAAAAGCATCAAAATTAATTAGAAGATATAGATTTACACTAGGACATCAAATGATGGTCGGGCTTCCTGATAGTACTGAACAAGATGATTTAACAACAGCAAAGGATTTAATAAAATTAAAACCTAAAATTGTAAGAATATATCCTGTTTTAGTTATTAAAGGAACTGAACTTGAAAAAGAATATAATAATGGTGATTATGAACCTTTAACAGTAAATCAAGCAGTAGAAAGATGTAAAGAACTTTGCTATATGTTTGGAAAGAAAAAGATACAAGTTATAAGAATAGGGCTTCAAAATACAGAAAATATTTGCTCGCCATCAAATGAAAACAGTGAAGTTGTTGCAGGCCCATATCATGAAACATTTAGACAATTAGTAGAATCATCAATTTACTATGACATAATTGTAGAAAAAATTAAAAACTTTAATACTAAAGTAAAAGAAGTTGAAATTGTAGTAAATCCTCAAGATGTAAATAATGTAGTAGGATATAAAAGAGAAAATATAACTAAACTTAAAGAAATGTATGATGTTGATGTTGTTATTAAACAAGATATAAAACATACAACAGATAAAATAGATGTTATAATCTCAAAAACTCATAAAGATTTTATTGATGATAAAGAAACAGTAAAAAAATAGTATAAAAAATAAAAAAACTCTGATACTAGATGTATGAGAGTTTTTTCTATTTTTAAATCAAAATTATATAAAATATATGCTGTTTTTAAAGATTTATTTTTTATAATAATAGGTTGTTTTTTGGCTGCAGTTGGCACGGGAAGTTTTTTACTTCCAAATCAACTATCAAGTGGTGGATTTGCAGGAATAGCAACAATTGTTTATTATTTTTATGAAATAAATATGGCAACTACAATTATTGCTTTAAATATTCCGCTTTTTATAATCGGATTTTTTAAGGTTGGACCTAAATTTATTTTAAAAACTATATTTGCTACATTTTTATATTCGGTAATGATTGATTATTTTGAGCCCAATACCCCGATAATTGAAGATAAATTTTTAGCAAGTATATATGGTGGAATATTTATAGGAATTGGTTTGGCTCTGGTATTAAAAGCTAATACGTCTACAGGTGGAACTGATTTAATAGCTCATATTGCTCAAAATTATAAAATAAACTTGAAAATGAGCACGATAATTACTTTGGTTGATGCTATTGTAATCATTTCTAATTTAATGGCTTTTAGAAATCTTGAAATAGGTTTGTATTCAGTTATTGCAATTTATATAATTGGAAAAATGATAGATATTGTATTTGAAGGAATTAATTTTTGTAAAGTTATTTACATTGTTTCAGATAAATACGAAGAATTAGTTGAAATGATAAATACACAAATAAAAAGAGGAGCTACCGGACTTTATGGGAAGGGTAGCTACACTCATAAGAACAAAATGGTAATAATGTGTGTTTCTAAAAGAAATGATATTGAAAAAATAAAAACGATTTCTAAAAAGATAGATCCAGAATCTTTTATAATAGTTACAGATGCAAGAGAAGTATATGGACTGGGATTTAAATAATTATTTATATGGAACGATTTCATCTGTATCTCCAACAAGATAATCTATACTGGTATTGTAAAATTTGGCAAGTTTAGATAATAAAAATATAGGTATTTGTCTTTTTCCTGTTTCATAAAGTGAATATTGGGGAGAGGTTATATTTAAAAATTTTGAAATATCATTTTGAGTTAGATTGTGGCTTTCGCGTAACTGTTTTAATCTTATAAACATAAAAAAATCCTTTCTATATCAATATATATTTGATTATATATATTGAGAAAAGATTTTACAACAAGGTTTTTTTATATATTTAACAAAAAATAAATAATTTATAAATCTTATATTTATAAACCAAATGTTTTTTTCTTTTTTACTTCTGGATATCTCTCAAAAATATCTGTTTCACCAACAATGTAGTCTAAGCTAGTATTATAAAATTTTGCTAGAATTCTTAATAAATCAACTGGAATATCACGTTTTCCTGTTTCGTATAAACTATATTGTGGTCTAGTAATATTTAATAATTCTGCGATTTGTTTTTGTTTTAAATCATGATCTTCTCTTAAATCTTTCAAACGTTTTATATGCATAATATATCCTTTTCTTTTTTATTAATATGTTTTTTATAATTGTATCATGTACTCAAATAAATACTGTTTAGTGTATGTGTTTGAATACTTAAGGTGGGGGATTGACTAGTATTTTACAGTTGATTATTTTGCTAAAATGTAATAAAATAAACTAGTAAGCTTGTATAAGGAAAAATTAAGTATGGATAAATTTATATTAAAAAACCAAGATTCTTTTAATTTAGTACATATATTTGAATGTGGACAGTGCTTTAGATGGAATAAAGCGGAAGATGGAAGTTATATAGGGGTTATAGATTCTTGTGTAATCAAAGTAAAAAAAGAAGATGAACAAATAATATTTACAGGAAAATCTATAAGAGGAAATTTTGAAGAAATTATAAAAAAATATTTTGATTTAGAGGCCGATTACAAAGAATATAAAACAAAATTAAGTGCTATAGATGAGTTTTTAAAAGAAAGTATAAAATTTGGAGAGGGAATTAGAATATTAAAACAGGACTTATGGGAATGCATAATATCTTTTATAATTTCTGCTAATAATAATATTCCCAGAATCAAAAAAATTATTGAAAAATTATCTTTAAATTATGGACAAAAAATAGAGTTTGAAGGAAAAGACTATTACACATTTCCAACTCCTGAAAGTTTAGCAAAAGCAAGTGTAGAAGATTTGAGAAATTTAGGCTTAGGATTTAGAGATAAAAGAATATATAACACTACAAAAATGATATTGGAAAAACAAGTTGATTTGGAAAAAATAAAAAATATGGATACTACTAGCCAAATGAGAGATGAACTTTTAAAACTAGATGGAGTAGGACCAAAAGTTGCAGATTGTATATTATTATTTTCATTAAAAAGAATTGATGTATTCCCAATTGATGTTTGGGTTAGAAGAGTTATGAATGATTTATATATACATAATGAAGACGAAGAAAAAGTAAATAAAAAAGAACTTCAAAAATTAGCAGAAGAAAAATTTTTAGGGCTTTCTGGAATTGCTCAACAATATTTGTTTTATTGGAAAAGAGAAAATGGAAAAAGTGCATAGGAGAAAATTATGTCAAAAAAATCAATAAAAGATAATTTAATAATTTCAATTTTAATTATTCTAATGATACTAATTACTGCTGTTACAATCTATTTTATTTTAGATGTTTTTGGAATAATAACTGTTCCGAAAGAATATAGCATAGCCTCACTTTTTTATTCTCAAATAGAAGTAATTGCAACAGGAGGAGAAATTTTAACAGAAGAAAATAGTAAGTTTCATGATAAAGAGAATACTTCTATAAACGAAAATAAAATAATTGATAGTGATAATATTGAAGAAAATAATAAATCAGAAGTAGATTATTCGAGCATGCAAAAACCACTTGATCAAGCAGATAAAGATAAAATGCAAAACCAAGTGGTTGAAAGTAATGATAATAATACAGATGTAGTTGAAGTTGATAATTTTTACTATAATCAATTAGATGAATATGGAAAGATTATCTATGATAAATTATATAAAAATTTAGATAAATTAAAAACAGGAACATATACAGCTGATTTTGACACTAAATTTAATGATTTATTGCACCAAGAAAATGGAAGTGATATATTAAATAACTCATTTCAGCTTGCAATAAATGCATTAACATTTGATAATCCAGAATTGTTTTATATAGATATAACAAAAATAAATTTAATAACAGAAATAGCAACAAGAGCTTTTTCAACAACTTATAGAATATCTATAGGAGGAAATGGAAAAAATTATTTATCGGATGACTTCACTAGTTTAAAAGAAGTAAATACAGAAATCTCAAATATAGAGAACATAAAAAATGAAGTATTAAGTAGAACAGTAGAGAATGATTTAGAAAATTTAAGAATTGTTCACGATTATTTAGTCGATACAATAGAGTATGATGGGGAAGCTGGAAAAAATGTATATAATATTTATGGTGCTCTAGTTAATAAAAAAGCTGTTTGTGAAGGATATGCTAGAAGTTATAAATTGATTTTAGATGAACTTGGAATTCCTTGTATTATTGCTTGTGGAGTTGCTAAAAATAGTTCTGGAGAAATAGAAAGCCATGCATGGAATTATGTTCTAATAGACGGGAATTGGTATGCAGTCGATGTAACATGGGACGATCCAGTTATTATAGGAAATGGAAGCTTAACAGATGATATTAGATATCGTTATTTTTTAGTAGGAACTGAAGAATTTTCAAAAGATCATTTTGAAGATGGTAATATAGCAGCAGAATTTAAATTTGAATATCCTGTTTTGAGTTATACAAATTATTAAAAGGAAAAAATATGAAATTAAATATTATTTATGGTAGAAGTGGAACTGGAAAAAGTAAATATATTTATGAAAGTATAAAAAATAAATTAGGGAGCAATAAGATTTTTCTTATTGTTCCTGAACAATGCAATCTTTCAGCAGAAAAGAAACTATTTGAAGTAATAAACAAAAATAGTTTAATTGATGCTGAAATTTTAACTTTAAGTAGAATGGCATATCGAGTTTTAAGTGAAATCGGAGGATTATATAATCATCTTTCAAAAGCAGGAAAAGATATGCTTATTTTTGACTTGCTTTCTAAAGAAAAGAATAATTTAAATTTTTTAGGGAAATCTGAGAAAAATATAGATATTGTAAATAGAATGTTTACTGAATTCAAAAAACATGGGATTTCTGTAAGTGATTTAGAAACTGCTAATATAGAAGATGAATATACTAGTTTAAAGTTAAAAGATATAACATTACTTTATGAAAAATATGAAGAAAAACTAGCTAATAATTTCATAGATGAGAATGATAGTTTAAGCATACTTGCAAATAATTTATCAAAAACAGACATGTTTAAAGATTCAATTATTTATATTGACGAATTTTTAGGTTTTACACCTCAAGAGTATAGAGTATTTGAAGAATTATGTAAAGAATGTCAAGAAATTACTGTTGGAGTGGCAACAGATAATTTAGATACTAATACCTTTAAAGAAAAAGATATATTCTATTTTAACAAAAAATATGCAAACAAGCTAATTAAAATTGCAAAACAAAATAAATATGAAATAGAAGAAATAAAACTTGAAGAAACACCTAGATTTAAAACAGAAGAATTAAAATTTTTAGAAGAAAATTTATATACTGGAAAAGGAAAATATAATAGAGAAGCTAAAAATATTAAATTATTTTTAGCAAATAATCCTTATACAGAAATGGAATATATAGCTCAAAATATTCACAATTTGGTTAAAAAATGTGGATACAGCTATAAAGATATTGGAATAATTACTGAGGAAATTGAAAGATATTCAGAAGATGCAAAAGCTGTTTGTAATAAATATGATATTCCATTATTTATAGATGAGAAAAAAGAATTAAATCAAAATATTCTTATTAAATTTATTTTAGCTATGTTAGATATATTTGCGAAAAATTGGAATTTTGATTCTATATTTAATTATCTAAAAATAGGATTATTACAAATTGAGAATGAAGACATTTATGAATTAGAAAATTATTGTAGAAAGTGGGGAATAAAAGGCTCTAAGTTTTATAGTAAAGAATTTGAATATGAACAGCTAAATGATAAGCAAGAAAAATTAGAAAATCTTAGAAAACAAATTATTACTCCTTTGTTGAACTTTAAACAAGAAGTATCTTCAAATAGAACAGTAACTCAAATAACAAAAGAAATTTATAAATTTATAATAGACAATAAAGTTAATGAAACATTAGATAGAAAATTAAAAGAATATAATAATATTGAAGTTTCAGATGAATATAACACAAGTTATAAGTTATTAGTATCTATATTAGAAGATTTGTGCTTAGTATTTAAAGATGAAAAAATAACATTTGAAAAATATAAAGACTTATTAGAAGTTGGATTAAATTCAAGTGAGCTTGGAAAGATTCCAGCAACTCAAGATCAAGTCGTTTTAGGAGATACAGAAAGAACCAGAAGTAATAAATTAAAAGTTGTTTTTGTAATTGGAATTAATGATGGTAATTTTCCAAAAGCTAATAGAGTTGAAGGTTATTTAAATGATAAAGATAGAGATGTTTTAGCAGATGTAGGAATAGAACTTGCCAAAAATTCAATAGATAGTCTTTATGAAGAACAATTTAATATTTATAGAACTTTAACAACTCCTGAAGAAATGTTATTTCTATCATATTCTTCTTCGGATAAAGAAGGAAAATCAATAAGAACATCAATATTAATCAAAAAAATTAAAAGAGCATTTCCAAATTTAGTTGAAGAATCAGATGTTGTTGAGAAAAGATATGTAAAAACAAACGAAAAAGCAACTTTTGAAGAGGTACTTCAAATATATAATGATTATTTAGATGGAAAAGAGATACCAGAAGAATGGAAAGAACTTATAAGATATTTCTTTAAGAAAGATGGAAAAAGATTTAAAAGAGCAATTTCTGGAATCTATTATTCAAATGTTGCACAAGATATATCAAAAGAAAATATCGAAAAATTATATGGAAATGTTTTAAGAACAAGTGTGTCTAGACTAGAAAGCTATAGAAGATGTCCTTTTTCATTCCATATGACTTATGGATTAAAATTAAAAGAAAAAGAAGAATTAAAAATTGAAGCAATAGATACAGGATCTTTTATGCATGAAGTTATAGATTTGTTCTTCAAAGAAATTGATGAAAAATCTATAAGTGTAAAAGAAATTGTGGAAGAAGAAATACAAAAAATAGTAAATAGAATTGTAGAAATGCTTCTTGGAACTTCAAGATATTATATATTTTCAAGTTCTGCTAAATTCAGATTATTAACTAGAAGATTAAAGAAAGTTGTATATCAATCAATTTGTTATATTGTATATTCTTTAAAATATAGTGATTTTAAACTATTAGGCCATGAAATAGAGTTTTCAAATACAGGAAAATTTAAAACAATTAATTTAGAACTTGAAAATGGCAAAAAAGTTGAAATTATAGGAAAAATTGATAGGTTAGATACAGCAAAACTTGGAGAAAATCAATATGTAAGAATTGTTGATTATAAATCATCTTATAAAGATTTAGACTTAAATCAAGTACAAGCTGGACTTCAAATTCAATTAATTACATACTTGGATGCAATTTGTGAGCAAACTGATTTTGAAGCAAGTGGTGTTCTTTATATGGGACTTATCGATAATGTTGTTAAAAATGCCAAAAATATGTCTGAAGAAGAAATTGAAAATAAAATTAGAAATAATTTTAAAATGAAAGGTCTAATTTTAGCAGATATTTCTGTTGTAAAATTAATGGATAATAAACTTCAAACTGGAGCTTCAGATATTATTCCTGTTTATATAAGTAAAGATGGAACTATAAGTGAGAAAAAATCAAGTATAATATCAAAAGAGAATTTTGATGGACTTCAAAAACAAGTAAAAGAAACAATAAAAGAAATATCAAAAGAAATCTTAAAAGGAAAAGTTGATATAAAACCATATAATTATAATAAAAAAACAGGATGTGATTACTGCAAATATAAAACTATTTGTATGTTTAATACTAACATAAAAGGAAACGAATATAATTATATATAAAATGTAAAGCGAGGGAAGACGATATGGAGATTACAAGACCAACAGTTTTAGAAATAGATTTAAATAATTTTAGACATAATGTTAAGCAAATTCAAAATTACGTAGGAAAAAGTGTAAAATTAATGCCTGTAATTAAAGCGGCAGGTTATGGAACATATATTAATAAATGTTTAGATGTAATAAATGAATTTGATATAGTTGCTGTTGCTGTTGTAGACGAAGCAATAGAACTTAGAAATTTAGGATATAAAAAAGAAATTTTTGTACTTAATCAAGCTGATAAAAACGAGATAGAAAAAATAATATCAAATAAAATAACTGTAGGCGTAAGTTCTTTAAGCTTTTTAGAAGAACTAGGAAAACAACAAGAAAAAGTTAAAATTCATATAGAAATTGGAACTGGAATGGGAAGAACAGGAATAAATCCAGCAAGAGTAGAAGAATATATTAATGAGGTAAAAAAATATCCTAATGTAGAAATAGAAGGAATGTATACGCATTTGTCTTCGGCTGATATTGATTTTGAGTATACTGAAAAACAATTAAGTTCATTTAAAAGAGCTGTAGATACTGCAAAAAATATTTTGGGAAATTTAAGATATGTACATTGTTCTGCTTCAAATGGAATTTTAAACTTTCCAGAAAGTTATTATAACTTAGTAAGACCTGGAATAATTTTATATGGTTATGATTCTTGTGAAGGCGCTGTAGAAAAGTTAAATTTAAAACCTGTTTGTAAATTTAAATCTAAAATCACATTTTTAAAAGAAGTAGAAGCAAATACCTCAATTGGATATTCAAGAAGTTATGTAACAAATAGAAAGACAAAGGTGGCAACAATTCCGGTTGGATATGCGGATGGCTTGAAAAGAACTCTTTCAAATAAAGGTGAGGTTGTAATAAATGGAAAAAGAGTTCCAATAATCGGAAGTGTTTGTATGGACAGTTTTATGGCAGATGTAACAGATTTAGAAGAGGTTTCGACAGGTGATGATGTATATATTTGGGATAATGAAAATATAACAGTAGAAGAAATTGCTAAAGTTTGTGGAACAATTAATTATGAAATTATTTGTACGGTTTCATATAGAGTTCCAAGAGTTTTTGTTAAATAATAATATGATATGGAGTTGTTAATATGAGAAAAAGACCTATAACAACATTATTTATGTTAGAGTCATTAGACGGAAAAATTACTAGTGGAAATACGGATGAATTGGATGCGGATAAAGATTGGTGTAAAATTGATGGTGTTAAAGAAGGATTACAACAATATTATGATATCGAATATACTACTGATTATTTTTCTTTAAATACTGGTAGAGTAATGGCAAAAATAGGAGTTAATGAAAGAAAAGAATATCATAGTAAGGTGGAAGTTATTTTTGTTATTATAGACAATAAACCACATTTAAATGAAAATGGAATTGATTATATATGCCATTGGGTAGAAAAATTAATTCTAGTTACAACCAATAAAAATCATATTGCATATTCTTTAAAGAATAAATATGATAATTTAGATATTTTATCTTATGAAAGATTAGACTTAGCTGAATTATTGGAAGATTTAACAATGCGTTATAATGCTAAAAAGTTAACAATACAATCTGGTGGGAATCTTAATGGGGCATTTTTAAGAAATGATTTGTTAGATTATGTGAATATTGTAATAGCTCCATTATTAGTTGGAGGCAAAGATGTACCAACATTAATTGATGGAGAAAGCATTAGTAGAACAGAAGAATTAGATAAATTAAAAGCACTAGAACTTATAGAATGTAAAAAGCTAAATCACTCATATGTTCAATTAAGATATAAAGTAAAAAGATAAATTGCTATAAAAGGAGTTAAAGCTTGAAAAAATTAGGAAATGATAATATTATAGTTAAACAAGGAAATGGAATCCAATATATTCAATTTAAAAGATTATTAGAACATGGAATAAAACATGCTTATACCTTAAAAGGGGATGAGATAAATTTTCGTTCTGATTCAAAAGAAGAAAAAGAAAGTTATAAGAAAATCTTTGAAAGTATCGGGCTAGATATAAAAACCTATGTAAAGCCTCAACAAAGACACACAAGTAATGTATATTGTATCGATAAAGTCATGAAAACAGAAGAACTTTTAGAAACAGATGGATTAATAACTGACAAAGAGAATATTACATTAGTAACAACAAATGCAGATTGTATATTATTCTTATTTTATGATCCAGTAAAAAAAGTAATTGCAAATGTTCATTCTGGTTGGAGAGGAACATTTCAAAAAATAGGTGAAAATGCAGTTGCAAAAATGATTGAAGAATATAATTGTAATCCAGAAGATATAGAAATATATATTTGTCCAAGCATTAGAAAATGCCATTTTGAAGTTGATGAAGAAGTAAAAGAAGAATGTGAAGAAATATTTAAATATACAGGAAAAACAAATGAATTTATCGAAAAAGGTGAAGTAAAAGACGGAAAACAAAAATATTTTATTGACACAATTTTAATAAATAGAATTTTGTTTTTAAATCAAGGAATTAAAGAAAATAATATATATGATTGTGATATTTGTAGTGTTTGTAATAGTGATAAAATTAGATCATATAGAGCAGAAGGAAAAGATTTTAAACTTGCAACTTCGATAATAAGTATGTAAAAAATAAATAGCAAGTAATATGAAAAGAGGATGTTTATGTTTGAAAAATTAGATGAAGTAGAAATGATAGTAAAAAATTGTAATAAATGTGCTTTATGTTCAAATAGGACAAAGTCTGTCTTTGGAGTAGGAAATCCGTCAGCAGATGTAATGTTTATAGGAGAAGGACCAGGGGCAGATGAAGATTTAGAAGGAGAACCATTTGTAGGTAAGGCTGGAAAACTTATGAATCAAGCTTTTGTTGGACTTGGAATTTCTAGAGAAAAAATATATATTGCAAATATTGTAAAATGCAGACCACCAAACAATAGAACACCTTTAAGAGAAGAAGCAAATGCTTGCTTAGATTATTTAAGAAATCAAGTAATGATTATAAAACCTAAAATTATTGTATTACTAGGGAATACTGCTTTGAAAAATATTTTAGGAGAAGAATATGGTATAACTTCTTCTAGAGGAAATTGGATTGAGAAAAAAGGTATAAAATATATGCCAACTTTTCATCCGGCAGCACTTTTGAGAGATGAATCTAAAAAAATAGACTTTTGGAAAGATTTGGAATTAGTAAAAAAAGTAGCTGAAGAGAATAATTTCGAAATTTAGATATTATAGGAATTAAATGTATAAAAACCTGCTAAAAATAGCAGGTTTTTATATTAATATTCTTTTTGTCTAAAGGTTTCTTCAAATAATAGAGCTAATTTGCTAAATAGTTTTTTGAAAAATTGGAAACCGTATGTTTTTTCTCTTACATTTGCTAGCTCATAAGTTATTGAATCTAAATCTAAGATATTTCCATATTTTAAAAGAAATTCTTTCTTTTCTTGAACTTTAGACATCATATCAATGTAAAAATCATTATAATAATTATAATTTTTAGTTGTAATTATTAGATGCCTAAAATTATACATATTATGCTCAAATTCTTTAATATGTTCTAATGTTTTTATATTATTAAATTCTGAATTAAAACAATTATAAAGAATTAAGTTTTGTGTTTCTAATGTTTTTTCTAAAATAATTTGTTTATATGCATCAATTTTTGAATTTATTTTTCTAATTTTGTTAATACTTTTATATTCTTCAGAACATAAAGATAAATTGTATACTTGTTTTGAAAGTAATGTTTCATATTCATATATTAAATCAAAGTTTTTTTCAATTTGTAAATATGCTTTTTCATTTGATTTTGCAATGAAAGTATTTTTAAAAACATCATTACTATATAAAGTACTATGATATAGAGGATAAGAACCTGTAAAATATATCATTTCATTTATAAGAGATGTTTGTAATGGATAAAAGTCAGGACTTTCTGTTGCAAGTTCCATATTGTAATATTTTACTGTATCTAAAGGTTGATTTGAAGCTACTGAAGCCATATGTTGAACTGCAGCTTCGTTTAATGCCATTCCAGAATTTTGACCTTTTTCCATGTTATAAAGACCAAGGCGTAATAATTTTCCATGTTTGTTCTTTACCTCTTGAATAAAGTGTAAACACTCGTGCAATGCTAGAGAATGTAAATCGTTTAGATCCATATCTTTACTAAAATAAATAGAATTATTCTTGTAAAAATATTTTGCCATAGCCATATCATTTGGCATTTCTGCTAAATACATATCAAGTCTAGCAATTGAAATAAATAAATCACTTTGATTGATATTATGCTCTGGAAAAGCGGTAACAATCTTTTCGGAAATGCTAGAAGCAATTTTATTTATTTCTAAAGTATTCAATTTACCTATAACATTTATACCTTCTTTTTTTAAGGTAGAATTTATACTCATTAGAAAACTCCTTGATTCTTTTGTATACTTATATTATACAACAAAAAAAGTAAATAGGAATATCAATACTATTAAGAAAATATTACAAATATATTACAAAAACGCTTTTTAATCCCTAAAAATCAATGTAAACAAAATTTAATATAGTAATATTAGAAACCCGCAAAGCCTATATTTCCGTAATTATATAAAATGAAGAAAAAACGGCAAATGCTTGAAAATACTGGGATGAAACTTGATTTTACTAGAAAAACTATTTATAATTAAAGTATGTTCTTAAAAAACTAAAGAGAAAGCGAGAAGATAAATGAAAAAATTAGAATTTTTCAAGGGAAAGGCAAAAGCTATTTTTGCTGGAACTTTTCTTGCTGGTATTATTTTTACAGGAAATGTTTTTGCTACAACTGAGCTTAAAGTAGATACCTCAGTTGCTTTTGACGAGTGGAATAAATTGTCAAGTGAAGCAAAAGATCAAACAGCAATGCCTAGAACTTATGATGTAGAAATACCAGATAGTATCTTAAATAAATACGAATATGACTTAATGCCACGAGTACTAAATCAATTATTGGGAAATTCTGTTAATCCATTAAATGAAGTGGGAAGTGTTCATGATTCTAGATTTAATCTTGCAGAAAAATTAGATTTAAGAGTTGAGCATCAACAAAACACAACAGAATGTTGGGCATTTTCACTTTTAAAATCAGTAGAAACTAATAAAGCTTTAAAAAATGGAATTAGAGAGATAGAAGATTTTTCTGAAAGACATATGGATTATGCAACATCAAGAAACTTTGCTGATGGAACAAATGAAGCAGGATTTAATAGAGATGTTGGAAATGGTGGTTTATTAGTTGTTGGTTTAGCATATTTAACTAATGGACAAGGTGCTGTTTTAGAAAGTGATATGCCATTTAAGAATGAAGAAAAGAAAATTTCTTTGACTGAAATTGACAAAGATGTAAATACAATTGTTAATGGTTATTATAATTTTCCAACAGTTCATAAAGAATATGAAACAGATGAAAAAGGAAATACAGTATCTGTAAAATATAAAAAAGCAAATGGAAGTTTATATACAGAATCAGAATTAAAAGCTCTTAGAAATATGATAAAAGAACATTTAGTAGAAAATGGTGCGATTGCTTCTATGACAGGTGGTAATTACACAGAATATTATAACAATTCAAATCCATTTAAAGCTAATGCATATAACTGTAATACAAATACAAGAATAAGAGATCATGCCATAACAATTGTTGGATGGGATGATAATTATCCAAAAGAAAATTTTGGTGATGGAAGAATGCCTTCAACAGATGGTGCTTATATAGTATTAAATTCTTATGGTGAAAATTCTTTTGAAGACGGATATTTATATATTTCTTATGAAGACTTTTTCATTGAAGAAGAACTATATGGAGTAGAATCTACAGGAAATGTTGATTATGATAATTTATATCAAAACGACTACTATGGAGGAATCTATAGAATTGGTTTAGACACTCAATTAACAGGAAGTATTGGTACTTATTATGATAGAGACAAAACAAAAAAAGAAATATTAGAAAGTGTTGGGGTTAACTTATCTAACTATGCAAATATTGAAATATATGTTAATCCAGAAGATTCTTCATTTGCTACAAGCAAACTTGTAAAAGTTGCTGAAACAACAGAAGCACTAACCCCAGGATTTCATAGAGTAGATATTACACCAATAGAATTGACTGGAGAAAGTTTTTCAATTGTTGTAAAACAAAAATCTGAAAGTGGAGGATTTTATTTCCAAATAGAAGCTAATATTAGTAACTCAGCATTCTCACTAGTTGAATCTGATAATAGAAGTTATATTGCTCTACATGGAAATACATGGACAAATATAACAAATTTAAATGTAAGTGGTATAGATATGTCAAAAGCAGATGTATGTATAAAAGCTTATACAGTAGAAAATGAGATAGACTTGCCAGATGATCCGACAGATAATCCTACTGAAGAACCAGATGATACACAACCAGAAGAACCAGATAACACAGAACCATCTGACAGACCAGATGACACACAACCAGAAGAACCGGACAACACAGAAACATCTGACAAACCAGATGATAAAGAACCAGAAGAAGAAAAAATAGAAATAACAACAACTTATACAATAAAAGATGGATACATAATGAATGTTGAATTTAATACTACAAAAGAAAAAGTGTTAAACAATATAAATGTAAACTCAGGAAAAAACATAATTAATACAGATGGTACATCTGTAGAAGATGATGAATTAGTTAAAACAGGTATGAAATTAAGATTATCAGACGGAAGTATATATGTCATAATCGTTAGAGGAGATATAAATATGGATGGAATGCTATCTTTAATAGATTTATCAAAAATTCTTTTACACTACAATGGAGTAAAAGGATTCGACTTAAGTGGCGATGCATTAAAAGGTGCTGATATGAATATTGATGGAAAAGTTACCTTAGTAGATGTATCACAAATGCTTGTTCTTTATAATTCAATATAGAGATGTTATTAAAATGTAACATAAAAAACTGCAAAATATATTGATTTTTGTGTTACAAAACGTTATACTTAAGGAAAGGAGTGTTAAAATGGAGAGAAAGATTTTAAAAATAGCAATTATTGCAATGTTATTAGTTAGTGTATGTGCTACAATAGTTAGTGCGTTGAGCTTTTCAGTTACAATGACACCAAGTAAAAAAGTTGTTCCAGCATCAACAGAATTTACTGTAGAAATAAAAGTTTCTAATTTAGACGTTGGTACAAACGGAATTAATACATTAAGTGGTAATTTAATATATGATGATGATGTGTTTGAAACTATTGGAGAATCAAGTATTGAAGGAAGAAATGGATGGAGCCATTCATTTAATCCAGAAAATAATGGAAAAATAACCTTAACAAAAATGAGCTTTGTTAAAACAGATGAAGAAGTTTTCCAAGTAACATTTAAAACAAAATCAACAGAAGATTTAAAAAACAATACAAAAGGTTTAATCCAATTTAAAGGTGTATCTGCTTCAAATAGTGCTTCTGAAATTACAGCATCTGATGTTTCAGTTGAAATTACAATTGGAGAAGAAGATTCATCAAATGATGGAAATGTTGCAGTAACACCAAGTAACACAACAAATACTAATACAACAAATACTAATACAAATAGTTCTTCAATAGGAATTACACCAAGCAATACAACAAATACAAACACAACAAATACTAATACAAATAGTTCTTCAATAGGAATTACACCAAGTAATACAACAAATACAAACACAAATACAACGAACACAAACACAAATACTAATACAAATACTAATACTAATACACAAGTGGCTCCATATGTAAATTCAACAAATACAACAAATGAAAATATTCCATATGCTGGTGCTGAAGATTATATGTTATACTTTATTGGTGCTGCTTTAGCTATTGCAATAGTATTTTATATAAAATTCGAAAGAATTAATAAAGAAATGAAATAATTTAACAAATAAAAAGAACAACTTTAAGGTTGTTCTTTTTTTGTGTAAAAATATAAGATAGTAAGGAAGCGTTATTTTAATTTGAATATTTAGTAAAAAAAATTGAAAAATGAGGTTTATTAATATATAATAACAATATTAAAATCAAAGGATGTATTAAATGAAATTACTAATTACAGAGAAACCATCTGTAGCGATGGAATTTGCGAAAGCACTTAAACTAAATACGCAAAAAAAGAATGGATATATAGAATCAGGAGAATGGATTATTACTTGGTGTTATGGGCATTTAGTAACAATGAGCTATCCAGAAGTGTATGACGAGAAATTAAAATTCTGGACCTTGAATACATTACCATTTCTTCCAAAAGAATATAAATATGAGGTTATAGAAGGTCATCAAGGAAAACAATTTGAAATAGTAAAAAACTTACTTCAAAGAGAAGATGTCGAAGAAATATATAATGCAGGAGACTCTGGACGTGAAGGAGAATATATTCAAAGATTAGTGTTTATGATGGCTAAACCTAATCCTAAAGCAAAAATGAAAAGAGTATGGATAGATTCACAAACAGAAGACGAAATACAAAGAGGAATAAAAGAAGCAAAAGATCTTCGTGAATATGATAGTTTATCTAATTCTGCTTATTTAAGAGCAAAAGAAGATTATTTAATTGGTATTAATTTTTCTAGATTATTATCAATAATATTTGGTAGAAGAATTGCTAAAGATATAAATGAAGAAAAAGTTTCAATTTCTGTAGGAAGAGTTATGACTTGTGTTCTTGGAATGGTAGTTTCAAGAGAAAGAGAAATAAGAAATTTTGTAAAGACAAAATATTATAAAATAATAGGAACTTTTGGAGATGAAAATCAAAATTTAAAAGCAGAATGGAAAGTTTCAGAAAAATCAAAATTATATGAAAGTCCACTTTTATATAATGAAAATGGATTTAAATTAGAAGAAAATGCTAAAAAGTTTATTTCAAGTTTGGCTGGTAAAAAAGCTATAATCACAGAGTTAAAGAAATCAAAACAAAAAGAGAATGCACCACTTTTATTTAATTTGGCTGAAATTCAAAATGAATGTACAAAAGTATTTAAAATAAAACCAGATGAAACATTAGAAATAATACAAGAACTATATGAGAAAAAATTAGTTACTTATCCGAGAACTGATGCAAGAGTTTTATCTACAGCAATTGCTAAAGAAATCGGGAAAAATTTAAATGGATTATATAAGAATTTTAAGGACGAAGAAATAAGTACATATATTTCTAAAATGATAAACGAAAAATATAGTACAAATTTAACAAAGACAAAATATGTAAATGATAGTAAAATTACAGATCACTATGCAATTATTCCAACAGGACAAGGATTTGAAAATTATGATAAGTTAGCTGACTTGAAAAAAGAAGTATATAAATTAATTGTAAGAAGATTTATTGCGATTTTTTATCCTGCTGCAGAATATAACAAAGTTAATTTAACAATAGAAGTAGAAAATGAACAATTTTTAGCAAGTGGTAAAGTGTGTACAAACCAAGGATATCTTGAAGTATTAAAAAATAGAATAAAAAATGAAGAAGAAGAAAAAGACTTAAATGTTTTTGAAGGCTTGAAAAAAGGACAAGAAATTAATGTCTTAAATTATGAAACAAAAGATTCCGAAACATCACCACCATCTAGATATAATTCAGGAGGAATGGTTCTTGCAATGGAAAATGCAGGAAAGCTTATAGAAGATGAAGCTTTAAGAGAACAAATAAAAGGAGCTGGAATTGGAACATCAGCAACTAGAGGAGAAATTATAAAAAAACTTGAAAGAATTAATTACATTCAAATAAATTCAAAAACTCAAATAATAACTCCTACAGTAAAAGGAGAAGCTATTTATGATGTTGTATTTAAGTCTATTCCAGACATGTTAAATCCAGAACTTACAGCAAGTTGGGAAAAAGGATTAGAAATGGTAGCAAGAAAAGAAATAGAACCAGAAATCTTTATGGGAAAACTTGAAAAATATATTAAATCTAAAGTTGATAGATTGGTTTTAAAGTAAGCTGATGTAACAACTTATGTTAAATCTTCATAATATGTACCATCAATATTATGAGGAGGAATTTGCTATGTATAAGTACATAATAAATGGTGGATATAAATTACATGGAGAGACTTTTGTCTCAGGATCAAAAAATGCTAGCCTTCCAATTCTTGCTGCAACAATTATAAGTGGTAAAACAACTAGACTATATAATGTACCAGATATAGAAGATGTAAAAATAACATTAGAAATTTTGCAAAAAATTGGTTGCAAAGTAAAAAAAGATAAAAATAAAATTATTATTAATTCAAAAGATGCTTCTAAAACAACAATACCAGACGATTTAATGAGGAAATTAAGGTCTTCAGTTATAATTGTAGGAGCAATATTAAGTAGGTTTAAAGAGGCAAGATTTTCGTATCCTGGGCGGTTGTGATATAGGAGCTAGACCAATTGATTTGCATCTGCAAAATTTTGAAAGAATTGGTATAAAAATAAATGAAAATAGTAGATATATTGAATGTAAGTGTGATAAAATAGAGTCGAAAATTATAGATTTAGATTTTCCAAGTGTTGGTGCTACAGAAAATATAATTTTAGCAAGTATTTTGGGAGAACATGAAATTATAATAAATAATGCTGCTAAGGAACCTGAAATTGAAGATTTAGTCAAGTTTTTAAATAAGATGGGGGCAAAAGTATATGGTGCCGGTAGTAATGTTATAAAAATAATTGGAGTAAAAACTTTAAAAGATGTTTCTTACCAAATTATGCCAGATAGAATTGAAACTGGAACTCTTTTGATAGCAGGAGCTATTACAAATGGGATTATAAAAGTAAATAATGCAGTTCCAGAACATATTAGTCCGCTTCTTAATAAATTATGCGAAGCTGGATGTGAAATAAAAACAACCAAAAATACAATATCTTTAAGAGTAAATAAAAGATTAAATTCTGTTGATATAAAAACTATGCCATATCCGGGTTTTCCAACAGACCTGCAACCACAATTTTCAACATTAATGACATTAAGTAAAGGAACGTCTATAATAACTGAAAATATATTTGAAAATAGATTTAAATTTATGCAAGAGATACAAAGAATGGGAGCTAAAGCAACTGTTCATGGAAAAACAATGGTTATAAAAGGCATAAGAAAGTTACATGCAGCAGATGTTGAAAGCACAGATTTAAGAGGTGGTGCTTCTTTAGTATTGGCAGGACTTGCAGCTAAAGGAACTACTATAGTAGGAAAATTAGAATATTTGCTTAGAGGATATGAAAATTTGGATAAAAAATTAAATGAATTAGGTGCGAATATAGTTAGAAACGAATAATTATGAAGGAAATGGGTGAGTAAGTTTGGATGATGAAATAATTATTGGAGTTGAAAATAAGAAAACTCCATCAAAAAATAAAAAAACATCAAAAAAAACAAGCACGAAAAAAAATAATAAAACTAAGGCAGTAAAGCATAAAAAAGGCAAAATTAGAAAACAAGCCAAAATTGTTTTTGGGATAATCTTTTTTATAATAATTGCTATTTTATTATTATGCTCACCAATATTTGATATAAGAAATATTGAAATTATTGGTAATTCAAAGAATTCGAAAGAAAAGATAATAAGTTTTTCAGGATTAGAGCTACATACAAATATATTTAAATTTAATAAAGGATTAGTTAAAGAAAAAATTAAAGAAAACGCTTATATTGAAAGTGTTGAATTAACAAGAAAATTACCATCAACAGTGCAAATAGAAATAGAAGAAAGAGAAGTAAAATACATGCTTCAATTTGCTGATAGTTATGTTTATATAAATAACCAAGGGTATATGCTAGAAATATCAAACGAGAAATTAGATGTACCAATTTTAATAGGATTTACAACAGACTTGAGTAATATAAAAGCTGGAAACAGAATTAACGTTGCAGATTTAAATAAAATGAACATGGTTATAAAAATCTATGAAGTTGCAAAAAGTAATGGGCTTGGAGAGCTTATAACAAAGATAGATATTTCAAATGAAAAAAATTATACAATTATTTTAGAAAAAGAAGGAAAAACAGTTTATTTAGGAGATTGTTCTGAGTTAAATACTAGAATATTGTATTTAAAATCAATTTTAGAAACATCACAAGGGAAAAGCGGAGAATTATTTTTAAATGTAGATTTAAATTCACAAGAAGCTTATTTTAGACCAAGTGGTAATTAAATTTACAAATAAGAAAGGAGCAATAATGAGTAAAAATTTAAAAATATCATTAATATTAGGAATAATGTGTTTTTTTCTAACATTAGGAATTGCAGTTCAAATTAATACTGTATCAAAAAGCACAACAACAGTTGGAAAAACTTTGGTGGAAAATGAGCTTAGAGATAGTGTTTTAAGATGGAAACAAAAATATGAAAATGCATATGAAAAATTAGAAGAAAAAGAGGAGATACTAAATTCTTTGAGAGAGCAAGTATCAAACTCTGATGAAACTCATAGTGGAATGAGCTCAAAGCTTGCAAGATATAATTCATTACTAGGAAATACAGAAGTTATTGGAAAAGGAATTGTTATAACAGTAACAGATGGAGATGGATCAAACTTAAATGGTAACTGGGCAAGTGATTATATTGTTCACGATGGAGATTTATATGAAATTGTAAATGCATTAAAAAATGCAGGAGCTGAAGCAATATCAATAAATGATCAAAGAATTGTAAGTAAATCTTCAATAACTTGTGCAGGAAATGTTGTTTTAATAAATGGTGAAAAAGTTGGAGTTCCTTATGAAATAAAGGCTATAGGACTTCCAAGTATGCTTTATGGAGCTGTTACAATGCCTAACGGATATATTGATTGGATGATCGATGATGGTGTAAAGGTAGATATAAAACCAGTTGAAAAAGAAACAATAGTTATTCCAAAATACGAAGGAATATATAAATTAGAATATGCAACAATATTTGAATAGAGGTGATTGAAGTTGAAGGGTAAAATAACAATGACGATTTGTGCTGGTTGTACAGCACTAATTTTAACAATGATAATATTTACTCAATTTAAAACTGTTGATGAAACAGATATAACTGCAATAGAAACAATGAGAGAAACGGAATTAAGAGCGGAACTTGCAAGTTGGAAAGAAAAATATGAAGAAATTGAAGAAAAAATAAACGAAGTAGATAGCAAAATCAATGAATACAAACAAGAAATAGATAATGATACTAATACATCAACAGTATTACAAGAAGAAGTTAAAGAAGCTGAAGTTTATCTGGGTTACACAAGTCTTCAAGGTCAAGGAATTATTGTTTCTTTAAAAGATAAAGATGATAAAGTTGTAACTTATTCTCATCTTTTACAATTAGTAAATGAATTAAATGCAGCAGGTGCTGAAGCGGTTTCAATAAATGATGAAAGAATAATTTCTATGAGTGAAATTGCAAAAGTTAAAGACAAATTAATAAATATAAATGAAAGAAAAACTACTGCACCATTTACAGTAAAAGCGATTGGAGATAAAAAATATTTTGAAAGTGCTTTAAGTATTAAAGGTGGATATATAGATCTTATGTTAGCAGAAGGGATTGATGTTACATATACAGTAGAAGATAATGTTATTGTTCCTGCATATGAAGGGGAGCAAAAATTTGAATATGCAAAAGAAAATGTAGAAAAAAATAAGGAGGAATAGAAAATGATATATATTGCAATACTTATAGGATGTGTAGTTGGAGCAATACTAGGTTCAATGGCGCCAGTTATTCCTTATACATATTCGAGTTATTTATCAATAGCAATAATAGCTGCACTTGATTCAGTTTTTGGAGGAATTGCATCTGTTGTAAAAGGAAATTTTGATTTAAAAATATTTTTATCAGGATTTTTTGGAAATTCAATTTTGTCTATAGCATTAACTTATTTAGGAGAAAAATTGAATGTAGATATTTATTTAGCAGCAATTGTTGTATTTGTTGGAAGAATGTTTACAAACTTAGCTATAATAAGAAGACATTATATAGATAAATGGGTAAATATATTAGAAGCAAAAAAAGTTAAAAAACAAGAAAAAAATGAAAAAGAAAATGTAGAAGAAAAAGCTTAAAATAAAAGGTGAAATAATGAAAAAAATAAATACAATTATTTTTGTAGTATTTTTACTTTTAACATTATTAATAGGAATTAACCATGAACCTTGGGTCGATGAAGCACAAAGTTGGATAATAGCAAGAGATGCAAGCACTTCAGAAATCGTCTGGAATATTGCCAGATACGAAGGCTCTTTTCCTTTGTGGCATTTAACTTTAAAATTGTTTATTGATTTAGGTTTAGATTACGAATATTTATATATCGTGCCAATAATTATATCAGCAATTGGACTTTTTGTGTTTTTAAAGAAAGTTGAAGCTCCTAAATTTGTAAAGATATTACTACCATTTTCTTATTATATATTCTATCAATATACTATTATTGCTAGAAGCTATAGTTATTTATTATTAGCATTCTCATTGCTTGTAATAACATATAAAAAAAGATTGCAAGAACCGCTAAAATATATATTGGCTTTAGGATTTATATCTTTAATTAGTATGCATGGAATGATAATTTCTATAATTTTAGCGATAACATTTTTAATAGAAATAATAAAAGAAAAAAATATAAAAAAATATATAAAAGAATTAATTATTTTTGGAATCATTATAATATTAGAATGCATTATTTTATTTCCAAAAAATGACTTATATATGACTGTTTCTGCATCATATACTATACCAGAAATTA
>CAZPAF010000022.1:0-29776 GCA_964584475.1 uncultured Lachnospiraceae bacterium | reverse complement strand
AATACTATATATGTAATTATTTATATAAAAAAATAATAATAATTTTTTATTCTTATATTATAAAAGCTATAAATAAGAAAATCCTATTTATAGCTTTATTTTATATTATTATATCTCTTTTTAATAATTCATTCTTTATTATTCCTATGCCTATATAATTATTATTTTCATCATATATATTATAAGTTCCGTCTTCATTTTCAAATGTAAGCATAACTCCATTTAAGAAAAGTTCTAACTTCCTAGAATTTAATTTTAATTTTGGAAAATCTTTAAAAACTTCTTCCATAGTAATTATATTATTTTTTAAAAATTCTTCATTGTTTTTGTTCTCTTCTAAAGTTTCAAAATCAATTGCATTTTCTATTTTAAATTTATCTACAATAATTCTATTTAAATAACTCATATATCCAACAGTATCTAGTTTTTTAGCAATATCTTCACACAAAACTCTTATGTATGTTCCTTTCGAACAACTAACTAAAATTTTAATTTCTTTTTCTTCGAAATTTATATTTAATAAATCTAATTTATAAACTTCTATTTCTCTTGGTTCAATTTTTACATCAATTCCTTGTCTTGCATATTCATAAAGTTTTTTTCCATCAACTTTTATTGCAGAATAAATTGGAGGAGTTTGCATTTGTTTTCCTAAAAAAGATTTCAAGGCACATTCAACATTTTCTTTCAAAAGCATCTCTTCATTTACTGTTTTAGTTTCTATAACTTCCCCTTCTTTATCTCCAGTAACTCTTCTTTCTCCTAATTTAATTTTAGCAATATAAGTTTTATCATGCTCAATTAAATATTTAGAAAGCTTTGTATAATTTCCTAGCAAAACTGGCAAAACTCCTGTTGCTAGTGGATCTAAAGTTCCTGTGTGTCCTGCTTTTTTTACATTTAAAATTTTCTTTGTTTTTGAAACTACATCTTGTGATGTAAATCCTTGTGGTTTATTTATAATTATAATTCCTTGCATAATAACCCTTTCTACCAATGATATGTTTCATTGTTTGAAATTTTAAAAGCTCTGAATAATTGTTCAAGCAAAAATACTCTAATTAATTGATGTGGAAATGTCATTTTTGAAAAACAAATCATTTCATTTGCTTTGTTTAAAACTTCACTTGAAATTCCTAATGTCCCACCAATTATAAAAGTAATTGTGCTAAATCCTCTAACTGTAATATTTTCTATTTTTTCAGAAAACTCTTCAGAAGTAAATTGTTTTCCATGTAAATCTAAAGGAAAAACATAAGACTCTTTTTTTATATTTTCTAGTATTTTTAATCCTTCTTTGTTTTTTACTTCTTCAATAGTATTATCATTTATTTTGTTTGGAAGTTTCTCGTCAGAAATTTCTATTATTTTTAAATTACAATATTTGGATAGTCTTTTAGAATATTCTGAAATTGCTTCTTTTAAATAATTTTCTTTTAATTTTCCAACACAAATAATATTTATATTAATCATTTTTTACTTCTTCTTCCTTTTCATTTAGTAATTTTTGTTTATCCTTATTATCAAAAACTATAAAAGTTGTGGCAATTAGTGGTATTAACATTGTTTTATATGTAAAGAAATAATGTTTATAAGAATGCTCTGAAATTATAAAATACCAAGCTAAAGTTATAATAATGCACATATAATATGGCAATTTTTCAGTAGAAATAAATATTCCTTTTTTATGAGAATGAATTTTTTTAATCACTGCCCATGCTAAAGTTATGATATATATTGCTCCTACCAAATAATTTAATGAAAGCAATACATTTCTACTAAGAGCTTCAAAATTATTAATTTTAATTCCATCGTCATTATTTATTCCAAAAACTCTATAATAAATCTGAGTTATTGATACTTTAATAATATCTGTACCAAATAACAAATCAGAAATCACCCATTTTGTAGCCCATAATCCAAAATATCCTGTTCCCCATGCAATAAGATTTTTGATAATTTTGATTAATTGTTCTTTAAGTTTTATTTCTTCATTATTTACAGCTGTATAAACAATAATTGGTAACAAGGCACTTAATATCGGCGTAGTTAATAAATCAAAATAAGCGGTTAATGCTCCTGATATAAATAACCATATATTTAGATTTTTATTATTTATTTTTTTATTCGCTATAAATATAGATATTAAAAGTGCAATTATAACAACAAATTTTCCTTGTATTGTATAAGTCCATACAAATAAATCTGTTGCAACAAATCCTAAAAACAATAAAACCGCAAGCTTCCAATTACTATTTTTAATCAAATAATACATCAGTATTATAATTAATATTAAAATCGTTAATTGTGTAAGCAGTCTTATAACTGTAACATCAAACAAACATAATAATACTCTTAAAATAACTATATATCCATGCCAATATCTTCCATATTCAAAAGAAGTTTGCTCTTTCTCATGAACAGTATTTAAAAATTCTTTAGTCATCGAAAATTGATCTGATTCAAATGGTAAATTACCAACAGTATCTGTTATTATCTCTTTTGTAATACCTGGAACAAAATTTCTTCTAGCTTTAATAATAGACTCCAATTTATTATTCTCATCTATTGTATATGTTAAATTAAACATTATTGCATCAGAAGAATTATCGTCATATAAATTTCTTCCAAAAGAATTAAAGTATACTTTTTCACCTTCATAATACATTAACAAAGCAGACTTTCTTGCATTTTTTCTAATAGCTTCTTTTGGAATAAAAGACACTAATAATAAAGCTCCTAACATCAACACTGTTATTAATATATATATTAATACATATTTAAAAAACGTTTTCATTTATTTCCCTCTTATCTTTAAAAAAAGTGAATTCTAGCCAAATTCTCGTATTGAATAAGCTTTTGAATTCACTTTTACTTTTGTATTTTATAAATCTATTTTATTATTCAACTTCACTTGTAACAGTATTTGTTGTTTCTTCTGGTACAGTTGTAGAAGCTGCTGTTGGATCAACAACAATTTCTTCATCTTCATATTCGTCATCAACATTTGTTACTACATCATTTGTTGGATTTTGAACTTCATCATTTCCTTTTGCAGCAATTGAAATTGAAATTCCTGCTAAAATAACTACTAAAACGAATATTCCTATTAATGCTACTAATGTTATTCCCTTTTCACTTCTCATCTTTTTTCCTCCTAAAATTTTAACTTTTGTTTACTGGTATTATTTTATACAATATTTAAAATTAATTCAAGTTTTTTATATATCATTTTTATAACATTATTTAAATTTTGTCATAATTTAGTATATAATACAGAAAATATTTGTAATATTTATCGAAAGGAGCTTTTTATGTTTGACAAAATAATTGAAGAAAATAAAAATGAAATAATTAATAAAACTTGTGAGTTAATCAAGATTCCGAGCGTTTCTCAAGAAACAAATGATTTTTCTCTTCCTTTTGGAGAAATTTGTACTAATGCATTAAATTACATTTTAGAGCTAGGAAATTCACTTGGATTTAGAACTAAAAATATTGATAATTACTGTGGCTTTATTGAATTTGGTGAAGGTGAAGAATTAGTTGGAATAATTGGACATTTAGATGTTGTTCCAGCTCTTGAAGAAGATGGTTGGACTACTCCTCCATTTTCACCAGAAATTAGAGAAGGAAAACTTTTTGGTAGAGGTTCTATTGATGATAAAGGACCAGTTATAGCAAGTCTTTATGCTATGAAAGCTGTTAAAGATTCTTGCAATGTTTCTAAAAGAGTTAGATTAATTATAGGTTTAAATGAAGAAAAAAATTGGAAATGCATAAACTATTATAAAGAACATGAAGAATGGCCAGAGCTTGGTTTTAGTCCTGATGCTAATTTCCCTGGGATATTTGCCGAAAAAGGAATTTTATCTATTGAGCTTAAAAACTATTTTAAAATCAAAAATTTTGAAATAATTGATATTTCTACAAATAATAATGCTATAAATGTTGTTCCAAAATATGCAGCAATTACATTGAAATCATTAAACAGTTCTCTACTTGAAAATATTATTAATAAAAGCGAAGAAAATATTTCTATTTTAAAACTTGATGATAATATCATAAAAATTGAAAGCTTTGGAATTGCTTCTCATGCTGCACATCCTGAACTTGGAAAAAATGCAATTAAATTACTTGTAGAATTTTTACTTAAAAACTTCGAATTTGAAAATGAATATTTAAAAACAATTTATGATGCTGGATTGTTTGATATCGAATCTCCAAGATTTATGTCTGAAAATAAATTAGAAGACGAATCAGGAGTCCTTACTTCTAATGTTGCAATACTAGAATATGAAAATAATAAATTAGTTATAAAAATAAATTTAAGAGTTCCTGTTACAACTTCTTTAGATGAAATTCAAAACAAATATAACTCTTTATTTGACAATATTGAAGTAAACAGATTATCTGTTCAAAATCCTCTTTATGTTGAAAAAGATAGTTATTTAGTAAAAACTTTGGTTGATATATTTAATAAAAAGTCAAATCAAAATGCATCTCCTATCGCAATTGGTGGTGGAACTTATGCAAGAGCATTTGATAATTTCATTTCTTATGGTCTAACAATGCCTGGTAAAAAAGATATGTGTCATCAAGTTGATGAATTTGTTGAGATTGATGATTTAATTTTAGCTTCTAAAATTTATGCTGAGGCAATTTATGAACTTGCAAAATAAAATATATAAATTAACAAAAAGACAGACCTTTTAGTCTGTCTTAATTTTTTTATTCTCTAAGCTCTTGGGTGAGCTTTTTTATAAATATCTTTTAAATTTTCATTTTGGAATTGCATATATACTTGTGTTGAAGATATATCTGAATGTCCAAGCATTGTTTGGATTGCTTTTAAATCAGCTCCATTTTGTAAAAGATGTGTTGCAAAAGAATGTCTTAAAACGTGTGGTGTAATTTCTTTTGTAATATGAGCTTGTTCTTTATAGAATTTAACGATTTTCCAGAATCCTTGTCTTGTTAATCTTTTTCCATTTATATTTACGAATAACGCAGCTACGCTTTCATCTTTAATTAAGATTGGTCTAGCTTTTTCTATGTAATCTTTTAAAGCTTTTAAAGAAATTGATCCTAAAGGAATATTTCTTTTCTTAGAACCAACATTACATACAACAAAACTTTGTTCTAAGTTTACATCAGAAATATTTAAAGAAATTATTTCTGTAACTCTCATTCCAGTAGCGTAAGCAAATTCAAGCATTGCTTTATCTCTAATTCCTTTTAAGTCAATATTTTTTGGTTGTTCTAATAATAATTCTACTTCTTTTGAAGTTAATATACTAGGAACTTTTTTCTCTACTTTTGGCGATTGTACTCCAATTGTTGGATCTTTTTTAATTTTTTTAGTTCTTAATAAGAATTGATAAAAAGATCTTATTGTAGCTAAGTTTCTAGATATTGTTGAAGTTTTCTTATTCATAGCTTTTAAGTTTTCAAAATACTTATCAATATCCTCATTATCTATTTTTAAATAATTTAAACCATTTTTATCTATGTATTCTTGATATTGTGTAATATCTCTTTTGTAAGATTGTAATGTGTTTGATGATAGTTTTTTATCATTTTCAAGAAACTCTAAAAAAAGTTTAATTTGTTTTTCCATTACATAACTCTCCAATCCATATTCGTATTTTCCTTAAAATTTAGTTATGAATAACATAATTTACATAAGGTATTTATGTTATATCAAATATCTCCAAAAAAGTAAAGCCTTTTTAGAGAATTTCTTTTAAAAATATTAATAAATTCATAGAAATATAAACTTCCACTAAACTAGAAAAAATAGATAACATAATTGTAATCAACATAATTACGGTATGACGTATCACTTCTTCTTTTAAATTTATACATCTAGTATAAATTCCTTTATATAATTTTATTCCGTTTTCTGCTATTAAGAAAAACGCAGAAAGAAAAATTATATTTTGCAAAAATAGTGAAATTATAGAAAGAACTATTCCCTGTTTAGTTCCTAAAACAGCAATCATTGCAGAAATAGTATATCCAATAGTAAATCCCTTATATATTATTGCTAAATATATAAAAATTCCTCCAATTATTGTGCATCCTAAAAACCAAACCAATAAGATTAAACTCACATTTTCTTTTATACTTAAAACTAATAATTCTAAATTATTAATATTATCAGTATTTTTAATTTTATCCAGTAAACTTATAATATATGTATTTAATTCTTGTCTTTGAGCTTCGCTTGAATTATTTACAGAAAATATTCCAATAAAAACACCAATGCAAAATAATATAGCAATAATTATAAAATTCTTTTTGTTTCTTATTATATATTCTATTAATATTTTTTTCATTTTACACCTTTACATATATTCTAAATAAAATGCGGCACTTACTAATTAGATCATAATTAGTAAATCCCGCTTTATAATATTAGTAAAGTGTATTCTGTTAATTCAATTTTATTCTACTTTTCCGTAAACTCCACCGCCACCTTCGATAATATGCATTTTTCCATCACGTGCTTTTATTATATTTTGAGCAACTTTAGAGCCCACTACAGCTTCTATATCATCATCTGATAATTTGTGAAGTATTGTCATTTCTGTTCCAAAATGTTCTAATAATTTATCTATTGTTTTACCACCAACCCCTGGTATGAATGTAAGTGGGTATTGATAAACATATTCTGGTCTTATTTCTGGGCTTTTTGTTTCTTTCTTATCTTTAATAATTTCTATTCTATCAAAAACTCCCATTGTGATATTTTTGCTTTCACATGTATCGCATTTTGTTACAGGAGCGTCTCCTGGAATTCTTTTATCACATACTTCACAATATGTTCTATGATATTTTCCAAGTTTTGGATCCATTCCATAATTTGCAACTATTTTTCTTCCGTCTTCATTTTTTAAAGCTTTTATAAATTCTTTAAAACTTATTCCTTCAAGTTGCATCTTATTGTATTCTCTAGCAATCTTTGGTAGTGAATGAGCATCTGAATTTGTTAAGAATGTTTTTCCTTCAAGTTCTGATATTTGATCAGCTAAAAATGTATCTGAACTTAACCCAAGTTCTATTGCTGGAATTTTTTCATATTTTTCTTTAAATATTTTTCTTAAAGAATCTGTACAATTTCCATAAAAGCTCTTGTGTGGTGTAAAGCAGTGAGCTGGTACTAATACACCATTATGTCTTTCTACTATATCTATTAATTCATATGCTGATATATCTGCTCTTTGAGAACTTAAAGTAATATTTTTTATATGATGACTCATCTCATTTGAGAATGCTTTTATATCAGAAAGTTTTGGAAAGTAACATAAGTTGTGAGCACTTCCTGTATGTCCTTCATCATTAATTTCTGAAGTCTCTATTTCACTTCCTAAAATAATACAAACTTTATCTTTATAAATTATTCCACCGTCTTCTATTTCATAAGCTTCTCCCGTAGCTAGAAAATCTTCAATATCTTCTATTATATAAGGCGAAGCACAATCTATAATTCCTACTAAATTTATTCCTTTTCTTTCTACACATTCTTTGGCAATATTAGCAAAGTTTAAACTTCTTGCTGCTGTAATCTTTATTGGTTTATTTTTTTCACTTCTTCCAATATGAACGTGTAAATCTGCATATATATCGTACATCCTTTTTCTCCTCTTTTATTTAATTTATTACTTAATAATATGTTTCAAGTCCATGTGTATTATATTTTAAAAAAAATCATTTTGCAATAAAATAAAATTTATTTATAAATTAATTTTTAAAAACAAAAAAGAGTCCCTAAGTACTCTTTTTGTTTTATTACACACTTTTAAACTATTTTATTATCTACTTTTCATATCCATATGTTTGCTCTGGTTGTTGGTACTGTTGTTGGTGTAATTTATCATTTCCATTTAAACGATCTATAGAATCTTGCATGTGTTGATACTCGCTATAGTGAAGATTTCTATCATTACCAACAAACAAGCCTCCCATGTATAATCCTCTTCCTTCTAAAGGTTTTTGATTTAATAAGAACATCAAAGCATCTGCATTTGATTTTGCAAATTCATTGTTTGGATTTTCACAGTCTATCAAAAAATCTTGAAAATGTTCTGGTGGTACTGGAAGTGAAAATTGACAATTTGGTACACTTGTTAACTCAGCATAATGACTAAAAGTTCTTGTAAATTGCTTTTTGGCTGTATACAAATAACTTCCATCTTCCATCATTTGAGGTTTACCTATAATATCAACAGCTATTACATTTTCATCTTGTGAACTTCCTATACGAAATGTATCTCTGCCCGATGGTCTAATTTCATTAGAAGATAGTCCAAGTTCTTCTCTTGATAATCTTGGTGGTTGATTTGCCAAACGTTCTTCAGCAGCAGCTAATAATTTCATTTCTTTTCTTTCATTTCTTCTTTCTTTTATTCCATCAAAGAAATCAATTACTTTTCCTAATGCATTTACAAGAAATCCTGGATTATTTTCTTTTTGTTTCTTCTGTTCATCTGCTCTTCTTTGGTTCTCAATTCTTTCATTTAATTCCGGTACATATGTATTATCTACATATTCTTGTATTCCTGGATTCGAATTAGAAAAATTATTATTTAAATCAAATCTTCCAAGCACATCAATTTGTCTTCCATTATTATAAGATTTATCTATTGCATTTGTTTCATTTAATATTGTTGTTAGTATTCCATTATTTATAGCTGTTTCAATATCCCATGCTGCTGGTGCTTCAAATGCTACAATTTCGTATTGTTTGCCTAACGGTCCTGCTTCCCCAAATGTTCTTTGATCTCTTTTTTGCATTTTAAACGTGTATAATTTCATCGGTGTAGTTCCATCTATAAGGTCACCATATGATACTCCTGTATCTGTAAAATCACTTATAGTTAAATGTGTATTTGCTTTACTAAATTTCCAAGCACCTTCTATTTTTTTACTTTGAGGTTCATTATTTTTTTTCTTAAACCAGTCTTTTATTCCCATTTTCTCTTTTTCCTTTGCATATTCCTATTATTATAATGGTATCACCAAAATCCTTATAAGACAAATTAAGTTTTGGTTACAAATTTATAACAAAAAAACATACGTTTGAAATATATTAATTATTCCAAAAGTATGCTTTCTAATTTCATATAAATAGAGTAAATCTGTAAGCCGGGTTCTGTCGTGAATAGTCATTTATCTAGAATATATATTGCTATATATTTCAAGCCACGCAAGGATTTACGAAGAAGTGACGAGCAGTCTTAATTCCTTCTACCAAGGTGTTGCTCCAGGTAGGGTTTACACAGCCGATATATCACTATACCGCTGGTGGGCTTTTACTCCACCTTTTCACCTGAACCAAAATAATTGGTTGTTATTTTCTGTTGCACTTTCCCTATGGTTACCCACGCTTGACGTTATCAAGTACCATTGCTCTTTGGAGCCCGGACTTTCCTCTTGTGTACCCTTTCGAGTATCGCAAGCGACTATTTAATTTACTCTACCTAAATATTTTACTCTCTTAGAGGTTTTAAGTCAAGATTATTCTTTAATTATGTAAATTATATTCTATAACTTTTCCATTTTATAATCAACATTTTAGCAATTAATCTCATTTTTTAAATAATTTTCTTATAAAATTATATATTTTTTCGTACCATTTTTCTTCCTCTATTATCATTAAATCTGTTTCTTCATTTTTTTGTTCATATTGGTTTTCATTATTATTTTTGAATATGTTGCTAGGATCGTATTTTTTTCGTTTTTCTTCTTCTAGTTTTTGTTCGTTTTGTAATAACAATTTATTCAAAATTTCTTTTTGCTTATCAGTTGCAAAAAAATCTCTAAATAATAAAACTAAAATTGTATTTGCTTCTTGTGATATATTTTGTTTTGATAAATCTATATTAGGATTAATCTTGAAAAAATAGTTATCATCTTTGTTATTTTCATAATATTCAATTTTTTCTTTTGGTATCTTATTATATTCTTCTTCTGAAAAATGACTTATTATTTCAAGTACTTCTGTATAAGCTTTAGCTCGTGTATTATTAATCACTTCTAGCTTCTCCTTCTCTATTTTTTTCTTGTGTATTTTCACTTCTACTTAAATCTTCAACTTGTTCTAAGGTAACCCCATCTTTAATCGCATTTTCAACAACATTTTTCATGGAAATCGTATCTTTAGTTTGTCCTCTCATTTTTTCAAGAAAAACTTTTGCGAATTCTTTGACTTTTCCTAATTTGTCTATCATTGTTGGCATTATACCTTCAGCTGAAAACCAACTCAAATCGTCTCCCAATCCCCATCCTGTAAATGCATCTATTCCATATTCTTCAGTACACTCAAACACTTTTTTCCACAAATTTTCATAGACTTCATTATCGAATTCTCTAACGTTCCCATTTCTATCTCTTCCTGGCATTATATCAATTTCTGTAATTTGAACTTTTTTTCCAGTTTCCGCAAATTCTCTATGTATTTGTTCAATTTGTTCAGGTGTTACATTTAAGTCATAATGTGATTGTAATCCTATTCCATCAAGAATAACTTTTCCAGTTTTTTCTTCATATTTTTTTATATTTCTAATTACATCTAATATAGCTTGTCGTTTTTCAGGGTGTTGTTCACCAAATTCATTATAAAATAATTCTGTTCCTTCTGGCAAATTATCTCTTGCTGTTTCTAAAACATCAATATAAAAGTCTTCTCCCAAATATTCTCTCCACAATGAGTGTCTTAACCCCTCATCTCTTTCTTCTTTTGTTGGTCTTCCAGTTTCTAATTCTGGTACTATTTCATTTAATACATCCCAGCAATAACATCCTGGATATTGTTCTCCTAGTTGTTTCATATATGAAGCTAAAAAATCTTTAGTTAATTCTTCTCTTTTTCCAAAAAATTCTTCTGGATTTTTTTCCTTATATTCATCTAGTGTACATCCTAATCTATCTTCTATATACGCATCTAAAACTTTTTTTGGTTCATGTTTGTGCCACACTAGAGTATGTCCTCTCATATCTTTCCCATGTTCCATTGCATATGTGTATGTTTTATCTGCCAAAGAAAAATCATATACCAATTCTTGTGTATTCCTATCATATCCTTTAATAAGGCTAGACATTTTCATTTCACCCTCACATGTCAATGATGATAAGACTTCATCAACATATTTTTTTACCTCTATAATAGCTTCATATGACATGTCATCAATATTTCCAAAAACGTAGAAACCATTTTTTAAATTTTGCCCAGTTCTTCTACTTTTATCAACTAATAATCCGTTTTTCTCATCTGTTAATGAAGCCTGATATTCTTCTACTTTTCTTCTTTTCTCTTCCTCTGATAAAGTTTGATCTTCAATTATATTGAAAATGTCTGTTAATTGATAACTAATACTTCCACCAATTCTCATCTTTTTCCTCCAACTAATACATTTATTTAAGAATCAATTTTAAATTATGTAAAGTTCTATTTTGTTTTAGACTCTTTCCATTCATAATATTTTATTAAATAATCCCAACATCCACCTTTTTCTGTTATACAATCAAAATTATTTTTAATTCTATTTACTATATCTTCTTTTTTAAACCATTTAACTTCTGATACTTCTTCTAGTTGAAGTGTTAAAGTACTTATATCTACATCTTTATTTACTATATAATACTCATTAAAATGATTATTAATAATATCTCCTTTAACATTAGTTGATGTTGCGCTTCCAATAAACAAGATGTCATTTTTTTCTATGTCTGCATTTAGTTCTTCTTTTATTTCTCTTATTATAGCCTCAAATCCAAATTCACCTGCTAAAACATGACCACCTGCCGAAATATCCCAAAGATTTGGCCAAAGTTTTTTATTTGGACTTCTTCTTTGAAGTAAAACTTCATCATTTGAATTTATTATAAATAAAGCTACTGCTTTATGCCAAAAGCCATATTTGTGACAATCATCTCTTGATTCAATTCGGTCTGCATATTCCCCTGTTTCTGTTAAAACATCAAATTTTTCTTCCATAATTTCCTCACTTTATATTTTTCTATCTTAAAGCAAATACTCTATCATTTAATTTTTTATATATTGGAACCATTTTTGCTTCTTTAGTAAGTTTTAAAGCATCATTTATATCTACCCATTTAACTCCACTATTTTCATCTTCTTTAATATGCAATTCCTCGTTTTCGTTTGCTTCTAATAAAAATGAACAATTTAAATGCACATGTGATGATACATATTTTCCTCTTTTAACATGTCCGTCTACAGTAAGAATTTCAAGAGATGCTAATTCTTCTGTTAAAGGTTTTACTGATTTTAAGCTTGTTTCTTCTTCAGCTTCTTTTAATGCCACATGAAGTACATCCGAATCTCCATCACAGTGTCCACCAGTCCAAGTCCAAGAATCATATATATTATGATAAATCATTAATACTTTTGTTCTTTCTTTATTTACAATCCAACTTGATGCTGTAAAATGGCAAGTCTTGTTTTCTCTTGTTAATGTATCTTCAAAATTTTCAATATAACTAAGCATCAAACTTTTGTCTGCTTCTTCTTGTTCACATGTAGGATTGTACTTTTTGATCATTGCTTTTAATTTTTCCATTTGTACCTCCAAATTTTATTCTTTTTCTAAAATATCGATAGCAATTTTAATTCCATCCATTGCAGCAGTCATAATTCCACCAGCATATCCTGCACCTTCACCACATGGATAAATTCCTTTTATATTAGATTCTCCGGTTTCATTTCTTACAATTCTAACTGGTGAAGAACTTCTCGTTTCTACTCCTGTTAAAATTGCATCTTTATTTGCAAATCCTTTTATCTTTTTATCGAAATCAAGTAATCCTTCTTTTAATGTTTTTACTACATAATCTGGCAAGATTTCTTGAAGATTTGATAGTGTAACTCCTGGTTTATAAGTAGGTTTTACTTCTCCAATCTCAACAGTTTTTCTATCCTCTAGGAAATCTCCAACCTTTTGAATTGGCGCAAAGTAGTTGCTTCCGCCTAAAACAAATGCTTTTTCTTCTAATTCTTTTTGGAAATAAATTCCCTCTAATACTGATTCACCTTTAAAATCTTCTGGTGTAACACTTACTAAAATAGCACTATTTGCATTTTCGCCATCTCTTGCAAATTTGCTCATTCCATTTGTTACAATTTCTCCTGGATTACTAGAAGATGCCATAACAGTTCCACCAGGACACATACAGAATGTATAACAAGAACGATTTTCTCCATGGTATGCAAGTTTATATTCTGCTGGTGGCAAATCTAATTTTGTTTTTGTCCCATATTGAGATTCGTTTATCATTGATTGTTTATGTTCAATTCTAACACCTACTGAAAAGTTTTTCTTTTCCATATTTAGACCTTTTTCATATACCTTTTCAAATGTATCTCTAGCACTATGACCTATTGCTAGAACTAAAGAATCAGTTTCTATTTCTTTTATTTCAGAACTACTTTCTGAAACATCAATATATTTTGCAGAAATTAATTGGCCATTTTCAATTTTAAAATCAACTAATTTATTTTCAAATAAAAATTCTCCACCATTTTCTATAATATAATTTCTCATGTTTGAAATTACATTTATTAAATTGTCTGTTCCAATGTGAGGTTTATTTACATACATTATTTGCTTTGGAGCTCCGAAGTTTACAAATTCTTTTAAAACTCTTCTACATAAAGGATTGTTTACACCAGTTGTAAGCTTTCCATCTGAAAAAGTTCCAGCTCCTCCTTCTCCAAATTGAACATTGGAATTTATATTTAATTTTCCAGCTTTTAAAAATTCATCAATATCTTTTTTTCTATCTTCTACTTTTTTTCCTTGTTCTATTATTATAGGTTTTATTCCATTTTGAACCAAAAGTAGAGCACAAAACAACCCTGCAGGTCCTGCTCCTATAATAACAGGTCTTTTTTCAGATTTTCTTTTTACATTTATATCTATAGCATAACTTTCTTTAGTTACTTTTTTAATTTCTTTTCCGCCTTTACCAGTATATTTTACATCTATAGTATAGTTATAAAATATATCATCTTTATTTCTCGCATCTATAGACTTTTTAAATATGTTATAAAATTCAACATCTGAAAAACTTATTTGATATTTCTTGCACGCTTCTCTTACAACATCTTCATCTGATAAATCTTCTCTAATTTTAATATTTTCTAATCTTAACATATTAAACTCTCTTATCTATAATTTTCATATAATTTTTTTACTTTTGTTTTTATTTCATCACTAATATTATTTTCTTTTTCTAAGTCTTCTATTGAAAACCACATTGTTTTATTATTCTCATCATTTACTAATTCTTTAGTTTCAGGAATAGCAAGAAATTGAATATCAATCATATCTCCAACTTTGTTTATATATCTTTCTGTTGCAACTGGTTGGAATTTATTATTATCAAAACTTGGTCCTATTATTTTAATTTTTATCCCAGTTTCCTCAAATGTTTCTCTTATTGCTGTTTCTTCTGGAGTTTCTTTTCCTTCAATATGTCCACCTGGTTGAAGCCATTTATTTAATTTTTTATTATACATTAATAAAACTTTTTTATTTTGAAAATCAATTGTATATGCTGATGCACAATATTGTCTTTCTAACATATATTCTCTCCTTTATTAATATATTTTATTTTCCTTCAAAAGCAATTACTGTGTCTACTTCATAGGCTCTAATCTTTTCTTTTCCGCCAAGTTCTGGAAGATCAATCAAGCAGCAAATTCTAACAACTTCTCCGCCTAACCTTTCAACTAATTTTATTATTGCCTCTAGTGTTCCTCCTGTTGCAATTAAATCATCTATAATAACAACTTTTTGTCCTGGTTTTATTGCATCTTTATGTATTTCTAAAGTAGCTTGTCCATATTCTAAATTATAAGATTCTGAAATAGTTTCTGCTGGCAACTTTCCCTTTTTTCTAACAGGAACAAAAGCTTTGTTTAAATTATAAGCTAAAGGCATTCCAAATAAAAATCCTCTAGATTCTGCACCAACTATAACGTCAAATTCTAAATTTTCTATTTTTTCTTGCATTCCATCTATTGCAAGTTTAAGTCCTTTTGGATCTTGAAGTACAGTAGTAACATCTCTAAACATTACTCCTTCTTCTGGAAAATTTGGAATTGTTCTTACATAATCTTTTAATTCTTTCATAAAAAGCACTCCTTTATTTTTTTATTTATATTTTAATAAATTAAAAACAAATTAAACTTTAATCAATATAATTCCAAGAATAATTAGTAAAGCAGCGATTATTTTCTTTGGCATATTGTCTTTTTCTTTTAAGAAGAAATATCCAACAATTACATTTAAAATTACACTCAAAGCACAAAGTGGTGCCACTATACTAACTTCTCCTAATTGGTATGCTCTTAGTTGGAAAAGTATAGATAATGACCAAGATATTGATGTTATCAAAATAGCTTTTTTATTTCCATTTTTATATTCTTCAATTAAATCTTTGAATTTAATTCTCTCAAATATGAAAATTATAATTGCTGGTAATCCGAGTGATGCTGTAACATAAATCGGTAAATTAAAATTATCCGAATTGTTAACATCTAAAAACAAAGCAATAGTAAAACATATATTAGCAAAAATTCCTAAAAGTACATATTTATTAGGTTTCCCACTTCCCTTTTTAAAGAAAATTAAAATATTACTAAATACAATTAATATTGCACCTATAAATTTATTTAAAACAAAAGGCTCTTTGAAAAATAAAACTCCAGCAACAATCATAAATACTGTTGAAAGTTGAGTAATTACACTAAATGTTGATGCTTCAATTCCACTTCTTACAGTTGTGTTTACTCTATCACTTATTGTATAAAAAATTATAGATAGTCCTAAAAATATATAAATTTTAGAATCTACTGGCATTTTCATTTCAAAAAATGGTATCAAAAGTAAAATTGAAAGCGAACCAATTAATTGTAAAAGCATTGTTAATGCCCCTGGTTTTGTTAAACTCTTAGTCGCAACTTTATAGAATTGATTAAAAATAACATAAAAAATCAAATACAGTATTACAAATATTAGCCATTCCATAAAATCTTTTTCTCCTTTAAATCTTTTTGTTTAAATATCAAAATAAAAGTGCTACTAAAGTAAGTTTTTAAACCGACCTTTAGCAACACTTAATTTATACCATAAATTCAAAAAAAATTCTACTATTTTATAGCTTTTTCTGCATAAGTATTATTTACTATTTTTTCATATGGCACCTTTTCTTTTAATTCTCCAGCCTCAATCATAACTTCTTGAAGTCTATTGAAACTTTCTTCTTCAAGAATAGGATTCACGCACCAAGCGTCTATATCTTTATAACTTTGTATAGCAGCTTCTAACATATCCAAATCTGTATCTGGGAAAAAATCTTGAACAACTTCTGCAATTTCTCTAGATGAGTGATCTTTAACCCATTGTTCACCTTCATAAATTGCATTTGTGAAACCTTGAATTACATCCTCATTTTCTTTTATAAAACTTTGTTTTGCAAAATATGCTGTGTAAGGAATTTCACCTGATTCTTCTCCAACAGAAGCAACTACATATCCTACCCCTTGAAGCTGTGTCATTGATGCTGTTGGTTCAAATAGTGTAACATAGTCTGCATTTCCTGCTGCGAAAGCTCCTGCCATTAAATCAAATTTAATGCTATCATCAAGTGTTAAATCTGTTTGCGGATTAATTCCATTTTTCTTTAAAACATATTCTAAAGTCATGTATGGAACTCCACCTTTTCTTCCTGGAATTACTGTTTTTCCTTTTAAGTCTTGCCAACTAAAATTCTCTGTATTTTCTCTAGATACTAAAAATGAACCATCTCTTTTAGTAAGTTGAGCAAATACTTCTGTATGGTCTTCCTTTCCTTCATTATAGACATAGATTGATGCTTCAGGTCCTGCAAAACCAATTTCTACTTGATTAGATAAAACTGAAGTCATAACTGCATCTGCTCCTTGACCTGTTATTAGTTCAACCTTAATACCATTTTTCTCAAAAAATCCATTTTCTATTGCAACATATTGTGGTGCATAAAAAACAGATCTTGTTACTTCACTAACATTTATTGTTTTTAAATTTTTAACTTCTTCTAATGCATTATTTTCTACAAAATTATTATTAACAGGTTCATTCCCATTAATTGATAGGACTATAGCAAGCATTAAAATTACTATAGTTATTATAATCCCAATAATAACTTTTCTTTTCATAACTCCTCCTTTTTAATTTTGATATTCTATATTATGAATATTTTTATTATTGGTGAATAAATATATTTAATTTTTATTTTATTATTTTTTCTTTTTTACCTTATTTATATTTTCAATCTTGTTTTTGATATTATTTTCTCTAAAAGCAAAACTGCACCATACATAACTCCTGCTAAAATGCCAAGAATTAAAACACTTGTCATAACCAAATCTAATTTAAAAACTTGACCACCATAAACAATTAAATATCCAAGACCAGCTTTTGATACCAAAAATTCTCCAGATATAACACCAACTAAAGAAAGACCAATATTTACTTTAAGTGAATTTATAAAAGTGCTTATATTAGCTGGAATAACAATTTTCGTTAATATCTGAAATTTGCTTGCATTAAAAGTTTTTGCCATTTTTATAAGTTCTTTATCTGTTTTAGAAAATCCATTTAAATTTTCTAAAATTGTTACGATTAAAGAAATTGCTACAGCCATTACAATAATTGCGGGAGTTCCTGCTCCAACCCAAATTATAATTATTGGTCCCAAAGCTACTTTTGGAAGACTGTTTAATACAACTAAATATGGTTCAAAAATAGCTGACAAATAATCAGACCACCATAAAATTATTGCAATTATAGTCCCAAGAAAAGTTCCAATTAAAAATCCAACTATTGTTTCATAACTAGTCACAGCAATATGATGAAGTAAATCATTCGATGTTAAATTCATAAAAGTATTTAAAATTCTACTTGGCTGGCTCATTATAAATGTATCTATAATTTCTAAGTCTCCTAATATTTCCCAAATAGCTATAAATCCAACAAGTATTGCTATTTGAAAAAATAGTATTGTGAATTTCTTTATTTTTATTTTTTTCAAATATAAATTTCTATCTGTAGATATTTCTTTTTTACTTTTTAACATATTCTCTTTATTTTTCATTTACACCCAGCTCCTTCCATAAAGTATTAAAGTATTTACTAAATTCTGCTCTTTCTCTACAATTTAGAGGAGTTCTAGATTCTATATCAAATTTTATTTTATGAATTTCTTTTATAGTTCCTGGTCTTTTAGTTAAAACAATTACTCTATCAGACATACTTATAGCTTCTGAAATATCATGTGTGACCATAAGTACAGTAATATTTTCTTTTCTTAAAATATCGTAAATATCATTTGTCACCATTATTCTTGTTTGATAATCTAAAGCTGAAAAAGCTTCATCTAAAAGCAATATTTTAGGACGTGTACTAAGTGTTCTAATTAAACTTACTCTTTGTCTCATTCCTCCTGAAAGTTCATTTGGAAATTTATCTTTAAAATCATAAAGATCATATTTTTTCAAAAGATTTTCTGCATATTCTTTAGATTTCTTGGTTATTTTTCCTTTTATTTCAAGCCCAAATAAAACATTATTTAAAATTGTTCTCCACTCTAAAAGACAATCTCTTTGTAGCATATATCCCATCTTTTCGGTAATTCCGGTTATTTTTTCACCATCTATATAAATTTCTCCACTAGTTTTAGGTATTAATCCTGCAATGGCTGATAAAAGTGTTGATTTTCCACATCCACTTGGTCCAATTATACTTACAAATTCTCCTTCTTTTACAGAAAAATTAACATTATCTATTGCTAAAATTTCATTTTCTTTACTTTGATATTTCTTACTTAGCTTTTTTACTTCTAAAAGATTTTGCATATTTTTTCCTCCTTTTATTTAAGAAATCTCATTATATTTTATGTTAATTTCAAAAAGGAGTTGCGTGTGAAAACAAAAATAAAGTACTTCGAAAATCAAAGTACTTTATTTTTTAATATTTTTATTTAATCTAGTAATTTCACTCTAAGCACATTTCCTATTTGAGCAGGATATGTTTCCTTTATTCCACCTGCATAAGTTATTGATACATTTTGTCCCTCTTCCAAAGATGTTACTTCTATTTTATTATTTTCTTTATCTAATAATTCTGTTGTTTCTCTTATACTACACCAATATTCTCCTATATGACTATCATCTCCATTTGCTAATAACGAATATTTCCCGTTATATTCTTTTACTTCTTCTATTTCAGCTTCAAACGTATATGGAATATCCGATACTTGCCAAATTAAATCATTAACATCATTTATTATTTGTCCTTTAATACCAATTACTAAATCTTTTCTTCCATCTAAAGTATTATATTTTAAAATAGTATAATCATCATATAGATATTCTATACTTCCACCATCAGAATAATATCCTTCTTCACAAATGCCATATTCTGCATCAATTCTTGCTTGATTTAATATTTTATCAACTGTAACAACATTTTCTTTTAATGCATCTTCAAAAGTATAAACCATATCTGTATCAAATGTGAAAGATACATCTCCACCATAAGTAAGAATATTAAAATCATAATCTCCAAATTCACTTATAGTTTTTATTCCTAAATCTTTTCTTTGATAGAAATTTAAATTAATTTCTTTTTTATAATTTGAGCTTTCTAAACTATATTTACAGATTTCTTGCTGTTCTAGACCATCTACTAAAGTATGATTTGTTTTCAAGTAAAAGGTTACAACACCCTCTTCTACTTTTCTTTTTAATTCATAGTCAAATGCATTAAATTCAAGAGTTACATTGTGCTCACTATCTCCAGTTTTAAAAGAAAACATTCCTTGCTGTTTTTTGAATTCTTCGTAGCTTGAGTCTTCAGTTTCTTCTTCATCTTCTTTACATTTAGCTATATACGGAACAAATTTTAATACCTCTTCAGTATATCCTTTATCAGAATAATATTTTTGTATTATTAATTTCTTTTCATCTATAGTATCACTTTTTACCTCTTCAATGAATTTTTCAATTATTTCTTCGTTATTAATCTTTCCATTTTTAATTTTAACAATATTAGATGTTATTTCTACATTATCTTTTTCGTTATTATCCTCATATGGAAGCTTGTATGCTGGTGTATATTTACGTCCCCATGTACTAAATACAACATCATAATTATGTTTCATTCTCTCCATATCAATTAAATACATAGTGAATATAATAATTCCAATGCCAATTATAATTGCTAAACTTATAATTAACCAATTCTTTTTCATAAGTATCACCACCTCATACTTCTATAAATTAATCAATAATCAATTCGTACACACCGTCTTCTTTTATTTCAACTTCATTTAATTTTTCAAAAGTATTTAAATTGTAAGATACAATGCTTGAGTAGCCTAAAGTGTATAAAATATCTTCAATGTAAATTACTCTTCTTACATCACTTCTATAATCTAATTCATGAAGAATTTCACCATATTTTTTAAACTCATTATTTTCTAAATCTATTCTAAAAATTACAAATCCATTTTGGCTATTTCTATAATTATTGCTTCTATAATTTACAGGAAAACCAATTAAATCATCTGCTTTTTTATAGAATAATGCTTTATGATTATAAGTTACTTCTGAGCTTGCATAATCTGTTCCAATATCTACATTAAAGATTTCTTTTGGATTTTCTAAATCTGAAACATCAAACATAGACATTTTCATTGTAGAATTTGTTACTCCACCATATCCATTATCTTTTGTATTATATCCGATTCCAATTATGTGATTTTCATCATATGGATGCATATATGAACTATATCCTGGAATCTTTAATTCACCTTTCACCTGTGGATTTGTAGGATTTGATAAATCTATTACAAATAAAGGATCTATTTCTTTAAATGTTACAATATAACCAATTTTACCAATAAATCTAACTGAATATATTTGTTCCTCTTCAGCTAAATTTTCAATTTTTCCGATTTCTTCTAAATTCTCATTTAAAACATATAAATTGTTTGTAGTTTTTCTTGTAGCTAAAGTTGTCATCATAACTCCACCATCAAGTTCTTCATCTTTTTGTGGTTCTACAGTTATATAAGATGTTGTTGCTAATCTTAAATTACCATCATATTCATCCATTGAGAATTGATTGTTAAGCTGTCCATCAACTTCGCCTTTTGCAAGCAATTTAATTCTTGCATCTTCTAATCCAAATTTATAAATAGTTGTTTTATAATTATTTTTCCAAACTCTTTGAGTTAAATATAGATTCTTTTCATTAGCATATACTGTATCGCCTGCACCAAAGAAAGTTTCCACACAAACTTCTTCATTTTCATTTATATTGAAGCCACCAACTATCATAAAGCTTTTATCTTCAGTTCCTTCAAAGTAAATTATATCTGTACAATTAACTCTTTTTATTTCATCAGAACTTGTTATAGAATCTTTCATTAATGGTAATATTGTATTATCTTCAACTTCTCCATAGAAGTATGCAGATTTTCTACTAATTAAATACAAATTATCTCCAACCATTCTAGAATCTAAATAATTTCCTTCTAAAGCAACTTCTCTTACCAATTCTGGATTGTTTTTATTTTCTATATTATAAACAATAGCTTTTGCTGTTTGAAGAGTATTTACTCTAACTCTATCTACTAACGAATTTTCTTCTTCATTTGTGTTGGTTATAGGTTCTCCTAAAGTATATCCATTTCCAAGTAAAACAACTTTATCATCTTTTAAAAATATTTCATAAATTGTAAATCTTTCATCATCTGATTGAATTCTTATATTAGAAACAATTTCTAAAGTGTCTGATTTTACTATATGAAGAACTCCATTTAAAACATAATAAATATATTCTCCATCAGTTTTTACAATATCAGCTTCATCAACATTTTCTACTTGAGTATTAGTTGTAGAAAAATCTTGTTTAGAAGAAGATGCACTTTCAGTAGCTACTGCCATATCAGTTACTACATCTCTATTAGTTGTAGATGCTTTTTCGCTTTGTTCTACCGATACTTCTAATTCATTTGTTATTCCATCAAAAAGCATTCCTTTATATACATCAGAATCAACTTTTAAAGCTTCTTTTAATTGTTCCATACTTTCAAATCTTGGAAGTTCAGCATTTGCAATTACTATTTCTTCTATCTTTTCATCTTTGATTTTATCTGCTATATTTGAATCTATTGGATTTACTTCTTTATTCATAGAATTAATTCCAACAAAGAATAATAATATTACTGCAGCACAAGATGATAAATATTTTAAAGCTGAATATTTTTTTGATTTAGCAGCATATTTTGCATTTTCAAATGCTTTTTCTTTTAAATCTTCGCTTGCATGAATTTGATCTATTGCTTTTTTATAATTATCTTGATTATTCATTTTTAGAAACCTCCTTCTAATTCTTGTTTTAAAATTTCTCTTGCTCTATAAAGCCATATTTTAATTGTTCCTTCTGGCTTACTCATAAGTTTAGAAATTTCATGTACTTTGTATCCTTCATAGTATAATAGATAGATTACAGTTCTATAATTTTGAGGTAATCCGCAAACTACTCCGTAAACATCATTTTCTTCTTTAGTATTAAAAACTATATTTTCATCTAATCTAACTACTTTTTTGTTCCATGCAGATTCTTTTATATTTTTAGTTAAATTTATAGTAACTCTAATAAGCCAAGCTTTTTCATGTTCTTTGCTTTCAAATTTAGGATTCTTTTCACTAAATCTCATAAACACTTCTTGAAAAATATCTTCCGCAGTTTCAATAGTTTTACATCTTGTAAGAGCAATTCTATAAACTAAATCTGCATATTCTTCTATTTTTTGTTTTAATTCTATATCTTTTTGCATTTTAACCTCCTATCTACTAATAATACAAATCAAAATGCCATTTGGTTTCAAAAATTTTTAATTTTTTATAATTTTTTTATATCATATACTAAATTTTATATCAATATAAAGCAAAAAAGAGCTATAGTTTTCTATAGCTCTTCATAAAATTATTTTTGATTTAATATTAATTTCATTTCTTCTTGTCTTTTTACTTTTTTAGTTGTGGTTTTAATTAATTCTTTATCAGTTAAAATCATATTTTGCATATATTTGTATCTAGGGAATGATTTGTTAATTTCTTTAATTTGTTCCCAAATAATTTGACGAAGTTCTTCTTCTGTTTTTCCTGGATATTTGCTTTCTGCAACTTCTTTATTGTAAACAACTTTTACAGATAATTTAACATCATTTTTATCTTCTTCAGATGGCAATCCAAATACCATTGATTCTTCAACTAAATCTAGTCTATTTACTAATGTTTCAAGTTCTTCTGGGAATACTTTTTTACCATTAGCTAAAACTATCATATTTTTGTTTCTTCCTGTTATATGAAGACATCCATCTAAATCAAAATATCCTAAATCTCCAGTATAGAACCATCCGTCTTTTAGAACTTCTGCAGTTTGTTCTGGCATCTCATAATATCCAAGCATTACACAAGGACCTTTTGCTCTGATTTCTCCAATTCCACATTCATCTTTATCTACAATTTCAACTTCAAAACTTGGCATTGGATGACCACAAGTTCCATTTTTCTTTAATTTAGCATTTTCAGCACAAACAACAGGAGATGTTTCTGAAAGTCCATATCCTTGAAGAGTTGTTATACCAAAATTATCAAATGCTTGTAATATTTTTGGATCTGCAGGTGCACCACCAATTATAACTAATCTTAATGCTCCACCTAAACCATCTATAACAGCTTTATAGATTTTTCTTCTAACATCAATTCCTAATTTTAATAAGAAGTTAGTAACTGGTGTTGCAATTTTAATTAATTTTGTTTTTCCTTGTTTTTCAATTTCTTTCATGACAGCTTTATGGATTGATTCCATAAGAAGTGGAACGCCAACAAACATTGTTACTTTATATTCAACTAAGTTTTGTTTTACATATCTTAATCCATCTGCAAATACTATTTTTACTCCACATGCCAAAGTGTATGCCATACATGTAGAGCCAAATATATGATGAAATGGTAAAAGTGCTATACTTGTATCTTTTGAATTGATTGGCTCCATTGATTGTAAATCATATACATTCGTTGCAACATTTCTGTGTGACAACATAACAGCTTTTGATTGTGCTGTTGTTCCTGAAGTGAATAACAAGATTGCCATAGCATCATTATCAACTTCATGATTTATATAGCTGTTATTTGCATTTTCAAGTTCTTTTTCTCCAACATTTAATAATTCTGGTATGCATGAAAATCCTTTATTCTCGCTCATACAAATAAATTCTTTTACATTTGTTTTTTCTGTATTTTTTATTTTTGTAATATCTTCTGTTAACTTTTCATCAAAAACTACGCAATCAGCTTTACTTCTAATTAAAGATCTTTCAAGCTCATCATAAGGTAAATCTTTATCAAGTGGAACTGAAACAATTCCTCCAAGTAAATTTGATATATGAGCTAAAGCCCATTCATATCTATTTTTTCCAATTATTGCAACTCTTTTTCCTTTTAACCCTAATTTATAAAGAGCAGTTCCTAATTTATTAATATCCTCTAAAAATCTTTTATAAGTTACATTTTCGTACTCAACTTCTTTTCCATTTTGATGTTTGATTACAAACGCAATATTTTCACTATAATTTTTTACTGCATTGTAAATAACTTCTTTCATATTTTTTACTTCTGGAACATTAAATATTCTTTCTGACTTCATATTTCTTCCTTTCGTATTATAATTATTTTGCATTAATAATTATAATAAATTCAAAATAAAATATATTTATATAATACATTTCAAAGTGATTATAATACACAAAATGTTTTTTGTAAATATTAGACTGAGTGGTCAAAACTATTTATTTTAATTTCATAATTTATTTAATCTGGTTTCAAATACTAGATTTCAGGTATTTTTTATTTTTCTTTTTTAGTTTTTAACTTTTTAAAATTTTTTATATAAAAAAAGAAATTCAAAGCAAAAACTTTAAATTTCTTTTTGGGGTTTCTTTTAATAAATACAATTATTTATTGTTTTTTATATAATTAATAACATCTTGAACTGTAACGATGCTTTCAGCAGCTTGATCTGGTATTTCAATTTCAAACTCTTCTTCGATTGCCATTACTAGTTCAACTATATCTAATGAATCTGCTGATAAATCTTCTACAAATGTAGCTTCAGTTTTAACAACATCTTCTTCAACTCCTAATTGATCCACAATTATTCCTTTTAATTTTTCAAAAATTTCTGTATCTGTCATTTTTATATCCTCCTAACATATTACTTAAATAGTTTATCACATATTTATAAAAAATCTACTATACTGACCTCTCAGTATAAATTTACATTCCCATTATATTAAATCCACTATCAGCATAAATAACTTGGCCTGTTATGGAATCTGACATTTCACTTAATAAAAATGTTGCAACATTTCCTACTTGAGTTGTTGTTACATTTCTATGTAATGGAGATTTTTCTTCTACAACTGTTAATGATGATGAAAAATCTTTAATACCTTTTGCAGATAAAGTTTTAATTGGTCCTGCAGAAACAGCATTTACTCTAATTCCTTCTCTACCTAAATTCTCAGCCAAATATCTAACACTTGTCTCTAATGCAGCTTTTGCAACTCCCATTACATTATATCCTGAAATTACTTTTGTTGAACCATGATATGTTAATGTAACTAAACTTGCATTTTCATTTAACATATCTAATTCTTTAGCCATTCTTGCAGCTAAAACAAATGAATATGCACTTACATCATTTGCATGAGCAAAACCTTCTTTTCCTGTATAGATAAAATCATTATGTAGATCTTCTGTGTTTGCATGAGCAATTGCATGAACAATTCCATCTACTTTTCCATTTTCTTCTTTTATTTTTGTAAATACTTCTCTTACAACTTCATCTTCAGAAGCCTCATCTAAACTATAAAGTTTGCTTCCTTCAAACTCTTTTACTAAATCTTCCATTTTGCTTCTGTTATCTTCTTGGGCAAATGTAAACATTAATTTTGCACCATGGTCATACGCAGATTTTGCAATCCCATAAGCAATGCTCCATTTATTTCTAATCCCCATTATTAATATTTTTTTGTCTTTTAATATCACGAGATTTTCCTCCTTATTTTATAAATTATTTATCTTTTTATTTTAGTTTAAACAAACAAATTCACCCATATTTCTAAACTTTTGATATCTTTCTTCTACAATTTCTTCAGATGTCTTATTTTTCATTTTCGCAATTTCTAAAGCAATTTCTTTTTTCATATCTTTGCATATTTTATTAAAATTTTCTTCTATCTCATCTTTTGATGGTTCTTTTATTATTTTATCTATTACTTTCAAATCATACAAGTCTTTTGCTGTTAATTTCATTTTTTCAGCAGCTTCTTTTGCTCTTGATGAATCTTTCCATAAAATACTACTATATCCTTCTGGTGAAAGTATTGAATAAACAGCATTTTCAAGCATATATACTTTATTTCCAACGGCAACTGCTAATGCCCCACCACTTGATCCTTCTCCAATTATAAAGCATAATACTGGAACTTTTAATTTTGCCATTTCAAACATTGATTTAGCAATAGCTTCACCTTGACCTCTTTCTTCAGCACCAATTCCTGGATACGCCCCTTTTGTATCTACAAAAGTAATAACTGGTCTATTAAATTTTTCAGCTTGCTTCATAAATCTAATTGCTTTTCTATAACTCTCAGGATTTGGCATACCAAAATTTCTTTCAATATTTTCTTTGGTATTTCTTCCTTTTTGCTGTGCTATAATTGTAAAATTTTGGTCACCAATTCTTGCCAATCCACAAACAATAGCTTTATCATCTTTAAAATTTCTATCACCATGTAATTCTATAAATTCATCAAAAATATTTTGAACATATTCAATTGCAGTTTTTCTTTTGGGACTACGAGCTATTTCAACTCTTTCCCAAGCGGTAATTTTTTCACTCATTTTCTACCTCTCTTATTTATGTAATTTAATCAATTTAGAAAGTGTATTTTTCAAATCTTTTCTTTCTACAATTTTATCTATAAAACCATGTTCTAATAAAAATTCTGCTGTTTGAAATCCTTCAGGAAGTTCTTCTCCTATTGTTTGCTGAATAACTCTTGGCCCTGCAAAACCTATCATTGCTTTTGGTTCTGCTAAAATAATATCCCCTAAACTTGCAAAAGATGCTGTAACTCCACCATAAGTTGGATCTGTTAAAACCGATATATAAAGAAGTCCTGCTTCATTTAATTTTGTAAGAGCAGCGGTTGTTTTAGCCATTTGCATTAAAGACATAATTCCTTCTTGCATTCTAGCTCCACCAGAAACAGAAAATATTATTAATGGTAATTTTCTTTTTATCGCTTCTTCTATTGAATAAGTGATTTTCTCTCCAACAACAATTCCCATACTTCCCATCAAAAATCCACTATCCATTATACATATTACAGTATCTTCTCCATTAATTTTCCCAAGCCCACAAATCACTGCTTCTTCTAATCCTGTTTTTTCTCTTAAAAGTTTTAATTTTTTATCATAATCTTCCATTTCTAAAGGATTATTTGTATCAATATTTAACTCAAATTCCTGAAAAGTTCCTTTATCCATAATTTGTTCTAGCCTTCTGTTTATATGCATTCTAAAATAATGACCACAATGTGGGCAAATATTTAAGTTGTTCTGTAATGTTTCTATGTAAACAATTTCTTTGCATTCATCACATTTAACCCATTTTCCAACTGGTACATCAACTTGATTTGATTTCTTTTTAACAGATGGAGTTCTCTTTTTTATTTTATCAACAATCATATTTTATCCTTTCTAGAACATCTTTTTCTCAATAAAAGTAGTATCAAAATTTCCTCTAATAAAATCTGGATTTCTTATAATGTCAAATAGAAAATCTCTATTTGTTTCAACACCTTCGATTACAAGTTCTTCTAAAGCTCTTTTCATTTTTGCAATTGCTTCATTTCTTGTAGTACCATAAGCAATTATTTTGGCAATCATTGAATCATAATAGGCAGGTATTGTATATCCTTCATAAATTGCTGTATCAATTCTTATTCCATTTCCTCCAGGCAAATTCAAACCAGTAATTGTTCCCGGGCATGGCATAAAGTTTTTTGATGGATTTTCAGCATTTATTCTACACTCTATAGAATGTCCTCTAAATTCAACTTCTTTTTGTTTAAATTTTATTTTTTCTCCTCCAGCAATTTTGATTTGTTCTTTAACTATATCAATTCCTGTTCTCATTTCAGTGATTGGATGTTCAACTTGAATTCTTGTGTTCATTTCCATAAAATAGAAATTTTTATTGTTATCTACTAAAAATTCAACTGTACCACAACTTGTATAATTTGCAGCTTTTGCTGCTTTAACTGCAGCATCTCCCATTTTGTTTCTTAATCTGTCATCAATAGCAGTAGAAGGTGTTTCTTCAATCATTTTTTGATGTTTTCTTTGAATTGAGCAATCTCTTTCTCCAAGATGAATTACATTTCCATGTTCATCTGCTAGAATTTGTATTTCAACATGTCTTGGATTTACAACAAATTTTTCTATATATATTTCATCATCATTAAAAGCATTTTTAGCTTCTTGTTTTACTACATTATAAGCTTTTTCTATTTCTTCAGGAGCATTTACAACTCTAATTCCTTTTCCGCCACCACCTGCAGTTGCTTTTAAAATTACTGGATAACCAATTTTTTCAGCAATACTTATAGCATCTTTTAATCCTTTAACGCTACCTTCAGAACCTGGTATTACCGGTACACCAGCCTTTTTCATCATTTCTTTACTGTTTGATTTATTTCCAAGCAAATCAATAACTTCAGCTTCTGGTCCAATAAATTTAATATTTGATTCCATGCAAATACTAGCAAATTGTGCATTTTCAGACAAAAATCCAAATCCAGGATGAATACTATCAGCTCCTGTTATACGAGCAGCTTCTATTATATTTCTTATATTTAAATAACTTTTGCTTAAATTTGCAGGACCTATACAAACCGCCTCATCAGCAAGCTTTGTATGAAGTGAATCTTTATCTGCTTCAGAATAAACTGCAACAGTTTTAATATTCATTTCTTTGCACGCTCTAATTATACGAACTGCAATTTCACCTCTATTTGCTATTAAAATTTTATTCATTCTCATTTTCTCCATATTTATTGTTTATTTTAAAATAATTAAACAACTGCAAAAGTCAATTCCCCTTTAGCAGCTACAGTTCCATCAACAGTTGCTAGTGCTTCTCCAACACCAATTGGACCTTTTCTTTTGATAATCTTAACTTCTAATTTCAATCTATCTCCTGGTACAACCATTTTCTTAAATTTCATATTATTGATTCCACCAAATAAAGCATTTTTACCTTTATTTTCTTCCATAGATAAAATTGCAACAGCACCAGCTTGTGCTAAACTTTCAGTAATCAATACTCCAGGCATAATTGGATTTCCCGGAAAATGTCCTTTAAAATACCATTCTTCTCTATTTACATTTTTATAAGCTATACAACTTTCTCCTGGAACATATTCTTCAACTTCATCAATCATCAAAAATGGATCTCTTTGAGGAATAATTTTTTCAATTTCTTCTTTATTTAACATTTATAATCTCCTTTAAATTCTTTAGATTTTAGATTATTTATATATTTATTTCATACTATATTAT
>CAZPAF010000021.1:0-29824 GCA_964584475.1 uncultured Lachnospiraceae bacterium | reverse complement strand
GCCCACCACTAGCGTGTGAGAAACAATTAACGGTTTATCTAGAAGATTATAAAGATGATGGTATAGAACTTAGAGAGTCAAAAATGTCTGAAGCAGATATATATTATGCAACTGGATTTAAATGGGTTTTAGGAGACTTTGATATATTTACTTCTACAAGAGTTGATTATACAGCAAGTCCTCGTGACTTTGATACAGTTGAATCATATATTTTTACTTATTCATTAAGAAATTATCATAGATATAATCCAGCGCAAGTTGCTCTTTGGAAATATAAAAATAATAAAGAAGACGGCTATGCATTAGAACAGGGATTAAAATTATATAGAGCAGCTATGGCTATTAATGAATTAAAATCACCAACAAAGCCACAGATGTCTATAACTACAACAAATGATAGTTTAGCGTATTCTACAGGAACTGTATTAGAGGGAAATAATTATAAAGTTGGTCCAATAAAGATGAATGGATACAGTTATGGATGGACAGAAGATGTTAAAGACTTTTCTGGTCAATCAAGTCTTGATAATCCAAAAAATGCTGCAATCTTAGCTAATAAAACAGCAGAACAAAAAGAATTCTTTAAAGGATTAGTAGCAGGAATAATAGAAGCTAAAGTACTATTAGATAATGGTAAAGAAATTATTTTAGATAAAGATAATTTTAAAATTGAAGGTGGAAGCACTAATTCAGGTAGTAGTTTTTACTCATATCCAACTATGGAACAAGGATATGAATATCCTACTCCAAATAGTAACTTCTATATTATCCTTCCAATATCTGAATGTGTTGATGCAACAAAAATAGAAAAAGTAACAATGACTTACAAATGGCATACAGCAGATGGTAATGGTGGAGATTTAGATGGATATTACTATGAATTAAAATGGTCAGCAAGTGGAACAATGTCTTTGAATGAATCAACAACATATCATTGTGATAATAGCTATGCTGGATATCCATGTGTTCATGATAAGTTATCACCAGACGAAAGATCTTGCTATTATGGTTATGGTTGGGACGACTATAATGTTAACCAAAATGCACATGATTTTTGGTGTGGTAAAGATGGATATTGCTTTGACGGCGAGAATGTAGCTCATAGACACTGTAGATATGGTGGTTCAAAATGGGGTGCATATGCTGGTGAGCAATGTATAGATTGTCCTGGACATCAAGGTAGTGCAAAACATAGTATTTGTACTAGTGCCCATCATACAAGTAGTTGTAAACATAGCCATACATCAAGTTGTTATCATAGTCATACATCAAGTTGTTATAGTACTTCTGGAAATACGACAACTAAAACATGTACATTAAGCACAAGTACAGCACAATGTGGTTATAGTACATCTGATTATGATTGTGGAATATCACAACACCCTCATAAAAGCACATGTTGTACAGGACACGACCCTTGGTATGGACCTAATAACTCAGGATGTTATTATACAGATTACTGTGATTATGCGAAGTTAGATTGGTGTATACACGGACACTATGATGGAAAACATAGTTCTGATACTTGCCAAGGTTGGGGAACTACTCACATTCATGAGTGTTATGGACCTGAAGGTGAAGGAACAAGATGTAATGCCCATCTAGATGCAGATGGTGGTGGACATAGAAACTGTGCTACATTCGATTGGAAATGTATGAAAAAGACAGCAGTAGATGTTCAAAAATTAATGTATGTAACTGATGCTCAGGTATATGAACATAATGAAGAATGCTACCTTGAAAATATTCCTTTAGTAGCAAAAGTTGAAATAGATAAATACATTTATGATGTACAACATGCTAAATCAGTATCAGGTGTTGCAGATGATTCATTTGGACCAACTGATGACAGAAGAGAATTAGAAGAAACAACTAAAGAAGGAAATCCGGTTTATGTAGAATCAGATGACTATGTAACATATAAAATTATAATGAAAAATTCATCTGCGTTTGGTGTAAAAATTAGAGTAGATGATATTCTACCAGATGCAAGTTCTTATAAATTTATAAGTGCGAATCTAGGTGGAACAGCAATTACAAATTTAAATGAATTAAGAGAAAAAATTATAACAATCAATGCTACTTCTGAAGCATCAATCACAATAACATTACAAGTAAAAGCCTTAGAAGGAATTTATGAAAACAGAGCAAGAATAATTACACGTAATGGAACACCAAAAAATACAACAGATGATATAGATTATATTAGAACAGTTGATGATGATGGACCAGTTGTAAATCACATTTCAACAACATGTAATGGTACAACAGAAGCACCAGAGTGGGAGTCAAGTGATTGGTTCATTCTAAATAACTACAATACATTTATTGATAAATATGTTTATAAATACGATGAAGCAAAACAAAGAGAAAATAATAATACATTATTAATTACAAATGAAGCTTCGATCGTTGGTACTAACAATATCTTAAAAGAAACAAGAATGAGTACAAATACATCAACTAAGAAAGTTAGTGATGGAAATCTTGAAGATACAGTAAGAGTGGTTAACAAAGTAACTGATAAAAATGGAAATCTTGTTGGAGAACACGAGTTATATAAAGCAAATCATCCAGTAAATGTTGAAAAATATGAAAAAGTAACTTATGCAATTAGAGTTTATAATGATGCTACAAAAGTTGATAATACACATGATACTGGTGATAAAACAGCAACTAAATTTAAAGTATCAACAATTGAAGATAAATTACACAATGGTTTACAATATACATCTATTAGCGCTACAATATTTAAATCAGATGGTTCTAAGAGAGTAGCAAACGTATTAGGAGTTGGATGTGGTTTAGTAGGAACAGAAGGAGAATACAACATTTATAACATTACAACTTCAGATACTACAGTTATAGAACCAGGTGAATACATCGAATTTTATATGGAAGCAAAAGTTATTCAAAGTAATATGTACTTATATGAAATGAAAAACTCAGCTAAGATACAAAAAATTTCTAATATTAATGATATAGATGTAACAACAAGAAATATATCTGAACAAGATGAAACAACAGAATTTATTAGAATGAAAGACTTAGTAATTTCTGGTAAAGTTTGGTTAGACTTTAACAAAGATGGATTAATGAATGATAGTGCTGAAAGCGATTTAGATAAGATTAATAACAACATTAATGACGATGCAATGAAAGAAGATGTATTAGTTAGATTATATCAAGTAGACAGCGCAGAAAACGCAACATTGGTAAGAACAACAAGAACAGACGAAAATGGTTTATACACATTTGCTAGAAACGAAAGCTTAACATGGTACCCAACATATAACAATACAATCGATTACTCAGAAGGAACAAAATATCAACGTATTGACAAAGCAAGTAACAAAGATACAACTTCAGGAAATTATACTTCAAGTAGTGAATACTATAGATATTATGTGGAATTTGTGTATGATGGTGTTGTATATAAGAGTACAGAAGCTTATGCAGGTGTAGATAACTTAACACAAAATGATGGTAAATATAATGAGAAATATCTAATAGATTCAAATGCTGCAGAGCTTGAAAAAGACAGAGAAGCATTTAATAAAGAATATGAATATATTTCTTATGATATTGCTTATGATTTAAATAATAATAAAAAAGATGGCGGAGATTTAGATTTCCAAAAAGATGGACATTCATCAATTTTGATGGAAGATCAAGAAAGAGAAATGACATCTAAGAGTTTCATATTAAAATACAATACAGAAGCCGTTCTAAAAGCTTGTAAAACAGCTATGAATAGTTGTGGATCATACTATTGGAAACGTTGTTCAAATCACTGGGATGAATGGCAAGTTGTAATTGCTATGGGACTTATAGATGACTCTGCTTATCCAAATACAACAACAGGTAGAATTGCTGCTCAAAATTACTTAAAAGGAATTTATACTACATTACAAAATAATGCAGCAACTTCAGGAAATACTCAAATGATTAAATACTTATGGTTATATTCATTCAATAGTGGTGTTGATCGTACAACTCCAGAAACAGATTACTTGAAATATATTAACTTAGGATTAGAGTTAAGGGAAGATGTAGATTTAGCATTATCTAAAGACGTTTATAGTGTAAAAACTACTATAAATGGTGAAGAAATGGAATATGATTACAACTTAGGAGAAACATTAGATTACACAAATCCTTACATAGTAAGTAAACCATATGGATTTGAAGTTTATGAAGCAGATTATAAATATAGAGTAGAGCAATATATCTCACATGCAGTAGAACAATTTAAAGGAAATGGTGCTGACGAGTTAAATATTGAAGTAACTTATAGAATTAATTTGAAAAATATGAATACTCCAGATAGAGAAGGTGCAACTACAAACACACCATTAGATGTAAAAGTTCATGAAGTACTAGATTTATATGATCAAAACTTTATGGATGTCACAGCTGCACCAGTTACAGCAATGACAAAAGATACAGATGGAAACTTAATACCTAAACAAATTAAGACTGCGGAAGCATGGATGTTTATGACAAAGGCTGAAGCCGCAGGAAGAGAATTATTAGATGACAAAACATACTCAATCAGAAATCCCGAAGTAGAAGGTGGAAAACCTACCTACACTTTAGATGCAAATGGTGGATATGTAAAAGTTAAATTAGAAGTGTCTAATACTACAGATAATTACTCTATCAAAAAGGATAATAACTTTACAGCTGATGGATATAAGACTGCTTACATTACAGGAATGGGAGATATCATAATTCCAGAGGATGACTCTATAGATATCTATGTAAAATACATCTTAGATAAAGCTCAATTAGAAATTACAGTAGATGAAAGTTATGAAGAAACACAAACAGCAGAAGTTAGAATATTTAACGAAGAAACAAAAACATCTTCTATAGAAACAGTTACAAACGACAACATAACAACTGTAATTACTAATATTAAAACAGAGACAAAAATCATTGAAGGAGAAGAAGTAACTGTTAGAACAGCAGAATTAAAAAGATCTATCAAATTAGCTGAAAAAATTAATACAGCATTTAAGAATATATTTGGTAGAGGAACTGAAAATATTGCTCAAATTAATGCATACTCAGTTTGGTACACAGATGGAGATCCAGCTTCTTTAGTTGATAAAGATTCTAACGCAGGTAACATAGGAATTAAAAATACATCTGAAGGAAAGAGTCCAAATGGATCTGGATATTCAGAAACTGAAACATCTGCTGATGATGTCACATACTATGAAGATATGACATATAAAACAGGTATTGAAATTGTGGCAGAAGGAACTGAAAATACAAGAGATTCTATTACACGAAAATACGAAGATATGCTTGAGGAAGAAATTACAATAATAGAGACAGAAGTTAAATTAACAAGAAGAATCAGCGGTAAAGTTTGGGATGACTCAAGATCTACCTCTATAGGAACAGATAATGCAATACAATACATTGGAAATGGTATGTATAATACAGGCGGAGATTCAAAAATAGACCAAGCAAAATCAAATGATAATGTTGATTTAAATTACAAAGATGATAGTGTAACAGAAGAAACTGATATTGCAGTTAGAAGTGCTAAAGCAGAATTTATAGAAGTAATAGATGTAAATGGTAAATACTATGAAGAAGTTCTTACAAATGTAACTTGGGATCAACAACAAAATGTTAGAACTGATAGCGAAGGTAACTATGAATTGTATGGATTGATGCCGGGTACATATGTTGTTAGATTCACATATGGTGACTACATTGATATACCAGATGATATATCTGGATTATCACAAGAACAAAAAGACATGTTAATCTTTAACGGTCAAGATTATAAATCAACTCAATATACTGGTGCTGATGAATCATTAGATCCATATAAAGATGCAGACAAAATAATAGTAGAATTCAATGATGAACATGAATCAGATGCTAGAGATGATGAAATTAGAAGACTTGAAGTTAATAATTACTCAGAAATTATGACTAACGACATTGCTGAAATCTTAAAAGGTTTAGCTAATGGAACAGAATTAACTCCAAATTCAAGTGCAAATAATGCAGACGAATTAAAAGCTTTAGCGGAAAATACATACATGATTGCTGATACAAGAGAATTTTTAGTAAAAACAGAAAAATTACTTGATGATACACAAAAAATAGCGTATGCAGGAGAATACATGTATTCAGACTCAAGTCCATTCTATAAATATTTTGTATCTATGAAAAATGAACATATTGCAAATAGAAACTTTGATATCAAGAATGTAGACTTTGGTATTGAATATAGACCAGAATCAGAAATTAGCTTAATGAAAGAAATAGTACAACTTACATTAACAACTGAGGATAATGATATATTAGTAGACTTACATTTCGAAACAAAGAATGTTGGAGAAGAGATTAGACATGAGATTAATAAAGAAAAATCAATAGGATATGACTTAGTACAATTTATAACAAATAACTACAAACCAAAATCTTTAATCAACAATATAGTTTCAGAAGAATATGTTCAAGGTTTAGCTTATATTCAAGTAGATGAAGAAATACTTCAAGGATGTACAGTAGAAATAACTTATGGATTCAATGCTCAAAACTGTAGTGAAGTTGATAGAATAAGTACAAACTTAAATTCAATTAGATACAAATATAATGATGCAACTCAAAAATTAATCGAAGAATATAAAACAACTTATTCAGGAACAAAAGAACTTGCACTTGTAGATCTTAATAATATATCTGAAGATAGTAGATATACAGCATCAGCATTAGCAAAAGCTGTAGTATTCGCAGATACATACAACGTTGATGATGAGGGAATTGTATATAGAGAAATACCAAAGACAGTAACAACAGATGGTAAAGACGGATATTATGGTAGATATGTTGGATATGGATATTATACAGGTGAGTTATCAAATCTAGATACAGTTTCTAGCTTGAAATTTGATAAGATATTAGACTACATCGATACAAATTTAGAATATGAACAAAAAACAACATCAGAAGAAGTAATAGATAAATTATGGAGCAAGATAACATCAAGAGAGCTTATAACTTTAGTAAGTCATTATAAAGGATTAAGACAAACAGTAGGAACTATGGCAGATGACGAACTACCAAAAGTAACAGACATAGATGGAGTAGAATACAAATCAATGGTAGTTTCAATAGATGATAGAAACGTTGATCCAGGTGATCCTAACGAAAAAGACGCTAGAGCAAATGCTATTAAAAACAAAGACTTATCAAGATTCTTAATACCAAAAGTAACTGCAGTTGGATTGAATGGAAATGATGACTTAGGTAAAGAAAATGATAAGAATGGTAAATTAGGATATGATGACTATACTGGACATATCTACTTAGATGTATCTAAAGTATTAGCAGCTGGTTCTGATGATGACGATAAGACATATGAGAATATGGCTGAAATCGTACAATTTACAACATTAAATGGTAGAAGAACAAACTTCGCAACAACAATTGGTAATGCTAATATACATGACATTAAAGATAGATTAGAAAATGACTTACCACCATTTGATAATACTGAAGGAAAGAACTCAGGAAGTATAGAATTCATTACAGCTTCAATTGAACCTGATACATCAGCTACAGAAACAATTACATTAATACCTCCAACAGGTTTAATGAAAAACAGAAGAGCAATTGTAAGTTTAATGGAAACAGCAAAAACCGGAGTAGAAGTAATGTCAATCACAGGTTTAGTAGTAGCGATAGTTGCCGGAGTAGTATTCTTAGTAATACTAGCAATAAGAAAATACAAAAAGAGACGTATAAAATAATATAAGTCTAAAATAAAGAGATTCTTAGAAAATTTCTAAGAATCTCTTTTTATATGCGGAAATAAATGTTTGAAAGTTTTAATAATAGAAAAGGAGGAAAAAAGAAAAAATTTAATTAAAACTTAATATTATAAAACTAAAACCCTAAAAAACTACTTCCGTAGCAAAATAATTGATGTATTTTTTAAGACCCCAAAAGGCTTATATACAAATAAATTAAATAGATTTAATATATATATATATATTAATATAGGAAAATAGCGCCATTTTTTAGACGTAGAAAAGGGGATGAAATTTACTATGGCAAAGAGATTTCAAAAGATTTTAATTTCAGCAATTATTTTTGCACTTGTTTTTGTAAGTTGTGGATTACCAGTAAAATCTATAGCTTCTGAAGGCAAGAAATTATTTAGTTTTAGCTTTTTCCATAAAGATGAGATTGCATTGAATGCATATTTTGATGATGATTTAGAAAATGTGGAAAAAAACTTAAACGTAAATGATACAGCAAGATTAACTGTTGAAATAAATCCATTAATTGAAGGATATTTTGAAGAAGGGAGGCTTGAACTTAACTTAAAAAACGGAAACGAAAATAATTTTAAAATTAAATCTGTTACAACATTTAAGCAAGAAGAAGAGAAAACAGAGTTGTTTAATTCAGTTATGAAATTAGATACAACAGAAGAAATGAACACAGAAAAAAAAGATGTTGAAACAGATAATTTTAATGAGTCAAAAAAAGAAAGTGTTGTTAAAGTAGAAAACGAAGTTGCTAGTAATTTAGGTAGTAGCTTGTTTGATACAACAAAGAATATCTTTTTAGACTCAAGCATTGTTTCAGATAATCAAGATTCTAAAGCTACACAAGCAGAAGAAAAAGATACAAGTAATACAGTAAACGAAGAAAAAGCAGTAGAAAATGAAGATGCTAAAGTAGAAGAATCAAAAGAAGAAAAAAAAGATGAAGTTATTAATCAAGAAGATTCAAATATTGAAGAATTTCTAAAGGTTGAAGAATCTTATGAAGTTGAGCAAAAGGATGAAAATAAAGTACAGCTAAAGAACATAATAGAAGATACAAAAATCTTTATAGATTTAGAATATAAAGAAAATGAAGAGTTAAACATCGAAGATTTATACAGTGAAATTATGGTTACTTTAGAGGGTAATTATATCAACGAAGATCTAGAAAGTATAGAAATATTCCAAGAAAGAGAAATAAATCTTGGATGGGAATATACAAAAGACGTTGAAGTTTCTGCTGAATATACAAAAGTTTCTCCATTTACTGTTGGAGATAATTTCGGAACAATTGTTGAAAGTGAAATAAAAGTAAAAAGAAGTGTAGATTCAAAATCTTTGCCTATTAAAGAAACAAGTGTAAAAATTGAAATCCAAAAAATAAATGATAAACTACCACAAGAAATAAATGTGTCAGCAAGTAAAATGATGGCTACTCTTGGAAAAGAGAGCGTTAGTTCAAAAGCTATGGAAAATTATTGCTCATATGATAAAGAAAATGGTGTATTAGAAATAAAAGTAAGTAATACGAAACTAGTCTTAGGAAATGGAGAAGATATTTTAAACATTTCTTGTAGATATGAAGATTACTTTGAAGATGAACAAATAACTTTAAATAAAAATATTCAAATACAAGTTGAAGAATATAGTTCGAAAGAAAACATAATTCAAGAGAAAAAAATAAATGAGAAACAAGAAATCGAAGTAAAATCTGGTGAATTAATTTCATATTTTGTATCAGAGACAGAAGAAAAAATTAATAAAGGAAAAATAAATGCAAATTATTACTTAGAAAATAAATATGAAACTGAATTTTCAAATGTTATTAATTTAAATATTTTAACAAGTGACGTTTTAGATGAAATATTATTACAACCATCAACAGATGTATATGTAGATGGTGAGGGAAATGTTTATGAAGCAAATGAAGAGGTTAAATATAAAGGTGTAAAATTTAAAACTGTTGAAATTCAAGAAATGTTAGAAAAAGGAAGTACAATAGATTTATTAGATGGAAATGGTAAAGTGTTTCACACTATTTCAAGCGAAAATAGTGCTACATCAATTACATTTTCAGAAAATATAGACACATTACAAGTAAGAATAAATGAAATTCATACAAATGGAATTATAAAAGTTGAATTTGTAAAAGCAATAGAAACTAGTAAATATGAACCACAACTATTTAAAGACATTACAAAAATTTCAAGTACAATAGATGTAAATGTTAAATATGCAGGGTTTGAAGAAAGATTCTCTTTGCCAAAAGTAACTATAGATAGAAATTTCTCGGAAAGTTATACTAAAGCAGAAATTTCTATGGATAGAGAATATTTATCAGCTACTAAAGATAATGAAAATGTAGAATTAAAAATAGTATTAAACAATGATACTAATGAAAGTGATTTGTACACAAATCCAATTTTTGAAATTGTTTTTCCATCATACATAAAAGATGTAAATATTAATAATGTTTATATGTTATATAAAAACGGATTAAGTATAAAAGAATATAAAGTCTTTAAAGAAGATGGTGTATGTAAGGCACAAGTGATATTGGAAGGAAGACAAGAAGGATTTGATTTTTCAAATATAACAAATGGTACAAACATAATTTTAAATGCAAATATCATTATAAATGATGTAACTCCGCAAAAAGAAGATGAAATAATATTATATTATTATAACGAAACTGCTAGTCATTATCAAACGCAAACAACTGTGAGTGATAATGTATTAGGATATGATTCAACTATTTTTGAATACCAAACTCCAATTGGATTAATTGCGATAAATTCTATTTCGAATTTTAATGAAGAAAATCAAATAATTAATTCAATAGAGCAAGGAGAGATTTTAGAAATTATAGATAGAGAACAATCGTCAAAAGTCGCTACAATGGAATTAACAGTTGTAAACAATACGCAAGAAGAATGTATAGAAACTATATTTTTTGGAAGAGTTCCTTTTAAGGGAAATACTGATGTAGAAACAGGAAAAGATTTAGGAACTAATATTGATACTGTAATGAAAACTGGATTAATTGCTAATGAAACAAATACGAAATCAGTAACAATATATTATTCAAGTAATCCAAATGCTACAAAAGATTTAAATAATGAGGAAAACAGATGGACACAAACAGTTACAAATATTGAAGAAATAAAATCTTATTTAATTGTTGTTAATGATACGATTGAACCTAATGATATTCTAAAATTTAGATATGATTTTGAAATACCAGAAAATTTAGGATATGACGCAAAAATATTAGGAAGTTTTGGTGCTTTTTACAACAGAAAATCAGATTCATTAATCATGTATGATTCATCAATTGCGGATTCTGTTGGATTAATAACAGAGGTTGGAGCAAAAGTAGAAGCAAAATTAGAGGCTAATGTTGAAAATAATATAGAAGTAAGAGAATGTGAATTTATAACATATAAAGTTACAGTAAAAAATACAGGAAGTTTATTGGCAGAAAATATAACAGTAACTTGTCCAGTTCCAGAATATTCACAATTATATCTTTATACGAACAATAATGGATTTGGAAACAATAACTTTATTTCAAGTAATAATAAAACAAAAGAATTTAAAATAGATAAATTAGATGCAGGGGAAGAAAAAATACTTGAATATGTGGTTAAAACAGAGCAAATTCCTGATGTAATTACTTATTATTCTACTCAAACTGGTAAGAAAATAGAAAAAGATAATACGGGTTATTATTATGAAGAAATAACAAATAAAGGAACTGAAGAAGAGAAGAAAGAAAAAGTATATGTAGAAAATGTTCCTCAATTGTTTATTAAAAATAAAGTTAATGTAAAAATAGCAAATGTAGCAGAAGAAATAAAAACAAATGAAATTAAAAATCCTTTGGTTGATTCAAATTTTGATATAGAAGTAAATACTGAATGGCCATCACCTTTAAATATTGGTGAGACTTTCTTATATATGAGTACTATTAAAAATATTTCTGGAGCTATTCAAAATAATGTATTGGTAGAATGTAAGTTGCCAGATACAGTTAAATATATAGAACCAGAAGTATATGTATATGGTAAGACAGATAAAACATATGATTATAATGATGTTTTTTATAACGAAGAAAATCATACAGTAGAATTTATATTTGATTCAATGGAACCAGAAGAAATGGTTAATGCTTATGTAAGAGCCGAGGTTGTAAAAGGTGAAAATAAAGCAATTGACAATTATTATTTGGTGACATCAGAAGACAAGAAAGAAACTAAAAGTTCTATAATGACAAGAACTTATACAGGACCTAAACTAGAGATAAGACAAGAATCTAATTTGAAAGATACAGAAATTCTAGAAGGTGAAAAAGTAGAGTTTAGAATAATTATAGAAAATAAAGGAAATGCAGGAACAAAGAATATTAAAATTTATGATGAAATATCTAAAAATCTATTAAATTTTGAAGCTAGTATTATAGGAGACGTTGAAGAAAAAGCTAGAATAAAAGATGGAAAAGTAGATACAACAATTTTATCATTACAAGGTGGTAAATCACTTGAATTAATAATTTCTGGTATAGCAGCAAATGTTGAAGAAAATGAAGTTAAACAAATTTCAAATAGAGCATCAGTAAGTGATACATATTGTGGAGATATGGAGACAGAAGAAATTACTATTGATATAAAAAATAATCCAGATTTAGTAGATAAAGAAAATCTTGAAGATAGTAGTGATGAAAGTAGAGCAGAAGAAAATGGTTCACAAGATGGTGTTGAAAATGAAGATGAGAATATAAATAGTGATTCAAATGAAAATAACCAAGAAGAATCAAAACAAGATGAAAATAAAGATAAACAAGACGAAACACAAAACAATAATGAATCTGAAAATAAAAATGAAAGTGATAAACCAAGTTCTAATAACCAACAAAATAATAGTCAGCAAAATAACAATCAACAAAATAATAATGTAAATAATGAACAATCAAATCAAAATATAAATGAAGAGAAAGAACAAGAAGAAAATGTAGATAGTTCAAAAACATATATGATTCAAGGTTCTATTTGGCTAGATGAAAATGGAAATGGAAGAAAAGACGAGTCAGAAAAATGTATTTCTGGAGTAAAAGTACAATTATTGGAAAATGGAAATGAATTAAAAACACTTACAACAAATAACTCAGGTATGTATAAATTTAGTGGACTAGAAAAAGGAAATTATAGTTTAGTATATGTATATGATGAAAATATTTATAAGCTAACTTCATATAGTGCAACAAATGTAGAAGAAGATTTACAATCTAAAGCAATAAAAAATACAGATGGTAAAGCGGTTTCTAATAATATTGAAATTGTAGATAAAGATGTTGTTAATTACAATGTTGGTTTTGTTGAAAATAATAAATTTGATTTAGAAATAGAAAAGTATGTGACAAAAGCAATTGTAAAAACAGGAGAAAAAGAAACAACTTATAATTTTGATAATCAAAAACTAGGAAAAATAGAAATAAAAGCAAAGAAAATAAATGATTCTCAAGTTACTTTAGAATATAAAATAGTTGTGACTAATACAGGAGACTTTTCTGGAAAAGCATTATCTATAGTAGATTATATTCCTGAGGGAATGGAATTTAATAAAGATAAAAATACAGATTGGCATTTAGGAGCAGATGGAAAAGTTTATAATGAAAGTTTAAAAAATATAGATATAAAACCTGGTGAAAGTAAAGAATTAAAACTTGTGTTAACCAAAAAAATGACAGAAGATAATACAGGTGTTATTAGTAACAAAGCATCAATAGTAAAAACAGAATGTAGTTTGGCAGTAGAAGATAATCAAGAAAATAATACAAATACTCAAAAAATGATAATAACAATTAGTACTGGAGCAGTACAAAAAAGTATAGCTTTCATATTTATTATAGCAATTCTATTTGCTGTTAGAAGTAAGTTTATTATTTCAAATAAAAAAGTAAAGAAAATTTATAGATAGGAGGGAAAAGTTATGAAAAATGCAAAAAAGATTATAACAATAATTTCTATTATAATAGCAATAATTTTAGCAGTTGTTTTATATTTGGTTTTTCATGTTAAAAGTTCTGTAACAACTAAATTTAATTTAGATGAACTTCAAAGTTTTTCTGCTCCTATTAATATACAGATAGAACAAGAGAAACAACATAATGGAAACCTTAGTTTTATAATGAAAGATGGTGAAGATAAATATAACCCGATGACAAAGGCTGAGGCGGACGCAAAAATTGCTTATCTAAATGCAAATTGTAATTGTTTTGGTGATGATGCTGGTTTTAAACATATTAAACATAATGGATGCTATCTTGATGGTGGTTGGGATAGTACAGTTAATCCAGGAAAAAAGAAATGTACTCACAGTGATCTTTGGACAGAATTATTTAAACTTTGTGACTGGTGGGAAACAGGAAGTGATACAAACTATTATACTAAAGATCAATTGATTACAAAATTAGAAGGTTGGTTAACTGATCTTGATGATAGTATAACAATAACAGAATTAATGGAATTCTTAAACGATGAATACTATGATTATGTTGAAGATAATTCAACAGGATTTTATATGTTAAAAAATAATTCATCATTCTTTTGTGTGAAACATAATCAAGCGATTGGGAGATACAATGGATTTTTCACTACAGATCATACAGGTAAAACATTTAATTTAAAAGATTATATAAATACTAATTATCCAGATGGTAAAGAATATGATGAAGGTATGAGTTTCGGTGCATATAATGTTTCTTCTTATGATGAAATTGGTGAAGAGGGAGATGACTTTTTAGATAAAGCAGCAGCCTACAATGCAGATACTGAAGATGGAAATACAAGGTATGTAAAAAGTAATGTTAAGTATTTTAAAAATCCATTTAGTAATATGTATTGCTTAAGCAATGGTTTTGGTACATATAATACAAACGTATTTTCATATGCTACAGCATATTCTTTAAAACCCAATTATTTAGAGGGAAATTATAGTGAAGAAAGAGCTCAACTTGCTCTTTGGGCTGTAGTTGGTTCTCCTGGTAATGGTGAACCATTGGTATTAACAACTCCTGAAGAAATTAAAGAAGATGAAACTGATGAAGATAATGAAACAACAGGTAATGTTGCTGATATTACAAATTCTGAATTATATAATGTTGCAGCAGCTTTAGATGAATATGAAGCTTGGCTAACAAAAAATGTAAGTGCTGGTTCAGACTTGGGAAAACATGAAATTGCAGTAGAAGGGACAAATGAAGATTTAAGAAATAATCCTGAAGTTTTTACAATTACAGGAGATACAAATAAAGTAACTTCTGGAGTGAATGTTGGACATAATAAATATGAACCAACAGGAACAACAGTATTTAAAGAAAACAATAAAATTTATTATAGAATTGGTCCATTTGAAATGGGAGATTATGCATATGCTGCAGCTAAATCTAACATTCCAGTAGAAAAATATTCTGGACAAGGGCTTGAATATCCTAAACTTCTAGGAGGGATAATTGGCGGAAAAGCTACTTTTACAGATGAAAATGGTGCTGGAGATGTAACAGTAGAGATTGGAAATGAAGAAGGACAAGCAAAAATTGTTTATGTAGATCCATTAGGAAATCCTACAGATAAAGGAGAAAATGTTTTAAATGGAAAATGGACTGAATCACCAAGTGATTATCAGTATCCATATCCGAATTCAATATTCTATATTGTTGTAGAAAAAGATGATTGCGGTGAAAATGCTGCAAATTTAAAAGAGATTGCATTTACATATAGACAAACAAAATCTGATGGACATGGTTGGGTTATACAATCAAAATATGTAAGAAGTGAGTTAAAAAGAAATAGTAATGGAACAGGTTGTTCAACGGGAGATTATACTTGTAGAATAGAACAAGATGGTGCAATTACTCATTATAGACAAGACTCTGGTGGAAAACATACTTGTACATATACTTGGGGTTGTGATAATCCAGGACCAAATACAGCAAATCCAAATCATTATTGTTTAGGAAACCATCCAAATCCTTGTACATGTGAAGGCTCTTGTAAAACTAATCATGGAACTCACTCTTGTTATTCTTATTGTAGATGTCCAGAAAATCATGAAGCTACACATGATGGATATTTCTTGTGTGAAGATCATAATCATGAAGACTGTGATACAACAAGATGGAAAATAAACAAAGCTACTATGATAGCAGGACAACCATTCTTAGCAGTTCATGATGCTTATGTAAAAGTTGTAAAAGGAGATGTAAAATCAGATTTAAATATTAGATTAACAACTGATGTTACTATAGACAAGTACATAACTAAAGTAGAACACACGAATGAAAATGAAGATGCTATAATTACAGATAAATATACAAATTATGATAATAGTTTTGATAGTGAATTCTCTAATCAAAGCAGAGCCGATGAAAATGACGATGATAAAGAGACTAATTCAGTAAAACTTGAAAGAGGAGATAAAGTAACCTACAATCTAGTACTTGAAAATTCTTCAAATATAGATGTACAAGTACAAATAAAAGATGTTTTACCAGACTATTGTGATATTAAAAAAATTAGTGTAGGTAATTACTATTCATATTCGGGAAAAACAATACAAAAATTTGAAAAAAGTGCAACTAACTATTATGATAATGATGGTAAATATCTTGACAAAAAATTCTTTATAACAGAATGGGTTGAAGTTGCAGGTGGCGGAACAACTATAGTAACAGTTGAATTAATAGCTACAGCATCAGATGCAACTATAGAAAATAAAAATACAGCTACAATTGTGTCAAGTAACAGAGGTAGAGATATAGGAGATGGTATAGATAAAAATGATGATCACGTAAACTATGTAAGATTAGCCAGCGGAAAAGGAGCTGTTGTAAACTTAGCTCAAATAAGCGGAACAACTATAGATAATGTATTAAGATCATCGGAATACTATACTGTTAAATCTTATAATGTTGTAGTAGATAAATATATTACAAAAGTAGAACACGTAACAACAGGAGAGGTTACATATCAAAGAGATAAGCTATCATTTGAAAAAGATAGAGGTATAAATGGATATACTGAAAGTCAAGAATTTAATGATAGAGATACTTATAATGATGATACAAAAGATTCAAATGCTACACCAAGTAAAAAAATAAATCAAAATAAATATAACAACTCTGTATATGTAGAATATGGTGATAGGGTAACTTATAACATAGATATACAAAATACTTGGTATGCAAATGCAAAAGAGAACAATCAAAAAGATCCGAATTGTTCAAACGCCGGAGTTAAATCAGATCCATATTATGCTCCGAACTACATTCATGTAGATATAACAGATATCTTACCTGAATGTTATCAAGAAGGATCTTTAAGAGTAAAATACTACATATATGATGTACAACATGGTAACGATGCAAATTCAAAAGATGAAGACGTAGCAGAAGAAATAGAATATAGTCCTGGAGTTACTCCAGTAAGCAATGGATATAAATTTGAATTAGAGAATTTATATATAAATCCAAATGCTGAATCAATGCTTGAAGTATCATTTATTGTAAATACTAATGAAACAGGAAAGAAATTTGAAAACAGTGTTTCTTTAGATGAAACTACATCAAGAACTTCAGGTAAAGGTGGTTCCGGATATGGAAGTAACTTAAGCTATGAAATAAGAAATATTAATAATTACTATGTATATAACACAACAAATAATGGAAACGCTCCAATAAGAGTTTGGTCTGCTGATTATTTCATGTTAAATGATTATAATGCTAGAATTGATAAATACATCAGTTATTATGACGAAAAAGTACTTAAAGAAAACGTTTCTGAAGGATTTGAAGAATATTATGCTACTGATTTATCAAATAGACCAGAAAAAACAGATGAATTTAAAAATTTAAACCCAGTATATGCTGAAAAAACAGAAAAAGTAAAATATACAATTAAAGTATTTAATGAAGCTGAAGATAAAATTATAAGAAGTACAGGTGATTTAGATTACTTTAAACCAGCAACTGATGTCAGAGTATCAAGTATTAAAGATACTTTAGATGTGGGATTAAAATTAATTAATTCTACTTCTATAACAGCTAATATATATGGTAAAGATGGAGCAGTAGCAATAGCCAATATACCAGTTACAGCAACTGAAACTTCATCAGGATCTAATATATATCACTTTAATATTCATAACAAAAAAGGTGAAGCTTATACAGTTATAGAGCCAGGTGGATATATAGAATATGTATTTGACGTAGAAATAACATCTTCAAATATGGAATTATTGAACTTGGAAAACAAGGCGGAAATTAATGTATTAACAGATATAAACAACGTTTCAGATGTTGATAGTCAAGCATTAGTTGCGCCAACTGCTACTGATCATTCAAGAATAGTAACAGAAAGAAATATTGCAGAAAAAACAAAAAGTAGTGATTTCATAAGAATTAAAGATTTAATTATATCTGGTAAAGTTTGGTTAGATTATAATAAAGATGGTTATATGGATAGCTACGATAATATGAATACATTAACACATGGACAAAATAGTAATGTAAATGAAGAAAAATTCATGAAAGATATCGTTGTTCATTTATATGCAATTGACGAAAATGGAGATGCAATAAAAGTAAGAACAACAAAAACAGATAGTAAAGGATTATTTACATTTGCTAGAAATGAAAATAGTAATTCTACTTATAGAACAGGATTAGACCAACGTATTCTAAAAGCAACAAAAGAAAGTGATACAAAAGGGGATTCAATTAATAAGTATTATGGTCAAACACCAAATGAATATTATAAAGTAAATTATAATGATACTAGTGAATATGTAGAATACTATGTAGAATACGAGTATGATGGTGTTTTATATAAGAGTACAGAAGTTTATTCAAACAAACAAAATCTAGATAACTATGGTAGAATGATAAACGGAAAAGTAAATAATTTTGATAAATATGTTGTAGACTCTAATGCAAAAGAATTAACAACTGTAAGAGAAGAGTTTAATAAAAAGTATCAAACAATAACAAATAACTTAGCATATGCTATGACAGGAACAAATACAACAGGTAAAAAAGGTGCTCCTGAAAAAGAATTGAAATTTGCTAAAAATGATCACGAATCATATTTAACAATAGATTATTCTAGAACAATGACTTCAAGAAGTTTTATATATGAACTTAATTTACAACAAATAGAAGACGCTATTAAAACAGCAAAAGTATGTGGTGGCGGCGATTGGAAGATGTGTGAAGGTTCTTATAGATTGAGATATGACGAAAATGGAAATGAAGTAAGAATGCTACACAAAGATGCTTGGAAAATATTAATTGATGCAGAATTATTAAAAGAATATCAAGACGATGAAACTCATGCAGGAAGACAAACAATACAAAAACAATTAGATGCAATATTAAAAAATGTCCAAGAATCAGTTACAGAAAATGGAACTTCGGAAACAACAAATTACTTGTGGTTATATTATAAAGGAACACATGATAATCTTCCTGAAACAGAATATCTAAAATATATTAACCTAGGACTTGAAGAAAGAGAAGATATTGACATTTCTCTGAAAAAAGATATTTACGAAGTAAAAACAACAGTTAATGGTGAAGAAATGACATATTCTTATGAACAATTAAAGACAACTGGTCAAGACACATTAAATGGAGATATAAAAGAAGCAAGTGGATATTTACAAAATTATATTGTTAACAAACCATATGGATTAACACTTTATGAATCAGACTTTAAATATAGATTTGATCAATATAAAAATGCGGCTGTTAGAGGATATAAAGAAGATAAGAGTGAGTTAAATATAGAAGTAACTTATAAAATAACAGTAGACAACAAAAAAATTGAAGATGATGAACCATTTATGTCTGATCAAGACAGAGAATTGGATGTTACACTTCAAGAAATCATAGATGTTTACGACGAAAATTTTATAGAATTTAATGGTGATAAAGAGCAACATGTTTTAGTGAAAGAAAATAAAGATGATAAACTTACAGATAAGAAAATATATGTTGCAGAAGCATGGTATTATCCAGAAAACAACAAGAATAAAACTTCGGTAAAATTAACTTTATCAAATGATACAAGTTATTCTAAGAGAGATCCAAACTTTGAAACATATGGATATAATAAATTATATATTTCTGGAATGGATAATGTAAAAATTGGTGAAGGTGAAAAACTAGATATTTACATTAAATATGTAGTTAAAAAGGTTGATGAAGGTACAGATAGAGACGAAAAAAGAACTCTACAAATAGTTGAAGAAGCTATTGAGAAAATTAACGGAAGAGGTATTGAAAATATAGCGCAAGTTAATGCATATTCTGTATGGTATGAAGATACTGGAAAACCTGCATCAATTGTTGATTGTGATTCTAACGCTGGTAATGTGGGAACAAATAATAATGGTGAAGAAATTTCAGTAGATGATACAAAATACTATGAAGATACAGTTTATAAAACAGGTATTGACATAACTGTTCCAAATACAGATAATCCTCCACCAGAAGATCCAAACAATCCAGATGCTGTAATGAGAACAATATCAGGAAAAGTATGGGATGATTCAAGAAGTGAAGTAACAGAGTTAGAAGGATACCGTCAATATTTTGCAAATGGTATTTATAATGATTCAACAGAAAATAATAATATACTTGCTAAATTAAATGAAAATGTTGAGAAAAACTACATAAATGCTTCAACAAAGAATAAAGAAACTCAAGATTTATTAGTAAGAGGTGCTAAAGCAGAATTTATAGAAATTGTAGAAATTGATGGTAAGTATTATGAAGAAAAACTTATAGATATGCCATGGGAAACTATACAAAATACAAGAACAAAAGATGATGGTACATACTTATTAAAAGGATTTATACCAGGATATTATATTGTTAGATACACATATGGTGATGATGCGTCTAACACAGATATGTTAATATTTAATGGGCAAGATTATAAGTCAACAAAATATACTGGAGTAAAAGATACAGAAGAAGACGAAGATAAAAAACTATATGAAATGCAAGACCCAAATAAATCTGATGCTCGTGACGACGAAATTAGAAGATTAGAGACTATTGCTTATTCAGAAACTATGGTTAACCTAAAAGCAGAAATCTTAAAAGGTTTAGCAAATGGTACTGTAGTAGAACAAACAAATAATACAAATGAACAATTAAAAGAATTAGTTAAAAACACTTCAATGTTTGCTGATACAGTTACATTCTATGTAAAACCTGAGAAACTTGAAGAATTAACAGAGCCAGGAAATATTAATACAATTAATTATAATGGTTTGAGTGGAAGAATAATTTATGAAAGATTATTTAATTTAAATTATGCTGATACAAAAAATGATGCAAGAAAATATGAAATAAAAAATATTGATTTTGGTATAGAATATAGACCAGAAACACAAATAAGCTTACATAAAGAAATTTCAAGAGTTAAACTTATAACATCAGATGGTAATGTATTAGTAAATTTAGCGTTGGAAACTGTTGATTTAGGAAAAGGTGAAAATCAAGAACATAGAATTATAGAAGATGATTCTACAGGTCTAGAATATACTCAATTCGTATCAAACGATTACAAATATTTAGACGTAGATAGATTAACATCTGAAGATTATCAAGGATTTATATTTGTAAATATTGAAACTGATATCTTACAAGGTTGTACAATAAGTATAGAATACAAATTTACAGCACAAAATAATAGTGAAGTTGATTTAATTAATAAAAACTTAAATGGTTTAAGATATAGACAAAATGCAGAGGCAGAAAGCTACAAAGATTACTTCGCATTCATTAGAACAGATTCTGATGGAACTATTTATAAATATGATTCTACAAAAGGACAATATTATAAAGAAGCAACAGGAGAATATGTTGGAACAATTAATAATGCGGTATACTCTGCAGCTGCTACTGCAAGAAATAAACTATATTCTGAATATTATAGTAAAGATGGAAATGGTGATTTATATAGAACAAAAGAATTAAGAACATACAATACTGAATCTGGTAAGTCAGATATAGAACAAGTAAATGATATTTATTATGGTAGATTTATGAGTAAACTATATTATTTAGGAGAAGTTGGTCAAACAGACGTAATTTCATCAATTAAATTTGATAAAATCCTAGATTATGTTGATACAGAATTAGTATTTAACGAATATGAATCAGAAAAACCAAAAGATAAGTTATGGGCTACAGTAACTGACGATGATTTAAAAACATTGTATGTAAGAGAAAGTAGTTATACACTTCATGATTTAGAAAATAAATTAAGACTTGTAAATCCGAATAACTTAACATATGTTAATTATAAAAATGATGAGATTATTTCAAGTAACTTAGTTATTTCTGTTGATGATAGAGTAAGTGATGATACTACAGATACTATAAATCAAGGAATGTCAAAATTCCTAAAACCATATGTAGAAACAAAAGAAGAGGCTAGTAGAGGAACGATATTATTAGAGGTTTCAAAAGTTATTTCTTCCGAAACAGAAACTGATGACATGCAATTTGAAAACTTAGCTGAGGTAATACAATTTACAACTCAAACTGGTAGAAGAACAAATTACGCAACAACAATAGGTAATGCTAATGCAAGTTTAGGTGAATTTGAAGAGGCTAAGAAAGAACCAGATACAAGTGCTACTGAGGTAGTTACATTAATTCCTCCAACAGGTTTAATGAAATCTCAAAGAGTAATTGCAGATATTATGGAGACAGCAAAAGCTGGGGTAGAAGTAATGTCAATCGGTGGTTTAGTAATAGGAGTAATAGCAGGAGTTGGATTTTTAGTAATACTAGCAATAAGAAAATACAAAAAGAGGCGTATAAAATAATATAATGTCTAAAAAATAAAGAGACTTTTAGAAGAGATTCTAAGAGTCTCTTTTTTGACATAAAAAACACAAAAAAGTAATAAAAAAGTAATATTAAAAACCTGCAAAAGGCTTGTTTTACTCGTTTATTATGTATATAATTAATATGGATTATTTTATAACAAAAGAATAGGAGAAACTAATGAATAGTAAAGAATGGAAAAAGTGGCTATTTTGGTTTACTTTTGCTGTAGCATGTATTGCAGTGTATAAAACAGTGGATAGTGTTGCTGAAATATTTGCTGTAATAGGTGAGTTTTTTGGAATGCTAATGCCGTTTTTAATGGCTATACTTATTGCTTATATTTTATATATTCCTTGTAGAGGAGTAGAAAATTTTCTAAAAGAAAGAAAATTTAAATTAGTAAAAAAATATGCAAGAGGACTAAGTGTATTATTTGTATATACAATTTCTATATTACTAATATTTTTATCAATAAAATTCATTATACCAAGTGTAACAGAAAGTGTTAATGATCTGGCAAATAATATACCTAATTATTATAATAATGCAATTGATTATTTAAATAATGTAGATGAAGAATCAATATTATATAAATTAAATGTAAAAGAATATGTAAATAGCTTGCAAGAGATCAAATTAGAAAAAGAAGTTGTAAAATGGATTAACTTAGAAAATATAAGTTCATATATACAAGGAATTGTAGGAGCTACAAATGTAATATTTGATGCATTTGTAACCTTTATAGTTTCGATATATATGCTACTTGAAAGAAGTGATATTAAAAGCTTTTTATATAATTTATCTAAAGTTATATTTGATAAAAAAACAAATCAAACAATTGCAAAATATTATAACAAAACAAACTCAATATTTTTTACATTCATAACAAGTCAAATTATAGATGCATTTATAGTAGGGATAGTTACATCGCTTGTAATGAGTATAATGAATGTAAAATATGCAGTTCTTTTAGGATTTATAATTGGTTTATTTAATATTATTCCTTATTTTGGAGCAATAGTTGCTGTAATGTTTGCAATTATAATAACAGCCTTTACAGGAGGAATAGGACAAGCTTTATTAGTCGCAGTTATTATTACTGCACTTCAACAAATAGATGCTAATATTATTAATCCTAGAATTTTGGGAACATCATTGAACTTAAGTCCAATACTTGTAATATTCTCAGTAACATGTGGAGGAGCTTATTTTGGACCATTAGGAATGTTCTTGGGAGTTCCAGTTTGTGCTTTTGTAAAACTTATTGTTTTAGACTTTATAGAGTATGAAAATAATAAAAAAGAAGCTCTTGCTAAAAAGCAATCAGCATAAAATTATAAGAGGTAAAATAAAAAACTCATACATTTTTGTATGAGTTTTTTGTTTTTTAATTTATAACTATAGAATTTAAAACATCATTAATAATTTTGGAATTTTCATTTAATGAATTTAATGGGAATTCAATATCTATAATATAATATTTATCATTATATTCAAGCCAAATAGTTTGTAAATAATAAGCTGTTTTAGTATTAGTATCTAAATAGTGAAGACTATAAGTATAAGCTGGTTTTCCGCCTCTATCGATTTCAGAAATATTAGAAATGTTAGACGAATTTTCGAATTTTGCTACGTAAGATTTTAAGTCTGCATTAACAAGTTCTGAAAGAGTTAAATTTTGTAACAAATCTTCTTCTGAAACAAATATATTTAAATTATTTTCATTTCTAAGTTCTAAAATATAATTTGAAACAGGTTCATATTGAATAAAATTATATGAGTTAGATAATGTTAAAGAAAAAATCTTATTCTGACTGTAAAATTTGGATTCTGAAATCTCGCTTTTAATTTTTATATGAGGTGATTCTTCGCTAGGGGAAAAGGCTTTCCAAAGAATTGCTCCCATAATTACAAAAATAATTAATGCAATGATTAAAATTTTTTTGATATTTAATTCTTTTCTAAACTCAAATATTTCGTTCATATAATCTCCATTTCTATAAATGCATAATATCTTATTATGCTCTAAAAATCAACATTTTAGAGAAAAAAATAAACAGATTATTTTAATGATTTTTTTGCAAAAAATAGAGATATTAATTTTTGAAAAAAGATATGATTATTTTTCGTAAAACAAAAACTTTGAAACCCTTTATTTCCCTAAGAAAAATTAAGAAAAAAGCTTGACTATTTTACATATTTAATATATAATATTGTAGTGATTTTAGGGAATAGCTGCGTCTTGCGCGCCCTAAAACTATCAACGTTAAATATTTAATAGGAGGAATTGAATAGAAGTGGAACTACTGAAAAATAGCGTTTTTTGGCAGGGATACTGTTTTTTAGTAACAACCTTTTATTGCAAGAGGGACCTATTAAATTAATTTATACATTACCTGCTAAATATTAAGTGAAGGTGGTATTTTATTTTGGGAAAAGTAAAAGTAAAAGACATTGTACATGAGAAAAGTGTACGTAAAACTTTTTCTAAGATTGGAGATTTCGTAGAAATCCCTAATTTATTGAAAGTTCAAAAAGATTCTTATGACTGGTTCATTAAAGAAGGATTAGGAGAAGTATTAAGAGATATTTCACCAATCGAGGACTATTCAGGAAATTTAGTTTTAGAATTCTTTGATTATTATATGGAAGAAAAAACTAAATACACTTTAGAGGAATCTAAAGAAAGAGATGCTACTTATTCTACAAGACTTCACGTTAAAGTTAGATTAATTAACCGTGAAACTGGAGAAATTAAGGAGCAAGAAATTTATTTAGGAGACTTCCCACTTATGACTGAAAGTGGAACTTTCGTTATAAATGGTGCTGAGAGGGTTGTAGTTAGCCAATTAGTTCGTTCTCCTGGATGTTATTTTGATTCAAGCTACGACAAAACTGGTAAAAAATTATATACTGGTTCTGTAATGCCAATAAGAGGAGCTTGGATTGAATTTGAAACAGACAGTAATGATGTTTTCTGGGTAAGATTAGACAGAACTAGAAAATTACCAGTTACATGTCTATTAAGAGCTATAGGATTAGATACAGATGAAAAAATTATCGACTTCTTTGGAGAAGAAGATAAAGTTTTAGCTACTATCGCTAAAGATCCTATAAAAACAGCTGACGAAGCTTTAATAGAAATCTACAAAAAATTAAGACCAGGTGAATTACCTACAGTAGATGCTGCTAGAAATTTATTTGATGGATTATTCTTTGATAACAGAAGATATGACTTATCAAAAGTTGGTAGATACAAATACAACAAAAAATTAAGTTTAGCTTCTAGAATTGCAAATCATATTTCATCAGAAGATATTATTAATCCAGAAACTGGAGAAGTATTAGTTGAAAAAGATGGAAAAATTTCTAGAGAAGTTGCTAAAGAAATTCAAGATGCTGGTATTAACGTAGTATACGTAAATATTGAAGGTAAAAAAGCAAAAGTTATAGGAAATGGAACTGTTGATATTAAGGCTCATGTTGATCCAAAAATCGCTGAAGAGTTAAAAATCAAAGTTGATGTTAACTATGCTGTTTTACAACATATTTTAGAAACAACAAAAAATGAAAAAGAATTAAGAAAAGCTATAGAAGAAAATATAGATGAATTAGTTCCAAAACATATTGTGACTGAAGATATCTTAGCTTCTATAAACTACTTATTAAACTTAGAATACAATGTATTAATAACAGATCCTGCAAAACCAAAACTAGGTGTTATTGATGATATTGACCACTTAGGAAACAGAAGAATTAGATGTGTTGGTGAGTTATTACAAAACCAATTCAGAATTGGTTTAACAAGACTTGAAAGAGTTGTTCGTGAAAGAATGACACTTCAAGATTTAGATGTTGTAACACCACAAAGTTTAATTAATACAAAACCAATTACATCATCAATTAGAGAATTCTTTGGAAGTTCTCAACTTTCTCAATTTATGGATCAAACTAACCCACTATCAGAATTAACTCATAAGAGAAGAATTTCTGCATTAGGACCTGGTGGTTTATCTAGAGAAAGAGCTGGATTCGAAGTTCGTGATATTCACTATACTCACTATGGTAGATTATGTCCAATTGAATCTCCTGAAGGTCCAAACATCGGATTAATCTCAGCACTTTCAACATTTGCTATTATAAATGAATATGGATTTATTGAAACTCCATATAGAAAAATAAATAAAGAAACATGTCAAGTTACTGATGAAGTAACATACATGACAGCTGATGAAGAAGATCAATTCATCATTTGCCAAGCATCAGAAGAATTAGATGAAAACGGATGCTTAGTAAATAAAAGAGTTAGAGTAAGAGACAGAGCTGAAATTAAAGAAATTGCTAAAGAAATGGTTGATTATATTGACGTTTCTCCAAAACAATTAGTTTCAGTAGGTGCTGCAATGATTCCTTTCTTAGAGCATGATGACGCTAACCGTGCCCTAATGGGATCAAACATGCAACGTCAAGCTGTACCTTTAATGATTACAGATTCTCCAATGGTTGGAACTGGTATAGAATACAAAGCTGCTAAAGATTCAGGAGTTATGGTTCTTGCTGATGAAAACGGTGTTGTAGAAAAAGTTGAAGGTGACAAAATCGTTATTAAAAACGAAGCTGGACAAAAGAAAACTTATGTATTAAGAAAATTCAAGAGAACAAATGGTAGTACATGTATTAACCAAAGGCCAATAGTAAAAGAAGGAGAAGTTGTTAAACGTGGTGATGTTATTGCTGACGGACCAGCTACTCAAAACGGAGAAATGGCTTTAGGTAAAAACTTACTTATCGCATTTGCTACTTGGGAAGGTTATAACTACGAGGATGCTATTCTATTAAATGAAAGATTAGTAAAAGAAGATGTTTTAACATCTATGCACATAGAAGATTACGATTGCGAATGTCGTGATACAAAATTAGGACCAGAAGAAATCACAAGAGATATACCAAACGTTGGAGAAGATTCTCTAAGAGATCTTGATGAAAATGGTATTATCAGAATTGGTGCTGAAGTTAGACCAGGTGATATTTTAGTTGGTAAAGTTACTCCAAAAGGAGAAACAGAATTAACAGCTGAAGAAAGATTATTAAGAGCTATCTTTGGTGAAAAAGCTAGAGAAGTTAGAGATACATCTTTAAGAGTTCCACACGGTGAAGCTGGAACAATTGTAGACGTAAAAGTATTTACAAGAGAGAATTCAGACGAATTAGCTCCTGGAGTAAATCAAATAATCAGAATTTATATCGCTCAAAAGAGAAAAATCTCTGTTGGTGATAAAATGGCTGGACGTCACGGAAACAAAGGTGTTATTTCAAGAATATTACCTGAAGAAGATATGCCATTCTTACCAGATGGAACACCAGTAGACGTTGTACTTAACCCTCTTGGTGTACCTTCTCGTATGAATTTAGGGCAAGTTCTAGAAGTTCATTTGGGTGCAGCTGCAAGACTTTTAGGATGGAAAATGGCTACACCAGTATTTGATGGTGCAACAGAAGAAGATATTGAATCAATGTTAGAAATGGCTGGTTTAGAAACTTCTGGAAAAACAACATTATATGATGGTAGAACTGGAGATCCATTCGACAAACCAGTTACAGTTGGTGTAATGTACATGTTAAAACTTCACCACTTAGTTGATGATAAAATACATGCTCGTTCAACTGGACCATACTCTTTAGTTACACAACAACCACTTGGAGGTAAAGCTCAATTCGGTGGACAAAGATTTGGAGAGATGGAGGTTTGGGCACTAGAAGCTTATGGTGCTGCTTACACATTACAAGAAATCTTAACAGTAAAATCTGACGATGTTGTAGGTAGGGTAAAAACTTATGAAGCTATCGTTAAAGGTGAAAATATTCCTGAACCAGGAATTCCAGAATCTTTCAAAGTATTAATAAAAGAACTTCAATCTTTAGGATTAGATGTTAAACTATACAGTGAAACAGACGAAGAGATTGAAATTAAAGAACATACTGAAGAAGGTATGGATGGAATAGAAGAAAGAATCGATGAAAGCGAACTTGAAGAAGATAACTTAGTAGAAGTTTCTGAAGAAGAGCTTGAAGGACAAGAAGAGTTAGAAGATGAATTCTTCACAAATATATTAGATGAAGAAGATATCTCAGATGACGAAATATTTACAGATTTAGATTCTGAAGATGAAGACTAATAAATTTTAATTAAATATTAAATGTTCCTAAAGGTATTTTAAATTCAAAATAAATTGTACAGCGGTGTATATTTAAAATACCTTAAGGAATACGGTAAATATATTATTTGCCACCTAAAAAAGTAAAAATAAAATTATTAAGGGGGCTACTTTAAAAGTGGAAGAATTAGAAGTTTTTAATAAGTTAAAAATCGGATTAGCTTCAGATGAGAAAGTTAGAGAATGGTCTCATGGAGAAGTTAAAAAACCAGAAACTATTAACTACAGAACTTTAAAACCAGAAAAAGATGGTTTATTTTGTGAAAAAATATTTGGTCCAACAAAAGACTGGGAATGTCATTGTGGAAAATATAAAAGAGTAAGATATAAAGGAATCGTTTGTGATAGATGTGGTGTTGAAGTAACTACAGCTAAAGTAAGAAGAGAAAGAATGGGACACATTGAACTTGCTGCTCCAATTGCTCACATTTGGTACTTCAAAGGAATTCCAAGTAGAATTGGTTTATTACTTGATATCTCTCCAAGAAGTTTAGAGAAAGTTATATACTTTGCTTCTTATATCGTAACAGATAAAGGAACATCTGGATTATTAAAATGTCAAGTATTAACAGAAAAAGAATACGTTGAAGCGGAAGAAAAATATGGAAAAGGATCTTTTAAAGCTGAAATGGGTGCTGAAGCTATAAGAAAATTATTAGCTGAACTTGATATTGAAAAATTATCAGCATCACTTAAAAAAGAACTTGCTAAAGCAAGTGAACAAAAAAGAGCAAAAATTATTAAAAGATTAGATACAGTAGAATCATTCAGAGTTTCTGAAAACAAACCTGAATGGATGGTAATGAATGTTATACCAGTTATCCCACCAGAATTAAGACCTATGGTTCAATTAGATGGTGGTAGATTTGCTACATCTGACTTAAATGATTTATATA
>CAZPAF010000020.1:0-30137 GCA_964584475.1 uncultured Lachnospiraceae bacterium | reverse complement strand
TAGTGGGGTGGAAGATGGGACTCGAACCCACGGTCTTCAGTGCCACAAACTGACGCGTTAACCAACTACGCTACATCCACCATGTTGTATCGATTTCCTCACAACGCTCTTATATTTTAAAACAATTTTCAGGGTTTGTCAATGATTTTTTATAAAAAAGTAAAATAAGTTTTTTATAAAAATTTGTGTACAAAAAAGGTTTATATGGTATACTAATTAGGTACTCTAAAAATGTCGAAATTTGTTTTATAAAAATAGATATAGGAAATAATTTTATGAATAGAATATTAGAAGAGAGAAAATTAAATAAAAATAAAGTAGCAGTAGTAATTTTAATTCTACTATTAATTATTTTTGTGCTAATTTTCTTTATACACACAAAAAAAGAAGAGAAGTGGAATAACATAGACGTTTCTAATAGTATTCATGGAGTTATTATAAATGAAAATATAGGTTTTTATAGGAAACCAAAAGTATCAAGATGGAAATTAATTACCAATTTAGATTTAGGACAAAATGTTTATATTGTTGATGAATTTAAAGATGAAGATGGAAAAGAATGGTATAAATTAAAAGCAAATGACAAAGTTGGATTTGTAGAAAAAGAAAATGTAGATATATTTAAGTTTTGCACAGATGATGGATATGTTTTAATGTCTGATGTTTCAAAATTTAATGTTATATATAAACATTTTAAAACAGCTGGAGAATATGGTGCTTTTTTACTTAAATATGATATTAATTATGTTTATATAAGACTTGGTGGAAGAGGATATGGAGAAGAAGGGAATTTTTATACAGATCCAAATTTCAAAATGTTTATAGAAGAATGCGAATTTTTAAAAATACCTTATGGATTTTACTATATTGATGAAGGTATAACAGAAGAAGAACTAGATGAAGAAGTAAAATTTGTAGAAGAATTTTTAAAAGAAAATAAAACCCCAATGTGCAAATTACCTTTAGCAATTGATGTTGAAGATCATGATGGAAAAGGAAGAGCAAAAGATTTTTGGGAAGAAAGAGCGGAGCTTGTTTCAAGTTTAATTTCTAAATTTAATGAAAAAAATATAGATACAATTGTTTATACAAATGCTAATCTTGCAAATGAATATTTATATGAAATAGATACAAAATTTTGGATTGCTTATTATGACTTAAAAAATGAAATTCCAAAGGTTTGGTATACAGAGACAAAGCAAGAAGCAGCGCGAAATGAAGATTTGAAAACTAAAATAATTGGATGGCAATTTACAGAAACTGGCATTGAAAAAGATACAAAATATCCAGTTGATTTTAGTGTGGTAGATAATAATTTTTTTAGAGAATTTGTTAAATAAATGCCGGAGGAAGAATGAAACTAAAGAAAATAATATTTAGTTTTGCAATAATTATTTTAATGCTACAAAGTTTAGCTGGAATAATATGTAATGCTACAGAAGAAAGTCAAAGAGTCATTTTAAATGACTTTTCTGAGATTGAGAAAAACATAGAACCAATAAAAGAAGAAAATGAAGATTTATTAAATATATATTCAGAAGCTGCAATTTTAATTGAAGCTAAAACTGGAAAAATTTTATATGATAAAGATATATATTCAAGAAAATATCCTGCGAGTACTACAAAAATATTAACTGCAATAATTGCTATTGAAAATTGTGATTTAAATGAAAAAGCCAAAGCAAGTCATGAGGCTATATTTTCAGTAAAATCTGGATATTCTATTGCTAATATTCAAGAAGGAGAAAGTTTTACTATTAAAGAACTTCTTGACGTTTTAATACTTCAATCTGCAAATGAAGCAGCAAACATATTAGCAGAACATATTTCTGGAAGTGTAGAAGAATTTTCAAAATTAATGAATCAAAAAGCAAAGGAAATAGGATGTTTAGATTCTAATTTTGTAAATGCAAATGGAGCTCATAATGATAATCATTATTCAACAGCTTATGATTTAGCAATGATAGCAAAATATTGTATGCAAAATGAAACTTTTAGAGAACTTGTTCAAATGCAAGAATGTAGTTTACCTACTACAGAAATTTTTCAAGAAGAAAGATTTTTTAGAAATACCAATAGTTTAATGCAAGCAAATAGCAGATATTATTATCCATATTGTAATGGAATAAAAACAGGCTTTACAACGCCTGCTAAGAACTGTTTAATCTCTAGTAGTAATAAAAATGGTTTTGAATTAATTTCTGTAATATTGCATGCAGAAAGCACAGAAGATGGTCTTTCTGCAAGATATGTAGATACAATTAATTTGTTTGAATATGGTTATGATAATTTTAAAAAAGATAAAATCTGGGAAGAATATAATGTTCTTGGAACCGAAGAAAATGTAAATAAAAAAGATAATGATATTACTGATGGATTTGTTGGAGAAAAAACAGAAAAGCAAGATGTTTTAGAAACTGAAGAAATAACAGAAACTGTTACTGGGGCAATAAAAAAAGAATATAATAGTCCAGAAAAAAATACAGAATTTATAGGATGGATTCAATTTATATCGGGAATTGCAATTCTAATATTTGTTGGAAAAATGTATTTAATAAGATATTTAAAAAATGTACAAAAGTTGAAAAAAATAAGAAATATTCAAGATAGAGAAGTTATTAAAGATGACTTATATAACTTTAAATTAACTTAAAAATGATTATAAGAAACAAAAAATCAAGTCTATAATTTAGACTTGATTTTTTTATTATCAAATACAATTAAATTATTTTGAAATTTCTAATGGAACTTCAAATAGAGAAGTTAATTTATTTGAGTTATCAAACATATTGTTGAATTGCAAATAATGATATTCTTCAATTAATTTTGTGTATTCATTTTCTTCTGAAAAATCATGATAAATACCAGTTTTATCCATATAACCATTTCCTGTTATTATAGGAATTTCTTCTCTTAATTCATCTAAGAAATGAAGATAAGGTGTTTTTTGAATGTTTGCAACATCTAATATAAGTGATGCTAAATAATTTGTACTAATATCTGTAACACCTGAATAGTCTTCTTCTTTAATATCGTAATTTGCCCAAATCATAAATGGTGTAATATATTTATTTTCAACAGCTTCTTTAGAAGTTATATCTTCATATTTTTGAGAAAGCATTTTATTATAAAATTCATCTTCAACATAAGGTTGATGATCTCCAAACATTACGATGATTGTATGTTCTTCTTGATTTTCAAAATATGTAAGAAGTTCTTTTAGTGATTCATCTGCAATTTTAATTAATGATAAATATTGGTTTAATTTTGGATACTGTCCATCTTCAGCAATTACTGTACTTGCAAAGTTTTCGTTAGTATAACTTCCGTGATTTTGCATTGTAAGAGTGAAGTTAAACATTTTTTTATCACCCTTATTTTCATAAATATCTATAATGTTTTTATAAGTACTAATATCATCTGGATATTCTCTAATATATGTTAAATCTTTTAATTCATACATACTATAGAATTTATCAAATCCAAGTCTAGGATAAGCTAGATTTCTATTATATCCTTGAGGATAATAACAGTGGATAGCAGTTGTAGAATAATCTAATTCTTTAAAAATTGATGCTAAAGAATATGATTTTCTTAAAACATATTGTTGATAAGGAACAGTTCTTTTTGGTACAAATGCCATTGAATTTGAAGTTAAAACTTCCCATTCAGAGTTTGGAGTTGTTGCTCCAAAAATAGAAACATGTAGGTTTCCTTTTATTGTATTTTCTTTTAAACTATTAAAATATGATAAATATTCGTTATCTGTTTTGAAATCTCCAACAACAGTTAAATCAGCAAATGATTCATTCATTATAACTATAATATTAGGCATTTGTGAGTCTTCTTTATTTTCAATTATTGGAACTTCGATTGTTTTTGCAAGATTTGTTAATGACTCAACATCATATCCTTCTGGATCTTGTATTATTAAGTTTCTAGACTGTTTAAATAAACTTGCTACTAAACCGTTATTGTGATATTCCTCTTTTGGATCCCAGTTTTCATTTAAATCAAACCAAGCGATTAAGTTTGTTAAATAAAAACAAATTACAAAAATTACTATACTAACACAAGCTGAAATTCTGTATAATTTTTTTACTTTTCCATTAGCAAAAGATTGTAATTTTACTTTTGCTAAAATAATTAATGTTATTATAAAAAGAATAAATCCGATTACAGCTTTTTTTGTTACTGTAAATTTAAATGTTGGTAATACAGTTAAAGCAACATTTAAAGAAAATAGATCCCAAGGAACAAGTGGTGTTCCTCTAAAAGCTGTTATAAAATGATTTATTATACCCACAATTCCAGTAAGCAATGTTGTAACAACTAATCCAAATTTTATTTTACCAACAAAAGAATAGAAAAATGTGATTAAGAAATATATAAACATGAAGTTTAAAAGCATTCTTTTTGGTTCAAAAATAATTTTCCCATTACAGAAACATTGGCAATAAAGATAAATTAAAATTGGCACTAGTATAAGAATGAAAATCTTTTTATAAAGTTCTGGATCTTTAGACTTTAATCTATAAAAGAATCTATCTAATTTTAATTTAACACATAATTTTTTTAATAAATTTAATACTTTATCTAATTTCAAAAATATACATACTTTTTTTAGTAGATTTAACAACTTATCTATTTTTAAAATTAAATATAATTTTTTTAGAACATTTACTGTTTTTTCTTTTAATGTTGTGAAAAGTGATTTTACTTTTGAAGACAATTTATCTAATTTAGTAAATTTGCAAAAAGCATTCAACTTTTCTTTGATTTTTTCTTTCATTGGTAATCCTTTCATATATTTTTTTATTAAATTTTAATTTTGAGCATTTAAAACAACATAATAAAAATATTATGTTGAAAAGCAAAAAATGTCAAATAAAATATACCATAATATATCATAAAATTTATAAAATGTGAATAGAATAAAAGAAATATTAAAAAAACAAAATAATTTTTGACAAAAAAACAAAAAATAAAATAATGTTGATATTTCAATAATAATTGATAAGTTAACCGAACAGACATACTGTACACATAAAAATGTTAATAAAATATTATTTTTCCCCAGAAAAAAACTCTGTGAATAAAGCGTGTCGAAAAAATGCATTGAAATGAGTTATTCACAGAGTTATCCACATTATCCACAGTTATCCACATAATAAAAAAAGGTTTTCATAATTATTTTTTTATAAAATATTATTTTTTAACAAAATTCTACAAATTGTTTGTTGAATAAATGGGAATTGTGTGCTATATATAAAGTATGTGAAGAAAAATGTATGATTTTTTTGAAAAAAGGAGAATATATATGAACTATTATATTGATTTTGATAATACATTATACGAAACAGCAAAGCTTACTAGTCTAATGATTGCTGCAATTGGAAATAAAATAGGAGAACTTACAGCATTAGAAAAAGCTCCGATAATTCAAGATGCAAAAGATAATTTTAATTCTACTTTAGATAATATTTTTACACATGCTGAAAAAATGGGAAAAAAATATAATGTAGACTCAGAAGCTGTTGTAAATGCTGTAAATGAAGTTTTGAGTAATGGTAAAGAAATAGTATTTGAAGATGCGATTGAATTTTTAGAAAGATTAAAAGAAAAAGAGCATAAGATTTATGTATTAACTTATGTACAACCAATAAATATGGAATACCAATTAAAGAAATTAATGGGCTCTGGTATTGCTAATTACTTTGATGGAATAATAATTACTTCAAAATATAAATTCTTATTGGATATAGATTATACAAATGGAATTTTTATTGACGATGATCCAAGAGATTTAAATGGATTATTTGAAAAAAATCCTATTAAAGTTATTAGAATTAGAAAAGAAAATAATAAACGTTCAAAAATTGATATAGATAATAAAGAAATAGAAGAATATGTATCTTTTGATGATATTGTAGTCGAATAAATAAAAAATATTTAAAGACATAAAAAGTCAATTATTAGAAAAAACTATAGTTGACTTTTTATATTTTGTGTTGTAAAATAAATAACATAATATGAATCGCGATGAAAAAGAGGAAATATTTGTAAAAGGGATTTACAGTGAGTTTGCGAAAGTGAGAAGCAAATAAGAACTTAAATATTTTGGAGCTTTGGAGTGATATTAATTAAGGTGGGTATTAAAATGCCAATTAGGGTGGAACCGCGTAAGTAGAGCTTGCGTCCCTAGCTTTATGCTAAGGATGTAAGCTTTTTTGTTTTATCTAAAAGCCACTCCTTAGAAAAACTGTGAAAAAGGTACCATGATTTTCACAGAATAAAATATAAAGGAGGTTTTTATTATGGTAGAATCAATGGAAAAAATTGTTAGTTTATGCAAATCAAGAGGATATGTGTATCCAGGATCTGAAATTTATGGAGGTCTTGCTAATACTTGGGATTATGGTCCACTTGGTGTTGAATTAAAAAACAATGTAAAAAAAGCATGGATGAAAAAATTCGTTCAAGAATCTAAATACAATGTAGGATTAGATGCTGCAATTCTTATGAATCCACAAACTTGGGTTGCATCTGGGCACGTTGGAGGATTTTCTGATCCATTAATTGATTGTAAAGAATGTAAAACAAGACACAGAGCAGATAAACTTATTGAAGAATGGGCTCACGAACAAGGAAAAGATATGGTTGCAGACGGAATGTCTGATAGCGATATGATAAAATTTATGGATGATAACAATATTAATTGTCCAGAATGTGGAAAACACAATTTTACAGATATTAGAAAATTTAATTTAATGTTTAAAACATTCCAAGGTGTTACAGAAGATGCAAAAGCAGAAATTTTCTTAAGACCAGAAACAGCTCAAGGTATATTTGTAAACTTTAAAAATGTATTAAGAACAACAAGAAGAAAAATGCCAATGGGTATTGCTCAAATTGGTAAATCTTTTAGAAACGAAATAACACCAGGAAACTTCACATTTAGAACAAGAGAATTCGAACAAATGGAACTTGAATTTTTCTGCAAACCAGGAACTGACTTAGAATGGCATGCATATTGGAAAGAATTCTGTAAAAATTGGTTATTAAATTTAGGAATGCTTGAAGAAAATATGAGAATGAGAGATCACTCACCAGAAGAATTATCTCACTATAGTAATGGAACAACAGATATAGAATTTAAATTCCCATTTGGATGGGGAGAATTATGGGGAATTGCAGATAGAACAGACTTCGATTTAACACAACATATGAACCATTCAAAAGAAGATATGACATATCTAGACCCAGAAACAAATGAAAGATATGTACCATATTGTATAGAACCATCACTTGGAGCTGATAGAGTAACACTTGCATTTTTATGCAATAGTTATTATGAAGAGGAAGTAGGAGAAGGAGATGTAAGAACAGTACTAAAATTACACCCAGCTTTAGCTCCATACAAAGTAGCAGTTTTACCACTTTCTAAAAAATTATCAGAAAAAGCAGATGAAGTTTATACAGAGCTTTCAAAATACTTTATGTGTGATTATGATGAAGCAGGAAGTATAGGAAAAAGATATAGAAGAGAAGATGAAATAGGAACTCCATATTGTGTAACTATTGACTTTGACACCTTAGAAGATGGATGCGTAACAGTAAGAGATAGAGATACAATGGAACAAATTAGAATTAAAATAGAAGATGTGAAATCTTATATTGAAGAAAAATTAGTATTTTAATTTTATAAATTAAATATAAATTAAAAATGAAGACAGGCCGACATTCGTCAGCCTGCCTTTTTGCTATTTAGGAATTGTCATACGATTGATCACTGTAGTAAGAACAGAAAATCATAAGGACAGTAGTGGAATCAATTTCGCATTCTTTAGAAATTTTGACAGTAAAGTCATTGAAGAATACAAAAGAACCATATGTCGCGATAAGTTTCCCGTCTGTATCGTAAAGCTCACCAGCAGTGTTCATAGAGTTGAAATTTGCATAAGCAATTTTGTTGCCTTCAGTATCGTAGATGTCGTAAGCGTTTCCGAATAATCTTGTAAGACCAACCATTTCAGCAGTTACAGAATCTCCTACAACGATTGCGTGAGAGTCCTGAGCGATGAAATGATAATCGTCACCAGCGTATGCCATTTTGTTTCCATCGGAATCTTTCATAGTAAGAGGATCTTCGACGAATCGAAAGATATTACCAGAGACATTGCCGATTTTTGTATCATTGCTGCTTATGTTGATGTCGGTAGATAACCGAAAGTTCTTTACGTCACAATCATACTGAGCGTAGTTGTCGATGTTTTTTGGTTTCATGATGAGCCCTAGTGTGAGAACGACTGCAAGTAACACTACAAGTGCAATGAGTCGTATCCGAATAGATGTGTTTTTCAATGGAAAATCCCTCCGTCTAAATAGTATATTTTCGAATTATTTCACTTAATATTATAGCATAAAATATCAAGGAATTCAATTAATTGAGAGTTTGAGAAATTTGCATTATTAAGAAATTTGTGATATAATTAAAGATGTAAGTAATTTACACACATAGTATTCCCACGAAAAAATTTATTAACTATTTCGGAGGGAACTATGCCCCTCCGAAAACCGCTAAAATGGAGGGCAAAATATGAAGTTTGAAGATTGTAAGGATATGATTCTGGATCTGAGTAGCGTGGGTGGTAATTGCCCGTATACGCTGGAAGAACTGGTGAACGAGCTTGTCTGCAACAGACGCAATTGGTTTATCAAGGCGCTGTTTAATAAGGCTAACAACAAGGAAGCTATTGGAGGATACTGCTTTGACGCCATCGGATTCATTGCCGCGACCAAGGACTTTGAGACTCATGTGGCTACGTCTGACTTTGAGGGCGAACTGCTCTATGATGTTATCGCTGGTGGTGATTGGGTGTGGCACTGCAAGACCACGATTACCTGGAGGAGTGCTCTGCCTATCGCTGGTGGTTTCTTGAACTATCACACCGATGTCGTTCCGGGAGAAAATGTGAATCCTCATCATATCGCTGCGATGACCGGTACCGCTATGGAGATTCAGATTGTGAAGAACGATCTGAAGCCTCTCACCTTTATGGATGCCATTAAGAGAGACGGCATTATCAAGTAAGAATCTTCGCTTTATGAAGCATTCCCTGGCCTAGGCCAGGGAATGTTTTTTGTGTAATAAATAATTAAGTGTTATAAAGTATTTATCAAATAGTATTTGATAAAATATATAAGATATATTATAATTAAATTTATAAATTTGAAAAGAGGTTTTAAGATGAGTAAATATTATGATAATTTAGATAATTTAAGAAAAGAATATTTTAAAATTTTGTCACCAGTATTTCCAGAGTGGTTACATGAATATATAGATATACCAGAAATGCAAAGACTTTCAGGAATAAGTATGCTTTGCGGAACTGATTATTCAAAAATATATAATTATGTTTCTTTTAATTCAACACTTAACCACAGTATTGGAGTTGCATTAATTATTTGGAACTTTACAAAAGACAAAAAACAAACATTGGCAGGACTTTATCACGATATTGCAACACCAACATTTAAACATTGTATTGATTTTATGAATGGAGATTCAGAGCATCAAGAATCAACAGAAGAAAGAACAGAACAAATAATTAGAAGTTCAAATAAAATAATGGAATTACTAAATCGCGATGGAATAAAAGTTGAAGAAATTTCTGATTATCATATTTATCCAATTGCAGATAATGATACACCAATGTTAAGTGCGGATAGATTTGAATATACTTTTTCTAATGGAATTTTCTTATATGGAGCTTGGGACTTAGAAGAAGTAAGAAAATATTATGAGAATATTACAATTTTGAAAAATGAAGAGGGGATAGATGAATTAGGATTTAAAACTCCTGAGATTTGCAAAGAATATTTACATGCAATTATTCCAATATTTGCAAATTATGATAGTGATGCAAATAGAACAGTAATGCAATTTTTAGCTGATATAGTAAAATCAATGAATGTAAAAGGCTGGATTAAAATAGATGACTTATATGAACTTGTAGAAGAAGATATTATCAATAAAATAAGAAATTGTGATGATTCTTATATAAGAGAAAGTTTTTCTAAATTTGAAAATGCAACTTCAGCATTTGGCAGTGATACTCCAGTTGAAAATAAATATTGTATTAGTGTAAAAGGAAAGAAAAGATATATAGTTCCTCTTACAGATAATAATGGGGAAGTTTGTAGAATAAACAAAATATATGAATCTTGTAAAAAAGAAGTAGATGATTACATGAATTTAAAAAGAAGTAAATACACAGGATTTGATTTTGAATTTAAACCTTATGAAATTTAAAAGAAGAAGCAAAAAGCTTCTTTTTTTATTTTAAAATGAAAAAGCAAGTGCAGTCAGCACTTGCTTTTCAAGGAAAAGAGCGAAAATGTTATTCAATTGTTTCTGGGGTTTCTGATTCGTCGTCTTCAAATAGACTTTCAACATGCAAAGCAAATACTTCTTCACCACCGTTTATAGTTTCGATACTGCATTTGATAATACTTTGCTTGTAAGCTGAGTTGCTACCTGGAATTGGTTTTTGCACGCTCACTTCATAGTCTTCAAATTGAGGAAGCTCAGAAAAGAAAGATCTGAATTCTTCCTTGGCGCAGTAATCGAGAATGTGTTTTAAAAATTCAGTATCCAAGTTCATAGGATTCTGAGTAATCAAAGATAATTCGGCCCAGTCATAACCGTCATTATAAAATTCTCTGCTAAGGCCTAATGTTTCATTTTCTTTCATCAATACGACCGGATAACATCTGGTCAAATCTTTTAATCCGATAACTAATTCTTTTACGTTCATGTTGTTCTCCATCTTATGGTGCGGGGTTAATAGTTACATGATTTTGCTCTTTTCCTTATGATGAAAAATCTTTGTGGGATTTTAAACATCTTTGGTATTATACTACAGAAAAATATAAAAAGCAATACTTTATGTAAAGTTTGGAAGATATTATCCATAAGAGTTTGACTAAAAATACTGTTTTGTGTTATAATATTTATGTTAACAACAGAATATTTGAACTTTGGAGGTGACTTAATGAAAATCAACATCGAAATCTTGGAAAGCGGCTGTGTCATCATCAACAGCAAGATTGTTGTTGCCAGCAATCTGTCCATTAGTGAAATCCAGCATTTGGTCAATGAATACAATGAACTTGGCACTACTGTCACTGTTTACACACCTGATGCAATGGAGATGAAATGGGGACGACATGGATTTTTGGCAAGCAACATTAAACGAATGGACATTGGTGGCGCATTGGGATACATGTCTGACACTATTGTAAAGATTTCACAGGACTTTTGTATACTGAAAGATGCAAATGTCATTCAAATGAAGGATTTGATGAAAGAAGCAGTATAAACTCCAAACAGCTATGCTGCTAAAGCAAACTAGAACCCGGCTCCTGAACAGGAGCCGGGTTCTGCATTATAAAAAATATTTTGGAAAAATAAAAAATTGACAATTATTTTTTATATAATATAATTATTTTGTGGAATAATTGAAAGGGATGTTCCATAATAACTGTATAAAAGGAAGAAGGAATACAATGATTATTGTACCGGATTGTGTAAAGCAATATGTTGATTCGATTATACGTGAATACGAATACTTTTATGAGAATGGTATAGAATGTTCTTGTGCTACGATGATTGTTGATGGCAAACAATATGCTGGTTTGGAACTTACCAAATATCAGTTAAATCGTGCCAAAGAATTTCGGAAAGCACTAGATACTTGTGAAGGTCCTTGGTTTGAAGGAACTGAAAAAGAAATTCGCAGAAAGATTTACTATACTGCAATCAGCTTTTTTGATGATATGCCCTACAAATCAATTGAGCGGGTTACACACCAGGTTTCTTGTGAAGAGAAGCTTATGAAAGCCTTAACAACAGCAAGCAAGAGAAGAAGATACATTCGCAAGGATGCAAAAGATCTTCTTGAGTTTATCGCAAATTCTCAACATGAATCATGGGGGCAAGAGGACGAACATATTAAGGTTCGCCATTTTAAACAAGTCAAAAAAGAATCTGATTTTGAAGCACTTATTGCAAAAGATAATCCTAATTGTGCTGAAGAATTAGATTTTGACCGAGAGCCGTATGTCGCGATTCGAGTCGCATGGCGAGAAATTACTATTCCACAGCAATGCAGAGAGAGGAACATTTATCTCGAGTTTGATGCTCTTTTTACTGACTCTGAACAAAGAGATGATTTTCATACTTGTTATGAAATTTTTAAGTTCTGGTACGGTTTGGCTGAAATCGGAGAATACTTTGTCTGCATTCCTACTCAGAGATCTATCGAGGAAAAAATGAAGCAGAAAGAGCTTCAGGAAAAAGCCTCTATGGATTCCAACGCTACAATTGAATAAGCACACACCCTAAAAAGCCGCAAGAGAATACTTGCGTCTTTTTATAAAACAAATCATAAAAAGATATGGACTTGATAAGTTGACATAAATGTGATATACTAAAAAAGTAAAAAAAATATCCTAGGAGGAGCTGTGATGACTTCAAAAGAACTACAACTACAACAACTGAATATGGAACTATCAAAAAAAGAGCGGGAACTAGAAGAAATTCAAAAAGAAGTATCATTACTAAAAGCGAAAATTGAAGAAACCCAAAACATTCCTGATTCATATTTTGACCAAACATTAGAATCTTGCGAAGATTTTCCTTTGCATCGTGCTTGGGCTTACAAAATTGGGGATATAATTGGAACAGTGCGTTATAACAACGTGCAACGAGCAACTGTGAACGATCTAATCCATTCTTCACCAGAGAAAATTTTAAAGGTAGATGGTATCGGAAAAGCAAAATTAAAATTAATTATGGATTGGATGGAAACTCATGATCTTCACTTTTTATCCTAAGCAAAAGGGACACACAATGTGTCCCTTTTGCTTATATTTAAAAGTAATTTTATTAGTAATTAATATTGAATAATCTTAAATAAATTTAAATAAAAAAGCTTGAGTTTTCACTCAAGCTTGGTGCAGATGGCCGGAATCGAACCGGCACGGGATTTAGGTCCCGCAGGATTTTAAGTCCTGTGCGTCTGCCAGTTCCGCCACATCTGCATTTTAACTGGCAATCAGTTTTCCAACTGACAAGTGTTATTATACAATTTTAAATTTAAGATGTCAACACTTTTTTTAAAATAATTTTAAAAAATTTAAATAGGTTTGTTTGGTGCAGATGATCGGTACTGTGCATTCGTAAAAACTACTACTCATTGATTTTTTTATATATAGTGGATAGTAAAATGGGCAAAATGAAACAAGCCAAGCAATGCTCAGCTTGTTTCGGCAATATTTAATTGTTTTTTGGTAAAGCTTGTACCCATTCCATAAGTTCTTGCATACGCAGAAGCTGTTCGCTGAAGAAAGCATAAGGGTTATCAAAATCCTCAGGTAAAACAATCATAAGATAATCTTCCTCGCCAGCGTAATAACCATTTGGATTTTTTTCCAGTAAGGAATCAAAGCTGGGGGCACAACCAGGAGCGAAACTAATATATGCGCTCTCAAAAACGGTGTACCAACCTTCAAAGATTTTCCCGGTTCTATTAGAAAAATACTGCTGATTGTCTTCGGGGAGATCCTCAAAAGATACTTCTTTGATAGAATAAGTACCTTTAATGGGAACTGTTTCCAATGAGGGTTTTTCTTCTGCTGAAAGAAAATAATTGTTTTCACACCGATAAGGGTGACCGGCGCAGCAGAATGCTGTTTTGTACCCTTTAAGGTTTAATGCTCGAATGATAGGTGCAATCAAGTCATCACATTCAAAGCTTTCTTTCAGAACTTCTTGATTGGGTGTTGTTGTGTAAATGTCGAATGTCCGAGAGTGAATTATTGCCATAAGTTCCTCCAAATTATTTATGAGAATTCATAAATACATACTCTTTTTTTTATCACGGTATGCGCGACGAATATACTATATATTATACCATAAAAGCTTGATTTTTTCAATACATATGATACAAGAAAAAACAACAAAACAAGGTAGCCAAATTGTATGGCTACCTTGTTTGTTATTCTTTTTTTCCCCAGATTGCAAATCCACCGTTGTGCCGAACTTTAGAATGGATGTCAGAATCGACAAGTTGCAAAACACCTTTGTCTTGATGGTGATGCCAAGTGTATTTGCTAGGCAAGTCACCTTGTTTGAAAGCAGAGATATCCCGCCTAGTAAACTTTTTTGCAAGTCTTGAATTTTTCTCGATTCTCTGATAAAGAATTTTACTTGCTCGATAAAAATGAGCTTCTCTGTCTTTTTTCCAATATTTTCGCTCAAGCTTAACTTCAGCAATCGCTTTAAATTTTGGGAAACCGTCTTTGTCGAAATAAATTCCTGTGCGAGAATTTCGTTTGCTTACCATTGAAGGCATACCTTTTTTGATTCTGATACCATATTGTACTTTGTTCCAAATGTGAGACTGCATACGAAGAAAACGTTTTTTCTTAATAACTAATTTGTATAAAAGCTTATGTTTCTGTTTGTGAGTTATCACTACCATAACATAAAAAGAAAAACGTTTTGCTAAATACACAATCAAAACAAGTAAAACTTTTGCCAAGAGATATTCGGCTAAGTAACAAAGCACAATGTTGAGAGTGGGCGTAGGGGCATTGTACCACCAGGCTGCTGCTGTGAGCAAAATTTCAGTGAAATAGCTGAGTTTGTTCTTTCTAAAATAAATTAACCCCAGCGAACTCACTAAATGTAGTGCTAAAAGCAGTAATAAGTGATGTTCCCGAACTATCCATAATAATGACATTTCCGCATTCTCCTAACGTTTTTGATTTTTTTGCAATGTTAATATTAGCATGAAATAGGCAAAAAGTAAAGTTTATTATATATGTATTTTAAAAATTATGTTGACAAAGAAAAAAATGTATGCTAAACTTTAAATCAATTAAATATTCTGTTATTGGTAACCCCAATGACTATTGGTAGAGGTCGCGATGTTTAAAAGTAAAACAAGTTTAGTGGAATAGACTCCTATATTTGTTTGAAAGGAAATGTTGCCGAAGTTATATTTATCGTCTAAATAAATATTGCTGGGACGTTGCAAAATATGTAACGAACTGTCACTTATGTGGAGCGCTATCTAGAATCGAATGATATATTTAATATATCTTTGTTTTGATATGTAAATTAGTATTGTATTCGTGAATGTTCTATGTAAGTAGTCATTCACGATTTTTTTATTTTAAAATTAATGGCTATTTTATATTAAAGCAATTAAAAAATAATCTAACAGCTGGGATTATTAAAAATAAAAAATCCACTAATCATTAACAGATATTTAAAAATAAATTTAGTGGAGGACTTAATTATGAGAAACATTTTAAGAAATTTTATTTTAACTACAATGTTATTAGTTGTAGGATTAATGGTATTTACAGGATGTCAAAGTCAAACAGAAGAAACAAATGGAGAAAATCAAACAAAAGTATTAAGAGTTGGTATGGAATGTGCTTATGCACCATATAACTGGGCACAAGCTGATAGCTCAAATGGAGCAGTTCCAATTTCAGGAAGCTCAGAATATGCTTATGGATATGATGTTATGATGGCTAAATTCTTAGCTGAAAAATTAGGATATGAATTAGAAATATATCAAATTGATTGGGATAGCTTACCAGTTGCTCTTCAATCAAACAAAATAGATTGTGTTATAGCTGGTCAATCAATTACATCTGAAAGATTAGAGACCGTTGACTTTACAACACCATATTATTATGCATCAATTGTTGGGTTAACAAAAGCTGATAGTGAATATGCAAACGCAACAGGTGTTGGTGACTTAGAAGGTGCAACATGTACATCTCAAATAAATACAGTTTGGTATGATGTATGTTTACCACAAATTAAAAATGCAAATATTTTACCAGCAATGGAAGTTGCATCACAAATGTTAGTAGCATTAGATTCAGGAAAAACAGAACTTGTAGTAACAGATATGCCAACAGCAATGGCTGCTACAAAAGTTTATAATGATTTTACAATATTAGATTTCACAAATTCTGAAACAGATAATTTTGAAGTTTCTGATGAAGAAATAAATATTGGAATTTCAGTAAAAAAAGGAAACACAGAATTATTAAATGAATTAAATACAGCATTAGCAGAACTAGATACTACAGATTTTGAAGAAATGATGAATACAGCAATTAGTGTTCAACCTTTATCAGAATAAGAAAGGTAGGGGAATTCTATATGAGTTTACCACAAGATTTTTTTGGAAGAATTATATTTTTAATTCAAAAATATGGAATGTCTCTTTTAAGAGGTGCTGGAACAACTCTTTTAATTGCACTTGTAGGTACAATAATAGGATGTTTAATAGGATTTGTTGTTGGAATTATTCAAACAATGCCAGTATCTAAAAGAGATAATATTTTTAAAAGAATATTCTTAAAATTTTTAAAGTTAATAATGAATATCTATGTAGAAGTTTTTAGAGGAACTCCTATGATGGTTCAAGCTATGTTTATATATTATGGCTCAGCAGTTTTATTTGGAATAAATATGGATATGTGGTTTGCAGCATATTTTATAGTTTCAATAAATACAGGAGCATATATGGCAGAAACTGTAAGAGGTGGAATTTTATCTATTGATGATGGTCAAACTGAAGGTGCAAAAGCTATTGGTATGAATCATTTTCAAACAATGTTATATGTAATATTGCCTCAAGCTCTTCGCAATATTATGCCTCAAATTGGTAATAACTTAATTATCAATATAAAAGATACTTGTGTACTTTCTGTTATTGGAACTGTTGAATTGTTCTTTGCTACAAAATCTGTAGCAGGAACATATTATACATATTTTGAAGCATATTCAATTACAATGGTTATGTATTTATTTATGACGGTAACATTCTCAAAGTTACTTAGATTAGTAGAAAATAAATTAAATGGACCTAAGGATTATTCTCTTTCTACAACAGATACGCTTGCATATACAAGTGGACTTTTAAAATATCCTTCTAAAAAGGAGGTAGATTAATATGAATAAAGAAATAATTGAAATAAAACATTTAACTAAAAAATTTGGAGACCATGAAGTTTTAAAAGATATCAATTTTTCAGTAAAAAAAGGAGATATAACATCTATAATAGGAGCTTCAGGTTCTGGAAAATCAACTCTTTTAAGATGTATTAATTTACTTGAAAATCCTTCTGGTGGTGAAATTCTATATAATGGAAATAATATTTTGGAAACAAAAGATATTCCAAATTACAGAACAAAAGTAGGAATGGTTTTCCAAAATTTTAATCTTTTTGAAAATATGAATGTACTTCAAAATTGTATGATTGGACTTCAAAAAGTTCTAAAAATAGACAAAAATGAAGCAAAAGAAAAAGCTTTATTTTTCTTAGAAAAAGTAGGAATGACGCCTTTTATAAATGCAAAACCAAAACAATTATCTGGTGGTCAAAAACAAAGAGTTGCAATAGCAAGAGCTTTGGCTATGCAACCAGAGATACTACTTTTTGATGAACCAACTTCAGCACTTGATCCTCAAATGGTAGGTGAAGTTTTATCTGTTATTAAAACTTTAGCAAAAGAAGGATTTACAATGATTATAGTTACACATGAAATGGCTTTTGCAAAAGAAATTTCAAATCATGTTGTGTTTATGCATCAAGGAATTATTTTAGAAGAAGGAACATCAGATGATATTTTTGTTAATCCTAAAAATGTAGAAACAAAGGAATTTTTACATAGATTTATAAATGCTTAAATAAAAAAATAAAAATAGAAAATTATAAAAATAAAATAATAAAAACCTTCAGAGATTTTCTGAAGGTTTTGTTTTTTTGAAAAATTTTAAGATAAATAGATAAATTTAAAGAAAAATTTGTAATTTTGCCAAAACTGTTGTATACTAATTGCTGTATTTGCTTATTTTCTGCAAGAATTAACTAATTTTCGTGCGGAAATGTAGGAGATACTAATTTTATATCGAAAGGTGGCAAACCCTATGGAACACACAACGAACCCTTTGGATGAGCAGGAAATCTTCTGCGTGAAAGAACGGATTCCGGAGCTTGATACCGAAGAATTTGTTGGGCCTTTTTCTAAGGTTCATCAATTCAACGGAGTCGCTCTGGAGGCTTCCAGCAAGCTCGTCATTGGCGGCAGGATTGTCGCTGAAAATGTTCTGATGAAACCGAACTGCGTATGTGCGATTTCTCAGAGCAACAAGCGTTACCTTGAAGGCTTCAACATGTACACCGATTATGTGGAACCTAATCCTCTACTCTTTAGAGCACTGGGCTTCTCTGAAAATGAGAGCAAAGTTATGGTTTACGTTAAAGGTGTCGACGATCTCCCTCTGGATGCAATCGTAACTGCCTATGATTTAGACGGAGACAAAACCGCTTTGCCCGATCCTTCTGCAAGTTTCGCTTTGAAAAACGGCATGGAAATTGCCTATGAAGAGGCGGTCAAAATTCTTGCTGACTGGTTGGTGGACAATGGCTATGTAAGCAATCTCTACGAGGATTTCCAGGTGTACGAGAACATTGGCGATGCCTGGGAAGTTGCGGCAGTATCTGCTGAAGCAAAAGTCTATGCAGAGCAGATGGAAGAAGAACCATGGGAACAGCTCGAAATGGCATGTCTGTATGAATGCGCAGTGACTATGCTGGAAGACATGGCAGTGGCCAGTGTTGATGCATACACCATTTTGCAGAAAAAGTATGCTGAAGCCGGTCTCATTATGGCAACGATGCAGTTGTCTTGGGGGCTGGATGATGAGGCAGAACTGGTTCTCTGCGATAATGTTGGTACTACAGACAATACCCTTATCGTATCTCGTGACCTGTACGACAGAAATGGTACTTTGGATAGCATGATTGATGTGCCTGTGCTGAAGTATTTTGAGTCTATCGGTTACGACATTAACAGCGATGAGCCTGTGCCCGAAATTCCTGAGGATGTCTTGGATGAGATCTCTGATACGTACATGTATCTGGCAGAAGCAATCTGTGACGATCTTGCGTTCTACATTCACATGTAAGAAAACTGCAAAATAGTACTCAAAAAAAGAGAGACCGGTCTTCCGGTCTCTCGTCATTATATATTAGCTAACAAAAGGTCTATCAATTTCAATAACGTAATAATAAATTTCATTTTCAGGTATAATTTCTTTCATTAAATATTCTTTTAAAGATTCTTCTGTATAATCTTTTTCAAATGGAACAATACAATCAAATAAAATATTTGTATGAGTGATTCCTCGAACTACTCTAAAATCATGGATTTTTAATTCTTGATCTAATTTATGAATTGCTTGTACAACTTTAGTTTGAAGCATATCGATTTTTGGATCTCCAACAACAATTGGATCCATATGAATTGTTAAGCTAATTCCAAGTTCATCTTTAAAATCTTTTTCAATATTATCCATCATATCATGAGCTTTCATAATATCCATTTTTGAATCTATTTCAACATGAACTGTAACAAAATCATTATGTACTCCATAGTTATGAATAACTAAATCATGAATTCCTTCAACATAGTCATATTTCAATATTTTTTCTGTAATTTGATTTACTTGTTCTTCAGTAGGAACAATACCAATAATTGGCTCTAAAACTTCTTTTATCATTCCAATAGAACTGTAAATAACAAATCCAGAAACAGCTAAACCTAGCAATCCATCTATGTTAATTTTAAATATTCCCATAATAATCATAGAAATAAGAATTGCTGTTGTAGAAATAATATCATTTCTTGTATCAACAGAATTTGCTTTTAAAGTATTAGAATTTATTGCTTTTGCAAAATCTAAATAAACAAGCATTTGAATTGCTTTTCCTATAATTGCTATTACTAAAACTAAATATGTAATCCAATTTATAACAAGTTCTTCTGGATTAAATATTTTTACAAGAGATTCTTTTGCAAATGTAAGTCCCATTATAAGCATCATTATTGCAATAACAAATCCAGCAACATATTCATAACGAGCATATCCATAAGGGTGTTCTTTATCTGGTTGTTTGCTAGATAATTTAAAACCAATAATAGTTAAAATTGAAGATGCAGTATCTGCTATGTTGTTTGCTGCATCAGCCATAATACTAACACTGTTTGAAATTATACCAATAACAAGTTTTACAATTCCTAAAATAATGTTAGTAAAAATACCAAACACACCAGCAACTTTTCCATACTGATTTCTAACATCAGGGTCATCTGTATTTTTATAATTTTTAATAAATAATTTTTTTAGCATGTTATTTTCACCTCTATATAAATTTGTATTAAAAATGAAAAAATGGATTTATTTTTCTAAAATGAGTTTACTATAGATTTGTTGGAAAATCAAGAAAAATAAGGCAAGAAAAAAGCTGGAAAACATTGAAAAGATTAACATAATGTGTTATAATAATGTTATTGTTGTGAAAAGGAGTTATCAAATGAAAAATAATAGAAAAAATATATTTTCAAATGGTGATGAAAAAATAAGTGTAAACGATATAATACCATCAAAAGAAGCAAAAATGCAAAGTATTCTGGATAGAATAACATCACAAGGAATGGATAACGTAGGACCAAATATAAGTACAGCTAATATCTCAGAAGCTATAATGGGAAAATCAGTTGTTAAAGATGAAGAAAATAATAGAATTCTTGGTATTACTGATGCTGGTGTTATTAAGTTTGACGAAAATATAATTAAAGGTGTTACTATTGCAACTCAAAATATATTGAAAAATTTTAGACAAAGAGTTGAAAATGGTACTGTAATATATCCTAATGTTATGGAGACATTAACATATATTGAATTTACAAATGCAGCTTTTATAGAGACACCAGAATTTATAGAAGTAAAAAAAGAATTGAATGAAATTTTAAAAGGAATGTTAAATAGTGATAACCCAGAATATATTGAAGCTGCAAGAGAAGGAATATTAGGCTTTTTTGAAGCTTCTGAAAATAATATTATAAGAGGAAAAAAACATTTTGAATGTGGATTTGCACTTCAAAATTCAGAAGAAAAAGAATTCTTAAGAGCTCTTTTCATAGCAGAAATGGTTGAAGATGGAGTGTTTGATTATGACTTTTTAGAAATGGCTGGAGAAATTGATAAATTAGATTTCGAACTAATAGAAAGTTTATACAAAAAAAGTCAATTATTTACACCTGAGCAAGTTGCAAAAGCTCTTTTAACATCAGAATGTTTTGAATCAAGAGAAGAAATTTTAGATTATTATGTAAAAGTTGATAAAAGATATTTTGTTAATCTTGCAACAAGTGAAGAAATTGCAAAATATATTATTGATGGAAAAATAACTCCAAGAGATGCAAATAAAAAATTAAAAATAGAAGATGTTAAAAACTTTTCACCGGAACTATTAGAAGAATTTTTATGTGTTACTAATTTCCCAAAAGGGACTGACTTTATAGATTATACTCAAAATGGAACAAAAAGAGAAAAATTTCTAAGTCCAAAATTATTAGAAAAATTAGATAGAGAAAGATTTTTAAAAGTTGTATTATCTGAAAAAGTTTCAAACGTATATACAAATCCTTATAAATCAGAAGATTATATTAATGAATATGGAAAATTAAATACAGAGGATATGATGTATTTACATGAGGCAGGGAAAATAAAATCAGAAGATTTAATTAAATTAATAAACTTCAAATCAATGCAAGTACAAGAACCAGAAGAATATGACAAAATGGTAGAAACACTATTAGCATTTTATAATTTAGATACAGTTGAAAGATTAATAAAAGAAGAAAAAGTAAATCCAAAATTTGTAGAATTATATAATGAATTATTAACAGAAGTTGCAACTAAGGAGCAAAGAAAAACATATTTTGAAAGAATAAATCAAGATTTACAAGGAAGAGAAAATTCAGAAGAAATAGTTTCATCTTTTGTTGTATTAGGATTAAATGTCGGAAAAGATATTGAATTTGAAATGTCAGAAGATTATATAGCAGAAGAATTTTTAGAAGATAGAATTAAAGAAAATGACTTATTAAAAATGTATGAAGATGGATTAATTTCTTTAAAAGTAATAAGAATGCTATATTCAGATCCTGATATCATAGAAAGATATAAATCTGGAAAATTAGATTATAGAGTATTAAATATTTTAGAAAATAGAGCAGATATCATAAAAGAAGAATTAAAAGCAAAAAGATTAAGTATACCAGAAATAATGGCTTTATATTCAAAAGAAGATGGTATACAAATAGATGAATTTTCAGATATTGTTGATGGAATAGAATTAGGAGATAATTCTTTAACAGATTATTTATTAGATGAGATACCACAAGAGAAAGTAAAAGCTTTATTTAATAGATATTTTATTTCACATGATGATTTAAGTTTATTAGTATCAAGAAATATAATTACAGCAAAACAAGCAGAAGAATTTGCAGAACAAATGGCAACTAACGAACAATATGAATCTATATTTAATTTAGATAAAAGAATAATTAGACTTACTAGTGAAACAGAAGGTGGTTTTGGAGGTAATGGAGGACATAGGATTGGCCCAGGACCAAAAAGACCAGGACAAATAAAAAATGATCCAGAACTTCAAGAATTATTATTATCTCAAATAGGATTTGATGAAAGAACATTAGTCTTAGAAGGAACAAATAATTCATTGGATGGATACAAAGTATTCCCATCAAAAGAACATAAAGTAATGGTATTTTTGAAAAATGATAAACCAGGAAATGCTACATATGTAATGAGTTTGCAACAAGGTTTATTCTTCTTAAATAAAATTGTAAGGGAACAAAGAGCACAAAGTGGAGAAATAATTTTAGCAGAAGAATTACAATCAGATGCAACAAAACAAGCTTTAAGAGAAACAGAATTTGTTAAGGTAAGAAATGCATCTGCTGGATGGGGAGCTAATATTATTGACGCAATGAAAAAATTAAGTCCTAAATTTAGAGAAAAAATGCGTGGACAATCTGAATACAAAAAATCTATTGACGAAGTTGTTGAAGAAATTAGAGAAGACTACAAAGAAAGAAAAGAACGTGATTAAGAAAATTTAAGAAAAGGAAAAATAAATGAGTAATTATTTTTTTAAAGAAGATAAAGTTTTAGAATTATTAAATCAAATACAAAAAGATTTAAAAGGAAAAAAGCAAATTATTCAAAAAGCATTTGATCTTGATTATAAAGAATGGGAAATAAAAATTGATATAGAACAATTAATAAAAATAGTTGATAATATAAAAAATCAAGAATATTTGCCAAAGTTTTCTAAACAAGAAATTGTAGATGGTTTAGGTAAAATTGCTTTAGTAAATGTTAGTAATCCATATATGATTTTTAGCTTTATTTTATCTTGTATATGTACAAATAATAATCCTTGTATAATATTAGAAGAAAAAATGCTTGCTTCAAATAAATCTATAATAGAATTAATAAGAAAAAGTTTTGAAAACTTAAAATATGATTCAAGTATAATAGAATATAAAGAAGTAATAAATAAAGAAGAAATTATACAAAAGCAAGATAATTATGATTTAATATATTATTTAGGAAATAAGGAAGAATATTTGAATTTCTGTAAAAGAATTCATGTTGATTCTAAATTTGAAAACTTTGGAGAAATATATGTATATGTAGATAGTGATGATTTTAAAGAAGAATTAATAAATATAGACAAATATGCATATAAAAATGAAATAAAAGTTGTTTATTATAAATCAAATTTAGAAGAAGCTTTAAATTCAATAAATAAATGCAATAATATAAATAAAGTATCAATTATTTTTAGTAAAAATATTGAAAATGCTTATGAATTTATTAAAAAAATAAAATCCGAAAAAATATATGTAAATAAAAATCCAGAAGAAATTATTTACAATATAAATCAAAATAATTTAATATTTAGAAAAAATATTGTATTAAAAAAATAGAATAAAAAGAACATCATAAATAACACCAAAACATTTAATAAACAGTGTTTTGGTGTTATTTGTTTTGGTAAATGTACCAAATTGGATACATAATTAAAAGCAAAAATATTAGAGTAATATAATTGTGCTAAATTTTTTTATTTATTATAATTTATTTACGATTTCCGAAATAATAAATTTAGAAGTTATTTTTTCAGAATTGTCTAAAGAGAAATGTTGTAAATCGGAAGAGTGCATTTTGGATTTCATATTATTAATAGAGCGAATTATAGCCCATTTAATATTTGAAGGATTTACATTATATTTTTGAGAAACATAAGGATAGATTTGTTTTTCTAAATTCTCAAACAGATAAGTTTCTCTTGTTAAATAAGAATAAACAATAGCTTCTAATAAATATTTTGTACCAATTAATTTAAAATCGAAATTGAACTTTTCTAGAATTTTTCTTACTCTTTTACGAATAAATTCTTCATCAACTTTTGGGGTGAAGAGTTTTAACTTTTTTAGAGTAGATTCTAAACTGGAATGAGATGATAGATAAAGTGTATGCTTTGAAGTTTTTAAAACACTTTCTTCATCTTCACAAATAATTATTTTATTTTCTATATTATTTAATAACGGTAGTATAGAAGCTTTTTTAGAATCAGCATAGGAAATTATAATCAAATTAATTTTTTGAGTATTTAGAAATGCTTCAAGTTCTTTTTTATTGCTCATAATACCACACAAATGAATGTTAGAAAAATTATTAAAAATTATATTACTATATTTTTTGATTAAGTTTAAATTGTTATTATAAATTACAAAATTGCTCATTATTTTTTACCTCCACACTTATAAAACAATTTAGAAGGTCAAAAGGTGACAAAAATTTTTATAAAATTTAAAATTTTTTTATAAAAATCTAAAATTTAAAATTAAATTATAGGAAAGATAAGGAAATACTAGGTTTAGCGTTATGAAAAATATGTTAGATTTAAACAAATTAATTACAACGTACTCGGATATGATTTATCATATAGCAATGAGGTATTTGAATACTAAAGAAGATGCTGAAGATATTGTACAAGAAGTATTTATGAGATACATTGCAAATTTCAAAGCAGGAAAATTATTTGATACAGAAGAATATGAAAAATATTGGCTTATTAGAGTTACAATGAATTTATGTTGTAATGAAATTTATTCAGCTAAAAGAAGGTTTTGTTTGCCTTTTAACGAAAATATATATTGTGAGTTCAATGTTGATTCTGAAAATTTACTAAATAGTGCAGTAAATAAGTTAAAGAAAGAATATAGAGAACCATTTATACTATTTCATATTGAAGGTATGAAAATATCAGAAATAAGTGGTACTTTAGGAATAAGCGAAGCAAATGTTAAAACTAGACTAAAAAGAGCAAGAGACCAAATTAGAGAATATATAAAGAGAGGAGAGAAAAGTTTTGAAAGAATATAGAACAAGTCAAAAAAACTCCAAAAGTAAAATCGATGAAAACGATGATTTAGGTATGTTGTTTGGAAATGATGATTCAATTGATAATAAAATAAACAAAGACTTAAAAGAAATAAAAGAAAAATTAAATTCAGAAAAATTAAGTGATGAGTTTAAAGCAAACCTTACTGCAAAACTTAAAGAAGAATTAAACAAAACTGAAGATTCAAATAAAGGCAAAATAATAAAATTTCCAACATTTACAAGAAGACTTGCTGGAATTTGTGCATGTTTTGTTTTTCTTTTCTTAGGTTGTATTGCACATGCTGATGATATAGAAAATGTAATTTTAGAACTTTTTGGTAATACAGATAGAATTATTGCAAATGCTATAGAAGAGGGGAATTATAGAGAAATAGAAATGGATTATGTTGAAGACAATGGCATTTCAATAAAAGTTGATTATGTTGTTGTAGAGGATGATAATCTTTATATAGCGTTTAATGTTTTGGGACAGTACAAAATTGATAAGCTATTATTGGGTGATATGAAAATATATGATGGTGAAAATAAATTATTATATACTGAAACAACAGATGTTGAAGCTAAATCTTCATTAACAATAAAAGAATCTAGAATATCAAAAAATAATTTAATGCTTATATATAAATTGACAAAAATCAAAGAAGAATTAAAAAATGTAAATATGATAAATTTTGAAATTAATAATCTGTATGTAATAAATGATAATACAAATATTAACAAAATACGGAAAATGGAATTTTAATATAAATATATGATTTTGATGGCTAGGGTAACCTAGCCATTTTTAGTACAGAAAAAATATATATTTAAGTCCAAGAATAATATGTAATCGTTACAGAAAGAGGAATTCCTGCATGATTAGTTATACAAAAGAGCACTCTTTCATTAGAGGCTCCCAAATCAATATGATCTAATTTATAAGTGACTCCATCAGCTGATTCATTGCCAGAGGCAAGAGTTGAAAATGTTAAAGCGTAAAGTAACTGAATTGTATATCTTCCGCTTATTGCATTTCCGGAAGAGTCTGTTGCGCAGTACTCAAAAGCAAAATATCTTTCCGGGACTGTGAATTGTTGAGTGTAAGTTTTATTACCACTCACTGTATGATTTTCCTGATTCCAGATGAAGGGGGAGATACCATCTTCGCCACTTTCGACAGTACCGTCAGGATTGACAGTCAGTTCGATAGTGTGGGAAACGAGGTTCTCAGGGGTTCCAGAATCGGATTCGGCTGCCATTGCAGTTGTTGCAAAGCTGGTAGCCATGATAATAGCCAAAAATAGTGCAAAGATTTTCTTAAAGTTTTTCATAAGGTACCTCCATTTGATGTTTTTGTTTTTTTGTTTTTGGGTTGCAAAATTTCTGTACTAAAAGCTTCGTTTTTCATACCCAAGTCTGGGATATTGAGAAGGGAAGCCTACTCCAAAATTTGCTTTAGAGCAAATTCTAATAGCAATTAATAAGAAATAAATAGTGAATTTAATTCGGAAGTGGCGAAAAGTGGCGATTTTAATAATTTGAAAAAAATACATGAAATTTTGTCAAAAAAAGAAAAAATAAAAACCCGAAATGGCAGAATAGAACAAAACTTGCCAAAAAATCGTACAACAAAATTTAGCACTTTTCACCACTTTTTGACACAAAATGAAAAAAGTGTGCTATTCTAATTTTGTTTTGTTTTTCCAAGAAATCTTTAAACAAAATATAATTTTTATAAAATTTAGTAAAAGAAAAAAACGAATAAAAAGAGAAAAAATGGTCGAATTCTGTAAGATTTATTTTGTTGAAAAAAGAAATTTTATAGACTATTATAAAAAAGGTTTCGAAAAATTTATATAAAAGGAGTACAAAAGATGAAAGTATGTGAAAGAGATTACAAAATAGAAGGTTTAAAGACAATGATTAATTACAAAGACATTTTAATGATCTCAATATCAATTTTAGGATTAGTATTATCTAATATGCAAGTAATAGAATTATCTAAAGTTTCAAATGGCAATGTTGAAAAGTTATTTATATATAATTTTATTATTTGTGCAGTAATTATATTTACAAATGTTTATATTTTATTAAATAAAAGAACAGTTTCAAGAATTGAAGAAGATAAGAAATGCTTAGAAGAAAAGAATAAAAATTTGTTAGAAGTAACTGATAATATGAGATGTTTTAAACATGATTTTAATAATATTATTCAAGCAATTGATGGATATATTTATTTGGATGATATGAAATCTTTACAAGTATATTTTAAATCTTTATTAGATGAATGTAATCATATAAAAGTTGTGGATAGTATAAATTGTAAGATTATTGAAAATCCAGCAATATGTGGTGTTTTACTAAATAAATATAGAATTGCAGAAGAAAACAATATTGAAATGAATATAGATTTGCTTGCAAGTTTAAAAGAACTAAATGAGAAATCTTATGTTGTATCAAGAATGCTTGGAATTTTACTTGATAATGCTATTGAAGCTACAAATGAATGTGAAGAAAAAATAATTAATTTTGAAGTTATTAAAGATATTAGAAAAAATAAGTTAGTTATTACTATAGAAAATACTTATCAAAATAAAGATATAGATACTACTAAAATATTTGAAAAGAATTATACAACTAAAAAAGGAAATACTGGACTTGGTTTGTGGAAAATTCAAGATATTTTAAGAAAAGATAATAGCTTAGAATTATTTACTAGCAAAGACGAGAATATGTTTAAACAAAAATTAGAAATATATGGGAAAAATGTATAATTATTTACAAAAAATGCTTGCAATTTAGAGAAAATGCTGGTATAATAACAGAGTTATATAATAACACACATAGGTCGAGTTTTAAATTGTGCTATTAGTTTTAACAATAGTTGTTTAAAATGTGGAAATCTATGGAGGAAAAAACAAAATTTAAGGAGGAAATTAAAATGGCAGTAGTTGCAATGAAACAATTACTTGAAGCTGGTGTTCATTTCGGACATCAAACAAGAAGATGGGATCCTAAAATGGCTGAATATATATTCCAAGCTAGAAACGGAATTCACATCATCGATTTACAAAAAACATCAAAAAAATTAGATGAAGCTTACAAATTCATCAAAGAACAAGCAGAAGAAGGAAAAACAGTTCTTTTCGTAGGAACTAAAAAACAAGCACAAGAGTGCGTAAAAGAAGCTGCTCAAAAATGTAACATGTTCTATGTTGACCAAAGATGGTTAGGTGGAATGTTAACAAACTTCAAAACAATCGAAGGAAGAATCCAAAGATTAAGAGATTTAGAAACAATGCAAGAAGATGGAACATTCGAAGTATTACCTAAAAAAGAAGTTAGCGGATTAAAAAATGAAATGGAAAAATTAGAAAAAAATCTTGGTGGAATCAAAGATATGAAAGAAATGCCAGGAGTTATGTTTGTAGTTGATCCAAAAAAAGAAAGAATTGCTATATTAGAAGCTAGAAAATTAGGAATTCCAGTTGTAGGATTAGTTGATACAAACTGTAATCCAGAAGACGTTGACTACGCTATACCAGGAAATGATGATGCTATAAGAGCTGTTAAATTAATAGCTGATGTTATGGCTAACGCTGTTATAGAAGGTAGACAAGGTGAAGATGCTGAAGTTGCTACAGAAATGGTAGAAACAACTGAAGAAACTACAGATATCGAAGAAGTAGTTGCTAGCGAAGAAGAATAATTTTTAAGAAATATAACAGAAACGGACATTGAATAATATTCAATCTAGTAGTATTATTATGTCCGTTTTTTGATAAAAGGAATTAACCACTTTAAGACTAGAAGAAGTGGAAATATAAAAATATTTTGGGAGGTAAAAAATGATAACTGCAGAATTAGTTAAAAACTTGAGAGAAAAAACAGGTGCAGGAATGATGGACTGCAAAAAAGTTTTAACAGAAACAAATGGAGATATGGAAAAAGCAGCTGAGTTATTAAGAGAAAGAGGAATAGCAAAAGCGGCTAAAAAATCAGGAAGAATTGCAGCTGAAGGTTTAGTAGCAGCTTATGTTACAGCTGATAAAAAAGTAGGAGCTATAGTTGAAGTAAACGCAGAAACAGACTTCGTAGCTAAAAACGAAGAATTTGTTAGTTTTGTTAACGATATAGCTGAAATAGTAGCTACAAATGCACCAGCTGATTTAGAAGGATTACTTGCTACAACTTATAAAAATGCTGGAAAAACAGTTCAAGAAGTATTAACAGATAAAATAGCTACAATCGGAGAAAATATGTCAATCAGAAGATTTGAAAGATTTGAATCAGCTGGTTTAGTTGAAAGTTATATTCACGGAGCAGGAAAAATCGCTGTTTTAGTTGATTTTGCTAAAGGTGAAACAGAATTAGCTAAAGACGTATGTATGCAAATTGCAGCTGCAAGACCAGAATTCTTTAACAGAGAAGCTGTTCCACAAGACAGAGTTGCTAAAGAAATGGAAATCTTAAAAGCTCAAGCTATGAACGAAGGAAAACCTGCTGAAATAGCTGAAAAAATGGTTCAAGGAAGAATTGGAAAATTCTATTCAGAAATCTGTTTATTAGATCAAGAATTTGTTAAAGATCCAAGCGTTAAAGTTGGAGATTTAATCAAAAATAAAGGATCTGAAATGACAAGATATGCAAGATTCGAAAAAGGTGAAGGAATCGAGAAAAAAGAAGAAAACTTCGCTGAAGAAGTAATGA
>CAZPAF010000019.1:0-30824 GCA_964584475.1 uncultured Lachnospiraceae bacterium | reverse complement strand
GTACCAGTCATACCAGCAAGTTTTGTATACATTCTAAAGTAATTTTGGAATGTTATTGTTGCTAACGTTTTAGATTCATCAGCGATTTTTACGTTTTCTTTAGCTTCAATTGCTTGATGAAGTCCATCATTATATCTTCTTCCATACATAATACGTCCTGTAAATTCATCTACAATTAAAACTTCACCATCTTTGACAATGTAATCTATATCACGTTTCATAATTCCATGAGCTCTTAGAGCTATTGTTATATTATGAACAATGTCAGTATTTTGAACATCATTTAAATTTTCTAAGTTAAATTCTTTTTCTGCTTTTTCAATACCTTTTTGAGTAAGAGATGCAGATTTTGCTTTTAAATCAACAATGTAGTCGTATTTTTCGTTATCTTCAATTTGTTCATGATCTTTAACATCTTCTTCAATTATAATTTTTGCATTTAATTTTCTAACAAATCTATCTGCCATTTTATATAAATCTGAAGATTTGTTAGCTCTACCAGAAATAATAAGTGGTGTACGAGCTTCGTCAATTAAAACACTATCTATCTCGTCAACAATTGCATAATTTAATTCTCTTTGTACCATATCTTGTTTATGTATAACCATGTTGTCTCTTAAATAATCAAATCCATATTCATTGTTTGTACCATAGGTAATATCAGCTCTATATGCTTTTTGTTTTTCTAAGTGATCCATTCTTCCATATATAAGTCCAACAGATAATCCTAAAAACTTATATACTTTTCCCATCCATTCACTATCTCTTCTTGCTAAGTATTCGTTAACTGTAATTACATGAACACCTTTTCCTGAAAGAGCGTTTAAGTATACTGGTAGAGTTGCAACTAAAGTTTTTCCTTCACCAGTTTTCATTTCAGCAATTCTACCTTGATGTAGAATAATACCACCTATTAATTGAACATCAAAGTGTCTCATTCCTAAAACTCTTTTTGAAGCTTCTCTAACAACTGCAAAGGCTTCTGGTAATATATCATCTAAAGTTTTTCCTTTAGAAAGTTCTTCTTTAAAATAATTTGTTTTTGCTTTCAATTCCTCATCAGATAATTTAGAAATTTCTGGTTCTAAACTATTGATTTTATCTACTATTGGTTTAATTCTTTTTACTTCTTTTTCACTATAGTTTCCAAAGATTTTTTCAAAAAGTCCCATCTATAATCCTCCTAAATAGTATTAAAAAATATACTTTACAACTATATCATTATTTGAGTCATTTGGCAAGAATCTATATTGTAATTTAACAGAAAAAATACATTTATTATAAATAAAAAATTATGTTTGTAATATTTTTTTATAACACTCATAAACTCTAGTATATTCTTTTAAAGGAGATTTGAAAATGTTTGTTTGTAATATCAAGTTAAATAAAAAATTATTTTTTAAAATTTCTTTATTTCTAATGTTTCTAATTGTAATCATAATTGCTATTTTTAGTGTTTTTCAAATTATTAATAAAAATAACAATGTTAATTATTTAAACGACTCTATTCCCTCTTCAGAAATAGCACAAATTCAGCCTCAAAACTATACCAATATATTAAAAGCAGTCCATGAAAACTTAGACGATTACATTGGACAAAAAATTTCATTTTCTGGTTACATATATAGATTAACCGGATTCTCCGAAGACCAGTTTGTACTCGCCAGAGATATGGATATTGGAAATAATCAAACATTGGTTGTAGGATTTCTATCTTCAAGTGAAAAGGCTAAAGAATTTCCTACATATACATGGGTAGAAATAACTGGAGAAATTACAAAAGGATATTATAATGGAGAAACTCCTATTTTAAAAATTCTTTCAATTGAAAAAGCATCAAAACCAGAAAATGCGACTGTATGCGTACCTGATAGTAGCTATGTTCCAACAGCAGTCATATATTAAACATCTTCAACAATAGAATTAACAATTCCTTTGTCTAATACTTCTGAAAAAATATTCTTTAAAATAATTAGGATAATAGGTCCAAGTAAAAGACCTATTACTCCTATTATTTTAAAACAAGTATACATTGCGATTAGAGTAAAAATAGGATGAATTCCAATATTATTACTTACAAGTTTTGGTTCTAATAATTGTTTCTCTACTAAAGTAAAGATGTAAAGACCTAAAATAGAAATGCTAAGAGCTGTATTGTTATTCAAAAGCAATATAATAGCCCAAGGAACCATAACACCTCCTGCTCCAAGTATTGGAAGTGCATCAACAAAACCAATTAAAATAGCCATTAATATTGGATATTCTACTTCCATTCCTAAAAGATAGAAAATATTTAAACCAGTTAAAACAACAATAAAAGTAATGATACTTAAAGTTATTTCTGCTTTTAAATATTTTCCGAGAGATGATGTTATTTGTTTTGCATGTATTACAATCTTCCCTACCATTTTCTTAGACAAATGGTGTTCCATTCTATCTAAAATATAAAATTTGTCAGAAGTTATAAAATAAGTTGCAAGAATAGTAATTATTATATTAATCAAAATATTTGGAAGTGAGGTTATATATTTTAAAGCTGTTGACAGTAACTCTTTGATATAATTACCGATTGAATTAATAAAATCTGTTGTTGATTTTTCAAAAATATTAATAACATCTTTTGATAAATTAAAATTTGTTAAACTTTTCTTTATATCATTTATAAATTTAAACATTTTGTCTAAATATGTATTTAGACCTCCAAGTAAATTTGTTGTTTCTGAAACAAGTTTTATTCCACCAAAAATTATTATTCCTATAAAAAATAAAAAAATAGTAGCTAGAACAATTATGCTAGATACTTTCCTACTAATATTAATTTTTCTGTTAATCCATTTTATACAAGGTTCTACAATTAATGAAATTAGATAAGCAATTATAAATGGTATATAAAATACACTTAATTTATAGCTCACATAAAACAAAGTAACTACAATTATAGCTATCAAGAACTTTTTAAATATACAAAAATAGTCCATATATATCTCCTTTTTATTTCTTAATTAAAATTATATTCAAAACTAGGACTATTATTCCAAATTTTAATTAAAACGAAAATATATATGAACTATAATATTATTTTAAAAATTTAAATTATTACAATATGGAGCATACCCCATAGGATTTCCAAAATTATTTCCGATATTGTCTTTGAAACCCATTTCTAGATAACAATTCTTTTATTATAAGAATTTTAATAAGATCTCTAAGTAAAGAATCACCTCTATTATTTCTTGTATTGCTAGGCTGTGACGTTTGATTTGTTTGTCTAGCAGATTCTGAAGCTCTATTTGCTGAATTGTTGCTTACATTATTATTTGAAGAATTTGTATTTGATTGTTGATTTTCATTGTTATTATTTCTTTGAACTTGATCATCTCCAAAATCTATTTGGCCTTCTACTATATTAAATACTGTATCTGTCATGTTGTTTAATAAATCTTCTGTTATAGGTTGATTATTATTTAAAACAACTCTTGAAATTACAGGATTTAATATTCTATAAATGCTTGGATATAAAGTATTTAAATTTTGAATAGGCATATTGTTAGTGAAAAAACCTTGATTTGTAAACATTTGATTATTTGGAATATTTGTTCTCCCTTGTATTGTTTGCATATTGGGATTCCCTATCATATTATTTCCAAAACTATTCATATATGTATTACTCGGCATTTGATTATAGTAATATAAATCCTGCATATAGCTATCATTATTAGAATAAAACATTTTTAAAACCTCCTTTTTATTTTAAGTATATGAAATATATTTTTAAATATGCTTTATACTTAAATTACTATAGTTTTTTGTATTTAATAAAATGATAGTATGTATTATTTTAAATTAAAAATAAAAAAACCGAGGTTTTATTCCTCGGTAATAAAATAATATTTATTTTACAATTTCTTTAACATATTGCTTAAATATTTCTCCTCTTTCAGCAAAATTCTTAAACATATCAAAACTTGCACTTGCTGGTGAAAATAGAACGATATCTCCCTTAATAGCAATATCATTTGCAGTTTGTACTGCTTGATTTAAAGATTTACATTTATATATTTTCAAATCTTTTTTGCATCTTTTTTGTTCTTTCAAAACAGCTTTTTCAATTTTTTCAGAAGTTTGACCTAATAATACTAAAGCTTTGCAATTATCTAAAATTGGTTTGGCTAAGACTTCATAATCTAGATTTTTATCATATCCACCTGCTATTAAAACTATATTTTTAAATGAAAATGCATTTAATCCAGCAATTGTTCTAGTTGGACTTGAACTTACAGAATCATTATACCATTTAATTCTATTTTTTGTTTCTTTAACAAGTTCTAATCTATGTTCAACACCTTTGAATTCTGTTAGCACTTTATCTATTGACTCTTTCTTTACTAAATCTTTAGTAGCTATAATTGCGCATGCTGCATTTTCAAAATTATGAACACCACGTAATTTCATATTTTTTGTATCAAACACGTGTTTTCTTAAACCTTTTTCAGACAGCTTAATCTTTCCATCATCTGTATCTACCAAATAACCATTTATATTTTTGTTTTTGCTACTAAAGAAAACAACATTTCCTGGTGCCTCTTCACTACATGCTCTTGTTATTTCATTATCATAATTTAATATTACTAAACCATCTTTATCTTGATATTTAAATATATTTTTCTTAGCCTCAACATACTCATCCATATCAGTATGTATATTTAAATGATTTGGAGTAATATTTGTAATTACAGATATTTTAGGACTTATTTTCATATTCATTAATTGGAAGCTACTTAATTCTAAAACAACTATATCTTCAGGTTGCATTTCATGTATTTTTGTAAATAGAGGTGTTCCTATATTTCCACCTAAGAAACAAGTTTTGCCATCTTCTTTTATTATTTCACTAATTAATGTTGTAGTCGTGGTTTTTCCATCACTTCCTGTAATTCCTATTACTAAGCATGGACAAAGCTCTATTACCATTTCTACTTCAGTAGTAATGATAGCTCCCCTTTCTGCTTCTTTTACAAGTTCAGGAACAGTTGGAAGACAACTTGGACTACGGAATATAATATCAAATCCTACAAGTTTTTCTAAATATCCTTTTCCAAAAGAGAAACTCATTCCATAATTTACAATTTTATCTATTATATTTTTATCAATTTCATCAATTTCTCTTCCATCAAAAAAAGTTACATTTGATTTTAAATTATGCAAATAATCAATTAGTGGTATATTGCTTACTCCTAGTCCTATTACTGCAACTTTTCTTCCCTTTAGGTAGTTATTGAATTCTATTAACTTTTTATTTACGAAATCCATTGTTTCCTCCTAATTTTTATTTTAATTAATTTCCATTGGTAATTTTATTTTGCTTAATACAACTTCTGTTGATTCTTCTACAGTTTTACAATCTGTAACATCGACTTCAATTGTTATATCGCTATATTCATAAAATCCTGCTTGTTTTTGAAGTTTATCTCTTTTTGTTATATTTTCTCTTATTTCATTTTCCTTTTCTTTATCATTATATTGTATACATTTTCTTCTAACACGTTCATCTAAATCTGCAATAACAAAAAAATGATAATCACATTCGGGATATATCTTCATAACGCTTCTTCCAGAAACAATTACATTATAGTTTTGTTTTAAATCATTAATAAGATTTTTAGCGAACTCAAATAGTTTTCTGTTATCAGCTCCACCTGCTACACTTGAAACGGCCATAGAAGCTTCTTTTGATTGAATTGCTTCTTCGTCTATTTTTTCATTGTCTATGTATAATATTGTTTCATTGTTTTCTATTTTTATTTGAATTTTTAAAAGATCCATCATCTCTTTTATATCTAATTTCATACCTCGTTTTTTTAATTCTTCAAGTTTTGACCCGTTTTTCATCATGCAATAAACAATTGCCCTATATATATTTCCGCCATTTACTAAAATTGTATTTGGCATAATCTTTATAAGTCTTCTGCAGATACTAGTTTTTCCTGCACCTACTAAACCTTCTATTCCAATTACTAAATTTGACATACTTTTATTCCTTTTGTTTTTTTGATATAGCTGCATTATATCAAAAAGTATTCTTTACTTCAATAATCTTGAATTTTTATTTCAAATTTAAATTTAGTATTTTTGAATATTTTATAAAAAAATGTAGATACTAATTTTAATCAAAGGAGGTGCTTTCTTATGGCAAACAAAAACAACAAAAATAATAAATCAAATAGTAACAATAATAATCAAAATAATAATAACAACAATAACAATAAATAGTTTTTTAATAATTTAGTTTTAATTAGTAGTTTCTAAAGCTTATTAAATATAAATCATTATAGTTTGTATACTTATTTGTTTTGTTAACTACTTTTTAAGAAAAACTCTCTTCTTTTTTATTGAAGAGGGTTTTATTTTTATTCATAAATATATTCTAAAATTAACAATGATTTATTTACTTTTTATTGAAATAAAATGATTTCATGATATATAATAAAGCAAATACTATTCTTAGGAGAAAAAAATGAACAAATTAATTAAGTTAAAAGAAAAAACTGACAAAATACTAGATTTTATCTATAAATATCGTTTTATAATTGCAATTATACTTGTAGCAATTGGTGTTTTGTTTAGTCTACATGGTTCTTCAATAAGCCTTTGGAATACAGTATACAATACTGGTATTTCAGATGACGGCATTCTATTTGGAAAATGGAGACCTATTAGAAGTGATGAGTGGGCTGTTACTACTCCATTTATTTTTTCACAATTTCATAATGGATTTAAGATTTTTACAGATATTATAAGAGGACTTCCTAATACTGAAGTATTTTCTTTATATGGACTTCCTGTATTAAATATTTTAGAAATATTTAGACCTTTCCATTTAGGATATCTTTTACTTGGATTTGAAAAAGGCTTATCTTTATTTTGGGTTGGACGTTTTATAGCACTATTTTTAGTAACATTTGAATTTGCAATGATAATTACAAATAAAAACAAAAGATTATCTGTAATAGCAGCTTTTATGGTTTCACTTGCCCCAAATGTTCAATGGTGGTTTGCTACAAATGGAATTGTTGAACTATTTGTTTTTGGAGAATTTGCTTTAATTTTATTATATAAATATATGAATACGGAAAATTTCAAATCAAGACTTTGGATGTTATTCTTTATGATGATTTGTGCTGGTGGTTATATTTTCATTTTATATCCAGCATACCAAATTCCTATGTTTTATGTATTCCTATTCTTAGCTATATACATAATTATAGATAATAGAAAAAATTGTAAAATTACAAAAAAAGATATAATTTCAATAATTGTTATGCTTTTAGTATTTGTTTCTTTAATGACTTATGCTTTTACTGTTGCAAAAGAAACAATTTTAACTACATTAAGTACTGTTTATCCTGGCTCTAGAACTGAAAATGGCGGTGGTGCTTTTAGAAAATACATAAGTTATATTGGAAATATCTTTTTGCCATATAAAGAATTAGGTCTTCAAAGACCTACTGTTGAAGAGGCTGCAATGTTTGGTCTTTTCCCTATTGGAATCATAACATCAATTATATATATGGTAAAAAACAAGAAAAAAGATTTGCTTACAATTTTACTTTTTATTCCATATGTTATACTTGGAATATTTGCTATTATTGGATTTCCAGATTGGCTTGCAAAAATAACATTACTTAGCTTTTCGCTTCCAGAAAGACCACTTCTTGCAATAGGATTTATTGATATATTATTACTAATAAGATCTCTTTCTCTTACAGAAAAATCTATAAAACTTTGGAAAGCTGCAATTGTTGCTGGTATATTAAGTGCCATTTTAGTAATTCTTTGTCATTTACTTAACCCAGCATATATTGGAATTTATTCATGTGCTTTATTATTTGCAATGTGTTGTTATCTTTTCTTCTTTGCACTACAATATAATACAAAATACGGAAAATATTTATTTACAATTGGAATTATTGGAACAATGTTTATTGCGGGATTTACAGTAAACCCAATAGTTCATGGAACTGATATGATTACTGATAGTAAGATTTTAAAAGCTGTTGAGAAACAAAATACTGAAGATGAAGGACTATGGCTTGTAGATGCAATTGGTTTCCCAGGGCCAAACTATTTAGTAATGGCTGGTGCTTCAACAGTAAATAGTACTCATGCCTATCCTAATTTAGAATTTTGCAAAAAACTTGATCCTGAAGGAAAATATGAGGAAGTTTACAATAGATATGCTCATATTTATATTGAAGTAGTTGAAAAAGAAGCACCTGAAAAATTTGTTTTAATAGCTCCAGATACATATCGTATATATATTACAGCAGATGAACTTAAAACTTTAGATATTAAATATATTTTTACTGTTAGAATTATGGAAGAATTTGAAAATGAAAATGTTTCATTTGATTTAATTTATGATGTAGATACTTATCGTATATATAAAGTAAATTATCAATAGAATACAATAAAAACACATAGCCCACCTTAGATTGCTCTTAAGATGGGCTATATATTTTACTCAAAAAAATTCTTGTCTACGTTATAGGAACACCAGGTGACGTTTCCACAATTGTCACATACATATCCTCTTCCACCTTGGCTGTCCATGTCGAAAAGCCGGAATTTATTGCCGCAGCAACGACATACTCCGCTATTGAAAGCCTTGGCTTCGAAGTGTCTGGCTAACAGTGCAGCAATTGTAAATGTTGCAACAATTGCTCCAGTAATGATGGTGGCAGTAAAATTCACTTAAAGTTACCTCCTATTTTTGCGAACGTGTTTACAGACGAACTGTTACAGGTAATTCTGTAACCATTTTTTTGGCATATTGTATCCTCCTTATATTTATATCCGGAGGGTTATACCTCCGAATAGATTGCTAATTCGAAGGTCTGTTAAAAAAACGCTTTTTTAGTTTAGCATAATTTTATATATAAATCAAGTTTTATATAATTTTTATTCACAAAAAACTTTTTCTTTAATACATTTTTTGCTTACTATATATGTATATAGCACAATTTACAAATTGAATCACTGCTGAAAATTTTATTACTGTATTTACTATATTCATTATTTTTTCTTGTTTTTCATTTTCGATTTCTTTGCTTAGCTTCTCCCAAATTATATAACTTATTGTAAGCATAGCAAAGTCAAAAAATATCATAGTTCTTGTTCTAGATACAAATACTGTTGGTGAAAACGCAATAACAATTCTTGAAGCTAGTCCTGCTAAAAATATTAATATCGAAACATTGTTTTTTAAGTTTTTGAATATTAATAATAAAGACATTCCGATACAAATGAAATTTCCAAAAGCAAAAATAATTGGAAACGCATTATAAATATTATTACAATTTTCTACTGTTAATAATACATCATGTTTGGTTACTAATTCTTCAAATACACTTAAGTATGGAAACATACCATCTAGTAATGGCAAGAATGTTCCTAATAATAAAACTGATAATAATGGAATGCTCGCTACTACCCTATATAGTTTTTCTTTATAATTTAAAAACACATATAATGTTATTAATGATGTTAAAAGTACATATGCTGGATTTTGTTTTGAGATTATATTTCCAAATGTTGATGTAAATCCTAAAACAAATTTTTCTATAAAAGATAACATTTCATAACCTTTGAAACGATATAATTCTTCTGTTTGTCTTATGGCATTTCCTGGGCAAGTTAGTATAAATACCATTGATAAAATTGCAAGTATCGTTTGAACAAACATGAATGCTTTTACTTTTTTGTCTTTTCTAAATAGCATTATAATTGTAAATACTAAATAAAATCCTAGTATCAAAGCTCCTGCTTGTTCTTGATTAGCTGCAAATATTAAAGCTATCATGTAAAGCGGATATTGCCACCATTTTATTTTTTCTCTATCCCATATTTTTCTAATTGGAATTAAGGCAAAAAGACCAACAGCTAAAGGCCATAAATAATTTATACTTGTAGATGCCCATCCAGTTTGATGCATTGTATAATATGGATAAATTAGTATCATAGCCATTAGCATGAAATTATTTTTATCTTTATTTTCTTTTACAAAAAGTTTTGATAATGAATAACATGCAAGTACAGCCATTAAAGATTGTACTAAAATCCATAAATATTTAGAAGTTTTTAGCACTGAGCAAAGGATAAATTCAATTATTACTCTTGATGACCAATTACTATATCTATCTTTAATAAAGTCTGGTATGGTATGTTCTATTATTTCTCCTGTTTCTTTATTTAATTCGTCTGTTATTTGCGTTATAAACCATTCATCATCATATGTATTTGGTGTAATAAATAGATTTAAGAAAATTTCTAAAACTAATAATAGTATTAAAGCACCTTTACCATTTGAAATGATTTTTTTTGAGATTTCTTTTATTTTTTCTTTCATTTTATATCCCCTACTTTATATTTCTACTCTTATTCCTGTATCTTTTAAAACATTGTTTTCGTTGTTTTTATATAAAACACAAATTTCGTAGTTTCCTTTTTCCATTCCAATAGTCATGAAACGTGTGTGCATTCCAGCATAAGGATATACTTCTGGAACATTTACACTTTTTTCATGTATTGTTTTTAACAAATACATTTTTCCTGAAGTGCTATTTCTTAAAACATAACTACAATCAACTGTAGTTACACTTTCATCTTGTCTATATGCATATCCAAATATTTCTATTTTTTTACTTGGTGGAGATAAGCTATCTATATGTACAATTAAATCTTCTTCCTCTTCAAAGGCTACCACTTTAGTAGCCTCTTCTAGTTCAAAGTTTTTTGGAAGTAAAAGTGTTATATAATAAATTCCAAGTATCACAAAAACTATAATAATACTTAAAACTAATATTTTAATATAATTTTTTTGATTAATTTCTAAATCTAAAAATTCCATATTTTTTCTCTTTTCTATTTATTAATTTTTGCAACAAATCCACTTTCATTTGAATATAGAACTTCAACATTAGGATATTTTTCTAATTCTTTTAAAGCTTCTTTTCCCTCTTCTAGTTTTCCTTGTTCTGTTGGATCTAATCTTATCATGTATTTGATTCTAGAACTTTTTACTGAATCTTTTATATTATATTGATTTGTTGTATTTAAAATATGCCTAAAATCATATTTTTGACCAGTATATTCAAGTGTTGCCATTGCCCATATTGTTCTATTAAAACTTTCTGTAAATAAAACTGTATTATCTGCTGTCATATCTTCTAAGTTTTCTCTTGCAAATTCTGTAATTGCAATATTATTAGCAGTAAAACTATATAATAAATCATAAGCTTTTCTATGTTCGCAATTTTCTATATAGTACATTCCAACATAATTTGGAAGAGCGTGTTTTTCTTCTTCTCCTAAAATATGTCCTGCTTTTATCCAAACCCAACCACATACAAATCCAGTCCAAGCAGTAACATATATTGGAATAATCCATTTTAAAATTTTTGTATCTATATATCTATTTACTAAATCAATTGTTACAGCAAATATAGCTATCCATAACACGAAATAAAGTTTTGCTATATAATATGTAGAAATCATTCCTAAAACATAAGCTATATAAAATACTCCAAAAAATCCTATTATTCCACTTGAATAAACATCTAAAAATCTTATATCTTTTTCTTTAATTCTTTTAAATAAATCTACTAAATATAATAAAGCAAATGGCGCATAAATAATAATTTCTTTATATTTTTCCATGTATATACCGCCATCATCTTTCAAGGCAGACACCAAGTCTTTTTGTCCTTCTATTAAAAATGATGGGATAAATAAATATCCTATTCCAAAAGCTGTTATTAAAAATAAAATTACTGTTATTATTAATGTGTTTTTTCCAAAGAATTTTAAATATTTCTTTGTTTCTTTATCTTTAAGTTCCATAACAAATGTATAGATACATATTGCAGCAAAAATTCCTGGTACAAACATACAATATGAGAATATTAATCCCATTGATGCCATCATTAGCATGGTTATAACTAACTTTTTATTAATTCTTTCGTCTGAAAATAACATTTCTCCAATTGTAAGGATTAAAGCTACCATAACTAATCCAACAGTTAAATATGAAAAACCGAATATCCAGGAATTATATGGATATCCATATAAAAATAATCCTAAAAGCATTAAGCTTAAAACTGCACCTCTTTTAGTTTTTATTTTATCTGCAATACTTGTATATAAAGCTAAAGCTGTTGAAAATAAAACTAAACATTCAAATAATTGATATATGTATATTTTATCTAGCCCTGTTATTCCATTTACAATATTCATTAATATTCCGTCATTAATATAAGCTCCTGTTTGCATTATATTAAAATTGAAAAATGTTTTATCTTCAGCGTAAATAAATAGTTCTAAATTTTCTGAATAATGTTTTGCTGCTCTATAATGAATTGCAGAGTCTATTGCAACATGTGTTACATCACCTTTGTGAATATATAAATCTTTAAAAAACATTACTACAAACATTATTACAATTATAGAAATCATAAATATATCTAATTTCGAAACTTTATATTTTTGACATTCTTTATTTTTTATTGATTTGTATAACAAAGCAACTCCAATTGTTGTATTTATAATTGATAAAAGCCAAATATTTTGTTTTATATTTAGAATTCCAAGAATCATACAGACTGTAAGATTATATGCTAAAATTCCAACAATAAAAATACAAATCCATTTTATCAAATTAAGTTTTTCATCTGATTTTTTAAATAGTATAAATCCAACTCCTAAAAGTATAAGGCTTAAAATATATAAGTACTCCATTTAAAATTTCCTCTTTTCGTAAGTTTTAGCTAAAGCGATTATATAATAAAAGAAAGTAGAAAACAATCTACTTTCTCAAAATCTTAATATTATTTAATTCAAATATTTTTCTAAAAATCTTCCTGTATGTGATTTTTCATTTTTAACGATTTGTTCTGGTGTTCCAATCGCAATAACTTCTCCACCTTTTTCTCCGCCTTCAGGACCTAAATCTATAATGTGATCTGCTGTTTTGATTAAATCTAAGTTGTGTTCAATTACTAAAATTGTATTTCCTGTATCTACTAGTCTTTGTAAGATATCTACTAATCTATGAACATCTGCAATATGAAGACCTGTTGTTGGTTCATCTAAAATATAAAGTGTTTTTCCAGTAGCTCTTTTTGAAAGCTCAGTTGCAAGTTTAACTCTTTGTGCCTCACCACCAGAAAGTGTTGTTGATGGTTGTCCAAGTTTAATATATCCAAGTCCAACATCTGCTAATGTTTGAATTTTTTGCTTTATTCTTGGAATATTGTTAAAGAATTCTAAAGCTTCTTCAACTGTCATATCTAATACATCTGAAATTGATTTTCCTTTATATCTAACTTCTAATGTTTCTCTATTATATCTTTTTCCATGACATACTTCGCAAGGAACGTATATGTCTGGTAAGAAATTCATCTCAATTTTAAGTACTCCATCACCTTGGCAAGCTTCACATCTACCACCTTCAACATTAAAGCTAAACCTTCCTTTTTGGTAACCTTTCATTTTAGCTTCATTCGTTCCAGCATAAATATCTCTAATTATATCAAATACACCTGTATAAGTTGCAGGGTTTGAACGTGGGCTTCTTCCTATTGGAGATTGGTCAATATTGATTATTTTATCAATATTGTCTATTCCTTTTATTTTTTCACATTTACCTGGTTTTTCTGTTGCTCTGTTTATTTCTTTAGCCAAGTTTTTATATAAAACTTCATTTACTAAAGTTGATTTTCCAGAACCAGAAACACCTGTGACACAATTAAATACTCCAAGTGGAATTTTTACAGTAATATCTTTTAGGTTATTTTCTGATGCTTTTACTATTTCAATTGATTTTCCATTTGATTTTCTTCTTTTCTTTGGAATAGCAATCTTTTCTTTTCCGCTTAAATATCTACCTGTAATAGAATTTGAATTATTTTTAATTTCTTCTGCTGTTCCTTGAGCAATTACGTTTCCACCATGAACACCAGCTCCTGGTCCAATATCTATAATTTGATCTGCTGCATACATAGTATCTTCATCATGTTCTACAACAATTAATGTATTTCCTAAATCTCTTAGTTTTTTTAGTGTTGCTAATAACTTATCATTATCTCTTTGATGAAGTCCTATGCTTGGTTCATCTAGAATATACAATACTCCAGAAAGTCCAGAACCAATTTGAGTAGCTAATCTAATACGTTGAGCTTCACCACCAGATAAAGTTCCAGCGCTTCTTGATAATGTTAAATACTCTAAGCCTACATCCATTAAAAATTGAAGTCTAGTATTTATTTCATTTAGAATAACATCAGCTATCATTCTATCTTTTTTGCTTAATTCAAGAGAATTTAAATAATCTTTTAATTTATTAATTGGTAAGTCTGTAATTTCATTAATGTTTTTCTCACCAACTCTAATAGCTAATACTTCTGGTTTTAATCTTGCTCCATTGCAGCTATAGCATGGGCTATTACTCATATACATTTCATAGAAATTACGCATACCTTCTGATTTTGTTTCTCTATATCTTCTGTCTAGTGTTGGTAATACTCCTTCAAAGGCTTGTGTAAAATGTCTTGTTCCGGCAGCTGAAGAATATTCAAATTCAATTTCTTCATCTCCTGTACCATAAAGAATCTTTTCTAAAAATTCTCTTGGCAATTTCTTTATTGGTTTTCCTTTTATATCTACTCCATAATGTCTACCAATACTTTCGAAATACATTCTAGCCATAGTATCACCTTTTTTTAGAGTACTAGAACCAAATGCTTTTACGCCATCATATAAAGTTTTTGTTTTATCTGGAATAATTAATTCCTCATCCATTTTCATTAAATACCCAATACCTGTACAATCAGGACAAGCACCAAATGGATTGTTAAATGAAAACATTCTTGGAGATAATTCTTCAAAGCTTATATTACAATCTGGACATGCATAATTTCCACTAAATAATTTCTCGCCTTGTCCATGTATATCTACTTTAACTAAACTATTAGAATGTTTCATTGCTGTTTCAATAGATTCTGCTAGTCTGTTTCTTATTTCTTCTTTTACAATTAATCTATCTACAACAACATCTATGTTGTGTTTTTTATTTCTGTCCATGTCGATGTCATCTGAAATTTCAAAAATTTCTCCATCGACTTTAACTCTTACAAAACCTTCTTTTTGCATGTTTTCTAAAAGTTTTGTAAATTCTCCTTTTTTACCTCTTACTATAGGACTCAAGATTTGAATTCTTGTTCCTTCTTCTAGACTCATAACAGAGTCTACAATTTGATCTACTGTTTGTTTTTCTATTTTTCTACCACATTTTGGACAATAAGGAGTTCCGATTCTCGCATATAATAAACGTAAGAAATCATAAATTTCTGTAACTGTTCCTACTGTAGAACGTGGATTTTTTGAAGTTGTTTTTTGATCAATAGAAATTGCTGGTGAAAGGCCTTCTATACTTTCTACTTCAGGTTTTTCCATTAATCCTAAAAATTGTCTTGCGTAGGCAGATAAACTTTCTACATATCTTCTTTGCCCTTCTGCATATATTGTATCAAAAGCAAGTGAAGATTTACCTGATCCAGAAAGACCAGTTACAACTACTAATTTGTTTTTTGGTATTTCTAAATCAATATTTTTTAAGTTGTGCTCTTTAGCACCTTTAATAATAATTTTATCGTTCATTTATTTCCCCTTAAATTAAATACTATGAGCAGATAATATTAGTATTACTCTTAATTTTTTATTTTCTGCATAAAACGGTGTTATTATATCATATATTTTTTATAAATGGAACATTTTTTTGCTAATTTCTTTATTTTTTGTTTAAATATCCATCATTTTAAACAAAAGTAAAAGCGATGCCAAAAACTATTAGCATCGCCCTACTGTTTGTTATTCATTACATTCGAGAATTTCAGTCACTTCAGTCATAATTTTGGAATCCAGCGGATTCTTGGCAACAGCTTTAATAACTGTCATATTGTCGTTTTCCACGCCATAAGCGATGAGTCCGATTTGAATTTTCTTGCTTTTTGGGAAACGCGCCATAAGCGCTTTGGCTTCTTTGCCAGTAATCTTCCCACGGTAATAGCAAAGAGCATTTTCAATTAAACAATCATCTTCACAATTTTCCATTAGGTTCTTCATTGTTTTTGCAGGCACCTTAACGGTTTCGTCTTGGAACAACACTTCGAAAAGTATGTCCCAGCTTTTTACTTGAAGAGGAAATTCCTGGACACCATTTGCATTCTCGATTTTCAAAATAACTTGATTCTTCATACCACCAAATTCTCCTTGTGAAAGTATTTACAATTGGAGACTCTAGTGGCTGTCTCCATTGTATGGAGACTACATGAATGTCTCATATTAATTATACAATATTTTACAAATTTAATCAAATTTAAAAGCGATACTACAACTAGGTAATATCGCTTTTTGATTTAATTATATTATCTGTTATCTAAATCATCTGGATTTTCTGGTAAGACTTTTTTATGTGCTTCTTTACTTTTTCTAATTAATTCTTTTGCAAAATTATATCTTGATTCATGCATTCTAAAGCCATAATCAACATATTGTTTTGGTAAGTTTTCACAAGAATCTAAATACATTCTTACTTTCATAGGAGGATTTCCTTTTAGATGTTTTTCTAAAAGTTCCCCTGCTTCACTGTAAGTAGAAATTAAATACATTAAAACATCTTTATATGAGGATGAAGTTTTAGTTTCACCTGGAACTGTCATTCTAGAGAAAAGTAGTTTTTCTGAATCACTTTCTACAGTGTTTTTTTCTAAAGAAGCTTCTATTGTTCTAATATTCTCATATAGTCCTAATACTCTTTCATTATCATATAAAGAATATAAAGAAATATCTCTGCCATCTAAATCTTTTACCATAGCCCAATTTTCATCATGTCTATCATTATTTCCATATAAACAATCATAAATTATCATATTTATAGCAGCTTTTCTGTTTTCCAAAACTTTTTCTTCTATATATTCTTTAGAACGTTTTATTGGACTTTTTTCATAAAACTTCCTTGTTTCTTCTTCTATTGCGGCAATGCAAATATCAATATTGTTTTCATAATTTTTTCTAAATTCATATTCTTGACTTGGATGTTCTCGTATATAATCATCTATAACTAATTTACCATGATGTAATAGTTCTCCTCTTTCTAAGTGACTATAACTAATACAACCATCTTTTGGTTCTGGAGTTCCATTATTTCTTTCTTTATGTATATTTTCATAATAGCAAGAAAGATGAGCAAGCTCAACTTTGCACGCAGGAGTTCTAGAACCTAAAGCTAAAAGGTATCCTACTGCTTCACCATAATGGTTAGCACAAAATACTTTTTTATCTCCATGTTCTTTTCTTTTTGGTTTAAATAGTACTAAAGAAAATTCATTTTCTCCTTCTGGAGTCTTTTGCATTCCAGTATACCATCTTTTACCTTTTAACATTCCCATTCGTTCAAATCTACCAGCTGTAAAACTATCGATATTTTTAAACTTAAACACTGTTTATTTCTCCTCTTCTACAACAAAATTATCTGTTTCTAACATTCCTTTTGTTTTTCTTAAATATTCGAAATCATCATATTCTTTCATGTCTAAATCTTTTAATAACTCTTCAAGTTCTTCTTTTGAATATTTTTCAAGCTTTGGTAATCTTATTTTAAATATAGCAAAAATTTCATCACTTTCATATATTCTGTCATAATCTGAAAATGGTAAAATAACTTCTAAGATTGCTTTTTCTTTTAAAGCTTTTTCAACATGAGATTTACTTAATTTAAAATAATATTTTCCTTTTTCTTTATCTCTAAATAAAGCACCAATTAAATGCTTTTTGTTTGTTTTATAATCAATCCATTTTAAATATAAATATTCCATTATTTATTTCCTTTTATTTAACTATTTTTATATCTATAAAGATACTTCATCATCTGTTGGTCTTGCATCTTTACATTTTGGTTTTTGGTATTCTGCTACAATATCAAAGATTTCTTTATGTCTATCTTGAAAAATCTTTTTAGCAAATTCCTTATGAGATTCTGATAGATTTTCTATTCTTCCTAAAAGATCTTCTAAATCAGAAAGTTTATATCTTGAAATATCATTTAAAGAATCAATTATTTCTTTTGGATATTTTTCAAGTAAGTATCTTAGTAAGTCTGTTGAGTGTATTTGTTGAGTATTTCCTGGAATACCAATACAAGATGTTAGCTCATTTTCTTTAAACTTTTGATATTCTTTTTCACTTCTTAAACATGAATCTACAACTGCTTTACGTTCTTGAAATCCTAAAATTTGTTCATCATCAAATAAATGATAGAATGATATATCTCCTGTTATTTGATCAATTTTTAAACCGAAATTTTCGTCATGTCTATCTCTATTTCCAAATAATAAATCAAAAGCACACATATCAAAAAAGTTTTTTCTCATTTCTGGAATTTTAGAAGTTTGTCCATTTTTTCTAAACTTTGCTTCAAATGCTGCAAGTATTATTTCTACATTTGTGTAATTTTTATCAGATCCAGTTTTTCCTCTTTCTGTTAATTCTCTATACTTTCTTGGACTTAATGTTTTATAGTCTTCAATGGCAACACATGCTGGAATCATCATTTCATGTTTATCAAGTTGAGAATGACTTAAACATCCTTCTATTTCAATTTCTTTTCCGGAATATTGATTTGTTATTGTCGTATATCCTAAATCTACTTTACATGCAAGTTTACCTAATTGTTTTAAAATTATAGATGCAACATACTCTCCAATATGATTAGCATGTACTTTTGAACATTTATATTTTGAATTATACCCTTTTTTTGATTTAAAGTATCCTATTGAAGTGGGTTGATGAGTTCCATCAAAAGACATTTTCATTTTTACTTTAGTATCTTCTAATGTAAATCCTCTACCATTTCTAAAATTACTGATATAATACCCTTCATTTCTTGTTAATCTTTTAAATTTTCCTATTTCTTCTGTTTTTTCGTGAATATCTTCACATACTTCTTCTAATGTTAATAATCTTTCTTGCATAATATCAAACATCCTTTTGTTTTATATTTTGTTTTGTTAAAACTTGTATTTGCTTTACATAAAACCATAAATATTATATCAAATCTTATTTATTTTATCAATACTTGTTACTATAGCATTTTTTCAAGTTCTTTTATTTTATCTCTTAATTCTGCAGCTTTTTCGAATTCCATGCTTTGAGCGTGTTTAAGCATTTCATCTGTAAGTCTTGAAATAATATCTTCGACTGATTCATCCTTGTTAATTCCATACTCGCTTTGCAGGTCTTCCACAATAGTTGCTTTAATAACGTCTCTAACTGATTTTCTAATTGTTTGTGGTGTTATTCCATGTGAATTGTTATACTCTTCTTGTATTTTTCTTCTTCTATTTGTTTCTGTAATAGCTTTTTCCATAGATTCAGTAAGCTCGTCTGCATACATTATAACTCTACCTTCAGTATTTCTAGCAGCACGTCCTATTGTTTGGATTAAAGAACGCTCTGAACGTAAGAATCCTTCTTTATCTGCATCTAATATTGCAACTAAAGAAACTTCTGGAATATCTAAACCTTCTCTTAAAAGGTTGATTCCAACTAATACATCAAATTCTCCTATACGCAAATCTCTAATGATTTCCATTCTTTCTAATGCTTTTATTTCAGAGTGCATATAGCGAACCCTAATTCCTGCATTTCTCAAATATGCAGTTAAATCTTCTGCCATTTTTTTAGTTAATGTTGTTACTAAAGTTCTATCTCCTTTAGCAGTTTGTTCTGCAATTTGTTCCATTAAGTCATCTATTTGATTTTCTGTTGGTTTTACTTCAATTTTTGGATCTAATAGTCCTGTTGGACGTATAATTTGTTCTACAACATTTTCTTTTGCGTGAGTTTTTTCATAATCTGCTGGTGTTGCACTAACAAATATACATTGATTTATTCTTTCTTCAAATTCTTCAAATTTTAAAGGTCTATTATCAAATGCTGATGGAAGTCTAAATCCATAGCCTACTAATGATTCTTTTCTTGCTCTATCTCCGTTATACATTGCTCTTACTTGTGGTACTGTTGCATGAGATTCGTCTATTAATAAAAGATAATCATCTGGAAAATAATCAAATAATGTGTATGGTGGACTTCCCGCTTCTCTACCACTTATATGTCTTGAATAGTTTTCTATTCCTTGACAGAATCCGGTTTCTTTAAGCATTTCTATATCAAAATTTGTTCTTTCTTCTATTCTTTGAGCTTCTATTAGTTTTTTATTGTCTTCAAAGTATTTTTTTCTTTCTTCCATTTCTTGTTCTATAGTAACAAGTGCTCTTTCTAGTTTATCTTTACTTGTTACATAGTGAGAATTTGGATATACCATAACATGTTCACGTGTTGCTACTGCTTTTCCTGTTAAAGGATTTATTTCTGAAATTCTTTCTATTTCATCTCCCCAAAATTCTACTCTTATTGCTGTTTCTTCTTTGTTTGATGGAAATATTTCTAAAATGTCACCTTTAGCTCTAAATGTTCCTCTTTTAAAATCCATCTCATTTCTAGTGTATTGCATATTTATAAGTTTTCTCATAATTTCTGTTCTATCTTTTTGCATTCCTGGACGTAAAGAAACTATCATATTTTCATAGTCTATTGGATCTCCTAAACCATATATACAAGATACTGATGCAACTACTATTACATCTCTTGTTTCAAAAAGTGATGCAGTTGCTGAGTGACGTAATTTATCTATTTCATCATTAATTGCAGCATCTTTTTCTATATATGTGTCTGAAGAGGCTATATATGCTTCTGGTTGATAATAATCATAATATGAAACAAAGTATTCTACTCTATTATTAGGAAAGAATTCTTTAAATTCAGAATATAGTTGTCCTGCTAAAGTTTTATTATGAGCTAAAACTAAAGTTGGTTTTTGAGTTTCATTTATAATATTTGCCATTGTAAATGTTTTACCAGATCCAGTAACACCTAAAAGTGTTTGAAATTTCTTACCTTCATTTATTCCATTTACCAAATATTTAATTGCTTCTGGTTGGTCTCCAGTAGGCTTGTATTCTGATACAAGTTCGAACATTTTTATTTCCTCGTTTCTTAAATTAAATTTTAAAAATATTTTTCTTGCAATTAATATTAATGTCAAAATAATAAGTTTGTAAAATATTATATACAAATCTTTAGCATTATATCAAAAAACAAATAAAAAAACAAGAGTTCGCACTCTTGTTTTTCTTAAGTTAGTATATTTATATGATAGTTTATCAATTATCTTTCTTCTTCTCTGCTGGCTAACTTTTTATCATAATAAGAATTTAAATCTTCAATAACATTTTCTCCAATTTCTAAAATTTTTTGATTATCTCTCATTACTCCTTTTAAATAATCAATTCCTTTTGTCTCAGCTAAATATCTAATTGCTAAATAACTTATTGCATAACCATCTATTACTCCTGGTCTTGTAAAAATCATATCATCTGGAACTTGCGAGTTACCCTGAATACGTTCGTTTAAGTTTGTTATTGGTTTATAATCTCTTTTGAATTTAGAATAGAATTTCTTAAAACCTTCTTCACTCATAGAATCTTTTTGTCCAGAAAGAAATTGAGCCATTCCCTCATCAAACCAAACTATTCTTTCTTCATTATTTTTTCCATAAATTAATTCTCTATAAAAAATATGAAAAGCTTCATGAGCTCCTGAAGCTCTTTTTTTATTAAAAAAATTAGCTCCTGGAATTGGTGGTTGGTCTACACAAATATACGCTCCATTATGGGTAAAATTACCTCTTGAATATGAAGGAGGTTCATTTTTATTTCTATCTATATAATCAGCTCTATAATCATCTAAATTATCAAATAATACAAAGCTTAATTTTCTGAAATTATCCACTCCAAATATTTCTTTATACATATCATATCGTTCTTTTGTGTATCTTATAAATTCCATATTAAATTCTTTTAATGCATCTGTAGACATTACTAAAAATTCATCATCATACACTTTCTTTAATTCGCTCAAATTTGTTATCCTCCTATCGATTTATATTTTACTATTCCAACAAGATTATAAGTGTTCTAATTCTTCATCTCTTTGTCTTTTCCTTTGGCCCAATCTTTGAATAATTTCATCTATGTCTTTTTGCTGAAGACCTTCACCAAAATTTCTTCCATTACCATCAGATATTTTTATTAATTTTGACATTAATTCTTCATCGTAAGAATCAAATACTTCGTCATCCAAAATAACAAAATCTTCTGTATCAGGGTGTTCTGATAACCACTTTCTAATTTCAATTCCTCTTTCATTACCAATAAGTGGAGTTAAATCAGCAAAAATTTGATAATCACGTAACAATTGCATCAAAGCATGTCCACCTCTAGTATATCTTGCAGAAGCTGTTACTACGACCTTTGCTCCAGTGATATCAACAGCTTGTTTTAATAGTCTAACCTTATCTACATCTACATCACATTCTTTTCCTTTTGGATCTGCTTCTTCTATTTTTTCAAAATATTCGTCTGAATTTAATACTCCATCTTTATCTAAAAAAATAACTTTCATATTACTATATCACCTCTTTTTATATCTTATCAAATTTATTTCATTTTTTAAATACTTTTAAATATATAGACACAAAAAACAAGATATAATAAATATCTTGTTTTTTATTTTCATATTTTATTTTCATATTTTATTTTCATATTTTATTTCAATTGTTTTAATTATTTATTTTAAATTTATTCTTATCTTCTTCTGTAAGTTCGAAAAATCTTATTGTTCCATTCTTTTTCTTCCATAAACTCAAAGCTTTTTCTCCTACAAATGATACAATACCTTCTTGTCTTCCTAATCTATATTTACAAGTTCTAAATGGTATTTTTTTACCAGGAATACTTGAAATTTGAATTGTTTTTAATGTTGGACAATCTGAAATTGCAAAATTAAATGCTGATTCTAAACTTGCAAAAGTAATTTTTTCTAGACTAGTTTCTTTAAAGCAATTTAAAATATTTTGTGGTCTTTCTAAAATATATACATCCAAATTTCCTAAAAATTCTACTTCTTTAAGATTAGAACATTCTGTAAATGCATCTTCTGATATAGTTTTTAGACTTTCTGGAAATGTAAGTTTGGTTAATGAAGTACATCCTTTAAATGCTCTATCTCCTATTAATTCAATTTTTCCAAAAGATATTTCTTTTAATTTTTTTGCGTTACTGAAAACATCGTTTCCAATGCATCTAATTGTTTTGTCTGGACTTAAATTAATATTTGAACAATTTTTCTCACCTTTTATTTCTAACGATTCTAATTTTTTCCAATTTGCATTCTTTTCAAAATTATATTTGGCAACTCCATCGCTTGCTACTATTAGTTTTGTTGTATTTTCTATCTGTGCTTGTTCTACAAATTCTTTATAATATTTAATTTCTCCATCTTCATTTTCAAGTTTAAATGCTGGTCCTTTAAAAGTATTCCAATTTAAAGCCATATTTTTTTGGTTGGTTTCTTCAACAAAATTCTTAAACCATTTTTTCAATCTTACAAAGAAAGATTCTTCAAGTAGTTCTAGTTCAGCATCTGATTCAATAATGTTTTCTTTTTTGTCTTCAACAGCTTCTTCTTTTTTACTAAATTTTTTCTTTTCTTCATATACAACATATTTTCTAGAATCAATTTCTTGAAGATTTCCTATTATTTCAATATGATCATCTCTTGATCTTACGTCTTTTATTAAAAGAACTTGTTGCCAAATTTTATAATCATATAAATCTTTTTCTGAAATATTTTTTGCTAAATCTATATATTTCTTTTTTCTTTCTTCATAGCGAAATTCATCTTTAGCACCGTCAAATAACACTTCTTTTATGCTATTTGCAAGCGTTTCTGGTTTACAATGTTTGAAAACTTTATGAAAATTTATTACACCTTCAATTTGTAATTGATGAATTATAATTTCAAGAGTTATTTTACCAATTGTTCTTTCATATTCTAATTCTTCAATAGGATTGTGTTCTGTTTCTTTCCATGTTTTTATATATCCTTCTAAATTATTCCATAGATCTTTAATTTTTTGTAAAGCTTGCGCATCAATTCTATTTTCTTCAGCACTTTCTATTACATTATTTACTTTTAACAAATAATAATCCGCATCAGAATTTAATTTGATAAGTTCTGTGATTACTTCTGTAGAAAGTTCATCAAATCCATTTGAACTATCTGTAGTATCTAAAACAATACTAGAAGCTTTAAGTCTAATATTTGTTAGTCTTTCTCCATATGTATTTGCTCTATCAAATTTATTTAATACTTTTAACTCTGTAATTTTTTCTTCAATCTCAGAAATTTCTTTTAATAATAAATCGAATTCGTCTTTATTTATCATATGTATCTCCTAAAATCTATCTTTATCCATCTCTTGTAAAATCATTGTTTCTTTGCATGAATATATTTTGAGAATTTCTCATCGCAGTAGTGTTAAAACGATTATCATAACTTGCTCCACCAATAACATCTGCATATGCCAATTTTAGTTTTGGTGCTGGTGTAAAAATCTCTATTATTTCATCTTGTAATTCTAATGCACCTTCTCTTAAAGTATCCATTGTTTTATTTAAAAAATTAACGCAAGAAGCTAAAACACTACCTTTTTTAGCAAATCGTTCTGCCCAATCTGGATCATTAAATTGAATTTTTCTGCTTTCACTTATTCTTAAAAGTCTTTCAAATACCCAATCAGCTGCTGCAAAGATTTCTGTAGTTATAACTGGTGGTAAGAATTTGTCTACTGCTTTTGATAAAACACTTAAACCTTTAGAAACTATATCTTGTTTTCCTCTTTTAGCCATTCCATTTTCATCAAAAAGCAAACTTTTTGTGTCATGTCTTCTAATTAATTTATATTCTATTCTTTTCTTAGGATTATCTTTATAAAGCTCATCATTAATATCTAAGAATTCAGAATCTTCTCCTGGTATATCAAAAAGCAAAGTCCCAACAGCACTCCATTTGTATCTTTTTAATTTTGGAGCTGCTTTTTCTATTTCTGCTTTATGTTTATTTAAATATATCTCTGAAACACCTGGTCCGTCAAAATTAATTGTTTGATTTATTTTATTAAATAATTCTTCTTTTCCGCTTTTAGCTGCTGCAATTGTAAAATGAGTTGCTAAATTCCCACCTAAAGAATGTCCTGTAACGGCTAATGAATCATATTTGTCTATTAAGCCATTTCGCATTAATTTTTCTCCATATTTTTCGGTTTCTTCTTGTTGTCTTGTTTCTTCAGAATTCAAAAGCCCAAAATCTGCCCTAATCCAATCATTTATCATATTTGATGGTTCTTTCATATTTTCGCTTCCTCTAAATGCGACTATTGCTTCTTTTTCACATGTCTCAATACAACAAGCTACAAATCCATTTAAACCATTAAAATCTGTAATATCAGATAATTTCCAATCGAACATTTCTGGAGAAAATCGTTCTATTATAGATTTATCAGAATCTTTTAGATTTGAATACATTGCTATTTCTCGAATTGTAATATCTTTTTTATCTATTCCGCTTGCTAATGCTTCTTTATAAGCCAATTCAAGATTTATTTGAGATTTTATTAAATCCATTATTGAATATGGACCTTTTACACCATCAAATCTTAATGTTTCTTTAGCATCTGCTAGAAAACTTAAATAGACTATTTGAGTCGCTTCTTTTAATTCTTTATCTGTATACAATTTTGTTCTCCTTATTAATTTATTATAACTATATTTCCATCAGAAATTTTAATTAATTTTTCTTCTTTTACATTATATTTTTGTATAATCGAATCTGTTAACTCTGGAAGTTTTTCAGATAATACTTTTAATTCCTTAAAATCATTATTGTCTACAGAGTATACTGCTGATTTTAGATTTATATTTTTATAATTTCTTTCTATATTTGAATATACATCTTTTAAAACATCTTCACTTATGTTTTCTGTACATACAATTTTGGTTAGAAAATCAGTATCTCTAAAATTTTCAATAAATTTTTCAAGATTAATATCTTCTTCTAACTCGTTTAATCCAATAATTTTAATTTTTGCTATTATATCAATATCTATTTCTTTAAATTTATCTTCAAAAGTATCTTGAAGCATGTAAGATACTTTTTTTAGATAATAATCATCTTCTAATATTGTTTGTTCTTTATTTAACTTAGCATTAAATAATACTTTTTCATTATTTTTAGGAAAACAATATGCACAAACAAAATCATTTGTTGCTGTTCCATATCTATTACCAAGCATTTTTACACAAAATTCTTCATTATATTTATCTTTTAATTTTTCGGTAATAGATATACTAATTTCTTGATTACTAACTCCATTTCCTATTATATCAAATACAGATAATTCCATATTTTTCTCCTTTTATTTCTTTTTTGCTATTTTTTTAAAAAACTCTAAAATTTTTGTAAAAACAGAAGTTTTTCTTTTAATTTCTGCTATTTCTTCACTTTTTATTGGTTGTGTTTCTTTTTTTGTTTTATTTAAAGTATCAGAAATTTCGAATTGCTTTTTTAATTCTTCTTGAAATTTTATTTCATTTTCGTTTAATTTTTTTAACAATCCTTGTTTTTCTTTTTCACTTTCACACCAGTAATTATAGCAAAGATATAAAATGATTCCTTTTGTTTCTTCCATTATTTCCATATCTTTAAGTGAAACTGTATAATCAAACTTACATTCATAGTCTTTTGCTTGATTTTCATGTAAAAAGTTTATAATATCTTCAGGAATTTTATCTAAATCTTCTTTTCTTATTCCTTTTAAATATTCAGTTACTTCTTTCATTGCTTTAGCATATTTTATTGAATTCATCATTTCTCCTAATTATTTTACTTTTGTAATATTAAAATACATTTTTAATTATTTTTCTTTTTAAATAAATTATCTGGATTATATTTTTCATTGATTTCTTTTTTCTTATTTTCTTCGTTACTATTTAGTAATTCTAATAGTATTTCTTTTTCTTCTTCTGAATTACACCAATATTTTAACTTTAGCATCGTTAAAAATACTCTTGCATCTTTAGAAATATTTTGTTCTTCTATTCTTTTATTTGTATCAACATAAGGCATTAAATTCTTATCTGAATTTTGTATTAAATATTGCATGACAGAAGATGGTAATTTATTTATATATTTATCTCCTAATGCCATTAAAACACTTAGAATTTCAGCATTTACCTTTTTATTATTCATCACCATACTCCTCTCCTGTTTTTTGTGTGGTTGGCTTAGAAAGCATAGCTCCTAATGTTTCTAAAGCTTTTGTTATATCTGATATAGAAACATCCGCTGCAACTCCATTATCTTCAATTGATTCTTCTAGTGGTATTACAGCCAACGCCACACGCGAAAGCAATCTTGATAAATAATCTCTAAACATCTGATCTGCATCTTCTGCACCAGTTATATTATGTCCTGATTCGTGGAAAAATACATGTCCAGCTTCTAATACTCCGTTGTTTAAAGTATCACGAAATATATTCATTACGTTTCCTTGGCTTGCAAATCCACCTGCGCGTACTCCCACATAGTCAGCTGGATAGTCATATACTTGGATTACCTCAATTGGTTCTTTTCCATGACCACCTAATTCTAGTATCTTATTATATTTATGTAAATGAGCTATCATTGTTTTTTCTCTGTCTGTTAATTCTTCTTCACTTATAGGTATAGTACTTTCAAGAGCTTTTCTCAATGTTTCCTCGTAAGATGGTAGAGTTTTGCCATCTTTTCCTTTTATAGACATTAATGAGTTGGCAACAGAATCAGGTAATGTAATCATGTTAATTCCTAAATGTTGTGCTTGATGAACTGCATTAAAATCAGTATTTGAAGCACATCTTATACTAGTATTTTCACCAAATTTTTTTTGGAAAACACTTATCCATTTTTCAGCTAATTCTGAGTTTTCCGGAATAGTAAAATATGTAGAAAATTCTATAAAATCGTCATCTCTAACTCCTTGTAAACTTTTAGCAGCATCTGAAAGAAAAGTAGCAATAAATCTTTCGTCATCGACATTTTCTAAAATTTCTCTCATCTTTTCTTTCATACTTTCTCTTTTTATAATGTCTCTATCTCTTGTTTCTATATCAAAACTTTTTAAATGATAAGAATATTTTAATTGATGTTCTCCTGGAATCAATATATTTCTAACAAATAATTGTCCACCGCTTGTTGATAGTATTTCAGAATCTAAAGCAGTAGCAACAGGTGTTCTAGGACTAAATAGTAAAACACTATCTCTAATATTTCTAAATTCTCTAATTAGTTTAGGACTTGGATTAACAAAAGTAGTAGAACTCACCTCACTACTCTTAGAAAAACCATAGTCTATCTTGTATCTATCTTCTCCATCGTCTAAAACTTTGCTGTCTGGGTTTACTTTTCTTTTGACAGTGAAAATTAATCTTTCAATTGTTTTTTCATTTTCTTTACCTTCATTTAGTACTTCTTTTTTTGTTCCTGGTATAGCAATCCAATCTCTAGAACGCAATTCCATTTGAACTCCAGAACGAATCGCAGCAGCAGATAGCATTTTTAATCCTTCTCCCCATTTACCGCTACTATCAGCATGATCTTTTACAGAAGCAAACAATCCTAAGTTTTTAAAATCATATCCTATTCCATTGTCTGATATTTTTATTCTTTCAATTTCATCATCATAAAATTGATCAAATTCTCTATAATCATGCCAAATTCCAACTTTTGTTTTAAAGCGTAAGAAAATAGCAGAACCATTTGAATCTGTTGGTAAATGATTTTGAGAAGCATCTAAAGCTATTCTTTGTTCATCCCAAATAGTTTTTCCATAATCTAATGATAATGAAGTTTCAAGTGTTTCTTCTGTAAATTCTGGAATAATTTGTTTATCTGTAGGTATTCCTATCTCTCGAAAAAATTCCGTCCACTGTTCTGTTAAACTTACCATTGCATAATTTTCTAGAGTACTTTGTAAATAATCTGGAATTTCATAATTTGTTTTTAAAACTGGTGAAAGAGTCTCACCTTCTTTGGAAGTCATCCCCAATGTAGCTAACGCTTTTTCGAATGCTGTTTTCCATAGCATTTTAAGTCTATCTGCATCATCCGAAGAGTTAATTTCTTTTATGATTTCATTTGAAATCATAAAATCCACAGGATGGCCTAAGTACCAATACCAAATACTTTTACCTTCAAGCTCATTAGCTTTTGTATATTCTAAAACTTTGATTATATATTTTTCTATTAAATCTGGATCTTCTAATGTTCCTATCACTTTTGCAATATGTTCGTACTCATTAAATTGATGGAAATCATTACGATCTGGATTTACATTAGCGTTTCTAAAATTATACGAAAAGAAAGTATTAAAATCTTTAAGATATATACCTTTTACAAAAGATTTTCCACCTTCAGGTAAATCTAATATTTCTGTTTCTTTAGATGATGCTAAAGTTCCAATTCCACCTATTCGCATGACTTTTTCGGGTAAACTCAACGCATAATCTATAAATTCTGGGGTTGGTGTATGGAATATTGTTCTTGATCCTACAATTGGTTCTCCATCATATACAGAGACATCATATACTAATTTTTTTCGAGATTCTGCTTCGTCGTTATTTCTCGTGTTGATAATTTTCTTTTCTTCGCTTGTTGCAAATGCAGTCCAATTTCTAGATTGGAATTCTAATCCTAATCCTAAATTAACTGCTGCGATAGAAGCTAATTTCATTCCTTCACCAAATTGTCCTGCACTTGAATCTTCACTAGTTTTTGTAGAATGCAAGTAAAATAAATTATCTGCAGTAAATCCAACTCCGTTGTCTGAAAAACGAACTTCTGTTATTTTATCTCTATGTAATCTTGCTGTATCTATATCTACCCATTTATTTCCTACTTTGAAATGTAAATAACATTGAGTTCCTTTAGAGTCTGCTGGCAAATGATTTTGAAACCCATCTAAACAAATACGCTCAATTCCCCAACTGCCTTGACGGTAATCATCTAGAATTCCCGGTCCATCACGTTTTTTTTCTATAACTCTACCTCTAGGAGCATCGTTAATTTTTCTTTCATAAACCGTATCAAGTGCTTGACTTCTTCTTAATAATTCTTCATAAGCATTTTGACATTCTTCTATTATTTTATCGATATCAAAAAATCTATCCTTTGTTTCAATATCAGTTTGTTGTTCTGGTTCATAAATTGGATCAACTTCAGTCATAGTTATTTCAGAAAAATCATCTGGCATTTCTTCTTTGCTTCTACCAAGAATTCTTTCCCAAAGATTTCTTATATTTTTAAGTAGATTAGCTAAAAAATTAATCTTTTCTGTTGCAACAACCATATTACTTGAAGAATATGTTTCATTTGGTGTTTCTGGAGTTGTATCTCTTGTTTCTGATTGTATTGCCGCTCTACGTTCAAGAATTACTGTTCTTTGAGGAATTTTAGGTATAAGTTCATCTCTAAATTTTTCAAGTCTTTTTAATTTTTCTGGTATTAAACCATATTTTTCTTCATCTTCATACGACCACAATTTACTCTTAAAATCAAATGCTTCTTCTATTGCCTTATATGCTTCGTCGAAAGCTTGTCTTGCTTCATTAAATTTAATTTCTTCAGGAGTTAACATTCTTTACCTCTTTACTTTATATTATTTTTAATATTTAGACATAAAATTACTTATTATTATAAGTATATATATTTTTTCATAT
>CAZPAF010000018.1:0-31094 GCA_964584475.1 uncultured Lachnospiraceae bacterium | reverse complement strand
GCTCTAACTTCTGGTTCTCCAGCTGTTAAGAAAGACATTAATCCTAGTAACTTATAACTAGCTTTAATTAATTTATCCAATCCAGATTCTTCTAATCCTAATGCTTCTAACATTTCTTGTTTTTCTTCTTTTTCTAAAGTGCTCAATTCTTCTTCTATTTTTACACATAGAGGAATAACTTCTGCACCTTCTGTTTTTGCGAATTCTTTTACTCTAATAACATTTTCATTGTTATCAGCAGAATCTAATTCATTTTCAGAAACATTAGCAACATATAAAACTGGTTTTATAGTTAATAAAAAGCTTTCTTTTAATACTTCTTTTTCTTCATCAGTATAATTTAAAGTTCTTGCACATTTTCCACTGTTTAAAACTTCTTTTACTTTTTCTAAAGTATCAATCTCGAATTGATATTTTTTGTCAGCTTTTAACAATTTTCTTGCTCTTTCTAGTCTTTTTTCTATTGTTTCCAAGTCTGCAAAAATTAATTCAAGATTTATTGTTTCTATATCACGAAGTGGATCTATATTTCCATCAACATGAACTATATTAGAATTTTCAAAACATCTAACAACTTGAAGAATGCTATCAACTTCCCTTATATGAGATAGGAATTTATTTCCCAAACCTTCCCCTTTACTTGCTCCTCTTACTAAACCTGCAATATCTACAAATTCAACAACTGCATTTGTAACTTTTTGAGGATTATAAATTTCAGCAAGTTTCTCTACTCTTTCATCTGGTACTGCAACTACTCCAACATTTGGTTCTATTGTACAAAAAGGATAGTTTGCACATTCAGCTCCTGCTTTTGTTATACTATTGAATAATGTACTTTTTCCAACATTTGGTAGTCCAACAATTCCTATTTTCATATTTTACCATTCCTTCTTAAAATTGTTTTATATTTTAATTGTATGGAGCCCACTAGCAGACTTGAACTGCCGACCTCTTCCTTACCAAGGAAGTGCTCTACCACCTGAGCTAAGAGGGCTTATTTCCTTACAACATATCTAGTATAACATTATTTAAAACTTTTTTCAACAAAATTTACATAATTATAATAAAATCTTGAAATAATCTTTAAACAAATAAAAAAAGATAAACTATTTATTATTAGTCTATCTTTCATATTTTTTTCTATTCATCGCTTTCTAAACATTTTATTGCTTTTTTTCTTATTCTTTGTATCGCATTATCTATTGATTTAACAGGAGAATTAAGTTTATTTGCTATATCCACATAACTTTCTCCTTGTATATATCTATTTAAAACTTGTTTTTCAAATCCGCTTAAATTTTTATCAATTTTATTTTCTATAGATTCCATATATTCTCTTTTAGTAATTGTATCTAGTGGATCTTCTACAAAGTTTGTATCTAATATTTCCATTACTGTTGTATCATCATTTTCATCATATGCTGTGTTATTTAAAGAAAAAGATGAATTAAGTGGAATGTGTTTTTGACGATTTGAGGTTTTAATCGCAGTTATTAATTGTCTTTCTACACAAAGATTAGCAAATGTCTTAAAAGAATTATTCTTTTCTAAATCGAAAGATTGAATCGCTTTAAAAAGCCCAATCATCCCTTCTTGAATAATATCATCATCTTCTGCGCCAATTAAGAAAAATTTATTTGCCTTCATTCCTACTAAATTTTTATATTTTTCAAGCAAATAGTTTTGAGCTTTATTATCTCCTTTTCTTATTCGCGCAATTAGCTCTTCATCTGGTATTTCGTTATATTTATTATTTTCTATAAAAAAATACACTTTTTTATCAGACATTTCTTTTTTTAGTACCTCCAAGCCAATTTCTACGGTCATTATATGTTCAAAACCCAGATATGTCAAGCCTTCTAAGGCAAAAAAAGACAGATTTTTTTCAAATCTGTCTTTTTTACTATTGATTTTTATTTTGCATAATCAATTACTCTAGATTCTCTTATAACATTTACTTTAATTTGTCCTGGATATTCCATTTCGCTTTCTACTTTTTTAGCTACATCTCTAGCCATAATTACCATATCAGCGTCTGAAACTTTTTCAGGTTTAACAATTAGTCTAACTTCACGTCCTGCTTGAATTGCAAATGATTTCTCTACACCATCAAATGAATCAGCAATTTCTTCAAGTTTTTCTAATCTCTTAATATATGTTTCTAGAGTTTCTCTTCTTGCACCAGGTCTTGAAGCAGATATAGCATCAGCAGCTTGTACAAGTACCGCTTCTAATGTTAAAGGTTCTACATCTCCATGGTGAGCTTCTACTGCATTTATGATGTTTTCGTTTTCTTTATATTTTCTTAAAACTTCAACACCAAGTTCTACGTGAGTTCCTTCCATGTCATGATCTAATGCTTTTCCAATATCATGTAATAATCCTGCACGTCTTGCTATTTTAGAATTTATTCCTAATTCTTCAGCCATTATTCTAGCTAAGTTAGAAACTTCTATAGCATGATTTAATACATTTTGTCCATAACTTGTTCTGTATTTTAATTTTCCAATTAACTTTACTAAGTCTGGATGAAGATTATTTACTCCTGTTTCTAGAACAGCTCTTTCACCTTCTTCTTTAATAATTGTTGCAACTTCTTCTTTAGCTTTTTCTACCATTTCTTCTATTTTAGCCGGATGAATTCTTCCGTCTTCTATTAATTTTTCAATAGCAATTCTTGCTACTTCTCTTCTCAAAGGGTCAAACCCAGAAATGATAACTGCTTCTGGAGTATCGTCTATTATTAAGTCGATTCCAGTTAATGTCTCTAAAGCTTTAATGTTTCTACCTTCTCTACCGATAATTCTTCCTTTCATTTCATCATTTGGAAGTGATACAACAGATACAGTAGTTTCAGATGTGTGATCAGCTGCACATTTTTGAATTGCAAAACTTACAATTTCTCTAGCATTTTTTACAGCTTCTTCTTTAGCTTTAGCCTCTAAATCTCTGATAATAGCTGCTTTTTCTTGAGTTATTTCTTTATCTAAGCTGTCTAATAATTGTTGTTTTGCTTGTTCTTGAGTTAATCCAGAAATTCTTTGTAACTCTTCTAATCCTTTTTCATGAAGTTTTTCAAGCTCTACTCTTTTAGCTTCATTTTCTGCAAATTTTCTTTCAAGTTCTTTTTCTTTTCCATCATAAAGCGTTACACGTTTTTCTAAATTTTCTTCTTTTTGAATTAATCTTCTTTCTTGTGCTTGAATGTCGCCTCTTCTTTCTTTAATCTCTTTATCTAAATCATTTCTAATTTGTAGTACTTCTTCTTTAGCTTTAATTAATTCTTCTTTCTTAATGTTTTCTGCTTCTATCTTAACGTTTTCAAGTAATCTTTTAGCTTCGCTTTCTGCACTTTGAATTTTAGACTCTGCAACTTTCTTTCTAATAGCAACTCCTATTGGAATAAATACTGCAGCTGAGATTAGAATAGTGGCAACGATAATTAATGTTGTTTGCATAATTACATTTACCTCTTTTCTATTAATTTTTCAATGTACAACAAAATTATTTCATAAATTCGTTAGTCATTTATATAATTTATATTGTATTTTTACCTACGCTCTTATTTTATATGTATTATTGTAAACTGTCAAGTTTTTTTTGTCTTATTCAAACATTTTATCTATTGCTTTTGAATATATTGATTTAGCTATTTCATAGCCATTTGGAATTATTTCTGAAAATTTATTCATGCATACACTTCCATTAATTTCCATTACTAATATTTCTTTCTTTTCTGTTACAACAACATCCACACTTGCAAACTTTATGTTTAAAGCGTTTCCCGCTTTTACAGCAATTTCTTTAATCTGCTTAACATATTCGTCAGATTCATCTATAACAATCGGTTCTGCACCACTGCTCAAATTGTGTTTCCATGATATTGTAACTTCTTCATCTTTTTCTGGAACTTTTGATAAATCTAATTCTCTACATAAATCTATTTTATTTTCTTCACAAAATTTTATATTTATCAATTCTTTTACAGAACTTTTTCCATCACCTATTACATAAGGTTTCTTCTTTTTATAAATATATAAAATCTCACCACACAAATAAATTGCTCTATACTCATAACTTATATCTATATAAGGACAAGCACTTAAAGTATCATTATTTTCTTCAAATAAATTCTTTACTGTATTTTCTATTTCTTGTTCGTTAAAACAAACGTGTACATCTTTTCCTTTACAAGAATCATTTGCTTTAATTACTATCTTGTTTCCATTTTGTTTTAATAATTCTTTAGCTTCATTTAAAAATTTATTTTTATAATATTTGCTTCTTGTTTGTGGATTAAATATCATTCTATGCTCTATTGTCGGAATATTATTTGTTCTTAATACTTCATAAGTTGCAAATTTATCACCAGCAATGTTATATGAAATTGCACTATTTAAATCAAATTGATAACCGATAATATATTTTGATATATTATCTTTTTTCAATTCTGTTATCCAACCATATGATATTATTTTTTGAGTAATATTTTTTTCTGTACATAGTTCATCCATTATTTTATAAAAGGGTTTTATTTGTTCCATTTTTTTCCTTCCTTTTGAAAAGATAAAATATTAACTGTAATAAAAGAATAATTTATATTATTTTATCAAAAATCTTTGTTTTATTTTTATGTACATATTTTATTGTAATTAAATTTATTATCAAAAATAAACTAATTAATAGAGTACAATAATTATCTACATTTTTTATATTTATACCAGTTAACATTATGATTCCGATTTCTATTACAACAAATAGCATAGAAAAAATCATATTAAAATTCTGTTTTACAACAGTATATTCTGAAATCCATTTTAGTTTTGGATTTTTCAAGTCAACAATAATTGATAACATATTATTTAAAATATTAATCAGTAATGCCACTACAAAAACACATAAAAACGTTTTTACTGAGATAATTGGGACAAAAAATAATATAAAAATAGATATGTATATTGTTGGAATTAAATTTAAAATTATTCCTGGCATAGCTTTATAAAAAAACTGTTTATCCAAATCTATTGGTATGTATTTCATAAATGTTGTGTTTTGTCCGTCTCTTGATATTGCAGTAACAGATGTATAATTAAATATATACATAAAAATAATTGTAATTAAAAATCCCATTATTCCAAAATTACTATTTACTATTATACTTAAATCTTTTTGCAAAATACTAAAGTCAACACCTGAATCTTTTAATCCAAATATTGCAGACACGCCTATTATAATAGGAAAAATTAGTATAGGCAATACACATTGCATAAAAAATATCGGATTTCTGTTTAATAATTTAAACTCTTTCTTTACATATGTAATAAATGTATTATCTGAATTAAAAGTTTTTAAAATATTTAATTTTTTAGTAGTTTTAGTTTTTACTGTTTTTAGTGAAATAACAGTATTTACATACATTTTTGATATCAAACCCGTGGCTATACAATAAACAAAAGTAGAAATAAGAGCTAAAACAACTAAATTTATAAATCCATTAATATTATTATAATTTTGTATCGCTTCAGTTACTAAATGTACATTTATGAAAATAGAAAAATATTTTTCTATAGTATTATTTGATTGAAGCAAATTAATAGCAAGTTCTTCTTGTGTTGGATTTCCTGATGTTCCTGAAAAAGATTGCACTACAATTATTAAGAACAATGTTAAAATAATTGTAAAATATTGGACCACATCTTTATTTTTTATTAATTTTGTAAATTTCATAATTACACTTATAAATAATGACACAATCGCAACTGGTATAATCGGAAACACTAATAGGCTTAGCAATGCAATAATATAATAAATAATATTTAAATTTAATAGATAACCATAAACAATAATTCCAGGTAAAACCAAAAGTGCTGCTGCCATATATTGTGAAATAATTAGGCAATTTAGTTTTGAAAAAACTATTTTTCGAGGAGTCATTGGAAGTGGCAACAAAAATTCTAAATCTTTTGAAAAATATAGAATATTCAAACTGCTTATTACAGCTTGTATTATTCCAAATCCCAAAAGAATTGTAAAAGCTAAGTTAAAAAATATTTCTGGTCTTCCAACTTTTATTAAACTATCTATAGCATAATAACTTATGTACCCCATAAATCCTATAACATAACCATATATTAATATAAAAAACAAAATTCTTCCAAAACTTTTTGTTTTATTTTCGCTAGCCTGTTTTGAATCACTAGTTGAACTTTTTAATAAGGTTTTAGTCAACAATAAAATTTCTTTCATAATTTATTCCATTCTTTTATAATCTTACAATATCTATTCTGTAATTTCTAAAAATAATTCTTCTAATGTTGCATCCTCTTTGAATTGTTTTTTCATTTCTTCGTAAGTCCCAACAAAAATTAATTTTCCTTTATTTATTATTCCAATTCTATCACATAATTTTTCTGCAACTTCTAAAACATGTGTTGAAAAAAATACTGTATTTCCATTTTTTGCATGTTCTCTCATTAATTCTTTTAAATCATGAGCTGATTTTGGGTCTAATCCTGTCATTGGTTCATCTAAAATCCAATTATGTGGACTATGTAAAAGCGCACCAATTAAAACTATTTTTTGTCTCATTCCGTGTGAATAGTTTTGAATTTTTTCATTTAAATCATCATATATATTAAATTGTTTTGATAATTGTTCAATTTTTTCAGCTGATTTTTCTTTTGGAACTTTATAAATATTTACCAAAAAGTTTAAATATTCAATCCCTTTTAATTTTAAAAACAAATCTGGATTATCTGGTACAAAACCAAATTTCTTTTTAGCCTCAACAGGATTTTCTGTAATACTAGTTCCGTCTAGCATTATATCTCCTTCATCTATTTGTAAAATTCCAGTTATCATTTTTATAGTTGTGGTTTTTCCAGCGCCATTTGGTCCTAAAAAGCCAAATATTTCACCATCATTAATTTTTAAATCTAAATTATCAATACATTTTTGATTTTTAAGATAAGATTTACTTACATTTTTAATTTCAATCATATAAATCTCCTTTATTTACTATGACTTATTTTTTTAATTAAAATTGCCAAAATTTTAATATTTTGGCAATCTTTTGTTTGTTATTTTGATTTTATAATTTAGTTACTATTTTTAAAACCTCTGAGATACTCCACGCTTGTGCGAACGTTCCTCCTGGTTTAAATGGAGTTTGACTACTATAAACTTCAGAAATACTTCCAATTCCTTCTTCTGAATTTATTTCAGTTTTAAAACAAGAATAAACACTTTTTATAAACTTTTCATATTCTATTTTTAATTTTTCTTTTTCTAATCTATCTTTTTCATCATCAATTATATTTTTAAAAGCATCATGATATAATCCTATAGGCCATACCCAAACAATACCTTGATGATAACTCATATCTCTTTTTACTGGATCACCTTCATAATAAGGAATATATCCTGGTTCACCTTTAGCAAGAGTACGTAATCCGTATTTTGTTAAAAGCTTTGTTGTAACAGTTTTAAAAATAGTTTTTCCTATTTCTGAAGATGGCTTTATTACTGGATATGTACAAGAAATACTAAACAATTGATTTGGTCTTATTTTGTCATCTCCAATAACATCATATAATGATTTTTTCTTTTTATTATAAAATTGTTCTTCAAATGCTTTTTGGTGTTTATTTGCCGCTTTTCTACATCTATTTTCTACATCTTTGTCTTCAAATTTATTTGATAAGTTTTCTAATGTTTTTAGCGCATTATACCATAAGGCATTTAACTCGACTACTTTTCCATTTCTTGGTGTTACTGCAAAATTCCCTATCTTTGCATCCATCCATGTATTTTGTGTTGTTTCTGTTCCAGATGAAAGTAACATATCTTCTGCAATATAAATATTATTATTTTCTAAATCAATTCCTTGGCTATAATTCTCAATGATATCTTTTAAATTTTCATAAATATTTTCTTTTATAAAATCATAGTCTTTTGTATATTGTAAAAATTTATTTACTTGTTCAAACAATAAAAGTGAAGCATCTGCGCTATTATATAATGGTTTATTATCAGCTTCTGAATATCCATTTGGAACTAATCCGCATTTTATATCTTTAGTAAAAGTTAATAAAATTTCTTTTGCTAATTCAAATCTTTTAGTAAGCAATAATAATCCTTCAAAAGCTATTAATGTATCTCTTCCCCAATCTAAAAACCAAGGATAGCCTGCTATTACAGAATGTGTTCCGAAATCTGGTCTATTGATTATAAAACTGTCTGCTGAAACAATCAAATCTTTAATAAAGTCATTATATTCTTTTTCTTGTTTTGTAAGTTTTGACTTTGCTTTTTGAAAACCAGCATCTTCTACAATTTTTTTAAGCCTTTCTATTTCGCTTTCTATCACAATATTTGAATTAATATTTTCTATGTTCTCGTTTAATGAAGCTACAAATGTGATTTCTTTTGATTCTCTAGGTTTTAAAACAATTTCAAATCTACCTGGAACAAGAAGATTTTCTTCAGGATAAAATCCTCTTTCCTCTTCTTTTAGATAAAACATATTCCAGAAAGTATCATTTTTATGTTCAATATAATTACTATCATTTACAGAAAGATATACTGGAAATTCACTGTTTCCATCTATTTCTAATTTAATTTTATTTTCTAAAACTTGTTGTTTTAAAGAATATTCATGATTAGTATTCATGTGATGGAAATCTCTAAAATTAACTATTGGAGCCAGTTTAAGTTTTGCTTCTGTTTTTCCATTTTTAATTTTGTATTGAACCAAAACTGTATTTTCACCATAAACCATTGCAATTGTTTTTACTATCTTTATATCATTTACTTTATAAGTAAATGTTGGTAAATATTCTTTTTCAATACTTTCTAAATATTTATACCCATCTGAAATAAAGTTTTTGCAAACATTTGTAAATAAGTTATGTTCTTCACCATTTACAATAATACTTTCATCTATTTTTGATATAATCAAATGTCTTCTTGCTGGTGGCATGAGAGGAGCAACTAAAAGTCCATGATATCTTCTAGTATTTGCACCAATCACACTACTTGATGCAAATCCTCCTGTTCCATTTGTTATAATCCATTCTTTTCCTAAACATTCTTTTAAATCTATTTGTTTTTTACCTATTTTCATTTGTACTCTTACCTCTTACTTAACCTCTTTTTTGATTTTTTTTCCCTTGTACATTTTTATCTTTATTAGAACTTCTTTTTGCTCTTTCCATTTTTTCAATTTCTTCTGCTATTCTTCTATTTTCTGCAACTTTTGCATCTGTATTTTGAATTGATTCTACTCTATCTCTATATTTTTCTTTAAATTTACTACTTTTCCTTGTTTCTTTTTCTTTTGTTATTTTATTTAAAAGTCCACCCTTTTTAGAAACTTTTACTAATCTTTTTTCTTGTTGAGCTTGAATTTTCTTTTGTTCTTTTAAAACTGATTGTAACAATAAATATTCTGTATCATTTTGCATATCATAAAATTTCAAATCATTACAAATCATCTCTATTATTGTAGAAGCAATAATATCTGGGTTGTGTATTATTTTATCATTTTTAACACAAGACATATCTCTTTGAATAACTTTAATACTGTAATCATTCAATTTTCTGTTATCTATCTCTACAACATCAGAACCTTCTTTATTATATTTTCTAATATATTCTGGAACAACTTCTCCTGTATCTGCTAAACAATATTCAATTACTCCTGGTCCTATATGTTCTTGAATTGCTTTTATATGATCAGATAAAGTATAGTTATCTGTTTGTCCTGGTTCTGTCATAATGTTTGAAATGTAAAATTTCAAAGCTTTGCTATCTTTTATTGCTTTTGAAACATTTTTTACAAGTAAGTTAGGAAGTACGTTTGTATATAAACTTCCAGGTCCTACTATAATAACATCTGCATCGCTAATTGCTTCTATAACACCTGGAGAAGGTCTACAATTTGATGGAGAAATATAAATTCTATTTATTGATTCAACTTTCTCTGTAACAATTTCTGGTATTCTGTCTTTTTGTTTTATTGTAGTTCCATCTGTTAATTCTGCACAAATTGTTATTTCATCTAAAGTTACTGGCATAACTCTTCCAGTTATATTTAAAACTTCTGTACTTTTTAATATAGCTTCTGAAATATTGCTATATATTTCATTCATTGCTGTTAAATAGATATCTCCAAAATTTAATCCTCTTAGTCTTTCATTGTGAAAATTCCAATACATAAGTTTTTTCATTATATCTTCTTTGTCTGACATTGCTATAATAGAATCTTTAATATCTTTTAAAGGTAAAGAATCTAATGCTCTTCTTGAAGCAGTAGGAATATTTCCGTAATCAGACATTGTTACAATTGCAGTTATATTATTTGTATATTTTTTGAAACCTTCAATTACATTATTTAAACCTTGTCCTCCGCCTATAATAACAACTTTTGGTCCTTCTTCATAAACTTTTTTATTAAAAATTAAAGATTTTATATTTAATTTTGCTTTTTTACCAACTTCTGAATTTGTATTATTAGCTTCTATAATAATTTCTAAACTTCTTTTTTGTATAAAAACAACACTTGTTACAATAGCTAAAAAGCCTGCAACAAATATAACTATAACTTTTGTAAGTTCAAAAAAAGACATTTCTTCTGAAACTAAAATTTTTGAAATCCCATAACACATTAGTAGCATTCCTACTAATATTAATAGAATCCATCTCTTTACCTTTGTACTTGCTTTAAACCATTCAAAAAAAGATTTCATTTTATCTATCCTCTCCTATTACTAAAATTTCTAATTCTAAATCTAGTCCTGTTTTATTTTTTATTTCTTTTTTAATATGTTCAACTAATTCTAAAAAATCTTTAGCTGTAGCTTTTCCTTTATTTACTATAAATCCAGCATGTTTTGTAGATACTTCTACATCTCCTACGCAAAAACCTTTTAATCCGCATTCATCAATTAATTTTGCAGTTATTACTCCTTCTTTTCTTTTAAAAGTACTCCCTGCATTTGGATACTCCAATGGTTGAGAACTTTTTCTAGAAACAGAATATTCGTTCATTTTATTTTCTATTTCTTCTTTGTTTCCTTTTTTTACACTTATTGTTGTATCAATAATAATCACATTTAATTTTGAAAAAATACTATTTCTATATACAAATTCGTGACCATCTAAATCTAAAGTTTTAATCTTACCATCATAGGTCATATATCTTGTTTTTACAACAATATCTTTCATTTCTGAGCCGTATGCACCAGCATTCATTCTTATTGCGCCACCAATTGTTCCTGGAATTCCTGATAAGAACTCTAGACCTGTCACTTCTTCTTTTAATGCAATAGCAGCTAATGCTGCAAGTGTCATTCCTGAACCAACTGTAATTAAAACTTCATTTGCCATTTTTTTGATTTTAAAATCTATCAACTCTAATTTAATTACAATTCCTCTTATTCCACCATCTTTTACTAAAAGATTTGTACCATTTCCAACGATTGTTGTTTTTATTTTATTTTTATTTGTAAATTCTAAAACATTTTTTAATTCATCTATTGATTTTACTTTAATGAAATAGTCTGCTATTCCTCCAATTTTTAATGAAGTATGTTTAGACATAGGTTCATTTTTAAAAATGTTATTTCTTTTTACAATTTCTTGTAATTGTCTTTCTAAATCTGGCATAAAACATTTCCCTTCTGTCCTTATTTTATTAATATTTTGTGCAAAAAACTACACAGTGCTATACTATCATTTTTTTCATTTTTTTACAAGTATAAATAACCATTATTTTCAAGATTTAACTCTAAAAAATAACATTATTTCTACTTTTTTCTCCTTTTTACAAATATCAAAAAAGAGGTAGATTTTATAATCTACCTCTTCAAACTTCTTATTAGTTAGTTGCTCTTTTAACTTCTTGTATATTAATATCTCTAACGTGTTCAATTTTTTCCCATTTTGTATTTGGTTTAATCAAACATTTAATATTAATTATAATCCATGATCCCATAAATATTGGATACATTAAAATTCCTTTAATCATAGGTCTTATTGGTTTCTTTTCTAAAGCCATAATTGCAACTCCTGTTACAACTGGCATTAAGAATGTTGCAAATAAATATCTAGAGAAGTTTCCAACTAAATCCATAAATGTCATTTCAGCACCTAGATATAATAATGTATTAACACCTAATAATAAGAATGTTAAAAGCATCATTGGAATACCGAATAAGTATAATGCACCATCAAAATTCATTAATGTTTTGTATTCTTTTATACCATTAATTAATTTTCCTGTATATTCTTTCATACATTGTAAGTGACCTACAGTCCATCTAGAACGTTGTGACCAACTTGCTTTAAAAGTAACTGGTTGTTCGTCATATACTATTGCATCTACTGCCCAGCCTAGTCTTCTTCCTTGAGCAATATTTATTAATGAAAATTCAATATCTTCTGTTAAAGTAATTGTTTGCCATCCATTTGGTTTTAATAAATCAAATTTTACCATAAATCCTGTTCCATTTAATAATGGAGATAAACCTAGGTTATATCTAGCTAAGTGATAAAATCTGTGCATCATCCAATAGAATATTGCATATCCACTAGCAATCCAAGAATCTGTAGGATTTTTGATATCTCTATATCCTTGAACAACTTCTTCTCCTTGGCAAAGTTTTTTATTCATATTTTTTAAGAAGTTTTTATCTACTATATTGTCAGCATCAAATACACAAAGTGCATCATAATCTGCATTTTCTTCGATTTTTTGTTTTATAAACCAATTTAATGCATGACCTTTTGTTTTATTAACTTCATCAAATCTTTTTAAAACAATTGCACCTGCTTCTTTTGCAATTTCAGCAGTAGCATCTGTACAGTTATCTGCTATTACATATATGTCATATAATTCTTTAGGATAATTTTGAGCAGTTAAACTTTCTACAAGATTTTTTATTACGGCTTCTTCATTATGAGCAGGTATTACTGCCATAAATTTATGATCTTTTTCAATTAATATTTTTTTGTCTTTTAATTTAATTAAAGAACAAAAACTAACTACAATTTGATATGCCCAATAGATTGTTATTATCCATATCAATGCTTGTTGTAAAAGATATAAATACTTCATTTTTAACCTCTTTCATAATATTATATTTATCTTTTTAATATAATTTACATTATTACACAGCTTTTATTATAACATTTTATGGAAATAATTTCAAGTTTTTTACCAAAATTTAAGAAATTTGTAACATTTCTCTAATCTTACAGCATCAATACTTTCCATCCACACTTTTTAACAAATTCATCTTTTTTGATTTTTTATTTATTATTTATTATTATTTTATAAAATTTTCTTTATATTATTCTTTATTTTTTAAATAAAAAAGATATGAATTGTTTTTAATCCATATCTTTTATATATTATTCTGTATATAAATCTTTTCTAGTTAAATTGATTCTTCCTTGATCATCGATTTCATAAACTTTAACAGTCACTTCATCTCCAAGTTTTAATACATCTTCAACTTTATTGATTCTTTCTTTTGCTATTTTTGATATATGAAGTAATCCTTCTTTTCCTCCACCTAAATCAATGAATGCGCCAAAAGTAGCTATTCTGGAAACTTTTCCAGTGTAGATTCCTTCTACTTCAATTTCTCTAGTAATCTCTTCTATAATTCTTTGAGCAGCTTGTGCACCTTCTAAATTGTCTGAATAAATAAATACTGTTCCATCTTCTTCAATGTCAATTTTAACTCCTGTTTCATCAATAATTTTGTTAATTGTTTTTCCACCAGAACCAATAACGTCTTTAATTTTTTCTGGATTTATTTTCATATTAACAATTTTTGGAGCATATTTAGAAATTTCTTTTCTAGGTTCTGCAATTTGTGGAGCCATGATATCATTTAAGATATATTGTCTTGCTTTTAATGTTCTATCAAAAGCTTCTGCAATTATTTCATAGCTTAATCCATCAACTTTAATGTCAACTTGAATAGCTGTAATACCATCTCTTGTTCCACCAACTTTAAAATCCATATCTCCAAAGAAATCTTCAATTCCTTGAATATCTGTTATAACAACATATCTTGAAGGATCATTTTCATCTGTAATTAATCCTGTTGATATACCAGCAACTGGTTTTTTAATTGGAACACCAGCGTCCATTAATGCAAGAGTTGAAGCACAAATACTTCCTTGTGATGTAGAACCATTTGAACTTAAAATTTCAGATACAACTCTTATTGCATATGGGAATTCTTCAACTGATGGTAATACTGGAACTAACGCTTTTTCAGCTAAAGCACCATGTCCAATCTCTCTTCTTCCAGGTCCTCTTGAAGCTTTGGCTTCACCAACACTGTATCCTGGGAAATTGTATTGATGCATATATCTTTTTGAATCTTCATTATCTAATCCATCAAGCATTTGTTCTTCTGATTTCATACCAAGTGTTGCAATTGACATTACTTGTGTTCTTCCTCTATTGAACAATCCGCTTCCATGAACTCTAGGAATTAATCCAACTTCACAAGATAATTCTCTTATATCATAGATTCCTCTACCATCAACTCTTTTTCCTTCTTCTAGAATTAATTTTCTAACTGTTTTCTTTTCTAGTTTGTAGATGCTATCCGCAATATCTACTTTGTCTTCTTCAGCTTTTTCTTCACCAAATTTTTCTACATACCAAGCTTTAACGTCTTCTGTTAATTGGTCAATTTTTATATCTCTTTCTGGTTTATCTGGTGTTTGAACATCCATTTTCATTCTTTCACCAAATTCTTCAGCTATGGCATTATAAACTTCTTCATTTACTGCAAAAGATTTGTATTCGAATTTTGGTTTTCCAATTTCATCTTTCATAGTTTGAATAAATTCACAAACTTTTTTAATTTCTATGTGAGCTTCTTTTATTGCTGTTAACATTTCTTCATTAGTTAATTCATAAGCTCCTGCTTCAATCATAGCAATTTTATCAGCTGTTCCAGCTAATGTTAAGTTTAATCTAGAAACTTCTCTTTGAGCTTCTGTTGGGTTTATTATAACTTGTCCATCTATAAATCCAACTGATACTGCTGCTGTTGGCCCTCCAAATGGAATATCTGAAATAGATAATGCTGCAGAAGCACCTATCATAGCACATACTTCTGGAGAACAGTCTTGTTCTACTGATAATACTAGACAATCAATTACAACATCATTTCTAAAATCTTTAGGGAATAATGGTCTTAAAGGTCTATCGATTGCTCTTGATGTTAATATTGCTTTATCTGAAGGTTTTCCTTCTCTTTTTGTATACCCTCCTGGTATTTTTCCTACTGCATATAGTCTTTCACTATATTCTACTGATAGTGGAAAGAAGTCAATTCCTTCTTTTGGTTCTTTAGATGCTGTAGCATTTACAAGCACTGTTGTTTCACCATATTTAACTAAAACACTACCATTGGCAAGTCCTGCCATTTTTCCTGTTTCAACTGTAAGTGTTCTTCCTGCTAAATCCATACTGTAAGTTTTAAACATTTTACATTTCCTCCTATTAATTTATTTTTTCTATTTATTTGAAATGTAACCTCTACAATATATTATTAACTATTATTTTTACCTAATACATTGTACAAGCTACTCTTTCAAATAAATAACCATAATTATTTTACTATAAAAGGAAAAAAAATGCAATATAATTAATTTTTGATTTTTTTAAACAAAAATGTTATAATTATTATGTAAAGCTTTTTGTTTTACATAACCCTCGCAAACAAGTATATTAATATATATGTTTTGGAGGGCAACCTCCAAAACAACTAAAATTTGGAGGAAATAATATGAAGAAATTCAGCATTGTTGTTTTAGTTATCATGTTGGTTTTCGCACTTGCTGCTTGTTCTGAACGGACTATTGAAACTCGCGAAGTCGAAGCAACTGTTGTAAAATGTGAAAAAGGTGTATTTATGCCTCACGAGGAATATCTTGCTGAAGCAAACATCTGCCTGGCTTTCAAAAAAATGGAAGCATACGCTTATTACAAACAGCTCGCAGATAAGCATGGTTCTTGGCAGTATAATGTGACCGTTCTGTTTGAAGATAAAGAATACACTATCTCTCGAATGGAAATGTTCGAAGTTGGTGACATTATCTCCGTAACTGCAACTTTCACCTATGTAGGAGAAGAGCTTGTGTATATCGAATGTGAATAACTAAGAAATCCCTGGTGCAAACCAGGGATTTTCTTTTATATATGTAATATAAAAAGAGCTTTATTTAAAAATAAAGCTCTTTAAAAATTATTTTCTTAAATTTAATTTTTTAACTATTTCTCTATATCTGTTGATATCTTTTTCTGCTAAGTAGTTTAATAGGTTTCTTCTTTTTCCTATCATTTTTAATAATCCTCTTCTTGAGTGATTATCATTTTTGTGTGATTTTAAGTGTTCTGTTAATTCAGAAATTCTTTCTGTTAAAAGAGCGATTTGAACTTCTGGAGAACCAGTATCATTTTCTTCTCTTTTATAAAGATTGATTAATTCTTGTTTTCTTTCTCTTGTCATTGTCATTTTCCTCCTATTTTTTTATATTTGCCATGAACTGAGTAAAAAGTAGGTTTTTCCTAGAAACCAAGTACATGGTATTTGCACTTTAGTATTTTACTATAGAATTCTAAAAAAATCAATACTTTTACTACATTTAATTTTTAATTATTTATATTTTTCGTTTTTTCCTAATTTTCTTGTTTCTAATTTATTAATATATAAACATAATTCAATTACTGCAATAACAGCCATTAAATTAATCATTGTTGCAGATAAAGGAACTCTAAGTACTGCTATAATGCTAAAAATAACAGCTTCTGTCAATACAATTATTCCTAGTATTTTTCCCAATAATTTAATAGCACTTTCTTTTCTGAATCTAATAACAACATAAACAGCCATTAAAACTGTAGAAATCAAAACTGGTTTAATATAAGGTTTTACTATATCTCTTATTCTTATATTTGAAACATTTTTCTCTGAAATATCTTCTGTTGTTATATTTACACCAAATTTTTCATTTACTTTACTTATTAATTCATCTTTTTCTTCATTTATAACAGATTCTACATTTATTGAATATGCATCAGTAAATATATCTAAATCTCTTACCACAAATCTCTTATCTTTAAAAACTTCTTTACAAATACTTTTCATATCTTGTATATCAATTGGTTTTCCAATATAAATATTTATTTCCTCATGTTGTTGTAATATTAAAGATACTTTTACTCCTTTAAGAGCAACTACAACAATCCCAGCTATAATTAAAAGTATTATTCCTAATAATATTATTTTTTTACTTCCACTTAATTTCATTATTTCTCTCCTTATAACCTTTATTTTTGCTTGTTTTAAATAAGTGTAAATAAGCCAAACAATAATTGAACTATTAAGCCCCAGAAAAGGGTCATCCCTACACTATTAATTACTATAGCAGACATAAAAGTAAATATTACAGCAACTATAGCGACAGGAATAATTGCAAGATATAACTCTTTTAATGTTTCTTTTAGTACAATTTTTCTGTTATTTTCTTTTTTTAATTTATTTAAAAATTTAACTGAGAATATATAATTAATTATAACAAGTCCAACAAGAGCTATCAATGAGTTAAATGTTATTGTGATATTAATATATCTAAATAAAATTAGCATTGTAGCTAAATATCCAATATTAAATATAGCTTGTTTTAAACCTTCTAATTTATATTTAATTACCATATATCCAGTAATTACTACTACACAAACAATATAGACAATAATTGCAATATTTATAATGTTTTTTGTAACAATTGATTGCATTCCAACTTCATCTGTAATCTTATATACTAAAGGTAATCTTTCATCATTTAATAAATTAGAAACTTCTTGAACACTTCCTATTAATTGATAATATTCATTATAATCAGTAGTTGTATCTCCCATTGGCACATGAATTGTTCCAGAAGATACAGGTTCTTTAAAACTTGTAGATATTATTGCTTGTCCATCCAATCTTACTTCTACAGCTTTTGCTGTAACATTTCCTTCTTCATCTACTGTTTGAACATAATCTTTAGTTATTTCTTCTAAAATTCCTTTTCCAGTTTCATCAAAGTCTAATTGCATATAAACTTCATATTCGCCATTTTCATTTGTCATAGCATATGGTGATGCATTTTTTAAATTTGAATCATCTAATAATAGTACACCTGTTTCTGCATCAATAAATTCTAATTTTCCGACTGTTGTTACAAGAGATGCTTTTAAATCTGAATTATTATCATTTGGAACTTCTAAAACTATTTTTCCAGTTACAGAATCTTGTCTTATATTGTATTCATATAAACTATATTGTTCTAATCTTTTTTGTATAATTTTTTTAGTTTTTTCAAAATTTTCAATATTTATTTCGCTTGGTTCATTTTTTGCAATTGTTCTACTTTCAATTTTATACCCAGTTTCTGGATTTACTTCTGTAATAGCATCTTGCAATGTTGTGGAATCTTCTGACGTAGTTGTTTTTACTTGCTCTTTTATTACGTCACCTTTATAATTTCCATTTTCATCTAGATATATTTCTTTTGTTTCTTCTGTTGTATCTAGTTCAAAATGCAACTCACTATATCCAGCAAGTTCCATCCCTAAATTGTATTCAGGAAGCACATTTCCCCATATTCCATTAGTTCTAGCATACACCCCTACAAAGCCGATTACTATAATAAACACCATTAATAATAATACAGCTATTAGTCTAATTGTTTTTAAAAATTTTTCCAAGATAATTACCTCCTATAATAAGTTTGTATCATTTATTATTAATTCAAACCATAATCCTAAATATTTTGCTGCCCTTTTACTCATTTTTGTTCTTTCCATAAAAATTTCAAAATAATCAATAACTGGACAGATTTTTGTATCGATTGTCAAATTTAATATTACTTTTCTTTCTTCAGTATTAATTTTTAATTCTGAATGTGTAACTGCATAATTAACTTCATCATGTTTATCAAATAAACTTCTATCTTTTTTAGAAACTCTACTTCTATGTGCATCTGATTTATCTGCTAAAATCAATGCTGCCGAAATATCACTTACTGCAGTACCAGTATGCTCATCGTGATTCCCAATTGCCATCATTATTTCAGTTCTGTCTGCAACATTCATATTCATATCTTTTAAAATATTGTAAGCAAGTATAGCACCAGTATGTGCATGGTCTACTCTGTTTACTGAATTTCCTATATCATGCATATATCCAGCTATTCTTGCAAGTTCAATTCTATGTTCATCATATCCCAATGTTCTTAAAACATCAGCTGCTCTTTCAGCAACAACAGAAACATGTCTTGTTGAATGTTCTGTATATCCTAATACATCTAATTGTTTTTGAGCATTTTTTATAAGTTCTTTAACCTCTTCATTATTAACTACATCTTCAAAAGTCACCATACATCCTCCTTTGTATTATTATGTCAATCGTTTTTGAATTAAGCTTTTCTTGTAAAATTGTATATTAAATTTATAAAAATATCAACCATTTTTATATAGATTTTATAATTAATTACTTTTTCTTTATTTATAAATTAACTCCTATAATTCCACCTAACATTCCTGCCATTATTCCACTTAAAATCATTATCAAAGATTTTAAATTTAAAGAAAAATCTTTTAATATAATACTAGAAATTAAATACATTGAAAACATATAAATAAAGCCTAAAAGCGCCCCATTTATTATACCTTTTTGTTTTTTTATTTTCGATACTCTTATTCCTCCAAACATTATAGAAACTGAACTTATTACTATTATTCCTGGAATTATAATGTTTTCACTTACCATTGTTTTACTTATTATAATAGATAAAATAAATACAAGAAAAATTGACAAAAGTATTGAAATAATAGATTCTCTAAAAAAGATTTTCATCTTACCACTCCTCCTAAACATTTAAATATTTATTTGTAAAAATAAAAAATACACTTTTATAAATTATATTTATAAAAGTGTATTTTATTCTTTATATTATTCTATTCTTGAACTTCTTCTCCTGGATTTTCTTCTACTGGTGGTTGTTCAAGATCAACAGTTTCTTCTGAATTCTTTGTTAAAAGTTCTCCTTTTTCATTTACATTGTTTAAATTATTATCTTTTAAGTATTGAGAAAGTTCTAATTCATTTCCCATATAACTTACATAATATGTTCTTTCACCTTCTATTTTAATAGAATATATTTTATCACATACTATCGGAATAATTAGTTCATTAGTATTTACATCAAAAATACCAAACTTATCATCCAAATTTACAACAATACCATTAACACCAACATAAGATGGAATTAAAATTGAACTTTGTTCACTTCCAGAAGATGTTGTTTTTACTGGTGATTTATATCCAAATCCATCATATGTTGTATCTAATAGACGTTTTCCATTTATGCTATATAAACCATAATTTCCATCTTTTTTTACTGGAATACATTTATCAAATAATAAAAGTCCATTATCAATTTCTTCTGGTATAAAGCTTTCAATATTAATTCCTATTGCATCATATTCAGCATATATCAGAATTTCTCCTGTTTTGTCTAAAACGCCATATTCTCCGCCTTTTTCTACTAAATATAATTTATTTTCTTGATCTAATAATGAAATCTCTTCAAATTCTGATGGGGCAATTACTGTATTTCCTTCTTTATCAAAAATACCCACAGTACCATTTGCTGCTGTAATATAAAACTCTTGCGTATTTTGTACAAAAACAATTTCATCATATTTCATACTTATGATTTCTTTACCTGTACTTAAATCATAAACACCATATAATTCAGATTTTCCTTTAGTTTCTCCATTACCAACAACCATAAGATTAGAATTTAAAGCTTTTAAGTTTTCAAAATTAGCATCTAAATCCACTAATCCTAATTTCTTTAAAGTTTTATTTGCAAATCCTTCTAAATAATTTAATGTATAGAAATTAATTCTATATTCTTTCCAATCTACTTGAACATTAAACATTGCAGAAATATTGCTTTGATGTAAATATAAAACTCCATCTTCATATTTTAAAGGTTTTTCTAATTTAAATGATTCATTATATCCTTCTAAATTTTTTGTTGCAACATTCGCTAATGTTCCAATTGTAGCTTTATCATTACTTGGAACAATATATTTAGTATATTTTTCAGCTCCTGCAGTAACTGCTATCAATTCAAATTTATTTTTCATATAACAACTATCATTATCTTCGTTAAATTCTCCGTATACACCTTTTGTATAGTCGTATCCAAATAAAGTACCAATTTGTTTTAGGTCAACATAGATTTCCCCATCTATTGTTTTATAAAAACCATTTGGAATTTTAACCTGTTTTCCATCTACAAATAGTTTTTCTGTTATTGAATCTTGATATTTTAAAAATGCTATTAATATAAGTAAACATACAATTAAGAATGCACAAAATGCTAGTGATATAACAACATTTTTTCTGCTTCTTGCATTTCTTTCTAACTCACCTTTAAATGAATCACTTTCTTCAAAATTCATTATTTTTTCCCCCTTAAAATATTAATTTTCTTTTGTATAACCATAATTTTTGTAAAATTCATCTCTAAAAGTCAACAAATTATCATTTTCTATTTCTATTCTAACTCTATCCATTAATTTAGTCAAGAATCTTAAATTGTGAATTGATAATAATCTTACGCCTAAAATTTCCTTTGTATTTATTAGATGTCTAATATATGCTCTTGTATAATTTTTGCAAGCATAGCAATCACATTCTGGATCAATTGGAGAAAAATCTCTTTCATAAGCTGCATTTCTTACAACCAACTTTCCATGTGTAGTCATCGCAGTTCCATGTCTTGCAATTCTAGTTGGAAGTACGCAGTCACACATATCTATTCCTGCTATTGCTGCTTCTATTAAATAGTCTGGTGTTCCAACTCCCATCAAATATCTTGGTTTATTTTCTGGCATAAGAGGAGTTGTATGTCTTAAAATATCTAAAAATTCTTCTTTAGGCTCTCCAACGCTAATTCCTCCAATTGCATATCCTGGAAAATCCATTTCTATTAAATCTTTTGCGCTTTGCTCTCTTAAATCTTTATAAAAACCACCTTGAATAATTCCAAATAAACCTTGTTTATCTGTTGTAGTGTGAGCTTCTTTACATCTTGCAGCCCATCTTGTTGTTCTTTCCATAGATTTTTTTGTGTATTCATAAGTTGAAGGATATGGACAACATTCATCAAAAGCCATTATTATATCAGCTCCTAAAGCTTCTTCTATTTCCATTGCTTTTTCAGGACTAATGAATTGTTTGCTTCCATCTAAGTGTGATCTAAACTCTACACCTTCTTCTTTTATTTTTCTTAAATCACCTAAGCTAAAAACTTGAAATCCACCACTATCTGTTAAAATAGGTCTATCCCAGTTCATAAATTTATGAAGACCTCCAGCTTCTTTAACAAGTTCGTGTCCTGGTCTTAAAAATAAGTGATATGTATTTGATAATATTATTTGTGCTTCTACCATTTCTTTTAATTCATCTGGTGTCATTGCTTTTACAGTTGCTTGTGTTCCAACAGGCATAAATATTGGAGTTTGAATATCTCCATGTGGTGTATGAATTACACCTCTTCTTGCTCCTGATTGTTTACATACATGTAATAATTCGTAAGTTATTGCTGGTTTATTATTTTCCATCTAATTTTTCCTTTCTAGCTTATATATCTTGTTCTGGAGCATCGTTTTGTAAATCTAATTGAGGTGCTCCTTTTGAGATATCTGGATTTTCTATAATTTGACCATTTGTCTCAACACCTTCAGTCACTTCCTTCTCAAATCTTTTTCTTTCTTGATCAATTTTTGATTTTGCACTATCTGATTTTCTTCTTTCTTCTGTTTCTCTTTTGGATTCTTCTCTTCTTTTATTAATTCTTGCATTTTCTATTCTTGAAGGATATTTTATATAATCTCTACCAAATGCGTCTTTTTCTATAGATAATTTTCTACTATCCATTAATCTAGCCATCATTCCTATTTTAGCTGCAGCTCTTACCATCTCTGATGGTAAAGATTTTCTATATTGCGGACTTCTAAATTTTTTTATCTCTTCAAAATCTATTGGTTTATCTGTTAATCTAAATGATACTTTTTGCATTTCTCTACTATTATTTTCTTTTTCTTTTTTATCTCCAAATAACATTGCTTTAACAGCATCTCTCGCACCAGACCAATTTCCAAAACCAATTTTTTCCATTAATAAATAACTTCTTTTAGGTTCACCTTTCTTTTGTGTTAATGCGGCAATTTTCTCATCCAAAGATTTTGGCTCGAATTGAGATGTCATAGAATCAATTTTTATATACCCCAACGCTTCTAAAGCTTTAAAATTTTCTAAATTTATTCCATGTGTTAAGGTTGCAAACTTTTGAGAATATATTTTTTGACCATTTTCATCAACTTCAAAAGGTGTATCTTTCAAATTTTGTTTATATCTTGAAAAACCGACTAAAGTTTGTAGTCCCATCATTGACATTTTTTCTAACGCTTCATATCCAGCCATTCTAGAACTTGTCCCAAAATTAAATAAATCTTGGTATATTCCTATTTCATCTCCTTGTTTTTTTGAACCAAACAATAAAGTTGGCTCCGTCTTTAATGTTACATTTTGGGTAAATCTTGTAAGTCCCGCTCCAAACATTGTATATCCAGCTATAGCCGCTCCAGGTATTGGCGCAACAGTAATTCCCAACCCTAAAAGCATCGTTGTTGTTGAACCAAGTATTGCAGTGGCTCTCCTTAAAGAGTCTACTGTTTTTCCAATAACAGGATAATTAGCAAGCATTGCTTTTGATTTTACTTCAATTGGTAAATTGTTTTCTTTTTGTTCTTCCATTCTTACTCCTTTGTACAAAATTAATATATTATCATTGCATCTCCGAAACTAAAAAATTTATATTCCTCATTTACAGCTTCATTATATGCATTCATAATAAAGTCTTTTCCTGCTAAAGTAGAAACAAGCATTATTAATGTTGATTCAGGCAAGTGAAAATTTGTAATTAGAGAGTCTATACATTTAAATTTATATCCTGGATATATAAAAATACTTGTATCTCCTTCTACTTCTTTCATCATACCATTTTCATCTGCTACTGATTCTAATACTCTACAAGAAGTTGTTCCACAAGCTATTACTCTTTTACCATTTTTCTTAGCATTATTTATTTTGTCTACATCTTCTTGTTTTATATAATAATGTTCTGAATGCATCTCATGTTCTTCTACATTTTCGACTTTTACAGGTCTAAATGTTCCTATTCCAACATGAAGTGTTACATTTGCAACTTCTACGCCTTTTGCTTTTATTTTTTCTAAAAGTTCTTCTGTAAAATGTAATCCTGCTGTTGGAGCAGCTGCTGATCCATCATATTTTGCATATACAGTTTGGTATTTAGCATTATCTTCTCTAGTTGCTTCTGTAATATATGGAGGAAGTGGCATTAATCCTATTTGATCTAATATTTCATTAAAAATTCCATTATATTCAAATTCAACTTTTCTATTTCCATTTTCCAAAACTTCAAGTACAGTCGCTTTTAATAATCCTTCTCCAAAAAGGACTTTTGCTCCTGCTTTTAACTTACTTCCTGGTCTTACCATAGCTTCCCAGAAATCACCTTCAATTCTTTTCAAAAGCAAAAATTCTACATTAGCTCCTGTATCTTTTTTTCCATATAATCTTGCTGGAATTACTTTTGTATTGTTTATTACTAAACAATCTCCTGGATTTAAATAATCTATTACATCTTTAAATACTTTATGTTCTATTTTTTGATTTGTTTTGTCCAAAACCATTAATCTTGCTTCATCTCTTTTATCATAAGGATGTTGAGCAATTAAGTGTTCTGGTAGTTCATAATTAAAGTCTGAGACTTTCATTTTCTATTTCCTTCCCTGTATTTGTTTAAATATTTTTTCTATTTCAGTTTTTAAATCACTGTTTTCACCATTGTGTATTACAAAATTTGCTTTTTCTGTATAAAACAAATCTTCATTTTGTATATTTAATCTGCTTTTTGCAGTTTCTTCATCTATGTTATCTCTTTTGCATATTCTTTTTACTTTCAAATCATAATCTGCAACTAAAGCAATAACATAATCACAACATCTATCTAATTTTGATTCAAACAAAAGTGGTGCGTCAATAATTGCAAACTTTATATCTTCTGAACTTATATTTATAATTCTAGAGATAATTTCTTTTACAACATAATTAAAAGTTAATTTATTTAAATTTTCTCTAGCAACATTATCATTATATATTTTTTTTGCTAATTTCTTTCTATTTAAATTGCCATCTTCTAAAAATACCTCTGGTCCAAAAGTTTCTTTTATAGCATTTAAATATTCTGTTCCTGGAACACTTAATTCTCTTACAACTTTATCTGCATTAATTACTTTTACGTCATCACGTTCATTTAAAATTCTACTCAAAGTTGTTTTTCCAGAGCCGGAGCTACCGGTTATACCAATTACTTTCATAAATTTCTCCCATTTAAAATTAATAAATCACTATATTTATAATGTTTTTATTGCACTAGTTGCAAGTTCATCACATCTATTGTTAAATTCATTGTCACTATGACCTTTTACTTTTATAAATTCAACTTTATGTTTTTCTGTAAGCTCACATAGTTCTTCCCAAAGCTCTCTATTTTTTACTGGATCTTTTCCTGCTGTTTTCCAATTATTTTTCTTCCAATTTTCAATCCAACCTTGATTAAAAGCATTTACAACGTAAGCACTATCACTATAAACTTTAACTTCACACTCTACTTTTAATAATTTTAAAGCTTCAAGTACTGCTGTAATTTCCATTATATTATTAGTTGTATTTTCTTTAGCTCCAGATATTTCTTTTTTTATATCTTCATACATCAAGATTGCTCCCCATCCACCTGGGCCAGGATTTCCTGAGCAAGCACCATCTGTATAAATTGTTACTTTTTTCATAACACATTCCTCTTAATTTTTAATAATTTAATTTATTTTAATATAATTTGTGTTTTCATAAAATCTATGATATTATATCAATAAATTTAAAATATTACAATACAGGCGGTGATTTATTTTGGATGGAATTTTAGGAATTGTTTCTGAATATAACCCATTTCATAATGGGCATGTTCATCATCTACAAATTTCAAAGCAATTAACAAAAACAGATTTTACTGTTGCAGTAATGAGTGGTAATTTTGTTCAACGCGGTGATACAGCTTTGGTTGATAAATGGACAAGAGCTGAGATGGCTTTAAAATCTGGAATCGATTTAGTAATTGAACTACCTACAGTTTATGCTTTATCAAGTGCTGAAAATTTTGCAGATGGTGCTGTTAAAATTTTAAATAGTTTAGGTGTTGTTGATTTCATTTCCTTTGGTAGTGAAATTGGAGAAATAACACCGATTCTTGAAGTTGCAAATGTTTTATATAAAGAGCCAAAAGAATTTTCTTCACTTATTACTGCTCAACTTCGTTCTGGACTTTCTTATCCTAAAGCCAGAGAAATCGCCCTTTCTCAATTTTTTGGTAGTTCTCAAAAATATTCATCAATAGTTTCTAATCCAAATAATATTTTAGGTGTTGAATATTTAAAATCTTTAAAAAAGCATAGAAGTCACATAAGACCTCTTACAGTTAAAAGAGACTATGCTGATTATAATAGCACTCAAGAAAAAAACGGTATTGCGAGTGCAACAGCAATTAGAACAATGATTAAAAATAAAAAAAATGTACACAAAGTTATTCCTTATGAATCTTATGAACTTTTAGAAAAATGCATCAAAGAAGGAAAAATCGTTCCAAGCCTAGCTGTATTTGAAAAAGAAATTATATACACTTTGAGAAAAATGTCACTTTCTGAAATCGCAGACCTTCCTGATGTTTCAGAAGGTTTAGAAAATAAAATAAAACTTGCAGCAAATAATTTTAATACATTAAAAGAATTAATAGAAAATATAAAATCAAAAAGATATACTCAAAGTAGAATACAAAGAATTTTATTATATGCTCTTTTGAATATTTCAAAAAAAGATATTAATCAATCAAAAAGAGCTACTCCTTATATTAGAGTATTAGGATTTAACAAACATGGAAAAAGAATTATTTCAGCAATTGCCGCTGCGAATCCAAAGCTAAAAATAATTGTTTCTGTAAAAAAATTTATTGAAACTTCAACAGACAATGTTTTAAAAAATATGATTTCAAAAGATATTTTAGCTACAAATATTTATACTTTAGGATATAAAAATAATCCAGTAGCAAACTTGGATTATACACACAAAGTTGTTGAGGTATCTGAGAAATACTAAAATAGTTAAAAAAATCAAAAAATATAATAAATAAAAAGATAACAATATTAATATATATTGCTATCTTTTTTATTTTCGTTTTTCTTTTTTACTTTTTGACATTTAAATCAATTTATTGTTTTAGCACCTCTTCAATCACTTTTGCTAAATATTTCATACTTCCTGTGCATTCTTCTAAAGTATTTCCTGTGGCACCAACTTCTATAATGCACGCTCCATCTGAAACATGTTGATTATATCTAGAATTTCTTAAAATAATTGGTTTAAAAAGCCCAGGATACATTTCGTTTGCTTTTTCTTGAATTTTTATTGCTGTCTTTAAATTTTTTTCCCAATCAGAATGTTCTAACCCTCCACCATTTGTACCAATTACAAACATAAGCTGAGCTACTGTCTCTTCTCCTATTTTCACTCTTGGCGCATAATTACTGTTACTTCCAAGAGCATCTCTATGCAGGTCAATTACTAATCCGTGAATAATTTTCTGATACAATGCTTTTTATTGTTGATAATGATCTGGTATATGAACCAGAATATGCTGGATAATCATGATATGTATTATTATGATTCACATTAAAAGTATTTATTAAATACTTTTCTAATTCACTCCCAACTCTTGCAACACTATAATTCAAATCGGTAGTTCTAAAATTCCCACTTGCTTCGTAATTGTTTTGCTCGGTTGGCGTGTAGCTTTCACAAGTATGCGTATGATAAATAATAACATCTTTTTTATTAGATAAATCAAAATTTGGTGTGACAATATCCTCTGTTAATTGATATTTTGATTCATTTTTTATTTTTACACTCTTATAACTATCTGTATATGTATCTGTTTTATTATTTTCTTTAATTACTTCAGTAGCCAAAAAACTTTCAATTTTATCTAGATTTTCTGATATTTCTACAGTCTCTTCTTGAATTAAATTTTCTTCTAATTCATCTTGCTTTACATCTTCATTTTTAGTTTCTTCTATTATATCTGTGTTTGTAATTTCTTCAAATTCTATCAGTTCTTCTTGATTTTCTTTTTCCATTAATTCTTCTTCGATTTCAAGAATAGCAAGTTCTGCTCCTAAAATCTTTTTTATCCCACTTTTGTTTATAGTGCTTTCTGTTTTTTTATAATAATTTGAGATAATTAAAGTTTTATCAATTATTTTACAATAATCAAAAAAACTTTTTTCTTTTAAGTCTTCGATTTCTACGTAATTACCTTTTCTTATACTTCCACAAATTTTAATTAAAATGATAAAAATTATAATTCCTATAAAAAAATTTCTTATAAAACTTATGATATCTTTCAAATTTATAACTGCTAAATTAATCATAACAATCTCGTCTCCAATAGTAAAAGTATATTATTAATAAATAATTGTTATGACATATAACTATAAAAATCCAAATTATTTTAAATAATCTGGATTTTTATTTATTTTTATTATTTTATTAAATTAAAAAAACTTTCTAAGTCTAAAGAAGTTTCTCTTTCTTCTCCAGTTTGCATATTTTTAATTTTAGCTTTTGACTCGTTTAATTCATTTTCACCAATTACTAATAGATTTTTTGCTTTAATTTTATCTGCATATTTCATTTGAGATTTAAAACTTCTTTCAAAAATATCTTTTTCAACTATAATCCCTTTTTGTCTTAATCCTTCTGCAATTTCTAATGCTTTTTTGTTTTCTTCATTTCCAAGAGAAAGAATATAAAGTTCTGGCACTTTTGTGTCTTCCAAATTGTTATTTTCATTATAAAGTTCCATTATTCTTTCAACACCTGTTGCAAAACCAACAGCTGGTGTATGTTGTCCACCAAATTCTTCTACTAAGCCATCATATCTTCCACCACCTAATGCTGTTAATCCTGATTTTTCATCAACAAATTCGAATACTGTTTTTGTATAATAGTCTAATCCTCTTACTATACCACTATCAATTTGGTATTTAACCCCTAAATTATCTAGCATTGATTTTACATTTTCAAAATGCTTACTACATTCATCGCATAAATAATCAATCATCATTGGAGCACCTTGATTAAATTCTTTACATCTTTTTTCTTTACAATCCAAAATTCTCATTGGATTTTTTTCGAATCTTGTTTTACATGTATCACAATAATCATTTAAGTTTTTGCCAATAAATTCTCTTAATATTTTTTGGTATTCACCTCTACATTTTGGACATCCTATACTGTTTATATTTAAACTGATATCTGGTATATTTAATGCTTTAAAAATATTATTTGCCATTAATATAACATCAACATCTGCTAAATAACTTCCTGAACCAATAAGCTCTGCACCTATTTGGTGAAATTCTCTTAATCTTCCTTTTTGAACATTTTCATATCTATACATTCCCATGTTGTACCAAAGCTTAACCGGGCTTGGCATACTTCCCATTCCGTTTTCTAAGTATGCACGAACAACACCTGCAGTTCCTTCTGGGCGAAGTGTTATACTTCTTCCACCTTTATCATCAAAAGTATACATTTCTTTTTGAACAACATCTGTTGTTTCCCCAACACCTCTTTGGAATAATTCTGTATGTTCAAAAACCGGAACTCTTATTTCTTTAAAATTATAGCTTTCTAATACTTTTTTTACTTTAGATTCAACTTCTTGCCATTTATAACTTTCTTCTGGAAGTAAGTCTTTTGTTCCTTTTGGTTTTTGTATCATTTTAATTCTCCTTCTTTTTTTAAAAATCTTTTTCTCTTAATTCTAAATATATATTTTTCTCATCTTGTATCATTGTTATTTTTCCATGACCTGGATAAACAATTGTATGATCTGGAAGAGTCATTAACCTATTTGTTATTGAGGTTATTATTTCAACAAAACTTCCTGTTGGAAGATCTGTTCTTCCCCATGTTCCAGAAAATAGTGTATCTCCAGTAAATACTAATTTTTCTTTTTCAGAATACAGGCAAAGTCCACCTTTTGTATGACCTGGCGTCGCTATAGCTTTAAATTCAATGTTTCCTACATGAATTAAATCTTCATCATCAACTCTAGAATCTGCTTCAAGTTCTGGTTTTTCCATATTTATATAATAAGCCAAATTTATTTCTTCATTATATAATCCTTCGCTATCTGCTCTACTAATTAATATTTTTCCACCTTTTAATCTTTTAAGTTCTGCAATACCTCCTATATGGTCTGCATGACAATGAGTTATGAAAATGTATTTTAAATTAGCTCCTAATATATCTAAAACCTCAGCAATTTTTTCTGGTTCTCCACCTGGATCTATAACCATTGCTTCTTTTGTTTCTTCATCACATATAATATATGAATTTGTAAGCAATCCTACTTGTGGCGTTTTTACTTGTAATCTTTTTAATATCATTTGTATTCCTCCGATTTATCCTCTTTTTCTATTAACATCATATACGCTTTCAATATTTCTCAAAGATGATAACATTTTATTTAACATATCTTTATTTTCAAGTTCTAATGATATATCGATAATAGCAATTCCTTCTTTAGTTGTTCTAGTATTCATTCCTGTTAATTTTACTTTAGCATTTTCAACTTGTTTAATAACATCTTTTAATAAGCCATTTCTATCGTTTGCTAAAATTTCAATTTCAACTTTATATGAACCATTAACATCATCGAACCAGTAAACATCAATCATTCTATTTTCTTCACTAAATAAATCCTTGACATTTACGCAGTCTGTACGATGGACT
>CAZPAF010000017.1:0-31358 GCA_964584475.1 uncultured Lachnospiraceae bacterium | reverse complement strand
ATCACGTGCCTTTTTATTTTGTGAACTAAATGGGGTTCACTTCAAAAGTTGGTGCCTCTTTTTTGAATCCCAGGAACGAATTTACTTTTAAGTTTTTTTATGATATAATATATAGGATACTTTTTAGAAGGGATGGTGTGCAAGTTTACTTTTTATACTACAATAGTGAGGAGGAACAGTATGACAGATAAAAAGAACTATGAAACAAAAAACGACAAGGATAAACGGCTATTGAGTTCGTTAAGTCCAACTTTTCATGAGACATTGAAGTCCTTATGGAAAAAAGCAATTAACCACATTCAAGCTCATGGATGGATAGATCCAAGTGATCCAGATTATATTTATCCAGATATGTACAGTCTGGCTCATCAGTACTACAGATACCTTCGGGTTGTAGACACATCTACATGGGATGAGAGAGAACAAGAACTTTGGCGTATGTTTCTTGACTGCCAACCAGCAATCATCAAGAGACGTAAAAGACTCAGAGCTTCTCTTGATTTTGCGGAAAAACTTAATATGCTTAACCTGAATATTGGAATTTGGGCTATTTACGAATGGTTTCCTAATTGCAATTTAGGTTTTTCATACATTATGAATGTAAAGGGGTTAAGTGCAGATTATACCAAATGCCTTATTAAATGCCTTGAGCAAGTAATAGATGGTGATGGTGTTACATCAACTCCTGTTATGCATGATCGCATTAGAGGAAGAATTGTACTCGAAAACTGTAAAGGTGACCCAACAGAACAGTTGACCAAAGTTGCACAGATGTATGTGAACATTCTGACCAATCCGTTTTCTAGAGAATTCCAAATGTTCAAAAAATGGGTACAAACAGATACTCATCAGTATGGTGGATGTGAAATTCCTAAAGAGAGAATTTTGAAACTTCTGAATGATATAGAAGAAGAAAATCTTAATTTGGTGGAAGCCAAAAACTATATCACTAAGAATGCAGGGCATAGTGCTTATCATATAATTTTATCATACTTATCTGATAGCACTGGACTTATGCATACAGAGATTCAGATTCTCGATAGAATTACGTCTGCCAGAGATGAAGGTGTTTGCTACACGGGTAATTTCTGCAGTGAGAGTCAAAAAGTCCCAAACAAAGAACAAGCTCATGATATATACAAAGAGTTTAGAATTGCTTGGGCAAGAGAGACTTTTGTTGATGACTTGAAGAACGTTAGACTTTACGGATTTGTTTCCGATGAAGATGGAAATATCAATGATGATGTTGGTATCGTCAAAGATCGTCCGTTTGGCAAACGTTTTGCCGATAAGCATAGCATTCCAAGAAACTAAAATTTAGTAAAAAAAGAAGCTGCCTGGAGAATTCCGGGTGGCTTCTTTCCATTAATTTTGCGAAGATTTGTTCTATGATTTTGTTGCATAAATTAAGTGAAAATGATAAAATCATAACAAAATTAGTGAAATTAGAATGTTATTTAAAATAAAAAGAAATTGGAGAGAATAGATTGGAATTAAGAGGGCAAATCGAAGAATTTATATATCAAAATGAATCAAATAGTTATACTATTGCTGTGTTTTTGACAGAAGAAGAACAAGAAATCATTACAGTAGTGGGATATTTGCCGTTTATTGCTGTTGGAGATTCTTTAAAGCTTCAAGGAAAAATGGTTGTTCATCAAGAGTATGGAGAACAATTTAAAATAGATACATTCGAAAAATTAATGCCACAAACAGCAGCAGCTCTTGAAAAATATTTAGCAAGTGGAACTATAAAAGGAATAGGACCTGCAACTGCTAGAAAAATTATAGAAAAATTTGGAGAAGAAACTTTAACAATTTTTAAATTTGAACCAATGCGCTTAGCTGAAATAAAAGGAATCTCAAAAGACAAAGCTTATGAAATTGGTGAAGAATTTAATGAAAAATGGGAAGTATGGCAAATTGTAAGTTTTCTAGAAGAATTTGGGATTGGTGCTAATAACAGTAAAAAAGTTTATGATGCATTAGGTGTAAACGCGGTTGAAAAAATACAAGAAAATCCATACATTTTAGTAGATATTGTATATGGAATAAATTTCAATAATATAGATAAAATTGCTATGCAAATAGGAATTCCTATGGATAGTGATTATAGAATAAAAAGTGGAATAAAGTATGGCTTGTTAGTTGCAAGTTATAATGGTCATACTTGTGTTTTAAAACAAAATTTGATTGATTATACTAAATCTATTTTAGAAGTAGATGAAGAAAGAATAGAAGACAATTTAATCAATTTAAATGTGAACTCTGAAATTCATATTGTAGTAGAAAAACATGAGGAATATGTATTTTTGGAGCAATTGTACAAAGCAGAAACAAAAATTGCAGAAAGATTATTAACATTAAGAGATTGTGATAATGTAAAATTTATTAAAAATTTTGAAGCAGAAATAAAAAAACATGAAGAGAAAATTGATATAGAATTATCAGAAAAACAATTTGAAGCAGTAAAACAAATAAATGAAAATAATGTCTGTATTATTACTGGAGGACCAGGTACAGGAAAAACAACAATTATAAAATGTGTTTTAGAAATATATAAATCACATAAGAAAAAAGTAGTTTTATGTGCGCCAACAGGAAGAGCTGCAAAACGTATGAGTGAAACAACAGGAGAAGATGCAAAAACAATACATAGATTATTAGAAATAGGAAAATTTGAAGAAGATAAATTAGGAAGTGTTGACACAGATGTGGCTCCAGTGGATGCAGATGTTTTAGTAGTTGATGAAATGTCGATGGTAGATGTGTTCTTAATGAATTATTTAGTAAAAGCTCTATTTTTAGGAACAAAAGTAATATTTGTAGGAGATCCAAATCAGCTTCCATCAGTAGGGCCTGGAAGTATATTAAAAGATTTAATTGATTCTGGTGAATTTGCAACTGTACATTTAGATAAAATTTTTAGACAAGCTGCTAAAAGTAAAATAATTGTTAATGCACATAATGTTAATAATGGTGTGAATTTTATTGGAAAAAAAGATTATTCAGAAGATGCAGAAAACGACTTTTTCTATATAAACGAATCAAATCAAGATAAAATGCTTTATCAAGTTTTATCTTTAAGTAAAGAAAGATTAAAAAATTACGGAGATTATGAATTCTTTAAAAATATTCAAGTTTTAACACCTACCAAAAAAGGAAAAATGGGAACAAAAGAATTAAATAAATCTCTTCAAGAAGCTTTAAATCCCCAAAATGATGATATTTTAGAAAAAACTTATGGGGATATGATTTTTAGAGAAGGCGATAGAGTAATGCAAATCAAAAATAATTATGACATCTATTGGGAAAAAGGAAGCAGAAATGATTTGCGTACATATGAATCTGGAACTGGTGTATTTAATGGAGAAATAGGAAGAATAATAAAGATAAGTAATGAAGAAAGACAGATTCAAGTATTATTTGATGACGGTAAGGTTACTTGGTATGCATTTTCAGAGCTTGACCAATTAGAACATGCGTACAGTATAACAATTCATAAAGCACAAGGAAGTGAATTTGATGTTGTAATTTTAGTTGTACCACAATCTTCAAATATGCTTCTTACAAGAAATCTTTTATATACAGGAATTACTAGAGCAAAGAAACTTCTAATAGTAATTGGAAATAAAAATTTGATTGAATATATGGTAAATAATTGTGATACTAAAAAAAGAAATACTGGACTAAGAATTAAATTTGAATCAATAGATTAAAATGGATTTTAGAGGTAATATGAATATATTAGATAAAGCAAATTTAAGAATAAAAAGTAAATATCCTTTTAAAGATGATATTAATAATTTTTGTACAATTCATGAGAGTGAAAATCTTTTTCAAATAAATTTTGAAAGTATTGGTTGTAGAAATTCATATCATGGAAAATGTATAATGTGCGATTATGGAAGAGGAAGAAATATCACAAAAGACGAGATGCTTTTGGCCTTTAATCATGCTATTTCTAGTATAAAAGGAAATCCAGATGTGCTACTTGTAAATACTTATGGAAGTATTTTAGATGAGTTTGAATTTAAAGAAGAAAATTTTGTAGAATTACTAAAAGAAATCGATAAATTAGAATTTAAAATTATAATATTTGAAACTTTTTATAAAACTATAACTCAAGAAAAAATAGATTTAATAAAAAAATATATTAATAATAAAATTATATATTTTGAAATAGGAATAGAAAGTTTTAATGATAAGTATAGGAGATATTGTTTAAATAAAGAAATTGATAATAAAGAACTTTTTGAAGTAATAAAACTGGTAAAAAGAAATGACTGTTTTATTACAGGAAATTTACTTGTAGGAATACCTTTTTTGACTACTAAAGAACAATTTGATGATGTAATAGAATCTATAAATATAGCTTTTGAAAACAATATAGATGAAGTAACTTTATTTCCAATTAATGTGAAAAAATACACACTTTTGTATGAATTATACGAAAATAAGTTGTATAAAGAAATATCATTATGGATGTTAATAGAAATTTTAAATAATATAAAAGAGGAATATATTGACAAGATTACATTTGCTTGGTTTGGAAATAGAGATATGATATATTCTAATAATTCGACAATTTTCCCAAAATGTTGTGATAGTTGCAAAAGTAATTTAAATGATTTTTTTGAAAATATACTTAAATATACAGCTAAAGAAAATAAAAATAGAATATCAGCTCTAATTGGAAATACAAATACTTGTAATTGTAGAAGAGAATTCTTAAATGAATTAAATTCTAGTGAAGAAAGTAATTTTGAAGAAAGAATTAGGAAAATATATAATTTTTTAGAAAAGTCAATTTAATATGAAAAATAAAAAATACGAGAAAAAACTCGTATTTTTTTGCTTTTTCACAAAAGAAAAATGTCGAAAAGCTCTTAAATTACGACAAAACTAGTCTTTTTTCTTCGAAGGAAATTTAAAGAAAAATTAGAATATTAATATATCAAAAGATAAAGGAGGTAATTTAAAATTGAATGTAAAACATTTTATTGAGGACAAGATATTACTTTTTGAATTTACAGAAGAATTAGATCATCATGAGGCAGAGAAAATAAGAAAAAGGGCTGATTATGAAATTCAAAGATTTATGCCTAAAAAAGTAGTTTTAGATTTTAAAAAAGTTAATTTTATGGATAGTGCTGGTATAGGCTTAGTCATAGGTAGATATAAGTCTACTAATTGTTATGGAGGAGTTTTAGAACTTATAAATGTTAAACCTAAAATTAAAAAGATATTTGAAATGTCAGGAGTTCTAAAAATTATTTCAATTATAGAAAATATTCAAGAGCAAACAGGATAAAATAAAAATAAAAATGAATAAAAATAATATAAAAGGGGGAAATGATTTTAATCATAATAAAATAGAGTGATTTAAAATTATGAAAATAAAATGAGAAATATAAAAAATGAAATGAAAATAGAATTTTTAAGTAAATCTGCAAATGAAGCGTTTGCAAGAATTTCAATAGCTGCATTTGCATCACAATTAGATCCAACAATAGAAGAAATTGCAGATATAAAAACATCTGTATCTGAAGCTGTTACGAATGCAATAATTCATGCTTATCCAAATAAAGAAGGGATAGTAAAAATAAAAGCTGTTTTGTATGAAAATGAAATTGAAATAGAAGTTTCAGATACAGGAGAAGGAATTGAAAATGTAAATGAAGCTAAAGCTCCACTATTTACAACCAAAGGAAATTTAGAACGTTCAGGAATGGGATTTACAATTATGGAAAATTTTATGGACAATCTTAAAGTTGAATCTATAGTTGGACTTGGTACAAAAATAACTATGAGCAAAAAAATAAAAGATTGTAAAAATGAAAATACATAAATAGGAGGCAAATAATTTATGCAAGAAAGAGAAATGTCTCTTATTGCAAAAGCACAGCAAGGTGATAAGGAAAAATTAGCACAAATTTTAGAAGAAAACAAACGGTCTTATATGGAGTATTGTAAAAAGATTTTTAGGAAGAGGATATGAAGCAGATGATTTATATCAAATTGCATGCATGGGATTTATAAAAGCAATAAAGAGATTTGATTTTGAATTTAATGTAGAGTTATCTACATATGCAGTACAATATATGATTGGTGAAATAAAAAAATTTTTAAGAGATGATGGTATTATTAGAATTAGTAGAAAAGATAAAGAGTTAGGAATAAAAATAAAAGAATTAGATAGAATTTATTTAGCAAAAACTGGTGAATCTTTATGTGTAAAAAGGCTTGCACAAATATTAGAATTACCAGAAGATGAAATTTATATGGCTATGGAAGCTTCAAAAACAGTTGAATCAATTAATGAAAAAATTGATGAAGAAGGAAATGAATTAATAGAAAAAATAAAAAACGAAGAAGATGAAGAAACCAAAATTATTAATAAATTAACAATTTCTGAACTTATAAAGAAACTTAATTATAGGGATAGAGAAATTATTAATCTAAGATATTTCTATGATAAAACACAAAGTCAAGTGGCGAATATCTTAGGAATTTCACAAGTTCATGTTTCTAGATTAGAAAAGAAAATTTTAAATGAATTTAGAATGATGTTATTAATTTAATTAAATTTGAAATAAAACTAAAAATTAAATAAAGAGAAATTGATATTGAAATATATCAATTTGAAAGGATTTTGTTTGAAAAAAATAATTTTTTACGTTATTTTTGTGATATTTTTGATATTTACAATGCCAATTATTTTTACAAATAAGTTTGAAACAAAAGAAGTTTTGTCAAGCGACATTGAAAGCGAAAAATTTGATTATGGAGATTATAGTACTATAAAGTTATTGCATGTTGCAGATAATAGTATAGAAGAATTGGATTTAGATACTTATCTTTATGGAGTTGTTGCTAGTGAAATGCCAGCAAGTTTTGATATAGAAGCTTTAAAAGCTCAAGCAGTTGTGGCAAGAACTTATACAATATATCAAATAAGAAATGGCAACAAACATGAAAATGCAAACATTTGTGATAGTGCAGCTTGTTGTCAAGCTTGGATTTCAAAACAAAATAGATTTGCAAGATGGGAAGAAAATATGCAAGAAGAATATTGGGCAAAAATTGTAAAAGCAGTAAATGAAACAAAAGGTAAAATTATTTTTTATAATAATGAACCAATTAATGCAGTTTTTCATAGTAATAGCGGAGGAAAAACGGAACTTGCAATAAATGTTTGGGGAGGTGATTTACCATATTTTCAAGCAGTAGAAACAAGTGGTGAAGATGCTTATACATCATATAATTCTGAGATTAAAATATCTAAAGATGAGTTAATTCAAATTATGTTAGAAAACTATCCAGAATTTGAAATTAATTTTGAAAAAGAAGATTCAATAAAAATTTTAGAATTTACAGAGGGGGATAGAATTGAAAAAATAAAAATAGGAAATATTGAAACTAGCGGGGTTGAAGCTAGAAAAATATTTGGTTTAAAATCTGCAAAATTTGATTTTGAAATTTTAGAAGATTCTATAGAATTTAAAGTTGTTGGATATGGACATGGAGTGGGGTTAAGCCAATGTGGAAGCGATTTGCTCGCCAAAAGCGGAAAAAATTTTATTGAAATAATTAAATATTATTATAAAGATGTGGCAATTAGTGAATAATCTTCAAAAAAATGCAAATAATTATAATAATTATTTAGAGTTTATGGAGGTTAAAATGGGAAAAAGAGATTTCTATCAAGAAGAAAAAATAAAAAAATATGTATATGTTTTTTCAGTAACACTAATATTATCAATTGTTGTTTTTCTAACAATTTTTGTAATGTATAATAAAAAAATGAAAAAAGAAGCAGAAATGGCATTAGAAAATTTAGGAACAGTAGAAGATATTGTTTCTAATGATAATTTAACAGAGACAACTAGTATGTCCTCAGATTTAACTGCAAAAGAAGCAGTTAGTAAAAAAGAAAATAAAGTTGATGCAAGTGTTACAAAAAAAGAAGAGGAGAATGCAAAGATTAATAAAACACCAGTTGAAGCGACAGTCACTAATTCTGTTACAAATACCACAGATAATTCTAGTGTAAATTCTATAGAAAATGCTATAATAGAAGAAAATGAAGTGGCAGAAAGCTTGGTAAATGAAGAATTGAAATTTGAAGCACCTGTTAGTGGTAATATTATTAAAGATTTTGCAATAGACAGTTTAATATATTCAAATACATTAGAAGAATGGACAACTCATCAGGGAATTGATATAAAAGCAGAAAAGACCAGTATAGTTACAGCTGCTGAAAAAGGTATTGTAGAAAGTATAAAAAATGATCCAAGATATGGTTTAACAATTACAATTTCACACAACAATGGATTTAAAACAATTTATTCAAATCTTTTAACAACAGAATTTGTAACAGAAAATGAAGAGGTTGAAAAAGGACAGACAATAGGAACAATAGGAGAAACAGCAAGTTTTGAAGTTGCAGATGAGCCACATCTTCATTTTGAAATGTATAAAGAAGGAGAACCAGTTAATCCGACTATATACTTTAAATAAAAGATATATATAATAATCACTAAAATAAGTTTAAGAATTATTTGATTTTTAAACTTATTTTTTTCTTTATTATATATACGTTTTTACATAAATTTGTATTGAAAAAAAGTAAGTGTTATGTTATAAATATATATAGAATTTAAATAAAAGAAGAGGATGATACATATGAATAAAAAGAATTTATTAAAGAAAATTTTAATAGGGATTTTATTAGCAATGATGATAATACCTACATTTGCTACTGTTATAATTTATTTATTAGCAGCTTAAAAAAAAGAAACAGAGGTGTTATAAATGTTAGGAAATGCTTTTAAAAGTTTTTATGAAACTCAAATACTTGCAAATTTAACTAATTTAGGCGTTTTGGGAGTTATTGCTTTTATATTAGATATTACAATTGTTTTGTTTTTGATTTATAAGGCGTTTGGATTGTTAAAAGGAACTAGAGCATGGCAATTATTAAAAGGAATTGTAGTTTTAATAATCATAACCTTTTTAAGTGGATATTTAAAATTAACAATTTTAAATTACATATTAACTTCAGTAATGTCTTATGGAGTTATAATGCTTATTATAGTATTCCAACCAGAACTTAGAAGAGCTTTAGAACAACTTGGAACAACAAATAAAATAAGTAGATTCTTAGGAATGGATAAAGATTTAAATGCAAAGAAAAAAGAAAATATTTATAAAATAGCAATTGCAGCAGTAGAACTTGCAAAACAAAAAAAAGGTGCATTAATTGTTATTGAAAGAGATATAAAAATTCAAGATATAATATCAACAGGAATTATAATGAATTCTGAAATCTCTCCACAACTACTTGTAAATATTTTTGAACCAAATACTCCACTTCATGACGGCGCTGTTATAATTAGTGACAATAAAATTGCAGCAGCATCTTGTATGTTACCTTTAGCTGACGATAAAGATATAGCAAGAGAATTAGGAACAAGACATAGAGCTGCAATAGGAATTTCTAAAGAATCAGATGCTTTAGTTGTAGTTATTTCAGAAGAAACTGGAAGAATGTCAATTGCAAAAGATGGTACTTTAATTGCAGATGTTAGAGAAGATGTGTTAAAGAAAATATTAATAAAAAATGTAATTAACGAACCAATAAATCCAGCTAGTAAATTAAAAAAAGCAGAGGATTTTAAAGAAAATAAAGAAAATGTAAAATAAAATATATTAAGTATAAAATAAAAAGTAGACATTTAAAATGTCTACTTTTTATTTTATTTTTATCTTTTATTTTCTATTGTTATCTAATTCCCAACCAAATGAATAACTGTTTCTACATCTCCAGAAACTAATTTTGATTTTAAAGATAGTAATTTGTATTTTTGATATTTATAATTATTATTTATTTTAAAAGTAAAAGTGATTTCATAACCTGTTTTTTCTTCACCGTAAGTTCTAGAAACGTTGGCTGTCGCTGTATAAACATCATTTTCTTTATTTGTTATTGTAACAGATTCACAAACATATTTTTCTTTAGAAAGTATTGAGTAATCATTTCCATAAATATAAGCCTTGCTACGAGAAATATATCCTATGTAATTATTATAAGATTTTATATAATTTGTTTTTGAATAATCATTTGCTGTAAATTCACTTAAAAATTTATGAAAGTTAGTATCAGATGAAGCGTAATCTGTATTAACAGATAAAGATGCAGATGAATTTGATTGTTTTGAGAAATATTGTTGTGTTATATACAATAATATTGTGTTACTTTCTAAATTTTCTGGATTTTGTAAATCGAGTTTATTTATTCCAATAGCAAATTGACCAACAAAAGTCTTTATTTGCTCAAGATCGATTTCTGGTGGAATAATAGGCTCTGGATCTTTGGTTTCTGGTACTATAATAATTTCAGAAGGAACTTCATTTTTTATAGTTGAAGTAGAATCTTCAGTTACAGTATTGCTTACTGAAATTATAGGATTAAGGGTTGTATTGTTAGAAATCGTATTATTTGTATTATTGTTTATAGTGTTATCAACAATATTTTCAGTGATGTTTTCGTTATCATCTGAAATTTTATTTTCAAAATCTGATATATCCTTATTTGAAGAATAGTCTTGAGCAGGTTGGAAAATATTAGTAATTGTTATTGGTGTACCTTTAACAACTGCTAAATAAATATTTAATCCTACAGAAATAATTAAAAGTATTAAAAGTAAAGAGATTATATGTTGTTGTCTATATGTGTATTTTTTTACTTTTACTTTTGTTTTATTCATATTAACAGAAAAATTGTCAAAGATAGGCTGACTAACAAGTTTATCTTTTTGTAATGTTTTTTTGATAAATTCATCTTGGCTATTGTGTAATTTTTCAAAACCATCCATTATAAATCAACCTCCTTATTTTTTATCATTTCATAAATTTTTATTCGAGATTTGTTTATAATTTCTGTTATATCACTTTCAGAATCCTTTAATATTTTTGAAATTTCTTCTATAGAAAGATCAGCATAAAAATATAATAACGCTGGGATTCTGGCAGTTGGTTCTATACTTGTTATATATTCTTCAACAACAGAGGAATTTCTATATCTTTGATATTCTAAATTTCCTACGGTTGATTCTGATATTGCAACTTTATCTGTTATAGAAAATGCAATTTCACGATTACCTAATTTTCTTCTATAATCTTTTGAAAATTTTTCTTTTTGTTTAGTACAATCGAAAATAAGAATTCTTAAAGTCCAACATAAAAATTCTCTTTCATCTTTTACGTTTACTAAGTCTTTAAAAGATTGTAATAATGATTTTTCGATAATTGGATAAATGTCGCTATCATCAGTAAAAAACACTCTAGCAGTTTTATAAAAGATATGATTGTATTTGTTTACTAATTCATAAAAAGCATCTTTATTTGATTTTTTTGCTTCTACTAATAAATCCATAAAAATCTCCTTTCTATTTGAAGATTATATTCACTAAAATTCTATCATATATAGCAATTTATAGCAATATTTAAATTTGTGAAAATATTGTTAAAAGTTCAAATTTATGGTAAGATATTAAAAGAAATTATAAAATTATATGGAGATAATATGAGAAATATAAAATTAATAATTGAATATGATGGAAAAAGCTTTAATGGATGGCAAAAGCAACCAAATAAGTTAAACATTCAAGGAGAAATTGAAAAAGCCATTGGAGAAATCACAGGAGAGAATATAGATTTAATAGCATCTGGAAGAACTGATGCAGGAGTACATAGTTTAGGTCAAACTGCAAATTTTAAAACTGAAAGTAATATTCCAATAGAAAAATTTGCTATTGCAATTAATTCCAAATTAAAGAAAAGTATTGTCATAAAAAGCGCCGAAGAAGTAGAAGAAAGATTTCATAGTAGATATTCAGTGAAATCCAAAAGATATAGATATACAATAAATAATTCTGAGATGGGAACAGCAATATATAGAGATATGGAATATCATTTTCCTATGAAATTAGATGTAGAAAAAATGAAAAAAGCTGCTAAATACTTTGAAGGAGAACATGATTTTAAAGCATTTAAAGCTAGTGGAACAAGTAGTAAAAGTAGTGTAAGAATTATATATAAAGCAGAAGTTATTAAAAATGAAGATAGGATATATATTGAACTTACAGGAAATGGATTCTTATATAATATGGTTAGAATCATTTCAGGAACTCTTTTAGATGTTGGAACTCTAAAAATAAAACCAGAAGAAGTTAAAGATATAATAGAAGCGAAGGAAAGAACAAGAGCAGGAAAAACATTACCAGCTCATGGATTATGTTTGATGGAAGTTTCTTATTAAAGAAAAAATAGAAAATAATAAAATTATATTTGTAACAAATAAAAATTAGTAGAATATTATATATAAATACTTTAAAATGGAGGTATTTTATATGAATGTTTTACTAATTTTTTTTGCAATACCACTTGCTGTAATAATTTTATCAGCAATACTTGAAAGTTTTATAAATTGTCCTTTTAAAGTTGCAGGAATCTTTTTTGCAATTTTTATTGTTCTTGCATTTGCATTTGGAGGAACTTCAGAGTTAATTGTAGCAGCAATTGTGTACACACTACTTTCTTTTATAGCAGCAGTAATTATTAGGTATATAATCAACAGAGGATGTAATAGTTGTGGAAATACAGTAGGAAATTACAGGATTTATAACAGCTGTGATTCTTGTAATTCATATAGTAGAAATGATGAAAATAATTTAAATAATATTAATAATTTAAGTGCTTTAAACACTCTTAATAATTTAAATAGAATTGGCGTAGGAGTAAATAATAATATAGAAACACAAAATGTTTTATCTGATTCTTCAAGCTTAAGTAATAATATAAGTAGCCCATGTAGAAGATATAGATAAAAAATAAAGAATGAATCCTAGAAAATAGAATTCATTCTTTATATAAATGTTTTGAGAGTTTTCTTTTTGTTGAAATAAAAAAATAACCATGATATAATGAGTTTAATTTAAAGGGGTGGTAACAATAAAAGTAGCAATAATTTCAGATATTCATGGAAATAGTGTAGCATTAAAAGAGGTGTTAGAAGATGCTAGAAGAAGTAATGTAGATGATTACATATTTTTAGGAGATTTGGTAAATGATTTGCCTTTTGGAAATGAAACTTTAGAAATAGTAAAAAATACAAGTGATAAAGTTTTAAAAGGAAATAAAGAGCAATATTTAATTGAATTTGAAGAAGAAAAATATGCTTGGGAAAATATTCAATTTAAAAATACTAGATTTATGTATAATGAGTTAACTGAAGAAAATAGAGAATATATAAGAAAATTACCACATTGTATGAATCTAGAATATGAAGGAGTGAAAATTTTAGTAGCACATGGGTCTCCAAAATCTGTTGAGGAATTACTTAATCATAGATTTAGAGAATTAATAGAAAAATATGTGGATGAATTAGATGCAGATGCATTAATATTTGGACATACTCATGAAGCAATGTGGTACGAATATATAAATGGTAAACTTGTACTAAATGCTGGTTGTGCTGGTGTATCACCACATTATGTTGGAAAAGCAGAATATGTTATATTAACAATAAATAATGGAAAAATAGAGAATATAGATTTAAGACTTGTTGATTATGACATTGAAAAAGTGAAACAAAAAATAATAGAAAGTGGAATTTTAAATGAAGATAAAGTGTTAATGAATTTAACTTTTTGTGGAATAAATGGTAATGGACAAGCAAGAAATAAATTTTTTAAAGAAGCAAAAATGGTACAATTAGAAAAAAATGGTAAATGGTATCAAGATGGAGCAAAAGGAATTTATACATATTTTAAATTATATGATGATGAAATATGGCTTGGACTAGCTGAAAAATATAAAGAATACTTTGTGTTTTAAAGAAAGGAAACTAAAATGAGACTAGATAAATTCTTAAAAGTTAGTAGAGTTATAAAAAGAAGAACTGTTGCAAATGATGCTGCAGATTCAGGAAGAATTTCAGTAAATGGAAAAGTTGTAAAACCTAGTTATGAAGTAAAAGTAGGAGATATTGTTGAAATTAAATTTGGAGATAAAACTTCAAAATTTCAAATTGTGAAAATTCCAGTAGGTCAAAAAGATTTAGATGAAATTATAAAAATTTTATAAAATAAAATATATACAAATTTTGGAAAAAGGGGAAAAAATATGCCAGATTTTGTTCACTTACATGTCCATAGTGAATTTAGTTTGTTAGATGGAATGTGTAGAATTAAAGATTTACCAAAGAGAGCAAAAGAGCTTGGAATGAATGCAATTGCACTAACAGACCATGGAGTTATGTATGGTGCAGTTAACTTTTACAAAGAATGTGTAAAAGAAGGAATAAAACCAATAATTGGATGTGAAGTATATGTTGCACCAAGAACTAGATTTGACAAAGAATCTGGTATTGATGATAATTATGCACATCTTATTTTGCTTGCCAAAAATAAAACTGGATATCAAAACCTTATTAAATTAGTATCTATGAGTTTTACAGATGGATACTATTATAAACCACGTATAGATTTAGAAATATTAGAAGAATATAGTGAGGGATTAATTTGTTTAAGTGCATGTTTAGCTGGACAAATAAATCAAGCAATTCTTAAAGATGATATGGAAAAAGCTAAAGAAATTGCGCTTTGGCACAAAAGTGTTTTTGGAGAGGATTATTATTTAGAAATTCAAAATAATGGACTTCCAGAACAAGTAATGGTTAATCAAAGATTAATTCAGCTTTCAAGAGAATTAAATATTCCTCTTGTTGCAACAAATGATGCACATTATTTAAAACAAGAAGATAGCTATAATCATGAAATTTTACTTTGTATTCAAACTGCTAAAAAGATGACAGACGAAGATAGAATGAGATTTGAAACAAATGAATTTTATATAAAAACACCAGAAGAAATGGCAGATTACTTCTCAGCTGTTCCAGAAGCTATTGAAAACACAGTAAAAATTGCAGATAAATGTAATTTTGATTTTGAATTTGGTGTTACTAAATTACCTAACTATGACGTTCCAGCTGAATTTTCTACACATGAAGAATATTTTAGAAAATTAACTTGGGATGGAATAAAAGAACGTTATGGTGAAAATTATGATAACACTGTAAAACAAAGAGCAGAATATGAACTTGGAATAATTGAAAGAATGGGATATGTTGATTATTATCTTATTGTTTGGGATTATATCCATTATGCAAAATCAATAGGAATTCCAGTAGGACCTGGAAGAGGTTCAGGAGCAGGTTCTATTGTTGCGTATAGTATTGGAATTACAGATATAGATCCATTAAAATATAATTTGCTTTTTGAAAGGTTTTTAAATCCAGATAGAATTAGTATGCCTGACTTTGATGTTGACTTTTCAGATGAAAGAAGACAAGAAGTAATTGATTATGTTGCAAAAAAATATGGAAGAGACCATGTTTCTCAAATTATAACTTTTGGTACAATGTCTGCAAAAAGTGTTGTGCGTGATGTTGGTAGAGTTTTAGATGTTCCATATTCTGATGTAGATAAAATTGCAAAAATGATTCCATTTGAAGTTCATATGACTTTAGATAAAGCACTAGAACAAAACAGAGAACTTCGTGAACAATATGAAAATGATGAAACAACGAAAAGAATTATAGATATAGCAAAAGGCTTAGAAGGAATGCCAAGAAATGCATCAACACATGCTTGTGGTGTTGTTATAACAAAAGATCCAGTAGACAGCTATGTTCCACTTTGTACAAATGATGGAAACGTTGTTGCTCAATATACAATGGTGCTTTTAGAAGAACTTGGACTTTTAAAGATGGACTTTTTAGGTTTAAGAACTTTAAGTGTTATTGCAAACTGTTTAGATTTAATAAAACAAAACAGAGGAATTGATGTAAAATTCGATGAAAAAATGGATGATATTGAAGTGTATAAACTTTGGCAAGATGGTAAATCATTTGGTATATTCCAGTTTGAAAGTGCTGGTATTACTTCATTTATGAAAGAATTAAAACCAGATTGTTTTGAAGATATTGTTGCTGGTGTTTCGCTTTATCGTCCAGGACCTATGGATCAAATTCCAAGATATATAAAAGGAAAAACGAATCCGGGTCATAACGAATATACTCACCCAGCCTTAGAACCAATACTAAATGTAACTTATGGATGTATGGTTTATCAAGAACAAGTTATGCAAATAGTTAGGGATTTAGCTGGTTACTCACTTGGTAGAGCAGACCTTGTTAGACGTGCAATGGGTAAGAAAAAACTTGATGTAATGGAAAAAGAAAGAGAAGTTTTCATTAATGGTCAAGTAGACGAAAATGGAAATGTAGAAGTACCAGGATGTGTAAGAAATGGTATAGATGCTATTTCTGCAAATAAGATTTTTGATGAAATGTCTGAATTTGCAAAATATGCATTTAACAAATCACATGCTGCAGCTTACGCTGTAGTATCTTACAGAACTGCATTTTTAAAACGTTATTATAAAGAAGAATTAATGGCTGCAACTTTAAACAGCTTTTTAGGAAATCTAGATAAAATTCCTGTATATATTCAAGATTGTAAAGATATGGGAATTGAGATTTTAAATCCAAGTATAAATCAAAGTTTTACAAAATTTACTGTTGTTAATAACAAAATTAGATTTGGACTTGGAAGTGTAAAAAATGTTGGTGTAGCAGTAATTGATAGTATTGTTCGTGAAAGAGAATTAAACGGACCTTTTGATAGTTTTACTAGTTTTTGTGAAAGAGTAAAAGATGAATCTATAAATAAAAGATGTATTGAAAGTTTAATTAAAGCTGGAGCTTTTGATGAATTTGGAAAAACAAGAGCAACTCTTTTAGCATCGTTTGAAACAATTATAGATACAATAAATAATGAATCTAGAAATAAAATTGCAAATCAAGTTTCGATGTTTGACTTAATGGAAGAAACTGAAGAGGTTGCAGAAACACAAAAATACAATTTTATTGAAAAAGAAGAAATGCCAGAAAAAGAACTTTTAATATTAGAAAAAGAAATGCTTGGAGTTTATATTTCTGGACACCCATTAGATAAAATAAGAGAACAAATAGCAAAACAAGCAAATATTTCAACTCTTGATATGATAAAAATGAATGAGGAAATAGAAGAGTTTGGAGAACCTCAAAATTTTAAAGATGGACAAACTGTTAAATTTGTTGGAGTAATATCTAAAGTAAATAAGAAGTTTACAAGAAAAAATACTACAATGGCGTTTGTTAATTTAGAAGATTTTTATGGAACAGCAGAAGTTGTAATTTTTGATACAGTATATGGAAAAACTAGTCATTTTATTGTTGATGATAATATTGTTTTAGTAGAAGGAAGATTAAGTGTTAGAGAAGATGAACCAGTTAAAATTGTTGCAACAAACATAAAAGAATTTTCAGAAAATGATATAAATGCTGAAACAGAAAGAAGAGAAACAAAATTAAATTCTATAAAAACAGTCAATATAGATATTACAAACTTAAATGAAAATCAAAAAGAACGTTTAAGAGGTGCAATAAAGTTCTTTTCTGGTGATAAAGTTAATGTTAAGTTAGAAATAATTGACAATGGACAAATAAAACCATGTGGAGGAGTTTTCTTAACAGATAAAGTTTTTGATGTGTTCAAAGAAATTGTTGGAGCAGAAAATATAAAAATATTAAATTAAATATAAAAGATAAATCGTTGATAAATAAAAAATCAACGATTTATTTTTTTAACACTGAATATATTGAAAAAAAAGAGAAAGTGTTGTATAATTTGCCTAGAAAATTTCGAAAGAATTTAAGGAGAATAAAATGAAAAATGGAAACGGCTTTTCAATAGTCGGAAGTATAATAATTGTAATAATAATTCTAGGAATTATAGCATTTTTTGCAGGTGATAAAATTTTAGGAAGAAATGGTGTAGTTGATCAATTAAAAGAAGCTGACACAGAATATAATAAAACAGAAATTGTTGATAGTTTAAATTTGGTAATAAAAGAAAAATATGTATTAGATTATAAATATGCTTCTGAAAATGATTTAAAACCAGAAGATATTTGTACTCAAGAAAACTTTTTTAAATATCTATTAGATAATGGTTATATAGAACAATTAAGAGATATAAAAGATAATTTAGTAGAGAATCAATATTATATAAATGCAGATTCTTTAAAAGGTGATATTGCTACAAGTATAATAAATGAAAATGGTTCTGAAAGTAATGGAACTAAAATATATAAAGTTAAAAAAATTGATACGAAATATCAAATATATTTTGTAGATAAATATGGTGAAGAAGAAGAACTTGGAGAATTAATTTTAGATCCAGAGAGAATAAAAGCAACAGTGAAATAAGAATAATAAACAAGATTGAATAATAAAAAAGATGCTATTTTTATAGCATCTTTTTTATTATTTATATTTTAATTATACTTATATTAGATTAAATTAAATTTCTTATATCTAACAAAAAATTAATTTAAACCATAAATATTTTGTTCAAGTAGAGTATTAACTCTTTTTACTGTTTTGGGATTATCAGAATTTTTTGCATTTTCTATAAATTCAGGATGGTCGATTAAGAATTGTTTCATAGAACCATCTGGATCTTTTTTGAATTCTCTAAGCATTGTTAATTGTTCATCATTTATAACTCCAAGTTCTTTGGCTGTTGTAAATAAAGAATCATCTATTTGAAGTAAAGAATGAACTTTTACACCATCATTTGTAAGAGTTTCTGTTCCACCTTGCATTCTATCCACTGCAAATATACTCCAAACAATACTTGAGCCTAAGTTTTTAATTGCTGGAATCCAAGCCCTTGTAAAGCTTGCAGATTGATTTAAAAGATCTGCTAAGTGTAAGAAATTTTTTCCTTCAATAGAACTTACAGGTTCAGAAGATGTGAAGTCAGAATTACTTACAACTGTAGTTAAATCTTTGTATATTGTAACATGAGGTTTGTTTAAAAGATAAGCCATTATATTTGAGAAATACCAATCTCTTCTTTCACCACCAGAGATATAATCTACATTTTCAACTCCGATATTTGTTTCGATATATTCTTTCATTTGATCTATAACATATTTATAGATTTCATTTGTATTATAGTGATCTAACACTTTTTTGAAGATATGTTCTGGAATGTCTGTTTTACTTTCGTTTTCTAATTCTTGATCGATAAATGCTAATAAATCTTTTGAATCTTGTTCACTTCCATAAAGATAATCTGCATTAATAAAATAAGGACCAATTTTTCCTGAAGTATACCAGAAAGGATTGTTTTCTTCTGCAACTTTGAATGCATTTGTTTCAAATAATAATGACATTAATTTACTCATATTAAATTTTACCTCCAAATATTTTTTGTTTAAAATTTGCTTTTATAAGCATTTTAAATATTTTTGCACAAAAAAATACATTTTAAGTTTAAATGTATTTTCTAAATAATATAGTAAATATAAAAAATTGTCAATTAGTACTGTGATAATTTGAAATTAAAAAATAATTTTTTGATTATTAAAACTATTGAATTATAAAGTAAAAATTAATAATGTGAAAGCCTTGTAAATTTTGAAAAAATTAGTAATTATAAAGTAAAAATTTGTTGAAAATATATATAATAAATGATAGAATGAGAAAAAATTATGTCGGAGGTAAAACAATGAGCATTTTATTCAAAAACGGAACTGTTGTTGATTATGCAAATAAACTAGAGAAAAAACTAGACATTTTAGTAGAAGGAGATAAAATTGCTAAAATAGCTGAAAATATTTCAGAAGAAGCTGACAAAGTTATTGACTGCTCAGGTTATATCATTATGCCTGGGATGATTGACGTTCATTGCCACTTAAGAGAACCAGGTGGAGAACATAAAGGAACTATAGAAACTGAATCAAGAAGCGCTGTTGCTGGTGGATTTACAACTATTTGCCCTATGCCAAATACAAATCCAACTCCAGATAGCGCTATTGTTTTGGAACAAATTTTAAATAGAGCAAAAGAAGTAAATCTTTGCAATATACTTCCATTTTCAAGTGTAACAAAAGGAGAAAAAGGACAAGAATTAGTTGATTTTAAAGAACAACTAAAAGCTGGAGCAATTGCATTTTCTGATGATGGAATGCCAATTGAAAATGCAGCAATGATAAGACAAGCTATGATAGAAGCTAATAAAATAGGCTCTTTTGTTGCAGAACACTGTGAAGAAAAATCAGTAGCAGCGGGAGCAATAAATGCAGGACCAATTGCTGAAAAATTAGGAGTACAAGGTGTATATCCAGAAGCTGAAGAAATTATGGCGGCAAGAGATATCGTTCTTGCTGAAACAAATAATTTACGTACACATATTTGTCATATCAGTACAAAAACTACTGTAGATACAATAAGAAGTGCTAAAAGTAGAGGAGTAAAAGTAACTTGTGAAACATGTCCACATTACTATAGTTTTACTGTTGAAGAAGTTTTAGAATCTGGTGTTAATGCAAAAATGAATCCACCTTTAAGAGAAGAAAAAGATAGATTAGCAATAATAGAAGGAATAAAAGATGGAACAATAGATTGTATAATAACAGATCATGCACCACACGCTGAAGAAGAAAAAGCAAGAGGATTAGCAACAGCTCCAAATGGAATAATAGGATTTGAAACTGCACTTGGGGCTACAGTTACAAATTTAGTAATTCCAGGATATATTACATATCAAGATATGGTAAAAGTAATGTCATATAATCCTGCTAAACTTTTGGGAATTGATAGAGGAGAAATTGCAGAAGGAAAAGTTGCAGACCTTACAATATTTGATCCAAATAGAGAGTATGTATTCTTAAAAGATAAAATAGTATCAAAATCAAAAAATACTCCATGGATTAATAAAAAACTAAAAGGACAAGTTAGATACACTGTTGTATCAGGAAGAATTGTTTTTGAAAGGGAATAATTATGAAAAACGCGATAGATATATTAATTGATAAAATAAAAGAAACAAATAATCCTACAGTAATGGGATTAGATCCAAGGTATGAAATGCTACCAGAAAGCATAAAATCAAAATATGGAACTGATGTGAAAAGTGTTTGTGAAGGAATTTTAGAATATAATAAAGCATTAATAGATGCAACTTATGATATTATTCCAGCAGTAAAACCACAAATAGCTTTTTATGAAATGTTTGGTGTAGATGGAATTGAATGCTTTAAACAAACTTGCAAATATGCAAAAGAAAAAGGAATGATAGTAATTGCAGATATAAAAAGAGGAGATATTGGAACTACTGCAGCTGGTTATTCAAATGCATATTTAGGAAAAACTTTGGTAGGAGATAAAGAAGAAAGTTTTTATGATATAGATTGGGTTACTGTAAATCCTTATTTAGGAGTTGACGGAGTAAAACCATTTATAGAAGATTGTAAAAAATATAATAAAGGAATTTTCGTTTTAGTAAAAACTTCAAATAAATCTTCTGGAGAATTACAAGATTTAAAATTAGAAGATGGAAAAACAGTTTATGAAAAAGTCGCAGAACTTGTAAATTCTTGGGGAGAAGAATTGATTGGAGAATATGGATATAGCTCAGTAGCATCTGTTGTTGGAGCAACATATCCAGTTCAAATGGAAAACTTAAGAAAAATTATGCCACATTCATATTTCTTAATTCCAGGTTATGGAGCACAAGGTGGAAAAGCTGAAGATTTAGCTGTTGGATTTGAAAATGGACTTGGTGGAATAGTAAATGCATCAAGAAGTTTAATGTGTGCATTTAAAGCTGATAGATGGAAAGAACAATATTCTGACGCAGAATATGCAAAAGCAACTAGAGCAGAAGCTATTCGTATGAGAGATGAATTAAATGAAGCAATAAAATAGAAAAAGAGGTTACTATGATGAAAATACATGCTTTTAGATTAACCAAAGGAATGGACTTAAAAAAATCAATAGAACAATATGTTGTAGATAAAAAAATAAAATCAGGAGTAATACTTTCTGCTGTTGGATGTTTATATCAAGTTTGTTTAAGAACTGCTGATGGAGTAACAGTAAAAACTATAAATGAAGATTATGAAATAGTATCTGCAACAGGAACATTATCAATGGATGGTTGTCATATACATGTGAGTTTATCTGATGTAAATTTGCAAACTATAGGAGGACATCTAAAAGATAATTGTTTGGTAAATGTCACTGCTGAAATTGTTTTAGCAGAATTTGATGAATATGAGTTTTCTAGAGAATTTGATGAGTCTACAGGATACAAAGAACTTGTTATAAAGGAGAGACAAAATAATGTTAAAGATTAAGACAGTAAAAAAAGGTGCAGAACTTGTTTCTGTTAAAGCAAATGATATTGAAAAAATGCATGATGGTGAAAGTTTTTGGAATAGACACAGCCCAGTATTATTTCCTATTGTTGGAAAATTAAAAAATGGAAAAACAATAATCGAAGGAAAAGAATATGAAATGGGGCAACATGGATTTGCAAGAGACATGGAATTTGAAGAAATTGGAGAAAATTCTTATGTTTTAAAAGCAAATGAAGAAACAAAAAAGAAATTTCCATATGATTTTGAACTTTATATTTCTCATGAAGTGAAAAAAAATAAAGTTATAACAAAATATAAAGTTGTAAATAAAGATGCTAAAACAATGTATTTTGGTCTTGGAGGACATCCAGCATACGCTTGCGAATATACAAGTGGAAAATATAGATTAGAATTTGAAGATATTGAAGATAGATTAGAAATTTATCAATTAGAAGATGGATTACTAAAAAATAAGCCAGAAAAGTTAGGTAAATTTTTCAGAGAAAATAGAATTTTCTTAGATGAAAAAACATTTGAGAATGATGCTTTAATAATTAAGAATATTAATTCTTCAAAAGTTTATTTAAAAACAGAAACAAAAACAATACTTGCATTTGAGTTTAAAGGATTTCCATATTTAGGAGTATGGTCAAAACCAGGAGCACCATTTGTTTGTATTGAACCATGGCAAAACCATACAGATGATGTGAATTCATCAGGAAACTTTGTTGATAAAGAAAGTATTTTAAAAATAGATGCAAATGAAGAATTTGAAGCTGAATATAGTGTAGAATTTTTTGAAATATAAATTTAAATATTAGGAGGAGTTATGGGCGTAAAAGTTAAATGCGAATTATTAAAAAAAGAAATGCTTATAGAAGGAATTTATAAGTTTTCTGTAAAAGCACCAGAAATTGCAAAAGATGCAAGAGCAGGACAATTTTTAGAAATTAAAGTTTCTGAAACAGGAGAACCATTCTTGAGAAGACCTATCAGTATTTATAATATTGATAAGGAAAATGGAATAGTAGAATTTATTTTCCAAGTTAAAGGAAGAGGAACAGAACTTTTAGCAGATAGAAAAATAGGAGATTTAATAGACATAATGGGACCTCTTGGATTTGGAGGATTTAAAGTACAAGAATATAATAATGTTGCAGTTATTGGTGGAGGAATCGGAACATATCCTTTATATGAACTTGTAAAAGAATTAAAAGGAAAAGCAAACTTAAATGTTTATTTAGGATTTAGAGACAAATCTTTAGTAACATGTGAAAAAGAATTTGAAGAACTTGGATTAAATAAATTAGTTGTAACAACTGATGATGGAAGTTATAAAGAAAAAGGATATGCTATAGATTTCATGAAAAAAGATATCGAAGACCATAAAGTAGATATGATTTTCGCATGTGGCCCACTTCCAATGCTTAAAGCAGTAAGAGCTTATGCAATTGAAAATAATATACCATGTCAAATATCTTTAGAAGAAAGAATGGGATGTGGAATTGGAGCTTGTCTTGGATGTGCAGTAAAAGTTATATCAGGAAATGAACCAAGATATGGACATGTTTGTAAAGAAGGTCCAGTATTTAATGCGGCTGATGTAGAGATTTAAGAAAATAATTTTATATAAAATATTAAAATAAAAGGAGAGATAAAATGAATACAGAAGTAAATTTATGTGGAATTAAAATGAAAAATCCAGTAACAGTTGCATCTGGAACTTTTGGATATGGAAGAGAATATTCACAATATATAGATTTAAACAGGTTAGGTGGAATTATAACAAAAGGTACATCATTAAAATTAAGACCAGGAAATCCAGCTCCAAGAATTTGTGAAGTTCCAGGCGGAATGTTAAATAGTATAGGACTTCAAAATCCAGGTGTTGAATATTTTGCGGAATATGATCTACCATGGCTTAGAAAATTTAATACAAAAATAATAGTAAATGCTTGTGGAAGCACAATTGAAGATTATGTTGAACTTTGTAGAATATTAAATAAATTAGATATTGATGGAGTTGAACTAAATCTTTCTTGTCCAAACGTTAAAGCGGGTTGCTTAGCTTTTGGAACAAGTTATGAAGGTGTAAAAGAAGTAACTTCACAAGTAAGAAAAGTATTAACTGATAAACCTTTAATAGTAAAATTAACACCAAACGTAACTGATATAACAGCTCCTGCAAAAGGTGCTGAAGATGCTGGTGCTGACGGAGTTTCTGGAATTAATACTTTACTTGGAATGAAAATAGATATTGATAAAAGAAGACCAGTTCTGGCAAATAATACAGGTGGATATTCTGGACCTGGTATTAGATCAGTTGGTGTAAGAATGGTATATCAAATGTCAAAAGCTGTTAATATTCCAATACTTGGAATGGGTGGAATCACAAATGGTGATGATGCTATTGAATATATGCTTGCTGGTGCTACAGCAGTTTCAATAGGAGCAGGAAACTTCGCTGATCCAGAAACAGCAATAAAAACAATAGAAGGAATTGAAAAATATATGAAAAAACATAATATTGAAGATATCAATTCTATTATTGGAACAGTTCAAATGAATTAGTAAAAGGAAAGAGTGATAAAAATGGGAACAACTATAATTTTAATTGTATTAGGTCTTTTAATTATTGCGTTTATTTATGAATTCAATAAATTCGTAACATTAAAAAATAAAGTAAAACAAGCTAAATCAACTATTGAAGTATACTTAAATCAAAGATTTGATTTAATTCCTAATTTAGTTGAATGTGTAAAAGGTTATATGGCACATGAACAAGAAACATTTACAAAAATTGCAGAAATGAGAAGTGCATATAATAATGAAAAAAATAAAGACTTAAAAAAAGGTGCTGCATTAAACTCTGAGTGCAATAGAATAATGGCAGTAGGAGAAAATAATCCAGATTTAAAAGCAAGTGAACAATTTATGAGTTTGCAAAAAACACTTACAAAAATTGAAAGCCAACTTCAAGCTGCAAGAAGAATATATAATGGTGATGTAACTTTATTTAACACATCAATTGAGACATTTCCAAGTAATATTTTTGCTGCAATATTTGGATTCAAAAAATTTGATCTTTTTGAAATAGAAGAATACAAAAAAGAAAATGTAAACATTGATTTATAAAATAAAGAGGAAATAAAATGGAAAAAGAATTTGAAGAAAGTTTTGAAAGTCTTTATAATAAAATTTATGATTCATGTAAAGATAGATTAAAAGAAGTAAAAGATAAAAATAATAAATTTTTATTAGTTGTAGGAATTGTTCTTGCTGTAATAAATGTAGTAATCTATGTAGTACCAAGTTTTAGATATTTAATTGGATTATCAATGTCTATTTCTGCATGTGTACTAATGATTCTTATGATGTCTGGCAATAAAAATTATAAAAGAATATATAAAGAAAATGTTATTGAAGGTTTAGTAAAAGCATATAATGAGAAATTTTATTATTCACCAACAAATGGAATTACAAAAGTAGAATATGGTTTGTCAAATTTTGACAATAAAGTTGATGAATATTATTCAGAAGATAGAGTTTATGGAACAATGGAAAATGGAGATAATTTCCAACTTGCAGAAGTTGTAACTTTTGAAGTTTCAAAAACTGTAGATTCTGATGGAAAAGTAAAAGAGAGTAAAACTCAAACATTTAGAGGAATGTATGGAGTTGTAAGACTTGAGAAAAACACATTATCAAATATATATATTGCAAGTAATTCGAAATTCAGAAAATTCAGTAAAAATAGATTGGAAGTAGATTCTAGTTTATTTGAAGAATATTATGATTGTATAACAAAAGACAAAGTTGATACGATGAGAATATTTACATCTGAATTAATTGAAAAATATATAGAAATAGTAAAAGATAATAAATATGGATTTGAATTAAAAATTATCGATAATATGATATTTTTTAGATATAAAACAAATCAATTATTTGAACCACCAATGTTTTCATCTGGTTTAGATAAAAATTTTGTTAAGAAAAATTATAAAGTTTTATATTATCCACTAGAAATTATGAAATCAACAATAGATGCAGTACATGATGTTTTCGGTGAATAAAAAAATTAAGACACTTCAAAATTTTAAAGTGTCTTTTGTTATTAAAATACACTAAGAAAATAAAAAAATAATTTAAAAACATTGATTTATTTACAAAATTATGTTAATATATTAAGCATAGTTAAAGACTAAGAAAAAGAGGAGTAAGTAAAAAACTGCTAGAAAGAGAAAAGAAGTGATTGCGCTGAGAACTTCTTATAGAAAGATTTACTGAAAGTAGCTTTGGAGTCGATATTCTGAAAATACCAGTAAGAATATCCGCGTAAGTTGCGTTAAAAACTTTAATGAGATGATTATTTTAAATTTTATAATTTATCAAAATCTTTAATATAAAATTTAAAATAATTAATTAAGGTGGTACCGTGATTTTTATAAATCGCCCTTATACGTTTAGTATAAGGGCTTTTTTGTTTTAAAATGCAATCTTAATAATACAAAAATGATTGAAAATTAAAAAGTCCCAAAGCTAAACCAAAATTTAATTTTAAAGGGAGGAAAAAATTATGAACGAAAAACACAAATTAGCAGACAAATTTAACCCAAAAGATTTTGAAGACAAATTATATGAGGAGTGGGAAAGCAAAGGTTTCTTTAAACCATCAGAAGATAAAACAAAAGAGCCTTATTGCATTATGATGCCACCTCCAAATGTAACAGGAAAACTTCATATGGGTCATGCTCTTGATGATACAATTCAAGATGTTTTAATCAGATATAAAAGAATGAGAGGTTTTAGAACTTTATGGCTTCCTGGAACTGATCATGCTGCTATTTCTACAGAAATGAAAGTTGTTCAAAAATTAAAAGCTGAAGGAAAATCAAAAGAAGATTTAGGAAGAGATGGATTCTTAGATGAAGCATGGAGCTGGACTAAAGAATATGGTGGAATTATTCAAAAGCAACAAAGAAAATTAGGATGCTCTTGCGATTGGGAAAGAAACAGATTTACTTTAGATGAAGGAATGTCTGATGCCGTTTTAGAACAATTTATAAAATTATACAATAAAGGTTTAATTTATAAAGGAAAAAGAATGGTTAACTGGTGTACAAGTTGTAATACTTCTATATCAGATGCAGAAGTAGAATATAAAGAAGAACCATCACACTTATGGCATATTAGATATAAAATTACAGGAACTGAAAATGAATATATTGAAGTTGCTACAACAAGACCTGAAACAATGCTTGGAGATACAGCTGTTGCTGTTCATCCAGAAGATGATAGATATAAACATTTAGTTGGAAAAACATGTATACTTCCAATTATGAATAAAGAAATTCCAATTATAGCAGATGATTTTGTTGAAATGGAATTCGGAACAGGATGTGTAAAAATTACTCCAGCTCATGATATGAATGACTATCAAGCAGGATTAAGACACAATTTAGAATTTATTGAAGTATTTGATAAAGAGTTCAAAATGGGAGATTTAGTTCCAGAATATAAAGGAATGGAACTAAAAGATGCAAGATTAAAAATAGTAGAAAAACTAGAAGAAATTGGTGCTTTAGTAAATACTGAAGATTACACACATAATGTTGCTAAATGTGAAAGATGTAAAAATACAATTGAACCAAAAGTTTCTGAGCAATGGTTCGTAAGCATGAAAGATTTAGCTAAAAGAGCTGCTGACAGTGTAAGAAATGGTGATACAAAATTTGTACCTCAAAGATATGAAAAACAATATTTCCATTGGCTAGATAATATTCAAGATTGGTGTATATCAAGACAACTTTGGTGGGGACATAGAATTCCAGCATATTATTGTCAAGAATGTGGTGAAATTCATGTTGCAAAAGATACGCCAGAAAAATGTACAAAATGTGGAAACAAAAACTTAGCTCAAGATCCAGATACATTAGATACATGGTTTAGTTCAGCATTATGGCCGTTTAGTACTTTAGGTTGGCCAAATGAAGAATCAGAAGATTATAAAGATTTCTATCCAACACAAACATTAGTAACTGGATTTGATATTATAACTTTCTGGGTATCAAGAATGATGACACAAGGACTAGAATTTACAAATCAAGTACCATTTAAAGATGTTTTAATTCACGGTATTGTAAGAGATAGCCAAGGAAGAAAAATGTCTAAAACACTTGGAAATGGTATAGATCCATTAGATGTAATTGACCAATATGGAACAGACAGTTTAAGATTTTCACTTCTTTCTGGAACAACAATGGGAAATGATATTAGATTTATGCCAGAAAAATTAGACCAAGCAGCAAACTTCGCAAATAAAATTTGGAATGCTGCAAAATTTATTACTATGAATTTAGCAGATGATGAAAAAGTTAGAGAATTCTGTTATGAAGTTTATGAAAAAGAACATAAATATAATCCAGAACTTTTAAGAATTGAAGATAAATGGATTTTAAATAAACTAGATAAATTAGTTCAAGAAGTAAGCAAAAACTTGGATAATTATGATTTAGGAATTGCTGTTGACAAGATTTATGGATTTATGTGGAATGAATTCTGTGATTGGTATATTGAAATGGTTAAACCAAGAATTTATAGTGAAGATGAAAGTACAAGAGTTGCTGTTAGTGATATATTAAATCATGTATTTGGTACTTCATTAAAACTACTACATCCATTTATGCCATTTGTAACTTCAGAAATTTATTCAAAATTAATATGCTTTGGAACAGAAGATTTAATGATTTCAAATTGGCCAACATTAAGAGATGAATTTGTATTTGATAAAGAAGAAACAACAGTTGAAAAATTAAAGAAACTTATTGTTGAAATTAGAAATATTAGAACAAAAATGAATGTTCATCCAAGCAAAAAATCTAAATTAATGATTGTTTCAAATGATATTGAAGCAGAAATTAAAGAAGCAGAAGAATTCCTTTCAAAACTTGGTTTTGCAAATGAAATTATAATTGTAAAAAGTGAAGAAGATGTTCCTCAAAATGCAGTATCAATAGTAGTTGATGATTTAAAAGTATTTATACCATTTGAAGAATTAGTTGATATTGAAGAGGAAATTAAAAGATTAGAAGGTGAAAAAACAAAACTTGAAGCAGAAGTATTAAGAGGAGAAAAAATGCTTTCAAATCCAGGATTTGTTAACAAAGCACCAGAGGCTAAAGTAAATGAAGAAAAAGCAAAACTTGAAAATTATAAACAAATGTTAAAAACAGTTGAAGAAAGACTTGCTTCATTAAAATAAAAATTATAAAATAGGAATGCATAAAAAACATTCCTATTTTTATTTGGATAAAAATAGTTATTAAAAATAAGAGGTGATTTTTTTGGAAATAGATGATGACAGAAAAATAGAAAAATCAAATGATAAAGATTGGAAAGAGTTTAGAGAAAAAACAATACAAAAATTGCCTAAAAAACCTTTAATTAAATTATTAGAATATTTAAAGCCAGGCAAAGTAATTGAATTGGGACCAGGGGCTGGAACAGATACTTTGTATATGCTTGAAAATGGTTGGGAAGTATTAGGAATAGATGGCGATTTAGGAACTGAAGATGATATTAGAAATTTGATTAAATCTTCAGAAAATAGTTTTGATTTAAATGAAAAATTTACCTTTATAAATCAAAGATTTGAAAATTTAGAATTGGAAAAAGAAAGTTGTGATTTACTTGTTGGTTTTAATAGTTTGTTTTTCTGTCCACCAGAACATTTTCGAGAATTTTTTCAAAAAATTACTGATGCAATAAAGCCTGGAGGATACTTATTAGTTAATTTGCTAGGAAAAAATGATGATTGGAATAAAGCAGAAAATTCAAGAAATACATTTCTTTCAAAAGAAGAAATAATAGAGCTACTAAAAGAGTTTGATGTTGATGAAAACGGAATAAAAGAAGTTGAATCAGAAGGGAAAACAGCAGTATCTGAAACACCAAAACACTGGCATACGTTTCTTGTTAGAGCAAGGAAGAAGTAAATAAAATTTTTACTAAAAAATAAGAAAATAATTAATATGAAAAATAAATATTAGGGGCAAAGAAAGGAGAATATATGCTGGACTTTGTCCTTAATTTTTTATTTCCACCAGTTTGCGGAATTTGTGGAAAACTAGATAAAAATTGGATTTGCCCTAAATGTAAAATAAGACTTGAAAGATACGAAAAAATCGAATTAATTAAATCTAAAAAGATAATAAATAGAAAATTTAATTTTCTAAATGAGAATATTTATTTTGATGAATTTTTATATTGTTTTGAATATAAAAAATTAGTAAGAAATTTAATATTAAAATATAAATTTTCGGATTGTGGTTATTTGTCAAATTTGTTTGCAAATGTAATATTAAATAATAAAAAAATTAATGAAATTATAAAAAGTTATGATATAATGATTCCAGTTCCAATGAATAAAATTAAAAAGAAAATAAGAGGATATAATCAAACAGAATTAATTGCTAAACATTTTAAAGATTATATAAAAATTGATAGTAAAACATTGCTAAAAATAAGAAATACCAAGACACAAAGTACATTAGTAGCAACTGAAAGAGCTGAGAATATAAAAAATGCATTTGAGGTAAATGATAATAGTATTTTTGAAAATAAAAATATTATTTTATTTGATGATATAGCAACTACAGGATTGACTATAAATGAAATATCAAAAGTATTAAAAGATGCGGGAGCAAAAAAAATACTTGTTTTAGTAATAGCAAAAGATTAGGAGGAAAGAAATGGAAGATTTAGTTGAAAGCATACTTGATTATGTTAGAGCTGATTATACAGATTATGCAATAATGATAAATGGTGAATGGGGAAGTGGAAAAACTTATTTTTGGAATAATAAAATAAGAAATAAAATCGATTCATTAACATTTAATGGAAAAAAATATACAACTATTTATATGTCATTATATGGAATTTCTAATCTAGAAGATATTAGTAAAAAAATATTTATAGAGACTACTCAGCTTATGGATAAGGGAATGAAGAAATATATGGCTGCTAATGATAGA
>CAZPAF010000016.1:0-34814 GCA_964584475.1 uncultured Lachnospiraceae bacterium | reverse complement strand
AATAGGAAATTCATTAAGAAGAATACTATTATCATCATTACCAGGAGCTGCTATAACAAGTGTTAAAATAAACGGCGTAGTACATGAATTTTCTACAGTACAAGGTGTTGTAGAAGATGTTCCTGAGTTAATTGTTAATTTAAAAAATGTAAGACTTAAAGTTTTTGATAATGAAGAAAAAATCATTAGAATAGATTTCAAAGGTGCTGGAGAAGTTACAGCTGCTGATATCGTAACAGACGGAACAGTTGAAATATTAAATCCAGAACTACATATAGCAACTACATCTAGTAACTGTGATTTACACATGGAAATGACTGTAAACAGAGGTAGAGGATACAATGTTGCAGAGAAAAACAAAAAAGATAACGCTCCAATCGATGTATTAGCAATTGATTCTATATTTACTCCAGTTAAAAAAGTAAATTATACAGTTGAAAATACAAGAGTTGGTCAAATGGTAGATTACGATAAATTAACAATTGAAGTATGGACTGATGGAAGTCTAAAACCATTTGAAGCATTAAGTTTAGCTGCAAAAGTTATGACAGGTCACTTAGAATTGTTTATTGACTTATCAGAAACAGCTAGAAATACTCAAGTTATGGTTGAAAAAGAAGAATCTAAGAAAGAGAAAGTTTTAGAAATGCCTATCGAGGAATTAGAACTTTCTGTAAGATCTTACAACTGTTTAAAAAGAGCTGGTATTGCTACAGTTGAAGATTTAGCAAATAAATCACAAGAAGATATGATGAAAGTTAGAAACTTAGGTAAAAAATCATTAGACGAAGTTACTAATAAATTGATTGCTTTAGGTTTAAACTTTACATCTGAAGAAGAATAATTAAGGAAGGTGGAGAAGTAAAGTGGCAGGAACAAGAAAACTTGGAAAACCAACTGATCAAAGATTAGCAATGTTAAAAGTGCAAACAACAGATTTACTAGTTAATGGTAAAATCGTTACAACAGAAGCTAGAGCTAAAGAAGTTAAAGCTATTGTTGACAGTGTTATAGCACTTGCTGTAAAAGAATATAAAAACTTTGAAGAAGTAGAAGTAAAAGTTGTAAAAGCAAAATTAGATAGCAACGGAAGAAAAGTTACAGAAAAAGTAACAAGCAAAAATGGAAAAGAATATTTAAGAGTTGTTAAAGAAGAAAAAACAGAAAAAAGACAAAAAGACATGCCATCTAGATTAAGTGCTAGAAGAAAATTAATGACAAAAGTTAATAAAGTTGAAGGTGTTGATGTAATGGACAAATTATTCAACGAATTAGCACCAAAATATGAAGGTAGAGTTGGTGGATACACAAGAATATTAAAAATGGAACCAAGACGTGGTGACAATGCTGAACAAGCAATTTTAATGTTGGTGTAATCTAAAAGTGCTAGAAATAGCACATTCAAAAATATATAGATAATAAAAAGAAAGAAGATTATTTTAATCTTCTTCTTTTTTTACTTAAAAATATTCATAAAATTTAACATAAAATTTCTAATCAACATAATATATAACATAAATTTAGAAAGGAGAGTTTTTATGTTAGGAATGATTATTTATGGGCTAATTTGGTGCTTTGCTATTTATGGAATTTTAATAATGCTTCAGGATATAACAAGAAAATCTACATATAGAAAAATTGAAGAAAATGTTAAACTTATTATGACAGTAAAGAATGTAGAAGATGGAATTGAAAATTATATAAGAGAATTAAATCTTGGAAATAATTTTTATAATAACTTAGTCATAATAGATATGGGTTCTCAAGATGATACATTATGTATTTTAAAAGAACTTGAAAAAGAGAATTTTAATTTAAAAATATTAAATAAAGAAGAAGGAAAAGAATATCTGGAAAAACAAATTTAATTTATTAAAAGAAAACTGTTAAGCAACATACAAAAAACGCCTTAAATTTAATTTTAAGGCGTTTTAAAATAATATTATAAATCATCATCTAGTGAAGAACCTTGTGGAACAACTGGTATTTGTTCTGCTTCTTTTTGTTTATCTACACTTTCTAATTCATTATGTGATTTTGTATGAGAGCTTTCTATATCTAAAGTATATAATTTAATTCCAGGTGCTCTTGAAGTTGTTTGGGTACATATTTCAGAATCTTCAGTAGAACGTATGACTTGAATTATAGCATCTTGAAGATGTTGCTTACTGAAGAATTTTGAAAGCTCTCCAGAATCTTGATTTGCTAGAATTTGTCTTAAAGATAAAATTTCTTCTGGAGTCAAAGCAAGTGAGATTGGATTTTGTTTTGAAGCTTCTACATCTTGAGCTGTATATAAATCTCTTTCTTCATTATATATAACAATTTTTCTTTTTGCAAGAATATCGTTTCTGTCTTGTGATCCAAAAACATCTCTAAATCTTTTAAATGGTATTCCAAAATATTCTTCAAAAGTAGGACCATAAAACTTTTTAAATGATTCACCAAAATTTCTAAGTTTTAATTTATTCTTATAATTTAATGGTTTTTTATGTAGATGTGACTGATCATAATATGCTTCAGCAATATTATCTGGTGAATCGAATTCTATATAAAATGGAACTGCTAATCTATGATAAGAACCTGTTGGTTTGTATTCTGTATTATGAGACACAGGACCATGTTCTGCATAATCATTTTGTTTTGCTGTTCTAAATTGATATTCAATAAAACTATCTTTACATGCTGGTGGGATTATGCATCCAGGGATAATCATTTGTTCTACATCTTGTGAATAATAAGGAATAACACAAGTGTGAATACTTTGATATCCTTTATATTTTGCATAAAAATTATAGTCTTTTGTTACTGAATCAACACATTCTTGTTCCATTTCTGGTATTCTGTATTCTGGTCTAAAAAATCCTCTAACACCATTTTGTACATAAGGAGCAAAACCTTCTTCATCTGGCCTTGCTTTCATTTTTGCTAGTTTTTCAGGATCATGTCTAGTATTAACTGGGAAAAATCTGTATAATCCTTTTTTTAAAGGTAAGTCAGGTGAATAAGTTATACCATGGTGATTCATTAAATCATAATAAACTTTATATAAAAAATCACTTTCAGCTTGTAAACCTTGAGATTGAATTTTTTGAGGAGGATTTATAACAAATCTTACACCAATTAAATCTCTTAAGCTTTCGTTAAAATATCTAAAATCTCTATTTTCATCTATATATTCAACAATCTTTTCTCTTACTTTATCCATAAAACTAAGTGGGGATTTTATTCTTCCAGAAACACTAATAACTGGTTCTTGAGCTACATCATCAGAATTGTATTTTTCTGACAAATATTCATAATCTTTATTAAATGTTCCTATAGAATTTGATAAAAAAGTACTTCCTGTTTCATATTCTGCTGATGGCATGTAAGATATATTTTTATAGTAATTTAAAGCATTATATATAGCAGAATATATTTGTCTTACATTGAATGAAACCATACTTGGATTATTATCTTCATCATAACGAAGTACAGAGTGATTTTCTTCAAGATTAGGATTACTTAAAAACTGTTCTATATCTGATTTGATTTTTTTAATTACATCTGATGGTTGACCAGAATAATGTCTTAAGTCTAAATCTATTTCTGGTACTTCCCAAAAGAAGGTGTGACTAAATTGTTTATGTTCTTCCATTAAAACCTCTTTCTTTTTGCGCGATAAAATCAACTTATTATAACATATTTTTATGCATAAATCAAATGTTTAGAACAAATATAGTATTTTGTTTTATTATTTAAAATAGACAAAAAAATATTAATTATATAATTCAAATCAATTGTATATGTAGTTTGTGACTCGATTGTGTTTTTTATTTAAAGGTATTGTGTTATTACCAAAATAAAAGCAAGCTTTAAGGAACAGTTACTTGAATAAATAATGTAAATTTGATATAATATTTAAGTCAAAAAAATATAAAGTAAATAATAGAAAATAATAAGTATTTAATAAATAAAAAATAAGGAGAAAAAATGGAAAAGAAAAAGATTGAATTGTTAGCACCAGCTGGTTCTTTCGAAAAAGCAAAAATTGCATTTAAATATGGAGCTGATGCCATATACTGTGGTACACCAAAATTATCTTTAAGATCAAGATCAGAACTAGGGGAAGACGATTTGGAAAAAACAATAAAATATGCACATAGTATTGGAAAAAGAGTACATGTTGCAATAAATATATTTGCATGGGATGAAACTTATGAAGAAATAAAGATGCAAGCAGCACAGCTTGATAAACTTGGGGTAGATGCAATAATTGTAGCAGATGGAGGAGTTGTTGATATTGTTAGAGAGTATGCTCCAAATACTGAAATACATATAAGTACACAAGCAAATACTGTAAGTTATCATACATGTAAATTCTGGCACAGAAATGGTGCAAAAAGAATCATACTTGGAAGAGAATTAAATAAAGAACAAATAAAAGATATTATGAAAAATAAACCAGAAGGTTTAGACATAGAAATGTTTGCACATGGAGCTTTATGTTTTGGATATTCTGGAAGATGTTTTTTAAGTGAATTTTTATCTGGAAGAAGTGGAAATTTAGGATCATGTTCTCAACCTTGTAGATGGGCATTTAATTTATATGTAGAAGAAACAAACAACCCAGGAAACTTAATGCCAGTTGAAACTGACGAAAAAGGAACATATATATTCTCTTCTAAAGATTTATGTTTAATTAGAGAAATACCAGAGATTATTGATATGGGAATTGACAGTATTAAAATTGAAGGAAGATTAAAAACAGAATATTATGTAGCAACAGTAATAAATGCATATAGAAATGCTATTGATGATTATATGAAAGATCCAGAAAACTATAATCCGGAAAAATATATAAGAGAACTAGAAAAAACAAAAACAAGAGGATTAACAACATTCTATTTTAATGATAGAGAAAATAAAGATTTTCAAGATTATTCAGGAAGACAATATAATTCAGATTACGAATTTGGTGGAAAAGTAATTAAAGAATTAGAAGACGGAAAAACTTTAATTGAAATTAGAAATAAATTATCTGTAGGAGACACTTTAGAATTATTAATTCCAGGAGAAATTGATTCTTTAGAATTTAAAATTGAAGAATTATGGAATGATGAAACTTTAGAGGCAATTCCAACTGTAAACCCAGGAAAAGCAGAGCAAAAAGTAATTTTAAAAATACCAACCAAAGTTGAAGAAGGTTGGATTTTAAGAAGAAAAAAGTAAAACTAAGATATATGATATAAATAGATAGTGAAAATTAATAAAAGTGCTTGAAAAGCTTGATTTTTAAAGGAAAACGAAGTATAATAAATAAGTTCTAATTAATATTTCAAAAGTATTTTATTCTTTTAAATATCAAATTAAAAAATAAGAAAATGAATATAGGGGCATAAGTAATAAGTAGAAAATAAAACATTTCTACTATTACTTGTGCTCTTTTATTTTTTTGGTTTCAAAAATTTCTAGCGATTAACTTTTTTCTGTCGCAATCTAGAAAAAATCTTATAAACTTTTGAATAATTAGATAAGTTAATGTTTATAAAATATTAACAATAAAGCGTCAAAAAGAAGTCATTTTTATATGGCTTCTTTTATAATTTAATAGTATAATAATTATGAAAGAGGTAAAATAATGAACAAATATGAAATATTAATAAATAAAGAAAACAAAATATCAGAAGATTTTTATAAAAATTATGAACTTATTGAAGTTTTAAGTGTTGAAAATCAAAAGATAAGAATTGAAAAATTAACTTATAAAAAATATTTAAAGTTAAAAGAAATATTAAAGCAAGAGAATATAGAACTTGGAATTTTAAATTCATTTAGAGATTTTGAAGAGCAAATAAAAATTTTAAAAGAATATATTGAATTTTATGGAGAAAAGGATGCATATAAATTAGCAGCAATTCCTGGTACTAGTGAACATCATACTGGACTAGCAATAGATATAACTGTTAGAAAAAATGATGGCGAGTTTGCTATTACTAATGATGAATTGTATGAAGAAGATGAAAAATTTAAAATTGTTCATAAATATTTAGAGAAATGTGGATTTATTTTAAGATATCATAAAGGAAAAGAGGAAATAACCAAATATTCTTATGAACCATGGCATATAAGATATGTAGGAGAAAATATAGCAAAAGAATGTGCAGATAGAAATATTGTTTTAGAAGAATATTACCAAATGAAAAATATTAAAAAAAATTGAAGAAACTAATATTAATACTTATAGTATAAATGCTTGAAAAGTATGATAAATAAGAGTATAATAAATATTAGTTTATATGGGGGTGTATTTGGTTTCGACAGTATTCTAGAAGTATAAATAGCGAGTAGTGGAGATGCCTGGCCACTTAAAAAGGCATAAATTAAAAATAAACGCTGATAATAAAGAATTAGCATTCGCTGCTTAGTTTGCAGTGACGTTCTACTTTTACAACCCACGGTTTAAGATAGGGCGCTAGGGTAGTGGGAAACGAAGTTGATAGTTATCTTTTTCTATTAATGGGATTTTATAAAAGATACCTGATATAAATTTTGTTTGTTAAAGATATAAAGGGGAATTTTTAATAATAAACTGCACTCGGAGAAATTTATATGGAAAGGGTATTGGACAGCGGTTCAACTCCGCTCACCTCCACCAGTGGGTAGCTAAAAATCAAGGTTTTTAGCTACTTTTTTTATTTTTAAATAATCTTGAATATATTTTGAATAATATTTGAATTTTTAGAACAATTTTGAGAACAGAAATTAGAACTTTTCGGACCACGTGGTTTGAGATGTTTTTTGGGAGCAATGACTTTGTAAGTTAAAGATTTTAATAGTAGAACTTTAGAGTATTTAAGAAAATAAATTTAAATATTTTATAGAAATGATGATGCTATAAATTACATAATGTTTGACAAACATTTATATTATGAATATTGTAAATAAGTAAAATTGGTAGGCTTATGGCGGTTCATGGAGAATATATATTATGATATAAAGTAAAGAAGAAAATTGGGATAAAGTAGAAAAAACATTTGAAGAAAGATTAGCTTTACTAAAAAAGGATGCTTTATATTAGGAATTAATACAACAATAAATGTTAATTAAAAGGAAAAAATAAAGCGAGTGTGTTTTGTTATATAATAACGTACTTGCTTTTGAAATTTATAGAAATATAATAAAAATATAAGAGCAATTTACAATAGAATTAATTTATTATATAATAGATATGTAAAATATGATAAATCTAAAATAAGGAGAATCAAATGAAACTTTTAGAAAGTATCCCATGTAAAAAAGGAATAACATTAAATGTTCAATTAGTAGATTTATTGTCTATTTTAGATGAGCCAATATCACAAGAAGAACAAGATAAAAAAATAATAGAATATATAGAAAATTTAAGAATAAAAGAAAGAGAAAATTCTGAAGCTTCAGAAAAAGGGATGACAGCAAGATATAGTTATATATTAGATGAAATAATTGCAGCTCCAGAAGGAATGAGTGAAGATGATAAAAAAGAATTAAAATCAGTATATTTATCATCAGTATTAGATTTTTCAGTTTGTGATAAGAAAAAAATGTTACAAATACTAGAACAAAATGGATTTGATTCAAGTATTCATGAAGATACTATAAGAAATATGGGAGATATGCAATTTTCTGCAAAAGAAGGTGTTTTAACGTTAACACCAGAAAAAGTAAGAAGACTACATTCACATTTGTTTGAAGGTGGAAATAGATATGATAGAGTAACATTTGATAATGCAGGAAAATATTCAGATTATGTATTTTTAGATGGAGAAACATATACTCATGGAAGAACAGGAAAAATGTTAGACTTTTGTGAAAGACATGGAATGCAAGGGAAAATAAACACACTGATGTTCTATGCAGATTTTCCAAAAGTATATGAAGCATCACTAACTGCAAGAGTTGAAAGCGGAGAAATAACAGAAGAACAAAAAAAGGAAAAGATAAAACAAGCTCTAATAAATTATGCAAAAGATGTAGGCACAAGATATGGAGATAGATTAGACACAATAGATATTTTTAATGAATTAATATATGATCCAGTAATGATTGAAAAAAGAGAAGATTTTGAAGAAGAACCTACATTTCACCCAAGAACAAAAGGATGGCAAGAATATTTAAGCATAGAAGATTTATGTGAAATGGCTTTAGAAGCTAGAAAAGTAATGCCAAATGTAACATTTACATATAATGATATGAACTGGGTAGAACCAGAAAAAAGAAAAGAAATAATAAAAGTAATAAAACTAATACAAGCAATACAAGAAAGATATAGAGAAGAAGGAAAATTAGGACAAAAAGAAACTTTAATAGATACAATAGGAATTGAGGCACATTTAACAACAGGTGTTGATTTAGATGAAATAGATAGAACTTTTGATGATATACAAAGAGAAATTGGATTACCAATAGAAGTAACAGAATTTGACGTAGCAAGAACAGGGCAAGATCCAATGTCACCAGAAGAGATAAAAAAACAGGGAAATATTTTTAAAAGATTTATGAGAGCAGCTCAAACAAGACCAGATTTAATAGCATTTACAATATGGTCTCAAAGTGATGAACTATCTTTTATGAATGAAAAATGTGGTCATATGGTATATGCATCAGTGCTAGATAGCAATTTTGAAGAAAAAGATTTTCAACCAAGTAAAGAATTTGTGCCACAGGATTTTAATTATCATACACATACAGCATTATGTGGACATGCAGATGGAGAAATGGAACAATATGTAGAAAAAGCAATACAAGGTGGATTGACAAGCTTAGGATTTTCAGACCATACACCAAACTTATTAGGAAAATCAAATCCAAAAAGCGCGATGCAAATAGAACAGTTTTATTATGAATATATTCCAACATTAGAAGCTTTAAGAGAAGAATATGGAGATAGAATAGATATAAAAATCGGATTAGAAGCAGAATATTATGGTTCAGAAATTGAGGAGTTAAGTGGTGAAATTCCTGAAAGAATGATACCTTATGTAGGAATAATACAAGGATTAAAAAAATTCAGAGCTCAAACGGGAGAAAAATTAGATTATATGATTTTAGGCCAACATTCAGTTTTGGCTAGAGATGAGCAAGGACATATTAAAATGCCACCTGCAAATTCTGAAAAAACATCTAAAAATTATCCATTGGATTATGCAAGAACTGTTGTAGAAGCTATAAAAAGTGGTAAATTTGCTTATGTAGCACATCCAGATATATTTTTAGAATTAAGAGATAATGTTCCAGAAGCACAAAGAGAAGAATACATGAAAAATGCAATGTTAGCAGCTGAAATGATATGTGAAGCTGCAAGTGAATATCAAATACCATTAGAAGTAAATTTAGGTTCAATATCAGCAATAGAAGCAGGGCAAAAACAAAAATTAGCAGATGGTTCATATGCATATCCAGTACCAGCTTTTTGGAGAATTGCACAAGAAAAAGGATGTAAAGTTTTAATAGGAACAGATGCACATGACCCACAAGCTTTAGTAGATAAAAGAATGGAACGAATTGCTAAAGAAATGCTAGAAGGAGCAGGAATAGAGTTAGACTATTTAGATTCTTTCGAACCAAAAGGAATAGGAAAAGAAGGAGTGCAAACACCAGTAATTACAGGTCAAGATGTAGTAAAAGCATTTGCAGGAAGATCTGTTGTAGGAAAAGAAGAGGCGCAAACACAAATTGCAGCAGAGCAAAGAATATCTACAGTAAAAGAAGGAAAAAATTTTAACGAAGATTAATTGTTTTTAGAAAGGTAAAGAAAATTGAAAGAGAATTTCAAAAAGGCATATAGAGAAGTTTTTGAAATATTAAAATATATGCCAGAAGAAGATGTAAAAAAAATACCAAATGAAATAATATTAACATTTAAAACAAAAATGGATCAAAACTATAAGTTTGAAATAGATGTTAGTAAAGAATTAAAAGAACAAAATTTGTTAGAAGAAACAAAAGATATTTTAGCAAATCTTGCAAGGGACTATTGGGCAACACCTGAACAAAAGCAGAGAATTATTGTTATAGAAAATAAAGAAAGAAGATTAATAGAAGAGGAAAAAAGAAAAAAATATAATCCAGATAATATATTTGGGAATAAAGAAAATATAGTTGATTCAAGTTTAAAGCAAGCAGAAAATAGTAATTATAAAACAGATGAAAATGAAATCAAAGAGGACTTTGAATCAAACATAATAATAGCAAAAAATTGGAAACAAAAAATTATAGAATTTATAAAAAAGATATTTAAAAAATAAAAAAGAAGGTAAAATAAAGGCGATGCCTAGCTTTTTGCCCTTTAAAAGTCTTGTTATACAGGGCTTTTATTTTTTTCTAGGGGACAAAAATCAAGATAAATGTCACGTTGATATTCTATTGTTATTATGATATTATACTAATTGACAAATGGTAATTTGAAAAGGTGATATAGATGAAAAAAAATAAATTTGAATGTATAAGAGATGGATTAACAATTAGAGGATTAGAATTTAAAACTGAAGGAGATAATTTACCAATAGCAATAATTTCTCATGGTTTTATGGCTAATTATAAGACTGTTGAACATTATGCTAAATTATTTGCTGAACTAGGATATGCAGCATATTGTTTCGATTATAATGGTGGTTCAGTATTAATGAGTAAAAGTGATGGAAGAACAACTGACATGTCAGTTGTTACTGAAACAAAGGATTTAGAAGCAGTTATTGAATATACAAAAAGCCTTAAATATACGAATGAAAATAAGATTGTACTAATGGGATGTAGCCAAGGAGGTTTTGTATCAGCTTTAGTAGCTGCTAAATTAAAGGAAAAAATATCTAAACTTGTACTTTTTTATCCTGCATTATGCATACCTGATGATGCTAGAAATGGTAAAATGATGTTTTCTAAATTTGATCCTAATAGTTTACCAGAAACTATAAATTGCGGACCAATGAAATTAGGAAAATGCTATGTTTCAGATGTGTTGAAAATGGATCCCTATGAAGAAATAGAAGGATATTTAGGAGAAGTGTTAATTGTTCATGGAACAGATGACAAAATTGTTAAAATGGAATATATAGAAAAAGCATATGAGGTATATAAGAACAGAAATTCAAAAAACAAAGTCGAGTTATATACAATTGAAAAAGGAAAGCATATGTTCTCTAAAAAGCATGATAAAATAGCAATTAACTATATAAAAAAATTTATTAAAGATTAACTAGCAACTTAAATTACAATTTGCAAAGGAGATGTAAATATGGCTTTTGACTATAAAAAAGAATATAAAGAATTCTATATGCCTAAAAATAAACCGAGTATTATTGAAATTCCTAAAATGAATTATATAGCAGTAAGAGGAACAGGAAATCCAAACGACGAAAATGGTGATTATCAAAATACAATAGGTTTATTATATGGTGTTGCTTATACAATAAAAATGAGTTATAAAGGGACTCACAAAATAGATGGTTTTTTTGAATATGTTGTTCCACCACTTGAAGGATTTTGGTGGCAAGATGGTGTTGATGGGGTAGATTATACTCATAAAGAGAATTTCAAATTTATATCATTAATTAGATTGCCAGATTTTGTAACAAACGAAGATTTTGAATGGGCTATTGAAGAAGCAACAAAAAAGAAAAAACAAGATTTTTCAAGAGTTGAATTCTTAACTTATGATGAGGGATTATGTGTTCAATGTATGCATAACGGTTCTTATGATGATGAGCCAGCAACAGTTAATTTAATGCACGAATATATGGTAGAAAATGGATATGAATTAGATATAACGGATGATAGATACCATCACGAGATATATTTAAGTGATCCAAGAAAATGTGAAGTAAGTAAATTAAAGACTGTTATTAGACATCCAATAAAGAAAGTATAGGAGTGAATAATTATGGCGACATCAAAAGAATATAAAGATTTTATAATAGAACAATTAGAGTTACTAGATAATATAACTTATAAAGCTATGATGGGTGAATATTTACTTTATCATAATGGAGTGTTATTTGGTGGAATCTATGATGATAGATTGCTTGTTAAAAAAGTAGATAGTAATAAAAAATATAATATGCAAGAATCTATTCCTTATGAAAATGCTAAACCAATGTATTTAGTAGATGATGTTGATAATCAAGAAATATTAAGAGACATTGTAATAGATACTTGTAAAGATTTACAAATTAAAAAGTAATACAAATTACAATTGTAAGAGAGGTTTAATAATGAGTAAATATGAACATTTTAGGATTTGCTATAGACCATTCATTTTTAACATATAAAAAAGAATTAAAAGAATATGGATATGAAGTTAGTAAAATATCAATGAAAAGAAAAACAGTAATTTTTAATAAGATATAATGAAAAATTACAATTTTACTAATAGATAAAATCTCTAAATCGTTGACAAATATACAAAAAATAGTAAAATAAAAATAGGAAATGGAGAAACCCACAAACGTTGTTACCATGAAGGTAACAACACATTACTTGGTCAAGAGCAAATGTGTTGTTTTTTATTTTTGTAGTTCCTTTTCTGTCCAATTATGAAATATAACTGCAATTTTAAGAATATATGTAATTATTTGTGATTATAACTTCAGCCCTCAATTTTGCCCACAGCTAATTTGGAAATTGAGTTATGTTAAGGATTTGAGCTACTTGCCTAGTTGTCACCTCTACCATTATCAAGCTAAAAACTAAGGTTTTTAGCTTATTTTTATATTTTAAAATAAAATTTTACTAATAAAAAATATGTGATATAATCTAACCAATAAATAGTAATTTGTTGGTTAGATAAAATTCAGCAATCATTATCTTTTAATGTAGAAAGTGTAGCTAAAGTATCTCCGAAGTTGAGTGAAAATTGCAGATAAAATATTCAGTTCATTTTGACTTTTATCTTTCGCTATTGTACATGCTAAAGCTGAAATAAAAGTTACAAATTCACAATTTTGCATAATTAGCACCTCTTTTATATTATATGACTTTAGTTATGTTTTAGTTATTAAACAAATTACAATTTAACAATTAGATGAATTATGTTTAAAATACTATTCTAGATTATTCATAAATATTGAACAGTATAATTTCAGCTCTCAATTTAGCCAACAGCTGATTTGGGAGTTGAGTTATATCAAGGAATGGAGGTATGCACTATAGTGTTACCTCTACTTAAAAAAGCTAAAAATTAAGTTTTTTAGCTTATTTTTTGTTTTAAAATAAAATTTTACTAATAAAAAATATGTGATATAATCTAAACAATAAATAACAAATTGTTATTTGGAGGTAAATAATATGATTATTTTAATTGAAGGTATAGTAATGTGTTTTATATTATTAATTACTTGTGTAATTGGGATAGCAAATGGTCCTGTAGGATTAGTTGTACTTTATGAAAAAGATGTTCAAGATAGAGTTGTAGAATTAGGATATACAACAAAAGAAAAAATTAAAAAAAGTTTTATTATTACAAGTTTAGCATTATTTGTCCCAATGATAATTTTTGTACCGTTTATGGTTTATTATATAAATGGAGCAAATACATTTGTAGATGGATTTTGGCAAATGTCAATAATATTTTGGATTGCTGGATTATTTGATAGATTTTTTATTGATTGGTATTGGGTGGATAGAACTAAAGCATGGGAAATCTCAGGAACAGAAGATTTAAAACCTTATATACCAACTAAAGTTCGTATTAGAAAATGGGTTGGAACAATATTTATTTATCCAATTTGGGCTGCAATACTAGCATGGATAATAACATTAATTTAAATTGACAAATTAGTATTTGGTTAGATAATAGTAACTTGTAAGGGAGATTGTTAATTGTGGATTTATCAATAACATATATTTTTTCGCAAATATTAGTAGTATTATATTATTTAATATATAGTGGAACATTTCATTTAAAAGAAAAGAACAAAATATTATTTTGGGGAATATTAGCAACAATTTTAAGCGGAGTGTCGTATTTTTTACTTCAAGCATATACTGGTATCGCAATGTGTATAGTAGCAATTATTAGAAATATATGGTTTGGTAAATCTAAGAGTAAGAAAAGTTTAATTATAATTTATTTAATTACTTTAATACTTAGTATATTTAGCTATCAAAATATTTTTTCTATGTTTAACATTTTTGCTACAATTATTTACACATATTCACTTTGGCAAGAAAGTACAAAAAAATATAAATTATTAGGAATTATAGTAAATGTACTTATGATTGTTTATGATACATATATAAAATCTATATTGGGAGTATTTTTTATGATAGTATCTCTTATCAGTTCAATAATGGGTTATTATAAAGAATGTAATAAAAAACAAGAAATAAATATATAAATTGCAATTGGAAAGGGAGATTAATTATGAATGAAGTATTCGAAAATGAATATATAATGGAAACAAAATTTTTTAAAGAATATGTATATAATGTACTTTGTAAAAAAACGATTGTAACAGGATTAATAGTTATGATGATAGGTATTCTTTTTTATGTTTTTGTAGGCAAGGAAAAAACAACGGTAATAATAACAGCAGCAATCATAGTTGGTATTACTTCTATATTAACTCCAATAATTACAACAAAACAATTAGAAGAAGCAGAAAAAAGATTAAATAATGGAAAGATTGAAAAAACTAATGTTAAATTTTCAAATAATATAGTTATGAATGAAGGAAAAGTACATTTAGAATTTGAATACAATCAAATCATTAAGATTTTACAAACAAAAAATTTTATAGTTTTAAAAACAAGTGAACAATCAGCTATATTAGTATTAAAAAATGGATTTTTAACAGGTAGTGAAACAGAATTTTTGAAATTTGTTAAAGAGAAAACAAATAAATAAATTATTTGTTCTTGAGGTATAATGTATGTCTATAACAAGAAAACGATATTTTATGCGTTTAATTGGGCGCATAGCAGTATTTATTGCATGTTTGATTTTGTGTTTTGATTTACAAAATTTTGATATTTTAAATGGTAATAATTTTTTCAAAAAAATTGATATATTACATATATTATGGGGAATTTGGATATTCGATATGTTTCTACAAATCATACCAATAAAAAATAAAGTAGCCCTTGGATCACAAAAATTATTTGCCAATCGCTTCAAACCGATTTTAGAAAAAATAAATTATGAAGCTCTTAAGAATTATGTTGTGTCTACTACTAAGGCTGCTTATAAAGTATTTGTTATATGGGGATTATTAATTATAGGAATTGGAATACTTTATTACAAGGCTATCATAAACAAAGTTTGGTTATTCATGATTTCAGTTTTTTTTTATGTTTGTGATTTGATTTGTGTTTTAATATGGTGTCCATTCAGATTGCTTATGAAAAATAAATGTTGCACAACTTGTCGAATTTTTAATTGGGATCATCTTATGATGTTTTCACCACTTATATTTGTTGGTGGTTTTTATTCAATTTCACTTGTAGTAATGGCAGTACTAGCATGGCTTGTTTGGGAAATATGTGTGATGCTTTATCCTGAACGTTTCTCAGAAATGACAAATGTTGCACTAAAGTGTTCTGAATGTACAGATAAGCTTTGTACACAATATTGCCAAAAGTGTAGATAAAGTAATTTAATAAGGAGAATAATAAATGAAAGTTTTTGTAACAAGGCATGGACAAACAAGTTGGAATGTTTTGGGAAAGATCCAAGGTCAAACAGATATAGAATTAAATGAAACTGGAAGAATGCAAGCTAGAGAAACTGGTGAATCTATAAAAAATGAAGATATAGATTTAATAATTACATCACCACTAAAAAGAGCAAAGGAAACTGCTGAAATTATCAATAAAAATTTTAATGTTAATATCATAGAAGATAAAAGGCTAATGGAAAGATTCTTTGGTGAATATGAAGGGCTAACAAAAGAGGAAAGGGCTAAATTAAAAGAAATTAATCCTGAAATAAATGATATATGGAATTACAACAAAAATATAACATTTAATAGTATGGAAACAATGCAAGTTTTTTGTAATAGAGTATATGAATTTCTAGATGAAATAGTAGAAAAATATAAAGATAAAAATAAAAACGTTCTTTTGGTTACTCATGGTGGTACATCTTTACCAATTATATGCTATTTAAAAAAATATCCACTATATGAAATTACTAATGTAGGTATTGTAAAAAAATTAGAAAATTGTGAAGTGGTCAAATTTGATATTTAATGAAATACTATGTATATGAGGTGATAATATGAATAATGATTTATATAATATGATTTTTAAGAGAAAATCATTCCATTTATTCAGAAATATTGGGAATGAACATATTACAGATGAGGAACTAAAAGATATTGAAAAATGCTTCAATTCTTTTAAACCATTAGTAGATGATATTAAAGTAAAAATGAAAATAGTTAAAGATTCTACAACTTGTAGAAGAGGTCAAGAATATTGCATTTTATTGTATTCAGAAAAGAAAGATAATTATTTGCAAAACATAGGATATATAGGAGAGCAATTAGATTTATATTTAGTATCTAAAAATATAGGAACTCTTTGGTTTGGGATTGGTAAAGTAGAAGAAAAACAATTAGATGGTTTAGATTTTGTAATAATGATTGCAATAGCCAAAGTAGATTCAGAAACTAAGTTTAGAAAAGATATGTATAAAAGTAAAAGAAAAGAATTAACAGAAATTTGGAATGGAGATTATTATTTAGATATTGCAAACATTGTTAGATTTGCTCCAAGTGCATGTAATACACAACCTTGGATTGTTGAAGCAAATGAAAAAGAATTAAAAGTATATAGATATAAGAAGCAAGGAAAAAGAGGAATAATGCCAGTAGATAAAGTTATTTATTATAATCAAATTGATGTTGGAATTTTCTTATGCTTTATTGAATTGTGTTTAAATCAAAACAATATAAAATATGATAAGACATTATATGTAGAAGAAAATGTGGAAAGTGAAAGAAATTTAACTGCTACATATAAAATAATTTAAATATTACGTTTTATATAGGAGAAATAATATGAGTGAAGAAGAAAAAATGTTATCAGGTGAATTGTATAATTCAAGAGATGAACAACTAGTAGAAAAATTAATGAATGCCAAAAAAATTATGCAATCAATATAATAATTTAGATATTGAGGATACAGAAACTGGAAATGAAATTATCAAGAAATAATTTTCAAAAACAGGAAATAATTTTATGATAATGCCAAACTTTTATTGTGATTATGGATTTAATATTGAAATTGGAGAGAAATTTTACTCAAACCATAATTTAGTTATATTAGATGCGAATAAAGTAACTTTTTGAAATAATGTTCAAATAGGACCAAATTGTGGATTTTATACATCAGGACATCCATTAGATAAAGATGTAAGAAGAAAAGTGGAATTTGCAAAACCAATAACTGTTGGAAATGATGTATGGATTGGTGGGAATGTTTGTGTAATGCTTGGAATTACAATATGAGACAACACTGTAATAGGAGCGGGAAGTGTAGTTACGAAAGATATACCATCAAATGTTGTAGCAGTAGGAAACCCTTGTAGAGTAATAAAAGAGGTATAAGGAATATAAGTATGTTTGAAATTGAAAATGAAAAGAAAAAAGTAAGAAAAGAATATACATTAATAAGAAGTAAAATAGAAAACAAGAAAGGAAAATCTGATGAAATTTTCAATAAAATAATAGAAACAAATTTGTTTAAAGAATCTAAAGTTATAGCAATGTATAAAAGTATTAATTCTGAAGTTAATACTGATGAATTAATAAAATATTCTATTAATATTGGAAAAACTGTTGTACTTCCTAAAGTAGAAGAAAATGAATTGAAATTTTATAAAATAAATTCTATAAATGAAAAATTATTTAAAAGTAAATTTGGAATAGAAGAACCGTTAGGACAACTTGAAAACTTTGTGGATAATAAATTTATAGACTTGATTATTGTACCAGGAATATGCTTTGATACAGAAAAAAATCGTTTAGGATTTGGAAAAGGTTATTATGATAGATTCTTAAAACAAAAAGATTTTAAAACTATTGGAATATGTTTTGATGAACAAATAATAGAAAAGGTACCAATAACTGATAACGATATAAAAGTAAAACAAATAATAACGGATAAAAGAAATATTAAAAAAATAAAGAAAACAAAAAAGAGGGGATGACCCTCTTTTTGTTTTGAGTGCATTAGTTGTAATCCCGAAGAAAAACCTCCACACTGTCATAGATTCCTCTGATGAATCCGTTGTTATCGACACTATAATTACGCGTACGCATGAAATTTTCAAATTTTATTCTGAAATTTTTGGTAATGCGTATATTGTGATTATAATACTTGATAACTCCGTATACATCTTCTGAGAACTGTTTGCCATTCTCGGCTGTTATGGTTAGAATGTACTCGTTTGCTTTGGTAACCATATATACTATGGAACCATCAGCATTATGCTTGTATTCTTTGCAAGTTGTGGTTGGCTTTTTCTCACCGGGTTTCCGTAAAACGAACTCGACATCGCTTTTTTTCCATTCAAGAGAACAAAACTTAGCGATCATTTCTGACAACCTCCTATCTGAAGTAATTCTATTATAGCATATTTAGTCGTTGTTTTAAAGAATATACATTAAATTTGCTTTGTATATAGAAAAGAATATGATATAATCAAATCGAAATTTATTAAAGCGGAGGTTATTATGAAAAAGATAACTTATGTAACAGGAAATTGGGCTAAAATATTAAGTGCAAGACAAATTTTAGAACCACTTGGATATGAAGTAGAACAAATAAAAATGGAGGTTCCAGAACTTCAAAATGATTTGATAGAAGAGGTAGCTAAATATTCAGCAAAATGGGCTAGTGATAAATTAAAATGTGCAGTACTTAAAAATGATAGTGGACTTTGTGTAGATGCTCTAAATGGATTCCCTGGACCATATACACATTATGTGGATGATACTTTAAAAGAAGATGGAATATTAAAACTTTTAGAAGGTGTTGAAAATAGAGAAGCTCATTTTGAAGAGGTTTTAGCATATTGTGAATATGGAAAAGAACCGGTTGTTTTTAAATCAATTACAAAAGGGACTATCGCAAAAGAAAAATCAGGAACATATGGATGGAGCTGGGATTTTATATTTATTCCAGAAGGTGAAACAAAAACTTTAGGAAATTTTGATGATGATATAAGATTTAAATATTGGAATATGGATTCTTATGGAAAACTTGTAAAATATTTAGAAAGTAATAATTAGGAGAAAATTATGGTAGGAAAATATAAAGTAGTAACATTATGTGGTTCAACAAGATTTAAAGATGAATTTATGGATGTGCAAAGAGAATTAACATTAAAAGGATGTATAGTTATTTCTGTAGGATTTTTTGGACATTCAAAAGATGCTGAACTTTGGGATAAAATGGATGAAGAAACTAAAGTAAAAACAAAAACTATGCTTGATGATATTCATAAAAGAAAAATAGATATGGCTGACGAAATTTTTGTAATAAATGTTGGTGGTTATATTGGAGAAAGTACAAGATCAGAAATAGAATATGCAGGTAAAATCGGAAAGAAAGTTAATTATTTAGAAGAAACAAAATAAAGTTAAAAAATATATAAAACTTAATATAAAGTTAACAATTAGATGATTTAATATTTGGAGGAAAATATGAAGTTATTTCAAACAAGTGGACCAGCAATTTTTATGTATTGTGTTATAGCAATAGGAGTAACGTTATCAGTACTATGTTTAAGTAGTTATTATGGAAATTATACGGAAAACAACATTGTTTTATGGACTGGAATAACAGCTTTTACAATTACATATCATCTTTGGGGAAGAATAATTTTAGGAAATGTGTCTAAATTGTTTAAAAAACATATAAATTATAAACAATGGTGGTTCAAAGAAAGAAAATTTGAAAAGAAATTATATAAAATTTTAAAAGTAAAGAAATGGAAAAGAAAAGCTTTGACTTATAATCCAGAACAATTTGATTTAAAACAAAATTCTTTAGAACAAATTTTAAATACAATGACAAAATCAGAAGTTGACCATTGGATTAATGAAGCGATTTCAATTACAACAATGTTTTTTGGATTAATATGGGGACAAACTTGGATATTTGTTTTAACAGCTATTGCTGCTATGATATTTGATGGACAATTTATAGTAATTCAAAGATATAACAGACCTAGAGTTATAAAAATTTTAGAGAGAGAATCTAGAAAAATAAATAAAGAAGCAGTTAATATTTAATTCATAAACAATTGATATAAAAATTTAAAATTGAATTTGTTGACGATAAATGTTAGTAATGATAAAATTATTTAGTTAAAGGATGTAGGTAAAAAAGAAAGTAATGGAGGCAAAGAATGCTACAAATTAAAGGTATTTCAAAACAATATAAAACTGGTGATTTAGTTCAAATAGCTTTAAACAAAGTTAGTTTGAACTTTAGAGATAATGAATTTGTTTCAATCTTAGGACCATCTGGTTCTGGAAAAACAACATTATTAAATATTATTGGTGGACTTGATCGTTATGATAAAGGTGACCTAATAATAAATAATGTATCAACAAAAAAATATAAAGATCGTGACTGGGATTCTTATCGTAATCATACAGTTGGTTTTGTTTTTCAAAGTTATAATTTAATACCTCATCAATCAGTTCTAGCAAACGTAGAACTTGCTTTAACTATTAGTGGAATAAGCAAAAAAGCTAGAAAAAGACGTGCATTAGCAGCTCTTGCTAAAGTAGGATTAAAAGAACAAGCTCATAAGAAACCAACCCAAATGTCTGGTGGACAAATGCAAAGGGTTGCAATTGCAAGAGCTTTAGTAAATGATCCAGATATTCTTTTAGCAGATGAGCCGACAGGAGCGTTAGATACTACAACTAGTGTGCAAGTTATGGAACTTTTAAAAGAAGTTGCAAAAGATAGATTAGTAATAATGGTTACACATAACCCAGAACTTGCAGAAAAATATTCAACAAGAATTGTAAATTTAAGAGATGGTGAAATTCAAGGAGATACAAATCCATTTGAAGTAAATGAATCAAAACTTGAAAAACCAAGACACAAGAATTTAGGAAAATCTTCAATGTCAATGTTAACAGCGTTTTCATTAAGTTTAAACAATTTACTTACAAAAAAAGGTCGTACATTTTTAACATCATTTGCAGGATCTATTGGTATTATAGGTATTGCAATGATTTTATCTTTATCAACAGGATTCCAAAATTATGTTGATAAGATTCAAGAAGATACTTTAACTTCATATCCACTTACAGTTCAATCAGAAACCGCAGATATGGCTTCAATGTTATTGGGTGCGGCTACTAAAGATGATGAAAATCAATCTGAACAAGATGTTGTAAAGGAGCAACAAAATGTTGCGGATATGTTTGGTGCAGTTGGAAGAAATGATTTAAAAACGTTTAAGAAATATTTAGAAGATAATCAAAAAGAAGTAGATGAAATGGTGTCTTTAACAAGATACAGTTATGCAGTATCACCAACTATATATAGAAGAAATGCAGAAAACGAATTAGTACTTTTAAATCCGAGTGATTTCATTGCAACATTGATGGGAAGCTCATCAAGTTTAATGTCTGGTGGAATTACTATATTCTCAGAACTTGTTGACAATCAAGAAATGGTTGATGAACAATATGAAATTATAAAAGGAAAATTTCCCAAAGAATATAATGAAATAATGCTTGTATTACCAGATGACAATAAAATTTCTGATATGCTATTATATGGAATTGCGTTAAGGGATCAAGATGAATTAAAAGATATGATTGGAAAAATTGTTGATGGTGAAAAAGTAGAAAATGAAAATCAACCATTAGAATTTACTTACGAAGAATTAATGAATTTAGAATTCAAATTAGTTAATCCATCAGATACTTATAAATACAATAGTAAATATGATATTTATGAAGACATGACAGATGACAAAGACTTCATGAATGAGGTATATGACAATTCTATGTATTTAAAAGTAGTTGGTATAGCTAAACCAAAAGGTGATGGAGCAATGGCTGGTTCTGGAGTTTTATACACTAGAAATTTAACAAAATATATAATAGATACAGCATCAAAATCAGAGATTGTTCAAAAACAATTGGTAGATGAAGATATAAATGTATTTAGTGGAAAAGAATTTGATGACGAAGAAAAATCAGCAGGACTTGATTTTGAAGATATGATTTCGATTGACGAGAAAATGTTAGAAGAAGCATTTGGTGTAAATATAAACGAAAAAGATATTGAGAATATGACAAAAGGTTATATAACAGAAATATCTGAAGCTATTACAGCTGATACGCAAGGTGCTCAAACAACATTTTTAAATAATTTATCAACAATAACAAAAAATATTTTGAATGACTATATTGAAAAAAATCAAGTTGCCGGAATGGCATTTATAAAATTAAGTGATGTTCAAAATGTTGTAAATAATGGTTTAGCTTCTGATAAAAATAAAGCAATATTAGCAAGTATGGAAACACAATATGTGATTCCACAAGATACATTTAGTCAAATGTATAATGGGATAATTACAGCATTTTTACAACAATATGTTTCTATGATGGGAAGTGGAACTGGAGGAACAGACTCTACAATGCCATCTGTAGGAAATATAACAGTTCCATCAGTTGGAAATATGATTGATGGAAATACAACAATTGATAATACTTCTACTAATACAACTTTAGGAAATAGTGTTCAAGGAGGAACATCCCAACCATCAGTTGGAGGTTCTACAGAAACAGATGTAACAGCTCCATTATTAAGTGCTGGCGTTGACAGTATGGTAAAAGCTTTTGTTGAACAAGACATGATTGTTTCTAGTACAAAAGAAATTGCTGTTGCGATGACAGAAGCAACAATGCAAAAAACAATTTTAACAAAAGTCGGAGAACTTACGGTAAAATTAATGGAAACAATGGGGAATGCATTTAATGTAGATCCTGACAAAATGGCTAGTGCTTTTAAATTTGATATGAGTGAAGATGAAATGAGACGTTTATTCAAAACATTGACAACAACAACTGTTGAAAATGCAGATACAAATCTTTTAACTCTAGGATATCAAGATTTAGAATCTCCAACAACGATATCTTTCTATTTTAAAGACTTTACTTCAAAAGAAAAATTTATTGAGTTTTTAGATGAATACAATGAAAAGATGGAAAAAGAAGATGAAGAAAAAGTTATAAAATATTCAGATATAACAGGGTTGTTGATGTCTTCTGTAAAAACTATCGTAGATAGTGTAAGTTATGTATTAATCGCATTTGTAAGTATTTCATTAATTGTTTCTTCAATAATGATTGGTATAATTACTTATATTTCTGTTTTAGAACGTACAAAAGAAATTGGTGTATTAAGAGCTATCGGTGCATCTAAGAAAAATATTTCATCAATATTTAATGCAGAAACATTTATAGTTGGATTGTTTTCAGGTTTAATAGGAATTGGAACAACTCTTTTGTTACTAATACCTACAAATATGATTATTCATAATGTAAATGCAGATATTACAGCAATATTGCCATTTGAAGGAGGCGTGATACTTGTTGTATTAAGTGTAATTCTTACATTAATTGGTGGTATAATTCCATCAAGAGCAGCCGCTAAAAAAGATCCGGTTTTAGCATTAAGAAGTGAGTAATTAATAAAAATATTAATCAAAAAGGCAATTAGAATAAATTGTTTTAATTGTCTTTTTGATAAAATAATAAATTTTACTTGAAAAATTTGGAAGTATTTAATATAATAATTATAGAGTTTTAAAAGGGAGTAACTTGTAAATTACTAATCAACAATCTCGATATAAATCTGGTTAGTAACCTAATATTAAGGAGTGAGACTTTTAAAGAAGCAAGCTAGAAAAAAGATTGTTTCTTTAAGAGTCTTTTTTCTATATTAGGAAGGTGAAACAAAATGTAAAAAAATTCATAAATTATCAATTATAACTTGATAAAGTATAGATTTTTGTATATATTTACAAGTAGATTAAAAGGATTGGAGAAAAAATGATTTATATAAATAATCAAGAAAAAATTGATATATTAAATTTTAATTCAAATAATTTTTACGTTGTTGCAGATTTTGATAGAACTTTAACAGAAGGAGCATCAGACAGTACTTGGGGGATTTTTGCTAATGCAAACCAAGTAGGAACTGAATATAAGGAAAGAAGAACTACTTTATATAATAAATATAGACCAATAGAAATTGATCCTAATATTTCAGAAGAAGAAAAATCAAATGCTATGACTGAATGGTGGCAACTTCATATTAATTTGTTTTATGAATATGGAGTAAAACAAGAAGCTGTAAAAAATGCTGTTAGATTAGGCAATATGAAATATAGAAAAGGTGCAAAAGAATTCTTGAAACGAATGAACGAACTTAATGTACCAGTAATAATTATTTCAGCAGGAATCGGTAATGTAATTGAAGAATTTTTAAAACTTGAAAATGATTATTATGATAATATAAAAATAATAAGTAATTTTATTGTTTTTGAAAATGGAGAATTTAAAGAAATCGCGGGAGAAATAATTCACGCACTTAATAAAAATATTGTAAGACTAGATGAAAGTTCAAAACACGATTTAGAAAACAGAAAAAATATTTTATTATTAGGTGATGGATATGCTGATTTAAAGATGATTTCAGAAGAATCAAAGAAAAATGCAATAACAGTAGGATTTTTAGATGAAAAGATTGATGAAAATTTAGAACTTTATAATAAAGGGTTTGACATTGTTTTAACAAATTTAAGCTCTTTTGATGATGTTAATAATATTTTAAAAATATATTAAATTTAAGGAGGAAACTATGGAGAAAGAAAATTGGTATAATTTGACTGCAGAAGAAACTGCAAAAAAATTAGAAACTGATTTAAGCAAAGGTCTTTCTGATGCAGAAGTTGCTACAAAAAGAGAGAAATATGGAACAAATGAATTAAAAGCTAAGAGAAAGAAAACTCTTGTTGAAAAATTCATTGAGCAATTTAAAGATTTCATGATAATAATTCTTATAATTGCAGCTGTTGTTTCAGGGATTGTTGGAGTACAAGAAGGTGAAGGCTTTACAGATTCAATTATTATCTTAATAGTAGTTGTTGTAAATGCTATAATTGGTGTTGCCCAAGAAAGTAAAGCGGAAAAATCTTTAGAAGCTCTACAAAAAATGAGTAGCCATGTTGCTAAAGTAATGAGAAATGGAAAATTAGTAGTTGTTCAATCAGCTGAATTAGTTCCTGGAGATATTGTTATTTTAGATACAGGTGATTTTATTCCAGCAGATTTAAGAATTATTGAAGCTGTTAACTTAAAATCACAAGAAGCAGCTTTAACAGGAGAATCATTAGCTGTTGAAAAACAAACAGAAAAAATTGATGAACAAGAAGTTGGTGTTGGTGATAGAACAAATCTTTTATTCTCTTCAAGTTTAATTACATATGGTAGAGGAAAAGGTATTGTTGTTGAAACAGGAATGAACACAGAAGTTGGTAAAATCGCTACAATGATTAATGAAACAGAAGAAGGTGTTACACCACTTCAAGCTAAACTTAACAGTTTAGGAAAAATATTAGGAATTGCTGCTTTAGTAATTTGTGCAATAATATTTGTTGTAGGATTAGCTTATGGTAAAGAACCAGTTCATATGTTTATGTCTGCAGTATCACTTGCTGTTGCTGCTATCCCAGAAGGATTGGCTGCTGTATCTACAATAGTTCTTGCTATTGGTGTTCAAAGAATGGTTAAGAAAAATGCTATTGTTAAGAAATTACCAGCTGTTGAAACTTTAGGATGCGCTACAGTTATTTGTTCAGATAAAACAGGAACATTAACACAAAACAAAATGACAGTTATGAAATTATTCTATAATTCTAATCTTCAAGATTTAGATAAAATTAATAAAATAGATGAAGAAGGAAGATTAGTTGTAGAAGCATTAATGCTTTGTAATGATACAAAAGTTGCAGAAGATGGTAGTTTGGCAGGAGATCCAACAGAAACTGCTTTAATAGATATGGCTAAAAATATGGATTATACTCGTTTAGCAAATGAAGCTGGAATTTCAAGTGATGGAACTTATAATCCTGTTACAGAATATAAAAGAGTTGCAGAAATACCATTTGATTCAGATAGAAAATTAATGACAACAGTAAATAAATATGCTGATGACAAATATATGGTTTACACAAAAGGTGGTGTAGACGAATTATTAAAATGCTGCAAAGGATATAGAATCAATGGAGAAGTAAAAAATGATTTTTCAGAATACGGTCCAACAATTCAAGAATGTAATGCTCATTTAGCAGAAGATGCATTAAGAGTTTTAGCTGTTGGATATAAAGTATTAGATCATGCTCCAACTGCAGAAGAAGTTAAAAACTTAGAATCAGATTTAATATTCGTTGGTATGGTTGCTATGATAGACCCACCAAGAATAGAAGTAAAAGCTGCTGTTGAAAAATGTGTATCTGCTGGTATTAAAACAGTTATGATTACAGGTGACCACAAAATAACAGCAACAGCAATAGCAAAAGAATTAGGAATTCTTCAAGAAGGTGATGAAGCAATTACTGGTGCTGAACTTGAATCTATGTCAGATGAAGAATTAGTAAAAAGAGTTAGAAATATTTCAGTTTATGCTAGGGTTTCACCAGAGCATAAAGTTCGTATAGTAAAAGCATGGCAAGCAAATGGAGAAATCGTTGCTATGACAGGTGACGGTGTAAATGATGCTCCAGCATTAAAAACAGCAGATATTGGTTGTGCAATGGGAATTGTTGGAACAGACGTTTCTAAAGAAGCTGCAGATGTTATTTTAACAGATGATAACTTTGCTACAATAGTTTCAGCAGTAGAAGAAGGTAGAAGAATATATGACAATATATTAAAAGCTATCCAATTCTTATTATCAAGTAATATTGGTGAAATTGTTGTATTATTTACAGCGATTTTAATCACGCCTCTATTAATGAATGCATTTGGAATACCACAAGAATATATAAGCGCATTAGAACCATTATTACCAGTTCAAATTCTATGGATTAACTTAGTAACTGACTCACTACCAGCATTAGCTTTAGCTGTTGACCCAGCACAAAAAGGAATAATGAATAGAAAACCATTAAAATCAAAAGGAATATTCACAAAAGGAATGACTTGGAGAGTATTATATCAAGGTTTAATGGTAGGAGCTTTAACTTTAGCTGCATTTGTACTTGGTTTAGCAACAGAAGGTGTAACAGCTGAAGAAAAAATACACATTGGTCAAACAATGGCATTTGCTACTTTAGCTCTTTCTGAATTAGTACACGTATTTAATGTAAGAGATAACAAAAAATCAATATTTAGCTCAAATCCATTTAATAACAAAATGTTATTATTAGCAATTGGAGCTTCAGCTGGTTTAATGTTTGTTGTACTTTTAGTACCATTCTTACAAGAAATATTTAGCATAACAAACTTATTCAATTATCCAGCAAAATTAATTGAAGTAATTTGCTTAGTATTTGCTCCACTTGTTATAGTTGAGATATTCAAATTATTAAAAATTAATGGTTCAGAAAATAACTAATAATTAAATAAGATTAAATTTTAGAGGTCTTAAATTAGATTAAGACCTCTATTTTTTCGAATTGTAAACTAAAGATTACAAATTTCAAACCTTAGATTCTTGAATTACTTTAAAGATTTTTCTATAATTAATATAAGACAAATGAGGAGGAAATATTTTATGAAAAATGAAATAAAATTTTTGGGTGAAAATTTATATAAATTTAGAAAAGAAAAAGGCATTTCACAAGAAGAATTAGCTAATAAAATAAATGTATCTAGACAAGCTGTATATAAATGGGAGACTGGAGAAAGAATTCCTGATATAACAAATTTGAATGCGCTTTGTATGGAATTTAATAAAAGTATAGAAGATTTTATTGAAGGTGCAGAATATTTAGTAAAAACAGAAACTAATAATGAAGAAACAGTTAATGAAAATAAAGAATCTTTACAAGAGAAAAATAATTCAAAAAAGTTAAAGAAAATAGTAAAAGTTATACTAATTATAATTTTCTTAATATATATATTATCAATAATTATAAAAGCTATTTTCTTTACAGTAATGTTTACTAAACTTGATAAATATAAAGGTTCTAATAATTATATGTATCAAGTTAAATTTGGAAATTATGAAATAGAATCACCAGAAAATGATTATTATGTACAATATAAAGATGGAATTCAAAAGATATTTTATGGTGATAGCAAAGGAATTACAGCTGAAAATTGGTACTATTATAAATCTCCTGAAGAAAAATTTACATATGGAATTTATATAGAAAAGACTCAAAAAGAACGAGAAGAATGGAAGTATACTTATAGTTATAGTGAAGGATTTGTTTATAAAGATCCTAGTCCTTATGAGCTTGCTAGTGAAATTGCTAAAAAGAATTATAATATTATTAATGTTGTGAATCCGTTTTATATATTGAAATTTGATTTAAAAAATAAAGATTTAATATTAGAAGATTATGAAAAAGATCCAAAAATGCAGAATCAAGTATATATAAGGAAAGTAAAATATATAGATTTAGAAACAGGTTTATTAAGTAAAAAAGAAGAATATGAATTGGATGAATTAATTTCATACTCTGCATATTTTAACTATGAATTTGATAAAATAACTTATTCTTTAGAATTAAGTGAAGAAATAAAAAAACAAATAATAGAAGGAGCAAAAAGGCAAGAAGAGGAATTGTTAAAACAAGAAGAATTGTTAAATAAAGAAAATTAAATAGATTAATGAATGAAAAGAATAATAGAATTTTTCTATTGTTCTTTTTTGTTTTCATATTTAGAATTAATACTTGAAATTTTGACAAAATACTATATAATGAAGACGAGGAGTGTCGAATTATGTTGTATGGTTTAGAAGACTATGCTTATGATGAGTTTGGTCTAAAAAAGAAAAAGAAACTTAATATAAAAACAATTTTACTATTTATAGTAATTATTTTGGCATGCTCATTTTTAATTTATATTGTTTTTTCTATTATTTCAAATAATTTAGACACACCAGAAATAAAGAAAACAGCAGTGATTTCTGAAGAAGAAAAATCAAAATTAGAAAATCGAGAAACAGTTGCTTCAAATAAAGATGTTATTATAACCAAAAAAGAAAATGGAGAAATAACATCTTACACTGGCAATCATATGCAAATACCAGGTCATGATATGGAAGGATTAAAAGCAAGTTTAACAATTCCTCAATTTAATGAAAATGGATTTGATGAAGTAAGAGATATTTATTTTTCAGAAGAAAAACAAGTATATTTAACATTTGATGATGGTCCATCAAAAGATGTAACTCCACAAATCTTAGATATATTAAAAGAGCATGATGTAAAAGCCACATTTTTCGTTTTAGGTGCAAGAGTGGATTTATATCCAGAAACAACCAAAAGAACATTTGAAGAAGGACATTATATTGCAAATCATGGATATTCACATGAATATTCAAAAATATATGAAAATAAAGATACTGTTTTCCAAGAATATGTAGAATGTGACAATTCAATAAGAAATGCAATTGGAAATCCAGATTTTAATTCATATTTATTTAGATTTCCAGGGGGATCAAGTGGTGGTAGATATGAAAAGATAAAAGCACAAGCAAGAGAACATTTTAGAAGTTATGGAGTTGCATATACAAATTGGAACTGCTTAACAGGAGATGCAGAAGGAAAAGATACTAAAGAAGAATGTATTCAAGAGTTTATGAATACAAAAGAGGGAAGAAATGGTTTAGTTGTGTTAATGCATGATTCTAATGAAAAAGTACAAACAGTAGAAGCGCTTCCAGATATAATTATGCAACTTAAAAATGAAGGATATACTTTTAAAACATTTTATGAAATATTTTAAATAAAAGATAATTGTTGATAAGTATTGAAAAATAATTTATAATAAAAATAGAGATGTGAATCTCAAATTAAATCATAACGTAAAGTTATGAAGGATTTCGAAGCAAAAATAGACTATCTTTTAGATAGTCTATTTTTGTATGATATATATAGGATTTTATTAATTTTCAAAAAAGAGAAATGAAGACACAGCCCAAGTTAGAGCTTGCGTCAAAGTAATGCGTCTCTCAAATTAAATCAGAGCCACTTATAATATCGGCTCTGAAGGATGTTCGAATTTAATTAGTCGTAAAGTCTACCAGTTTGTTGATAGAATTTTTCCATAAAGGATTTCAAGATAAGGGTAAAATGCCAAATGTCTGTGAGATTTTTCTCCGATTTATTGAGCATACGATTTTCTAACACTTCACAGACTTCGTTGTAGGCAGTAATTGCCAAATGATTAAGCTTTAAGTCGTTGATATCGTAAGCAATACAAAGATTGCGAATAAAAAGTTCTGCGTTTTTCTTGAAAAGTATTGGATTCGGATTTTTGAATCTTTCTTTCATTCCTTTAAAATCTTTTGATAATCTTTTTATCATTCTTAATTCTTCATTTTCTCTCATAAAATACCTCCCTATAAATAAAATATCTATAAAGAGAGACACATTATAAAGATGAGCCGATATATCTTCATTTCAATGTACATATATTTCCGCTATGGGAAAGTACGGGCATATTTTATCATGTTTTACATAAAAAGTCAACCGAATAAATTATTCATAAAATAAATTTAAAATTAATATTGACAATTGACTTTACTTTGTGTTAATATATTTATTGTCAGTTGATGACGCGGCAGTGGCGGAACTGGCAGACGCGCTAGACTTAGGATCTAGTGGGAGACCGTGGGGGTTCAAGTCCTCTCTGCCGCACCAAACCTAGAACTTTCGAGTTCTAGGTTTTCTTTTTGTTTGTAATGATTGTAAAATACTTGACATAACTAAAGTACAAAATGCAACAATTTTTTTATTTGAGGCGAAAGTAGATTTTGTATCTACTTTCATTTCTTTTCTATCTTGTAAAACATAGATACATCCCATTATAACAAGTTTTTTTCTTTTGGTGTCATAATCATTTTAAAGAGTAAAGCTGCCAACCACTCGGGCTTTTCACGATTTTCTTTGTTTACCCATGTTCTTACAATTTCATATGCTCCAAACAGTAGGAAGCGATAGTAGTAATCAGATTCTTCATCAGGTATCTTCGCCATCAATTCATTTAACATACGCTGAATTGGGGGCAAGGAAAACAATTTTTTTGGAAATTCAGGATCAACATTTGAATTGATAAGTAAACGAACGAACTCGATATCATTTTCCAAATAAATTAAAATCTGTTCGATAGCATTTTTACTGTAATCGTTCTGCGCCGCAAGCACTTCTTCTATGCTAACAAGCAGATCCTGCTCCATTTCAGACAACAGATCGAACTGACTTCCGTAGTATTTATAAAATGTGGAACGATTGATTCCTGCATTTTGACACAATTCACGAATAGAAATCTGATAGATGGTCTGTGTTTGAAGCATATTGGTTAAGCTGGTTTTTAGAAGTTTTTTCGTTAACATTATTCTTTGATTCATAATCGATACTCCTTCGAACAAATTATTGTAAATAGATGTAAAAACGACGTTTTCTTATTGATGTGTCTATTTTACACCAGTATGTTTTGTATCTGTTGGTTGCTAAAACAACATATGTTGATTATAATATGCATATATTAAAATGTCAATTGTACAGTATTTAAATAACGGAGGAATATATATATTATGATAAAAAAAATGTCCAATTTTATTGTGAACAAAAGAAAATTTGTACTTATGGCAATGCTGATACTGGCAATTGCAAGTGTCTTTTGTTCTCAGTTTGTAGAAATCAATGAAGATATGACAAAATATCTGCCAGATGATTCCAAAATGAAAGCCGGTCTTGATATTATGGAAGAGGAATTTCCTGCAATAGAAACCTCTAATACTATTCGTGTAATGTTCGATAATCTGGCTGATTCGCAGAAAGAAACAGTTTTAGATAAATTAAGTAATATTACATATGTGGACAGCGTTGATTATGATGCTGAAAGCGACGAATATAATAAAGATAACCACACTTTGTATATATTGAATATATCCTGTGATTATAACAGTGATGAAGAACAGACAATAGAAGCTGCTCTGGAATCACAGTTTGCTGATTACAGTTTTGTGTGGAAAAACAACGACAGCGGTTTTCCGGGTATACCGTTAATGCTTGTCGTAACAGCTTTATCGGTGTTGCTGGCAATTCTGTTTATTATGTGTGGATCGTGGATTGAGCCATTGCTTTTCCTTGTAGTTATTGGTGTGGCTGTTGTAATAAACTCCGGAACCAATATAGTTCTCGGAAGTGTGGCAAGCATCACAAATTCAATTGCAGCTATTCTGCAGCTAGTTCTCTCTATGGATTACTCTATCATTCTGATGAACAGCTATAGACAGGAAAAAGAACACGAGAATGACAGCATACAAGCGATGAAAAACGCTTTAGCATACTCCTTTTCATCAGTAGCATCTAGCTCACTTACTACCGTTGTCGGTTTAATTATGCTTGCATTCATGAGCTTTAAAATCGGTGCAAATCTTGGTATTGTCTTGGCAAAAGGCGTATTTATCAGTATGATGTGTGTCATTACTATGCTGCCTTGTATTATTCTTGCTTGCGATAAGCTAATACAAAAGACAGCAAAAAAATCATTGCATATTCCAACAGACTGGGCGGCAAAATTCAGCAATAAAGCACGCTATGTTATGCTTGGACTATTTGTAGTGCTATTTATCGGAGCATATATTCTTCAGCAACAGACAGGCATTGCCTATACACTTGCAGATGAAGATGAAATTGCTGACATTTTCCCGAAAGATAATACGGTTGTAATGGTTTATGAAAACCAAGACGAAAACAATCTTATCGAACTGATTAACAGTCTTGAAGAAGATGAAAATATAAAATCGGTTATGGGCTACGGCACAATTCTTGGAAAGCCTTATACCTCAGCCGAACTGGCAAAAGAATTGGAACTTATGAGCGAAGATATTTCGTTGAATTCCAGTGTGATTGATATGCTATATTACGATTATTACATTGATGAAAAAATAGCCCCAATGACAGCATCTGAATTTCTTTCATTTATCTCTAATACGGTTACGAATGACGAAACATTTTCTAACTATATCGACGATGATATGAAAGAAAAAGTTGATATGCTAGCCAAATTTACTGATGCTCAAGCTTTGGTTACACCAATGAATGCAGACCAACTGGCAGAATTTTTTGATATGGATGCAGAGAACATAAAAGATTTATTCCTACTTTACAATATAGAAAACGGTAATGCCTCTACAGGCAGTATGACATTAGCTACATTTGCGAATTTTGTAATTAACGAGGTAGCGAATGACCCTGACTATAGTTCTATGTTTGATGCATCTGCTTTAAGTCAGCTGAAACAGCTTGCAACCTTTACCGATGCAAAGAAAATGACTACACCTTATACATATACTGATATTGCTTCTTTGCTTGGTATGGATTCAGATACAACAAGATTGTTATTTGTTTATTACTATGCAATGTCCGACAGCTATAATCCGGGAACAATGACAATTGCGGAATTCGTAAACTTCTTGCAGAATGATATAGCCAACGACCCGACATTTTCATCATATCTGGATAAAAATATAATAGAACAGTTAAAAACGCTGGCTATGTTTACCGATAAAACAGCAGTGCAGACACAGATTAGTGCTGCCGAGCTGTCTTCTATGCTTGGAATTGATAAATCTCTTGTAGAAACTATTTTTATCCTTAGCGAAAAACAGGATGTCAGTGAAAAAACAATGTCTCTTGCACAATTTACAAATTTTCTTACAAGCAATACAATGTTCAGTTCTTCCTTTGACCAAGCGACAATGGAACAAATGAAGTTGATTCAGCTTGCGTCTTCAGGTCAGAAATTTACAGTTGAAGCTATGGCAAATATACTGGGAATAGATGTAAACAATATAAATCAGCTATACTACTTGTATTATACTCAAAATGCAGATGTCAAAGATGCGTTCCAAGCGGAAATAGCTGGTATGACTATGTCTTTGAAGGATTGCCTTAACTTGCTTAAAGCAAATTCAACAGAAGAACAGCAAGCTCAGCTTGCACAGCTAGAACAACTGATAAGCATTGCGTCTTCAGAGCAAGAATTGGATGTTGCAGCATTAAAATCAATCACGGGAATAGATGAAGAACAGATAAAATTAATTTTCACTTATGTAGGCAAAGACCCTGCAGTTGATACAATAACCTTGCCTGAGTTTTTAAATGACGCTTTGCAGATTTCTCCTGAAAATGCACAGCTGCAACAGTTGAATCAGATAGTTCAACTGGCAATTTCCAATACACCGCAAAATGCAGAGACACTTGCAAAGATTTTTGGTGTTCAGGAAACACAGGTAAAACAGCTATTTGAGATTAAAACAGTTTCGGAAAAGACACTGTCTTTGTCTGATTTTACAGGTTTCCTTGTAAATAATGTACTAACAGATGAAGAGTATAAAAACAACTTTAAACCAGAACAGCAGGCACAGCTTAAGCAGTTAAATCAGATTGTACAGATTAAGCAGTTAAATCAGATTGTACAGCTTGCAGCTTCAAATACACCTCTTGGTGCTCAAATGCTTGCACAAACCTTTGATATGGAAACGGAAATGATAGAAAGCGTTTTCCGTCTGGCTTATGCAACTGAAATTTCGGATAAAACAATGTCAATGGAAGAAATTGTTG
>CAZPAF010000015.1:0-35024 GCA_964584475.1 uncultured Lachnospiraceae bacterium | reverse complement strand
CAAAGATATAGCTCATCCAATCAATGCTGAAACTAGAGAAAAAATTCAAAAAGCTATTTTAGAAGCTTATGAAGCTCCAGAAGCTGAAACAGCTGAATCAGCAGAATAATTTTAGATAGTTTGAAAAAGCGTTACGTTTTGTAACGCTTTTTGTGTTTTATAGAGCCAAAAAAGATACTAAAAAACTCAAAATTATATTGTTATTTTTTTTAATATTATATATAATAATTAAGGATAAAAAGGAGGTTTGTATGAATAGCAACGGAATAGAAGATATCTTAATAAGCAAAGAAGATAATAGCTATACAAAAAAGAAAAAACCAAAATCTATTTTGGTATTATTTTTCTTGCTATTAATTGTGCTAATAGGCTTTGTTGGAGCGTATTGGTACTTAACAAAGGACAATGTATCTTCAAAACAATTATTTGTTCAAAATATTTCTCAAATAAATATTAACAAATTATTAAAAAATGAACTATATACAAATCTTATAGAAAAAATGCAAAAAGAAAGTTTTCAAATGGACAGCTCTGTAAAATTTACAACAGATTTGGAAAAAGAAGAGTTGCAAGATATAGATGTAACAAAATTTGATTTGAATATATCGAATTCTAATGATGTTACAAGTCAAAAAAATTATAGTGAAGCAATTTTAAATTACTCTGGAAACGAAGTTTTTAAATTTAAATTAATTGCTCAAGAAGATGAGGCAGCGCTTGCTTCAGATGAAATAATGAATCAATATGTTGGACTTCATTTAGATAAAACAAAAGATGTTTTTGGAATTGATATAGATTATGAAAGAGTAAAAGAATTAGCTGATGTTGAAAATATAAATCTTTCTGAAGAAGAATTTAATGAAATTTTAAAAAAGTATTTTGAAATAATTTTAAATAATATACCAGAAGAAAATTTTGCTGTCCAACAAAATATTGCAATAGAAAATGCTACAGAAAATGTTGAAGTAACAAATTACTCAGTATCATTATCTCAAGAAGAATTGAACAATGTGATAGTAAAATCTTTAGAAGAATTGAAAAAAGACGAAAATTTAATAAAAAAACTAATAGTAAATGACAATAATGAAAAAGATGAAACTGAAGAAAATGTAACACAAGAAAATACTTCTTTGGCTCCAATAATTACACCAACAGAAAATCAAAATGCAAATGATAATGAGATTCAAGAAAATGTTGAAGAACAAGAAAATGCTATACCAGATGGTAATGAAGTTGAAAATATTCAACCAGAAACAACACCACCTACTGAAGAAATATTAAATCCGGAAATACCAGTTATACATGTAAATCCTGTTGGAACAATAAGTATAGGAAATACAGTTGAAACTGAAGTAGAACAAAATGCTAATACAGGAAATGTTGTTATAGAAACAATTACAGAAAGTTCTTCAAGTGAAGATATTGAAACAATAGAATTTACAAATATAGAAGATTTGATAGAAAAAGAAAAAAATCCAAAAGAACAAATCGAAAATATTATTTTTGGAAAAAAAGCAAATTTAACTAAAGAAGAATTCAATAATCGTATAGATGAATTAATAAAAGAAGTTGAAAAATTATCAGGAAATGGCTTAAAAATTAATATTTATTCTAGCTCGGAGAATGTAGAAAAATTAAACATTGTATTACCAAATAATGGTATAGTAGATATAGATTTAATTCCTGACGAAAATCCAGATTTAAATTCTAATCAAAGCTATATAAAAATAACCTATTTAATTGAAAATGAAGCTTTAGAAAAAAATGGATTTGCTTTAGAAATAAACAAAGAGCAATCTACAGCTAATACTACAATTGATGCTGAATATAGCTTTATAGAAAAAGAAAAAATAAATCAAAAAATTAAAGTAAGTTTAAAAACAGATGGAACAACAAATTCTAAAGTTTTAAAAAATGATATAGTATTTACAATATCTACAAACAAAACAGAAACTCAAATAGCAATAGATAATAAAATTGAATTTAAAGAAGTAACAGATTTACCTGGACTAAATTCAGAAAATTGTATTTATTTAGATCTTTTACCAGAAGAAGAAAGGAAAACATTATTAGATACAATCAAAACTCAAATAACTACTTTATATAATAGCAAGAAAGATAATTTAAAATTTATAGATACAAACACTTATAGTCAAACAACATTAGAAAACCAAAATCAATCTCAAATGCAAGCAGTAACAAGAGAAGTTGCCAAAGATGCGTTAATAAATAAAATTGTAGAAATGATGGATGCAGCAATAGCTAAAGGAGAAGAATTTACAATACAAAATTTAGTAGATTTAAAAATAGATGGATATAAAGTATCTGCAGCAGTAACATCAGAGAATGCATTAATTGTAGTTGATGTATATAAATTTAATATAGATACAGGATTCGTACTAACAGATGTTGAATAGATATAATTAATTCCAAAGAGGAGATTTTATAATGAATATAAAAGAAAAAATTAAAAATCTAAAATTAAATAAAAGAAGAATAATTGTACTAATAGTTTTAGCAATAATTTGTGTATTAATTTTAATAGGAATTATTAATTTATTTAAATTAATTTTTTCAAAAGAAGTTGCAAGCGGAAATGAAGCAAATTTAGGATTAGTTTGTGATGATGGAAAACTTGTCTTCTATAATAAATACGAAAAAGGTATTGTTAAAGTAAAAGGAAAAGAAGAATATCAAATTACTGATGAAACAGCATATTCTATGAAAGTAATAGATGATACAATTTATTATTTAACATTATCTAATTCAAATTCATTAGATCTTAAGTCAGTAAAAACAAATGGAGATGCTCCTACAAAAATAAAAACATTAACAACTTCAATAAGTAAATTTTATATTGAAAATGGATATGTTTATTATGTAACAGGACAAGATGTTTTTGGAATATCTAAACTATCACTAGCTACAGGTGAAGAAAAACTTGTAACAGCAACAAATGTACAAGATTTTGTAGTTGAAAATGGAAAAATATATTTTACAGATAATGTTGGATTTTTGTATTCAATAAATGTAGATGGAACTGATATTAAAACATTATCAAAAGAGTATAATTTCAAAAAGATTCAAGTTCTTAAAAAATGGATTTATTTCTATAATGACAAAGATAAATGCTTAAGTAAAATAAAAACAGATGGATCTAAAGTAAAAATGGTTACAACATTTGTTACAAATGAAACTTATAATATAACAAACAAAAATATATATTATTTTGATGAAGTTAATAAACAAATTTGTGTAACAAACTTAAAAGGAAAAAAATCAAAAGCAGTAGTATCATTAACATCTAATAGAACAAAAATAAATATATCAGATGGAATACTATATTACTTAGATGACAGCAAAAATGAATCAAGTATTTATCAAATGTATAGAGTAAAAACTAACGGTGGAGCAACAAAATCAATAGAATATTAAAAAAATATTGACATTTGGGGAGAATGAATGTATAAATAAGGTATATTTTGGAGGTGCCTATGAAATTAGGAACAGTCGTATATGAGGGCAAAATTTACAATTTAGACTATATGACAACTGAAGAAATGAAACAATTGTTAACAAAAATAGAAAATGATAAAAAGACAACTATTGCGGAAGCAAAAAAATATATGGAAAATTAACTAAAAAAGGAGGCATATTGTTTTGGAAAATTTAACAGACCAAGAGATTTGTGTTAATTTAAAAAGATTATACAATGAAACTGAAAATCGAGTAAAAACAAATGCTATGGTAAGTAGAGCTTATATTGATAAAGTTTCTACAGAAACAATTAACGATAAGGTTAGCGCTCAAATGAAGTCTATAAAAGTTGGAATTTACAATATAAACCCTAAGTTTAAAGAAGGTTCAAAAAACTATGAAGAGACTAAAAAATTAGTTACTGAAACTTTAGCAAATTATGAACAAGCTTTAGTAGAACTTAGTCAGTTTTATGATGGTAAAATTGAGCAATTAATTTTAAGAAAAGTTGAACTTGAAGCAAGTTTAATAGGAACAATATTAAATGATGAATATTTAAGAGAAGAATTAATTTCTGATACAGATAAAAAAGAAAATGATAAAGTAAAATTATCTGTTAAAGACAGTATAAAATCTGTACTTGAAAGATTTAAACTAAAAAAGACAGACAAATCAAATACAATTGATCCTATAGAAATATCAAAGTTGATGGATCAACAAGATGTTGTTTGTGAAATGGATGAACAATTTTCTTCAAATATTGAAAAAAGAAAAGAAGCTAAAGTAAAAAATACTGAGTTTTCTAAAAAAGTCGAAAAAGAAATTTCTTTAATTAATTCAGAAATTGAAAGAATTAACGAAAGAAAAAAAGAGTCAATTTCTAAAGCAATGGAAGTTGGTGGAACTGAGATAACAACAACTATAAGAAGACCAAGAGTAATAAAAAGAATTACAACTTTTTTTGCTAGCAGATTTAATACTGCTAAAGTTGTAGAAAGTTCAATTATAAATCCTTTAAATTTAAGAATCGAAAATTTTAAACAAAATGAATTAAGTGGAATGAAAGGTTAAAAAATATTTCTTTATAGGATGTGAATAAAATGGATATGTTAAGTAAAATAAATGCAAGTTGGAGTACTGGAGAAAATGCTGAATTTGAATGTGGAGATGGAAGAAAAATAAAAATTAAAGATGGTGTTGATCATGTATTAGCTAAAGCAAATGAAATCGAAATGGACAGAAGTAGAAGTAAAACAATTGCTAATGATAGAGACGCTGATAATGAAATTGGAAGTAAGTAAAATATAAAAATTTATTCTAAATATAAAAATTATCTTGAAATATTTGAATTAGTGTGTTATATTATTAACATAATATTTTAAAACGTTTGAAAAAAGCAAAGTAAGTAAATAAAATTATTTTTTAAGAGAGAGCAAATGATGCGCTGGAAGTTTGCTTAAAAATATATTTACTGAAATTTCACTTTTTGAGTTTTTTAGTTGAAATTAAAGTAGGCTAAAACGGTTGTTACGTTATAACAACGAATGAGGTTAACTAAAAATAGTTAATGAATTTAGGTGGTAACACGGTATATATCGTCCTATACGAAGTTTTTCGTATAGGATTTTTTGTTTTTTAGTTATAAATAAAAAATTATATAAAATTGGGAGGGATTTTTAAATGAAAGAGAAAATCGAAGAAATTCGAAAATCAGCAAATGAAGCTATAGAAAAAATAGCAGATTTGCAAGAATTACAAGAATTAAAAGTAAGATTACTTGGAAAGAAAAGTGAATTATCAGGACTTTTAAAAGGGCTAGGTGCAGTAGCTCCAGAAGAAAGACCAAAAGTTGGAGCTTGGGTAAATAAAGCAAGAACTAAAATTGAAGAAAAAATAAATGAAGCTGAAAAAATATTTAAAGAAAAAGCAATGGCTGCAAAACTTGAAAAAGAAAAAATAGATATAACTGCTCCAAGTACAAAAATTATTAGAGGAAGTAAACATCCAATCAACAGAGTAATTGAAGAAATTCAAGATATATTTGTTTCAATGGGATATGATGTTGTTGATGGACCAGAACTTGAAACAGATGAATTCTGTTTTGAAAGATTAAATCTTCCACAAGGACACCCTGCAAGAGATATGCAAGATAGTTTCTATATAACAGATGAATATTTACTAAGAACACAAACATCAAGTGTTCAAGCTAGAACAATGCTTGCAAATGAAGAAAAATCTCCAATTAGAATGATTTGTACAGGAAAAACATATAGAAGAGAAGATGATGCAACACACTCTCATCAATTCAATCAAGTAGAAGGATTAGTAATTGATTACAAAGATAGAAATACTTCTTTAGCAGATTTAAAAGGAACATTAGAAGTATTTATGAAAAAAATGTTAGGTCCAAATACAGAATTAAGATTTAGACCAAGTTATTTTCCTTTCACTGAGCCTAGCTATGAAGTTGACGTTACATGTTTTAAATGCGGTGGAAAAGGATGTCCACTATGCAAAAAAACAGGATGGATTGAACTTTTAGGATCTGGTATGGTACATCCAAGAGTTCTTGAAATGAATGGATATGACCCAGAAAAATATTCTGGATTCGCATTTGGTACAGGAATTGATAGATTAGCAATGTTCAAATATGGAATTACAGATATGAGATATTTATATGCAAATGACGTAAGATTCTTAAGTCAATTCGATAGACAAGATAAAGAATAATAAAGGAGAGGAAGAAAAATGATATTAAGTAGAAATTTCTTAAAAGATTATGTTGATATAGATGAAAATTTTGATATCAAAACTTTAGCAGAAGATTTAACTAGAGTTGGTAATGAATATGATTTAGCTCAAAAATTAATTCCATCTACAAAACTTATTATTGGTAAGGTTTTAGAATGTGTTGATCATCCAGATTCAGACCACTTACATTGCTGCAAAGTTGATGTTGGAAATGAAGTTTTAAGTATAGTATGTGGAGCACCAAATGTAAAAACTGGAATTAAAGTAATAGTAGCTCAAGCAGGAGCTGAGCTTCCAGAAATAACAATAAAAAAAGGAAATATTAGAGGGCAAGAATCAAATGGTATGATCTGTGCTCTATATGAAATAGGATTAGATAAAAAATATTTATCAGAAGAAGATAAAAACGGAATTCATATATTACCAGAAGATGCTCCTATTGGAAAAGATCCAATTCAATATTTAAAATTAGATGATGAAATTATAGATATTGAATTAACAGCAAATAGAGGAGATTTATTAAGTATGCTAGGATTAGCATATGAAGTAGGGGCTATTTATGATAAACCAGTAAAAGAATTAGATTTATCTCATGGAGAAGAAGGAGAAGATTTAAATAATTCTTTTGAAGTAAAAGTAAACACAGAAAATTGTTCGTTATTTATAGCTAGAAAAGCATTAAATGTAACAATAAAAGAATCTCCAGATTTTATCAAAAATAGACTTATAGCTTGTGGAATTAGACCAATTAATAATGTTGTTGATATTAGTAACTATGTAATGATTGAATGTGGTCAACCACTTCATTTCTATGATGCTGATAGACTTGGAAATGTTATTGAAACAAGAATGGCAGCTCCTGGTGAAAAACTAACAACATTAGATGGAATAGAAAGAACATTAGAAGAAACAGATATTGTAATTTCTGATGGAAAAAGAGCTATTGGTTTAGCTGGTGTAATGGGTGGACTAGATACTGAAATTGAAGAAACAACAAAAAATGTTTTAATAGAGGCTGCTATATTTAATTCTGTAAGAGTTAGAAAAACTTCTAAAAAAATAGTTAGAAGTGAAGCAAGTAATCGTTTTGAAAAAGGATTAGATCCAAATAGAACATACATGGCTATGGAAAGAGCGGTTAAATTATTAGAAGAATATGCATGTGCTACTATCCAAACAGGAAAAGTTGTATATGACAATTCAAATAAAGAAGAAAAGAAAGTGGATATCAAAGTAACAGATATTAACAATTTACTTGGAACAAATATATCTTTAGAAGAAACATTAGATGTATTTAGAAAATTAGCATTTAAAACATCTGTAAATGGAGATGTTATTACTGTAACAGTTCCAACAAGAAGAATTGATATCTCAATTAAAGAAGATTTAATTGAAGAGGTTGGAAGAATTTATGGAGTTAACAATATAGTTGGAAAACTACCAGTTGTTCCAATGAAATTAGGATATGTTGATAAAACAGATAGAGAAATTAGAAATAAAATGATTTCTTTAGGTTTAAATGAAACATTATCTTATATATTAATAAATGATAAAGATGTTCATAAATATACAAATGATACATTTGAAGAATTAAAATTATTAGACCCAATGACAGAAGAAAGAAATACATTAAGATATAGTTTAATTCCATCACTTTATAAAATTTATGAATATAACAAAGCTCATTATACAAAAGATGTTTGTATATATGAAATTGGAAAAGGATTCTGGAAAAGAGAAGAGAATCGTGGAGAAGACAAAAAATTATGTGCATTAATGACTGGTGAGTATTATTTAGGATTAAACAATAAAAAACAAGTTGATTTCTATATTATAAAAGGTGTTGCTGAAGAAGTATTAGATTATTTAGGATATGGAAATAGATATAGTTTTGTACTTCCAAAACAATCTTTAAAAGAATTCCATCCAGGTCAAGTTGCTGAAATTAATGTAAATGGAGAAGTTGTTGGTGTTATTGGTAGAATACATCCAGAAATTTCAAAAGATGCAGTTTATGTTTTAGAAATTAATTTAGATAAATTATTAGCTAAAAAAGTTGGAAAAATGAAATTTAAAGAAATTTCTATTTACCCAACAGTAAATAAAGATATAGCTGTTACTTTAGATAAAAATATTACATCTGATGAAGTATCAAAAGTTATCAAAAAAGCTGCTGGAAACTTATTAGTAAAATCAGAATTATTTGATGTTTATACAAGCGAAAGTTTAGGAGACAAGAAAAGCGTGGCTTATTCTTTAACATTTGGATCAAATACAAAAACATTAACAGATGAAGAAATTAATCCAATTTTAGAAAAAGTTATTGAAGCTTTAGAGAAAAATTTAAAAGCAGAATTAAGAAAATAGGTATTAATAAAAAATCTCATTTTATTTTTAATAAAGTGAGATTTTTTTGTTAATAACTGGACTTGACCTGAAATTCTATAAAAGATATAATATTTCATGTGAGGTAGATGCAAATGATAGAAAATTTTTTAAATCTTTCAATAAAAATTAAAATTATAGTTATTCTTGTTCCAATTATAATAGTTGGTTCTGTAGCAGGAGTAATAATATTAAATAAACAAAATACTAAAACAGAATTAACTTCAGCAACTTCAAAAAATCTTGGTGTTGAAGAGGAAGTTGTTTTAGAAATTAAAGAAGAGGTTGTAGTTGTTGCAAAAGATACAACTATTGATGAATCTTTAAAAGAAGAAGAAGAGGAAGTTGTAAAATTTGAAGATAAAGAAGTTACCGTTCCCAAATCAAAAGTTTCATCTGTAAATTCATCAGAAGATGCTGAATCTAATAAGAAAACTGGAGGAGATAATGTTTCTCAAGATCAAGCTCAAACAATGTTTGAAAATGTTGGACAAAAATCTATGGGAATAGATGTATCACATCATCAAGGAAAAATTGATTGGGCTCAAGTTAAAGCAAGTGGTGTAGAATTTGCAATTATTCGTGCTGGATATAGAGGACAAACTTCTGGTGGAATATATGAAGATGCATATTTCAAAACGAATATGAATGGTGCAATTGCTAATGGAATAAAAGTAGGAGTGTATTTTTATTCCACAGCAATAAATGAAACAGAAGCTTTAGAAGAAGCCGCTTGGGTTGTAAAAAAGATAGCACCGTATAGTGTTACTTATCCAGTAGTATATGATTTTGAAGATTTTAATTCAAAAAGATGTGTAAATGTTGGTGGTGCAGAAGCAACAAAAAATGCAAATACATTCTTAAATTATGTAAAAGCAAATGGCTATGAACCAATGATGTATGCAAATAAAAATGATATAACAAATAGAATGTCTAGAAGTTCTTTTAGTTGTAAGTTTTGGCTTGCACACTATACAAGCCAAACAGACTATACTGGTAATGTAAATATGTGGCAATACACAAGTAAAGGAACTGTACCAGGAATTTCTGGATGGGTAGATATGAATATTGCATATTTTAATTATGGAACTGTAGCAGCTCCAAAACACACGCATGATTATAATGAAGAAGTAAAAAATAGTTATGTTGCGCCAACTTGTGAAAAAACAGGAAGCAAAGTAATGGCGTGTTCTTGTGGAGATAAAGAAACAAAAACATTAGATGCTTTAGGACATAGTTGGGGTGAATGGGAAATAACAACAAAACCAACTATAGAGGATGTTGGTGTTAAAACAAGAATTTGTAAAAATTGTGAAGAGCAAGAAACAAAAGAAATTGATAAGCTAGAAGAAAGTGAAAATACAAATACAAATACAAATACTAATACTTCAGGAGATGGAAGTCAATCAGGTGGAAATCAAACACCATCACATACTCATACAATGGTAGAGGAGTCAAAAACTGAACCGACATGTACACAAGATGGTGTTATTAATAAAAAATGTTCAGATGCAACATGTAATGAAACTGCGACAGAAACAATAAAAGCAACGGGACATAATTATGTAGAAGGAGTTTGTTCAAAATGTAATGCTGCAGATCCAGATTATATAAAACCAGAAGACCAACCATCAGGAAGTCAAGAGGATGAAGAAGATTTAAATACTGTAGAGTCAACATCTTTAGTAGAAGAATAATAAATGTTTATTAAATGAAAATAAATTAAAGGATTTAAAGAAATTATCTTTAAATCCTTTTTGTATTATAAGAATTTTTTTAATCTATTAATACTATTTTCTTGGAATCTAATAAATCCATTTAAAATATCTTTAACACTTTGTGTGGCTTCAGGACTTTGATTTAAAAGTTTAAATCCTTTAATAACTCCCATATCATAACCTTGAATTAAAAGTTCAGAAAGTTTTGTGTTAGAAGTATCTTTCATAGTATTCATTTGTATTCCAGTCCAACCCATAATTTTTTGTCCCATAGGAGCATCATCTGGTATTTCACCAATTTCATCAAAAGCTTGATTTACTTTATTTAATGTTGTTTGATAAGAATTATATTGTGTAGAAAGTTCAGCTTTAAATTCTTCATCTGAAGTTTTTTTTGAAATTTCTTCAAGAGATGACATACCTGTTGTAACTCCTTTGTGTATTTCGTTTAAAATTGTTAAATCATCCATAGTAATTTTTCCTCCTTACACATTTATTATTTACAAATTATTGTGGGGTATACAATGAAAAATAAAGTGAGTAATAACAAGTGTTTAAAAATAAAATGTGTTATAAAGACAATAAAACGTTTTAAACGCCTGGTATAACACATCAAGTTTATAATCTGTGGAAAAGCAAAAAGAAATTTTATTAAATTAATAAAAAATGTGGATAAATTTGGCAAAATGTAATATGATTATAAATATTCAAAGAGGAGTATAGAATGCGAAAGAAAATCACAAATTTATTAAAATTATTAATAATATTATTAGCATTTTTTTGTGTTTTTAATATAATTTTAAATAAAAATATTTTTGTAAGAGAATATAAAATACAAAGCGAAAAAATAACTGAGAAATTTAATAATTATAAAATAGTACAAATAACAGATGTTCATTCAATAAGAAATGAAATAAGTCTTGAAAAAATAATAAATAAAGTAAAAAAAGAAAATCCAGATATAATATGTGTCACAGGAGATTTGATTGATGCTGAATATTATTCTTCCCAAAATGTTTTATATAAAAATAATGATATAAAACAAATAGAAGAATTAACAGTTGAATTTATGAAAAGCTTGAAAGAATTAGCAGATACTTATTATATATATGGAAATCATGAAATGATGCTTTTAGACGACCCAGAAAATAATGAGTTTAAAAATGATTTAGAAAACATTGGGATAAAAATATTAAATAATAAAATCGAAGTGCTAGAAATAGACGGAGAAAAGATAAATTTAATTGGAATTCAAGATCCATCAACATTATATAAAGATGAAAAATATGCTTATATTAATGGAACAAATAAAGATAAAGTTCAAGTAATTTTGGATGATTTGTTTTTTGAAATAGCAGAAGAAAACAAAAATAATTTTACAATTTTATTATCACATAGACCAGAATATTTCGAACTTTATGATAAATATAATATAGATTTAGCATTAACAGGACATACTCATGGAGGAATTGCAAAATTACCAATAGTAAAAGGAATATATGCACATCCTCAAGGGTGGTTTCCAGAGTATTCGTATGGAATTTATAAAACAAATGATTTTTCAATGATTATAAATGGTGGTATTGGTTATTCAAAATTACCAATTAGAATATTTAATCCACCAGAAATTTGCACTATAACTTTAGAAAAGGAGTAATTATGAATTGGACCAAGGAACAACAAGATGCAATTTATAAAAAAGATTCAAATATACTAGTAGCAGCAGCTGCTGGTAGTGGTAAAACAGCGGTTTTAGTAGAAAGAATTATCCAAAAGATATTAAAAGATGGTATTGATATTGATAAGCTTTTGGTAGTTACTTTTACTAATGCGGCAGCATCTGAAATGCGTGAAAGAGTATTAGAAGCAATTTATAAAAAGTTAGATGAAGAACCAGATAATGAAAATTTGCAAAGACAAATTGTTTTACTAGGAAAATCTAATATATGTACAATTCACTCATTTTGTTTAGATGTAATTAAAAATAACTTTTTTGAAATTAATTTATCTGCAAATTTTAGAATAGCATCAGAGGAGGAAATAGAACTTTTAAAACAAGAAGTATTAGAAAATGTTTTTGAAAAATTATACGAAGATGAAGATGCAAGTTTTGCAAAATTAGTGAATACATATACAGGTTATAGAGGAGACGAGCCTTTAAAAGAAATTGTATTAAAAATTTATAGATTTATGCAAAGTGCACCATTTCCGAAAGAATGGCTACTTGAAAAAGTTAGAATGTTTGAGAAAAATGAAGAAAAAGATTTTTCTAAAAGCGCTTGGGGAGAAATCTTAATAAAAAATCTTCAAGAGGAAATCATTGATGGAATTAATAGTTTAAAAGTTATTAGAAACAAACTTGAAAAATATTATGAACTTGAAAAATATAAATTAACAATAGAATCAGATATTGAAATTTTTAAAGAATTATATGATAAAACAGAAAACTCATGGGATGATGCTTTTCTATATGCAAGCGAAATCAAATTGAAATCATGGCCAATAGACAAGAAAATTGTAATGGACGCAAAAGATGAAGCAAAATCTGCAAGAGATACGGTAAAAAATAAATTAATGAAAATTATAAAGGAAACCTTGATTTATAATTCAGAAGCAGCATATAGAGATATTTATGCAATGTGTGAAATTCTAGAAATTTTAAAAGATGTTATTTTCTCTTTTGACGAAGAATTTATGAAAAGAAAAAGAGAAAGAAATATAATAGATTTTAATGATATTGAGCATTATGCATTAAAGATTTTAGTAAAAAAAGATGAAAACGGAAATTATGTTGGAACTGATGTGGCTAAAAAATATAGAGAAAAATTTGAAGAAATTGCAATAGACGAATATCAAGACAGTAACCAAGTTCAAGAATATATTTTGGGAACAGTATCTTGTGGAAATAATCTTTTTATGGTAGGAGATGTAAAACAAAGTATTTATAAATTCCGTCAAGCATGTCCAGAATTGTTTTTAGATAAATATGATAGATATGATTTAGAAGGAAATGATGATGGATTAAAAATCCAGCTTTTCAAAAATTTTAGAAGTAGAGATAATGTTCTTCAAATTACAAATGAAGTATTTAAAACAATAATGAGCAAAGAATTAGGAGACATTGATTATACAGAAGAAGAGTATTTGAATTTAGGCGCTGCGTTTGAACCACATGAAAATTCACTAGATATAGCTGAATTAGACATTATTGATTTAAAAGATAATGATTCTATAATGGCTTGGAAAAACGATGAAGACAATGATGATAATGACAATGAAGAGTTAGATGATTTTATAAATCAACTTGAAAAAGAACAAATAGAAGCAAAATTTGTTGTAAAAAGAATAAAAGAAATTATAGATTCTAAAGTACAAGTAAAAGATAAAAAATTAGGATATAGAGATGTAACTTATAAAGATATTGTAATTTTACTTAGATCTACATCTAAACTTGCTCCAGTATATGAAAAAGAACTTGTAAATAACGACATACCAGTATTTTCAGATTCTTCAAATGAATATTTAGATACTATAGAAATACAAACAATAATTAGTTTATTAAAAATTCTAGATAATCCGATTGATGATATTTCTTTAGTATCAGTGCTTCGTTCTGAAATAGGAACTTTTGATGATAATGAGATTGTAGAAATTAGATTGTGTAAAAGAGATGGTAATTTTTATGACAGTTTACTTGTTGCAAAAGATGAGCTTGAAGGAGAACTAAAGGAAAAAGTAAATAATTTCTTAGATAAATTAAATACATGGAGAAAAGAAACAGAATACTTAAGTTTAGCAGAACTTATTTGGAAAATTTATACAGACACAGGATTTTATAATTATGTAGGACTTATGCCAAATGGACTTTTAAGACAAGCTAATTTAAAAATGCTTTTTGAAAGAGCAAAAGAATATGAAAAAACAAGTTTTAAAGGACTATTTAATTTTATAATGTTCGTTGAAAGATTAAAATCTGGTAATAGCGATATGTCTTCAGCAAAAGTTATAGGAGAGAATGAAAATGTTGTTAGAATAATGAGTATTCATAAAAGTAAAGGATTAGAATTTCCAATAGTATTTTTATGTAGTACTTCTAAAAAAATTAATATGCAAGATTTAAATTCAAATCTTTTATTACATCAAAAACTAGGAATAGGACCTCAATACATAAATTATGAAAAAATGATTGAATATTCGACTTCTGCTAAAGACGCGATTAAAATAATCACAAAAGAAGAATCTATTTCTGAGGAAATGAGAATTTTATATGTTGCATTAACTCGTGCAAAAGAAAAATTAATAATAACAGGAACATGTAAAGATCATTTAAAGGAAATTGAAAAGAAGAAAGAAATGTTAAAAGTTTATAATACAAAAGACGGAAAATTAAATCCTATTATTCTAAAAAAATATATTTCTTATTTGGATTGGATTGAGTTAGTTTATTTAAGTTCAGAAGAAATGAAAAATTTAATAAAAGTTAATGAATATTTTAAAAGAGATATTATTTCAAAAGAAGAAGAAAAAAAAGTTGAAATAAGAGAATTTGATTTTGAAAAAGAAACTGATTTTGAAAAATATGAAAAAGAATTTGCATGGAATTATGAAAATATCGTAGCAACTAAACTTCCAATAAAAAGTACAGTAAGTAAAATAAAAGAAATGAAAAACGAAGGAATAGATTTTTTAGAATTGAACAATAAAGAAATTGGAATAGCAGAAATCGTTCCAACATTTATGGAAGATGAAGAAAAAATTTCAGCAAGTAAAAAAGGAACATTAATGCATTTGTTCTTACAAAAGTTAGACTTAAAAAAACAATACTCTAAAGAAGAATTAGAAAATTTAAAACAAGAATTAATTGCTAAGAATATAATTTCTTTAGAAGAATCGAATTTTATAAATTTATTTAAAATTCAAAACTTTTTAAATTCAAAATTAGCTGAAAAATTAAGACTAGCCAGAACTATAGAAAAAGAAAAGGCTTTTTGTATAAAAATAAAAGCAAAAGAGGTTTTTGAAGAGACAAATGATGAATTTATTTTAGTTCAAGGAATTATAGATTTATATGCAATTTTTGATGATGGAAAAATTGTATTGATTGATTATAAGACAGATTTTGTTGAAAATGGTAATGAAGAAATCTTAATAAAAAAATATCAAAATCAATTAAATATTTATAAACAAGCATTAGAAGAAGCGTTAGATAAAAAAGTAGAAGAAGTTTATATTTATTCGTTATATTTAAATAAAGAAATAAAAATAGATTAAATAATAGTTAAAACATGCCTTAAATAAAGGAATTTTGAGGATAATGGTTTACAAAATTTGTAAATCGGTGTATAATATATATGTTATATTATGTAATAAAGAGGGGAAAAAGAATATGGCAAGAATGAAAACATTCTTTTTATATGCATTTTCAATTGTATTGTTTATTTTCTTATCATTACTAGTAGAAGATGCATTAATAGAAAATATGTATGTTCCAATGTCTGGTGAAGTTGCTTCTAGTTCTACAATAATAATAGATAATCATGCAGGAAAAGCAACAAATGTAAATGGATACATGCAATTTAGATTATCAAATAAATCAAAAATGCAATGTGATGATTATATAAAAATAGATTTATATAGTGAACAAGGACTTTTAGCAGCTACAAAATATATAGAAATAACAGATTTGGCTGCAGGACATGCTAAAACATATCAACTAAATTTAAAAGGAAACAATTTTGCTTCTTATAAAATAGCTGTAATTGATGCAAGTGAAGTTCCAGATAAATCAAAAGTTTTAAATCTTTTCGGTTGGGAAATTGATTTAACTAATGTATTTGGAATGGATTTATCAAATATAACTGTTTTTGGAGTAAAATTAGCAGAAGTATTTACATGGGATAATATTAAAACAGCAGGTGGAAATGCTTGGAATTTAACAATGGGCGTTCTAGAATCTATTCCTTGGTGGGGATATATGATAGGATGGTGGATTATTCTTTGGCAAATGCCAAAAGGTTTCTTGTTTGGATTTTTCCCATTTTAATAATAGAAAATATAAAACTCGGTACAATTGTGTATCGAGTTTTTTGTTCATTAAAATTTCACAAAATGGTAATATCAAATTCCTTGATAAAACAAACCTAATAATATATAATAATTTTGCTTATACTAAAACTTAAGCTTAAAATTAACCGTAAAGGAGAAGTAAATTATGATAGATGAAGCGAAATTACAAAATTTACAAGAAAAAGCAAAAAACATAAGAAAGAGCATAGTAGAAATGGTTTATAGTGCAGCATCAGGACATCCGGGTGGCTCATTATCAATTACAGATGTTTTTACAGCATTATATTTTAATGAATTAAATATAGATGTAAACAATCCAAAAGATGAAAATAGAGATAGAGTTGTATTATCAAAAGGACATTGTTCACCAGCATTATATTCAACTCTTGCAGAAAAAGGATTTTTTGATAAAAAAGATTTAAATACATTTAGAAAAATAGATAGCTACCTTCAAGGGCACCCAGATATGAAAAAGATTCCAGGTGTTGATATGACATCAGGATCTTTAGGACAAGGTTTATCAATTGCAAACGGAATGGCTTTAGCAGGAAAATTAGATAACAAAGATTATAGAGTTTATTGTATTTGTGGTGATGGAGAAATTCAAGAAGGACAAATTTGGGAAGCTGCAATGAGCTCAAGTCATTATAAATTAGATAATGTTTGTGTAATTGTCGATAATAATAATTTACAAATAGATGGAAGTGTTGAAGATGTAATGAATCCACATCCAATAGATAAAAAATTTGAAAGCTTCGGATTTAATGTATTAGTAATAGATGGTCATAATTTTGATGAAATATTAGATGCATTTGAAAAAGCAAAACAAACAAAAGGAAAACCAACTGCAATTATTGCAAAAACAACAAAAGGAAAAGGAGTTTCTTTTATGGAAAATCAAGCTGGATGGCATGGAAAAGCTCCAAAAGAAGAAGAATATAAAATTGCAATGGAAGAATTAAGTAAATAGTAGGAGGTTATTATGGATTTTGAAAATAAAAAAGCAACAAGACAAAGTTATGGTGAAGCTATAGCAGAACTTGGAAAAGAAAATAAAGATGTAGTAGTTTTAGATGCAGATTTAGCTGGAGCTACAAAAACTAATATATTTGCAAAAGAATTTCCTGATAGATTTTTTGATATGGGAATTGCAGAACAAGATATGATTGCAACAGCTGCAGGATTTGCAACGTGTGGAAAAATTCCTTATGCAAGTACTTTTGCAGTATTTGCAACAGGGAGAGCTTATGATCAAATAAGAAATAGTATATGTTATCCAAATTTAAATGTAAAAATATGTGCAACACATTGTGGAATAACTGTTGGAGAAGATGGTGCAACACATCAAATGCTTGAAGATATCAACTTGATGAGAGGACTTCCTAATATGACAGTAATTTCTCCAGCTGATGATGTTGAAGCAAAATGGGCTGTAAAAGAAGTGGCTAAAATAGATGGTCCTGTATATATAAGATTTGGAAGAGCATCAACACCAATAATTCATGAAAATGATGAAAAATTAGAACTTGGAAAAGCAATTCAATTTGGAGACGGAATAGATGCAACTGTATTTGCAACAGGAATTATGGTGGCAGAAGCTTTGAAAGCAAAAGAAGAACTTGAAAAAGAAGGAATCAATATAAGAGTTGTAGATTTCCATACAATAAAACCAATTGATTCTGAAATGATTATAAAATGTGCAAAAGAAACTAAAAAATTAATATCAGTTGAAGAACACAGTATAATTGGTGGATTGGGCTCTGCCGTAGCAGAAGTTCTAGTTGAAAATTGTCCAGCTAAACTTATAAGAATGGGAATTAATGATTGTTTTGGAAAATCTGGAAGTGCAGGAGATCTTTTAAAATACTTTAGATTAACAAGCAAAGAAATTATAGAAAATGTAAAAAAATAAGATAAAGAACTTAATAAAAATATCGTTAATTTTGAAATAAAATTGACGATATTTTTTTATTTTGAAACGATTAAAAATTAAAATTTAAAAAATACTTAAAAACCTTGAAAATAGAAGAAAATGTTAATGTTGGAAAAAAATGTGTCTTTTTTATTACAATGTAAGATTTTGTTGAAAAAAATGTCTATAAATGGTATAATATAATTATATAAATACGTTGAAAAGGAATGTAAGAGTATGAGTGATAATCAAAATCAAAACAATCCAACACCACAAGGGAATCAAGGTGGTGAAAATTTTGCTCAAAAAACAGCACAAACAGCACAAAAAGCAAAACAAACAGTTGATAGAATAAAAAAGATGGCACATGCAATAAAAAATATTTCAGCATCTGGACCACTTATGTATGTGTTATTTTGGGTGTTTGTCGTAATTGTAGCGATAATAATTTTAACAGGTATTATAATGTTCTTAGTAACAATGCCTGGTATGATAATGGATAAGCTGAAAGCGTTATTTAAAGAAATTGGTAATTACGTTGCAGCTTTCTTTGGCGCGGATACAACACAACAAATCGATGATGTAAGAATATATGAAACACTAGATTACATCGAAGATATGGGGTGGGATCTTAAAGGAGAAGGTTTCTTAACAGGTTACTATGAAACAGGAGATGAAACTACTGTTGATAAAAAATTAAAAGACGCAGGTTTAAGTGAAGAAGAACGTAATGACGCTGTAATAGATGATAAACAAGGTGTTGTGAGAAATGGTGAAGATAATATTATACTAGCTGATAGTGATTTTATATTTACATATATAATGTCTGATAATTATGTTTATACATTAAAGAATAAAAATTTGGTAACTCAAGACAATGCGGATGCATGGTATGAAGAACTAGGAAAAGGCATTATTACAGGTTGGTATAAAGTAAAAAACTTTTTTGCTGGACCATTATTTGACCTAGTAGGAGCAACAAATAAAGTTGTAAGCGAATATGGTAAAGGGTTGATTGGAATATATTATGATAATGGACTTGGTGTAGAAGGAACGGCTGTAAACACAGACTCTATTTGGAATTGGGACCAAGTTGAAATAAATACAGATACAAAAACACTTTCGATAGCTAGAAATCAATTATTTAATGCAAATAATAATGCTATGGAATATAGTTTGGATGGTTGGACTGGTAGGTATGGTATGCCACTAGAATTCTTACTATCAGTTCATAAAGCTACAATGATGCCTGATTTAGCATTTGATATGGTTACAAGTTTCCCAACTGAAATTCATTTGTTATTACATGAAGCGTCTGGAGAATCAATAGCTGGATATAAAACAACAGATGGAAATTATATAAAATGGAGTGCGATTCAAGAAGCAATTGCAGGATTTGAAGGGAAAAATTGGTTAACCAAGTGGTTTACGGATATTGCTAAGTGGTTTAAAGACGGTGGAGCAGAAGTTGAAGCTGCAAAACAATGTGGCGTTGATGTAGGATCTGGCAAAGGAGAGTGTACCTGTACTTTTAAAGAAGGCGTAGGGGTTGCTGATGAAAGTAGAGAGGATTATGGACACCAATTAGAAGAGCATGGAAATGGTTTGGCTGCAAATACATGGCATTTTGTTGCTGATTATTCATATACTAATGAAAACAATGAAACTGTTGAAGTGCATAAAAAAGATGATAAATATACTGGTAGTAGAATGACAATAAAAATAGTTGATAAACCTTGTACTCGTTGTAAAGAAATTGTAGATGGTATATGGTTATATATGGGAGATAATACAGATTATAATTATATAACATACATTCCTTATATTTCTAAAGTTACAGATCACTGGTATAGAGATGTTTATTTTGTATTAAATTCAAGTATGGAATTTGTAGATTATGATTATGATTATGAATCAGTAATGAAAGAAAGATGGACTTTATACGAAACATATACAGACAATCCAGATGATGGTTATAAATATAATCCTGATAAAGTTGGAGAATTTATTGTTTTTGAAATAGATGAAGATGGTGAATATAAAAAAGATGGTTCAGGAAATTATGTAATATATGATGGTACATTTGCTGAAGCTAGAGGTGGTACTTTATATGTATTAGGAGATAACGGAGATTATGTAATATATAATGGAATTATTGATGAAGAAGGAAAAGCAAAAGATGCAGATGGCAATGAAATTAAATTATATTTAAAAGCTGGAAAAGATGAAAATGGAGCTGATAAATTTGAAGAATATAAAAAAGGTGACACAATTGCTGTTGCAAAAAAAGCAGTTACAATAGACGCATCTGACGATAAAGTTTTAGAAGATTTAGGTTGGATAGAGAAAAGTTCAGGTTTGTGGACTGCATATGAAGAAAAATCTACAACTAGTGGATTTGAAAGATTATTCCCTGATGAAGAAATAACACCAGAAAAAGAACCTAATGAAACATATAGATATGTAATGTCAAAATGTTATATCAATTTAAATATGAATAGCAATATAATACAAGTTGGAGAAGGTCAAAGAACAGAAACAAATGCAACAATTAAAAAGATGTTTTTACAAAATAAATACTTTAGATATGATGGAAGTACAGAAACTGCAGAAATTATAACAGCTTTAAGAAAACAAGATCCAGATAATAAAAATGACGATATATCATATGGTGCTTTGGATGAAGACGAATTGAAAAAGACAGTAACTATTGATGGAAAAACATATAAAGCAAGTGATTATGCTGGAACAGTTCTTTTAAATCAAGATTCTCTAAATGCATTTAGTATGTTAGAAAATACACACACTTTAGATGCAGACTTTATATATAGAGATTTTAAAGAATTAGTTGTAGAATTAGGATACTTTGAAAAAGAAGAACTTACAGATGAAACTCCAAAATTACTACAATTTCCAATTCCTGAAACAGGCTCTTTAGGATTCCCAGATCGTACTATAGATAAAAGAGAAGTTGTAGAAGGAACAATGATTCACTCAAAACATGATATAGATGCAAATAAGAAATATACATTAAAAGCAATGGTGTTAAATGCAACAGATGCAGGAGCTGCTAATGATGATCAAGCTCTTATTGAAAAAAATGACAGTAGATTTAATAAATCAGTAACTTTAGCATCTTCAAGAGTAAATAATGATAGATTACAATTAAATTCTTTGGAATTTAATACAGCAGAAGTTGGCGCTATAACTGGAGGAACAAAAAGACCAGAACAAGTACCTTTAAGAAAATTTATAGAAGAAACAGAAAAAATGTGTAAATTTATAGATGAAAAAGGATATAACTACTGCGTTATGAGAAAACCACCAGATTGTCCAACTTGTAGTCAAGCTTGTAAAGATGGTTGGACAACCAACTGGAGTTGTATAAAGCATTCTGGTGAATGTCCATGTACAGAAGTACATTGCGATCACCAAGTATATAAACGTGATGCTTGTGGATTAAGTAGTTCGTTCTTAGCAAGTCAAGAAAACCCTACAAATCGTTATGATACATGTTGTAATTACTTAGTATCTTGGGCGTTACAAAATGTTGGAGTGCTTGAACAAGGTCAAACTCTTGCAATTTCAACTATGTATACATGGATGTTAGAAGATTTGGGCGGAACTGAAATTGAAAATGGTCAACCATTAAAACCAGGTGATATATTATTCTATGACGATTTTGGACATGTTGATATTGTTGCAGAAAAAAATGGTAGTTCATATTTGAAATATAATGGTGGACATTACATAGAAACAGGTGCTCAAAGAGGAACTGGAAAATCATCTGTAAACGAATTTGATGGTTGGAGCGGTTCAAGACCCCCAGAACATGCTGTAAGATTAAATTGGGGAAATACAGAAGATGGTCCATACAAAGGTTTCTTAGGAAATGAAGCTGTTGTATCACCAGTTACAGGTATATTAGTAGATTATGGAACATATCCAATTGACAAAACAGTTGATAATGATGGAGATGGTCAATTGGATAAAGAAGAAAGAATTAATATTGATTTGAAATATGGTCCTTCAATAAATGTAAAACCAAAAGATGAGACGACAGCAGGTGAAACTAATTCAGAAGAAGATTTATATAATATTGAAAAAAGAGATTGGCCAGATAATGTTGGTTATGCTACAATATTTGTTTTAAATAAAGAAGTATTTGAAATGTTAGATGAATCTATTAGTCATAGATGGAGAACTACATCAGATCCTAATAATAATGGAGAAGGACTGTTAAGTCCAAATGGTCAATTCTATGATGTTGTTACAACCGAAGAACAATTAGAAGATTTAACTGAAGATGAATCAGATTTATTAGATGAAACAGTATATGGATATAAAGAGTTCGCTGAAACGTACGAAAAATATGGAATTGCTGGATATTTTGTATACATTGATGGATTTAAATGCGAGTTACCAGACACATCATTTGTTGATTCTGATGATGATGGAGATTTAAATGATGAATCTGGAAATCCGAGTGGTAAACCATTAACATTTGATAGTTTCAAAATTAGTCCAACGGCGATAAATGGTGATAATGAGCTTATACAAACATTATATGAACCAGCTGATCCATATTCTATGGCAAGTAAAAAAGCTACTGAAAAATTAAATGTAGAAGAAACAATAAAACTTGATGCATATCCTGCTTTAACAATAGATAATCCAAAATCTTATGAACCGTTAAACAATTTAGAAGAATTGGTATTCATAAAAGAAGGAACTGTATTAGGTAGAACTTATACAGATAAAGAGTTAGTAGAAGAAAGATTAGCAAATGATGACGATCCTAAATACAATTTTGAATATTATACTCCTAAAGAAGAAGTTGTTGATGAAAATGGAAAGAAACAAAACGTGGATAAAGTAGTTGGTAACTATGTTATGATTAAAATGCTTGATCCTAATAAACCAATTGAAAATGTTGAAAATTACATGAAAATAGATGAACAAAGACAAGCTGGAGATCAAGAATATCAATTCCGTGAAGGTGATTTGGAAATATTAGCTGATGCTATACATCATGAAGGATGCGGTAGTTATTGTGCTAAGTTATTAAATACATCTAGCGAAGAAGATAAGTTATATTTATCTAAGAGTGTAGGATTTACAATAATTAATAAGTTAAATACTGATAGCGGATTTGTTCCAGATTATAATGATTCAAGTAAATTATGGGATAATACGAAATCTCCTCTATATAATCTATTGTGTAGAATTCCAACTGGTTATGACACTGGTGGATATACTACTGGTACTTCAGGAGGTTGGTATGCAATTGCTCTTGGTTTAAGACAACGTATAGATGCAGATAACTTAGAATATTGTGATATTTGCTTTGAGGCTGCTGAATATATAAGAGATAACGATTCAATGAATATGACATGTAATGGAAAATTTGGAGCAGACTTTGCAGCAGGAGAAGGTATGCCTCATACAATGTGGCAACAAGGTGCTGGTTATAACGGAACTTCAAAAATTTGGGTTTATATAGATAAAAACAAAAATGGTGTAAAAGATACAAAATGTGTTGATTCTGGAGATTTCTATCTATTTGACACAGCAGAATAAAAACAAAAGAGAGGATTATTTATGAGTAAAAAAACGTTTATTATAGCAATTGTAATTTGTCTTGTTATATTAGGAATATTGGTTTATATAGTTGCCGATCATAATAGGAAACCAAGTGATGTTGTTATAGACGGATCGGAATTAGAAGGAGTGTTATCATTTAGTGGATTAAGTGTATTTTCAGAAAATTATACTGGTGATTTTGAATCAAAAGAAATAACAGCCAAACTACAAGAATTAGTAAAAGAAGATATACCAAAATTATATGAAAATATAAAAAAACTAGATGAGAAAGAATTGAAAGAATATTATAATGATAACAAAACAAGTATAAAAAATATATTTGGAATTCAAAGTGAAGAAGAATTTATTAATTTCGCAAATAAAATTAGTCAAACAAAAATAAAATTAAATTCATGGGATAAAGTAAAAGTTAATAAAGAATCTTTTCTGAGTCAAAGTGACAAAACAAACTATGCATATATGGAATTCGATGTTATATATGAAAATGAAGAAAAAATAAGTTATTCTATATATATTGCTAATAGAAAATTAATGTCACCACAATTTATTATTAGTGCTAAGTAGAAGTATTATAAAAAACACAAATACCGAATGTAAATTTGGTATTTGTGTTTTTGTTTTTTATATAAATATTTTGGGATTTTTTATAGAGAAATTTTACTTGAAAAAACCTCAAATAATCCAGCAATTTACTTGCAATTTTATATATTTATTGATATTATGTAGGAGTATAAAATTAAATTGGGGAAATAGCAAAAAAGGAAGGGTGCAAAATATCTAATGATAGAATTTAAAAATGTAAGTAAAATATATGATACAGGAACAGAAGCCGTACACAATGCGACTTTCACAATAGATAAAGGAGAATTTGCGTTTTTAGTTGGAGCTTCAGGTTCTGGAAAATCAACATTAATAAAATTAATATTAAAAGAAGAAGAAGCTACAAAAGGAAATATAATTATTAACGGAAAAGATATTACTTTTTTAAAAGCAAAAAGAGTTCCTTTTTTACGTAGAAGTATGGGAGTAGTTTTCCAAGATTTTAGACTTCTTCCAGATAAAACAGTTTATGAAAATGTAGCATTTGCAATGTATATTGTAAAAGCAACACCAAAACATATAAGAAGACAAGTTCCAATGGTTCTTTCTTTAGTAGGATTAAGCAATAAGGCAAAATGCTATCCAAATGAACTTTCTGGTGGTGAGCAACAAAGAGTTGCTTTAGCAAGAGCTTTAGTAAACAATCCATCAATGATAATTGCAGACGAACCTACAGGAAACTTAGATCCAGAAACAGCCTGGGATATAATGCACTTATTAAATGATATTAATGCAAGAGGAACAACTGTAGTAATGGCTACACATGCTAAAGATATAGTTGATGCTATGAAAAAGAGGGTTATACAAATTGAAAAAGGTGTAATCGTAAGAGATGATAAAAAAGGTGGTTATAACAGTGAAATATAATGGAATAACATATTTAATTGGAGAAGGTTTTAGTAATGTTTTTAAAAATAAAAAATCAACAATTACATCAATTATAACAATGATTTGTATGATGTTTTTATTTGGATTGTTTTTTGCAATTGGTGTAAATGTTAATTATATGCTTGAACAAGTTCAAATGAAACAAGGGATGAACGTTTTTATTTGGGATGAAACAACAGAAGAACAAAAATTACAATTAGAAACAGAAATTAAAGCTTTAGATGGAGTAAATACTGTAGTATTTAAAAATAAACAAGAAGCTTTAGAAGATATGAAATCTCGTTTTAAAAATAAACAAGAACTTATGTCAGGATTTGAAGGTGAAAATAATATTTTTCCAGCATCTTTTGTTGTAACTTTAACAGATTTAAATAAGCTTGAAGAAATTCAAACAGAAATAGAAAGAATTGGTGCTAAAATTGCAACTGATGGAAGAGAGTCTGTTGAAGTTAATCTTGAAATAGAAGAAACAACTGTACATGATTCGATTATAAAAAATATAACAAGTAGCGATAACACAATAAAAACTTTAATTACTATTGTTAGTGGTATAAGAATGGCAATTGGGGTTATATTTATAGTATTGCTTTTTGTTTCTGTAATGATTATTTCAAATACAATAAGACTTACAGTCCATGCAAGAAGAAAAGAAATTTCTATTATGAAATATGTTGGAGCTACTAATAGTTTTATTAGATGGCCATTTGTTGTTGAAGGAATAATAATTGGGATTATAGCTGCAATTATAACATTATTAATAATTGGCTTATTATATGATGTTGTGATTCAAAATATAGAAGCATCTAAAGTATTACAAAAAATGAGTATTACTTTACTAAGCTTTTCAGAAATAGCGCAAATTATATCAATCGTATATGCTACATTAGGTATTGGAATAGGTATATTAGGAAGTGCTATGTCAATGAAAAAATATTTGGAGGTATAAATAAAATAATGAAAAAATTTATTAAAGTTAATTTAATAATTTTAGTAATATTTTGTTTATTGTTAAGTTCAACTAGAATAATATATGCAACCTCGGAAGAAAATTTAGAAGAAAAAAGAGAACTCCTAGAAAGATTCGAACTTTTAAATGAAGAAGAATTATTTGATGAAAATAGACAGCCTGAAGAAGTAGATGGTGTTGAAAATTTGGATGATATAATAAATCAAGAGAAACAAGAAGAGAAAAATCTTGATGATTTGCAAATAGAAAAAAGTAATTTAGAGAGTGATATTGAAGCATCGAATGTAGAAATTCAATTTATAGAAAGTGAATTAACTGCAACCGTTGCTGAAATAGCAGAAATAAATCAACAAATAATAGATAAAGAAATGGAAATTGAAACTTTATCTGCACAAGAGGATGATTTGTTAAGATATATTGCAAAAGCTGAATATGAACTAGAAGAATCAAATAAAAGATATGAAAAACAAAAACAGCTTTTAGAAACAAGATTAGTTGCAATGTATGAAACTGGAGATATGAGTTATTTGGATTTGCTTTTTAATTCGAAATCAATTAGTGAGTTCTTATCAAATTATTTTTTAATAGAAGAAATTGCAAAAGCGGATACAGAGCTTTTAGAAACTGTTGAAGCAGAAAAAATTTATAATAAGAAGTTAAAAGAAACTTTAGATACAAAAAAACTAATATTGATAGCTTCTAGAGAAACAAGAGAAAAAAATGCAATTGCTCTTGAAAATATGGGAGTTATAAAAAACAGTAGATTAAAGAAATTAACAGAAGAAGAGATGGAACTTCATCAGAAGATTGAAGAATATCAAAACCAAATTGCAGAAATTGAAACAGAAATTAGATTGTTAGCTCTAGCAAATGTTGGAGAAGAATATGTTGGCGGAACTATGGCTTGGCCAGTTCCAGGATATACAAGAATTACTTCTAGTTTTGGAATGAGAACTCATCCAATAACTGGTATATATAAACTTCATACAGGAGTTGATATAGGAGCTCCAAGAGGAGCACATTTTATTGCTGCCAATGATGGGATTGTAACTTATGCAGGATGGAATACAGCATATGGAAAAATGGTTATAGTAGATCATGGTGGTGGAATTACTACATTATATGCTCACGGCGATGAAATATTAGTAAATGTAGGAGATACAATTTATCAAGGACATCCAGTTTTAAAAGTAGGTTCAACAGGATATTCGACAGGACCTCATGCTCACTTTGAAGTAAGAATCAATGGTGAATATGTAGAACCATTAGATTATATAACTTCTTATCCTAATGAAAAAGATGAGAATATAATAAATACCAATACAACAAAATTAACAGAAGATGTCGAGATTGAAGATGAGGAAAGTATTGGTGAAGAAACACAGGAAGAATCAAATGCATAAGATACTAATTAAAAGGAGATGTGTTATTTTAATATAACATAAGTAAAAAAGATGAATATGGAAAAGAACAAACGAATATTATGTATTAGTGTGTTAATTTTAATTATTTTATTAAGTGGTATAGGATTTTCTTATGCTGCTACAACTTCAGAATTAAATGATATTGATGAAAAAATTGAACAAACAAACACAGAAATTGCTGGTGTAAAAAAGCAAATGACAAATGCATTAAATCAAATTAATTCTTTAAATTTAGAAATTTCAGGATATGAAAATGATATTTCTAAGCTTCAAAAACAATTAGAAGTTGTTAATGCTCAAATAACAGAAAAAACAAACAATATAGAAGAACAACAAGAAAAATATGATACACAAAAAGATTTGTTAGAAAAAAGATTGGTTGCATTATATGAAGCTGGAGAAACGACATATTTAGATATGCTTTTAGCTTCTGATGACTTGAGTGACTTTATTTCAAACTATTATTTAATAGAACAAATGGCAGAAGCTGATGAAGCATTATTAACCAATATTGAAAATACCAAAAAACAATTAGAAGCCGAGAAACAATATTTAGATTCTGCCAAAGCAGAAATAGAAACAACAACAGCTTCACTTGCAGAGAAAAAACAAAGCTTATCAAAGTCTGTTAGTCAAAAGAAAAGTGTTGTAAGTACATTAACTGCTGAAGAAGCAGAATTACAAGAACAACTTGAAGAATTTGAAGAAGATAAAAGAAGAATTCAAGCAGAACTTGCAAAAGTTGCTTCAGGATATTCTGGAGAAGTAGTTGCACCAAGTGCTGCTGGATACATAAGCCCAATAAATGGAAAATCTAAAAAAAATATAACAACAGGGTACTATGGTTATAAAGGTCATACTGGTGTGGACTTTGCATGTAGTGCAGGAACTCCTATTGTTGCAGTAAAAGCTGGTACTGTTGTAACATCAACAACTTTAAGAAATTCAAATGGAACATATAGATCTTATGGAGAATATGTTGTTATAAATCACCATGATGGAACAATGACATTATATGCACATATGCTTTCAGGTTCTAGAACCGTAAGCCCAAATCAACAAGTATCTCAAGGGCAAGTTATAGGGCAAGTTGGTTCAACAGGAAATTCAACTGGCCCACACTTACATTTTGAAGTACGTATTGGAGGTAGCCCTGTAAATCCTACACCATATTTACCTTAAGAAAGGAGATTAGTTTTTACTAATTAGGAGATAAATTTAATGGAACAAGACAAATTAGAGGAAGATTACAAATTAGAAAAAAAGAAATTACAAGTTAAGTGGATTTTGATAACAATTTTTGTTGCAATATTTGTAGCTGTAATTGCATCAGAATTTACATTAATATATTATGGACAATCAAAATTAAACAAATCAGAAACATCTCAAAATTCAGAAGAAAACATTGAAGCAATTTCAGAAACACTAAAGAATTTTAGAACTGTAATAGATGAACTTTATATTGGTGAAATCGATGAACAAAAAGTTATGGATGAAACTATAAGAGGTTATATAAAAGGACTTGATGATGAGTATTCTGAATATATGACAGCAAAAGAATGGGAAGATTATAAAGCAAATGCCTTAGGAAATTATGTTGGTATAGGAATCTATATGCAGGTTAATAAGGAAGGCAATGTTGAAGTTGTAGAGCCAATAAAAGATTCTCCAGCCGAAAAAGCTGGTTTAAAAACTGGAGATATAATAGTATATGTAAATGATGAAAATATGGTTGGAATAAATTCAGATATTGTTTCTTCAAAAATTAAAGGGGAAGAAGGTACAAAAGTAAAAATAACAGTACTAAGAGATACCGAATATATTGACTTTGAAATAGAGAGAAAAGCAATAAAAGTATATCATGTAGAAACTGATATGCTAGAAAACAATATTGGATATATTTCTCTTATGACTTTTGATGAAGGATGTGCAAAAGAATTTGAATCTGCTTACAATGAACTTAAAAGTAAAGGTGCTAAAAATATAATAATTGACTTAAGAAATAATACTGGTGGTTTAGTTGTTGAATGTTTAGAGATTGCAGATTTAATATTGCCCAAAGGTGATATTGAATTAGTAACTGTTGATTCAAAAGGAAATAAAGAATATAGTAAATCTAAAAAAGATCCAATTGTTGAAGGAAAAATTGTTGTTTTAATTAATGAATATTCAGCGAGTGCCTCAGAAATTTTGGTAGCAGCTTTAAAAGAAAATGATAAAGCTGAGGTTGTAGGAAAGAAAAGTTATGGGAAAGGTGTAATACAAAGTGTTCTGGAATTAAATGATGGGAGCGTATTAAAACTTACTGTAAGTGAGTATTTTACACCAAAAGAAAATAAAATAAATAAAATTGGTGTAGAGCCGGATTATGATGTAGAGTTGGATTTTGAGAATGAGATAGATACACAGTTAAATAAAGCAATAGAATTATTAAAATAGATTTATAAAAAGACTTTAAATGTTTAAAATTTTTAAAGTCTTTTTTTGTTTTTTATATAAAATAAGTTACAAAATTATTAAAAAATGGAATAGAAAATATTGCTAAAAAAAACTATAAATGGTAGAATTATAATGTGAAAAAATATGAGGTGATACAAATGATAGATTTTAATATTACAGATGAAGAATTAGAAGCTCTAAAAAATTATGAAGAGATGAATTATGAAGCTATAAATCAAATGCTAGTAAGTGATGCAGAGACTGATATAGCTTTATTAAGTGCGGAAGTTGAAAATAAAGTTGTTTCGATACTTTATGATAGAGTGGCTGTAATTGAATATTTGAAATGTATAAAATTAATATATTCATTAATATTAAAATGTTTTTATGAAGGAAAAAATAAAACTCCAAAAAATATTTATAGAGGAACTAATTTGTCTGAAATAGAAAGAATTAAAACAGAACTTTTTGTTGATAGAATGCTAGCTACAACAGAAAATAAAGATGAAGCGATTAATGAATATTCTGCTTTATGGAATAGACCTGCTTGTATGAATATCGTATTAGAAGATAATGTTCCATTTGTTTATCTTAAAGAAGTATTAAGAGATAGAAAATATAAAAATGAAATATTAATATCACCTTTTACAAAAATTAAATTTATTACAGAAGACTCTGAACAAAAAATTGACAAAAGCGCAAAAATAGCAAAATGCTATAATGTAGAACTTGAAAAACAATTTTTAGATGAATTAAACGAGAGCGAAAGAAATGGTTTATATCAATATATTTTAGAAAATGCTTATTATATTAAGAAGAAAATTGTAGAATGTATTGAGTTAGAAAAAGAAAATGCAATAAATTTTGAAAATATTCGTAAATTAGAACAATTATTAAGTAAATATGAAACTGAAATTGAAGAAAAAGAAGATGACGAAGAAAAAGACGAGATTGACTATGATGATATTGAAAGAATAACTCATGAACTTAAAGAACTTAAAAAGATTTCAACTAGTTTGTTTGAAGTGAGAAAAGACAATATCAATTTTATAAATATGTGGAAAAGAAATATTGCTGTATATATGATTGCTGAATGTAAAGAAATTGAAAAATTATTTGATAGTATTCTTGATGAAAACAAAGGTGTAGATTTTGTTTCTGAAAGTTATATTCCAAATGAAGAAAATTTAGATATTCAAAATTCAAATAAATCAGATGAAAGCGTAGAAGAAAATGTTGAAGTAACAAAAGAGACTGCTGAAATAGAAAAAGTAGAAGAAACAGAAGAATTAAAAAAATCTGCTGATAAATTAGATGAAAACGTAAAAATTATTTCTGAAGAAATAATTAAAGAAATGCAAGACCTTGAAAAAGCAAAAACAGATTTTGAAGAAACTAAAATTATTGAAACAATAAAAGATAATGGTTTAGAAAAAGAAGATAAATTATCTTTACAGGTAAAAGAAGAGTGTGAAGATAATATAAAAGAAGCTGAGAAATTATTATCTAATATAAAAGACTTAATTACTAAACAACAAAATCATGCAAAAATAGCTGGTAATATTGGTGCTGTATATAGTGCATTAAATAATGCGTTTGAAATGAGAAAGGCTGCAGAGATATTGCTAGAGTTATTAAAAAATATTTCTAATAAAGTTGAATCTATAATTGAATTACAAGATTGTGACGAAAGAAAAGAAAAATTAAAAGATATTTCTGAAAAGAATATACAAATAAGCACATTATTTAATTATTTAAATAATCCAAAAATTGCAGCTAGAAATAGTAAAGCAACAAGATTTGATGAAATGGCCATTATTGAAGAAAATGAACTAAAAAGAGGAATAGCAGAAAGAATAAGATCAATAAGAGGGGAAGCTGAACTTAAAAAATTAAAAGATGATTTAGAAATAATAGAAGATAAAGGTGCATTAAGTAGATTCTTTGGTTTTTTTACCGGACAAAATAAATTAGACGATTTTATGATTGAACAAATTGAAATAAGACAATTGGCAATTAGAAGAACTTTGGCCAAGAATTTAAGTTTAGCATACAATTACAGTATTCATGAATTAATGGCTGAAATTGATATGTTTGTTAAAGATAATGAAGATGATGATTTGGTTTTTGATGATGTTACAGATTTAAATGCATTAGCTGATGAACTAAGAAGAAACTTTATTATATTAGAATCAAAAGTTCAAAATATTGTTGATAAAAAAGAAGGAAGAAATCAATTATTAGATAATAAAAAAATAACAAGAAAAGAAATAATTGAAATAGAAACTTATAGATTTTTAAATAAATATGGATATGATTTGAATGGAAAATCATACACAGAAGAACCAAGATATCAAGATACAATGGCAAATGAAATTGCAAGAATTGTAGAATATATAAATAGTGCAAAAATTTTATAAAGAAAAATTTATTGTAAATTTTTTGTGAAAGTAGTTCAGTATTAAAATTAAGTATGATAGAATTATAGAAATATAAAGGAGATACTTATGGAAGAACTTAAAAAGAAAAATGAAGATGAAAATGAATTAAATAAAGAAAAAACAGAAAATGCTGAGACTAATTCTGAAAAAGAAAATGTTAAAATAAAATTAGGTACAGTTGGAAATTTTGTTTTATTAGCATTTATAATATTAATTATTGGTACTGGAGCATTAACATATTATTTAATTCATTCAGCAAAAGATGATTATGATAAACAATATAATGAAATTATCTCAAATTTAAGTGAGAATCAAAATATTGTAGACGAAGAAGAAACAAAAGGAAAAGATACTGTTGCAAATATTATAGATTCTGCAATATCAGATACATCTTCAGGGAGTGCGGTAACAAGTGATGATAGTGCAAAAAAATTAATGAATGAATCTTTGGTTGTTTTATATAATGGTTTAATATTAGATACTAGCAAAATGGATGAAGTAACTCTTCAATATATAGATAGCAAAAAAGATGAAAGTGATAAATATGTAATAACATATTATAGTTATGAAAATTATAGCTTTAAGGAATCAAAATTAGGGATCTTTTCTAGTCAATTATTTGATGGATTAGTAAAAATTGATAGTGTAGGAAAAATTGCAATATCTGAAGATTATGATGCTATACCAAGAGATGTAAAAGTAGTTAATACAATTCCAAGCATTGTATCTGAAAATAATCCTAAAGTATCTGATTATGATTCAATAAAAACTTTAATTGTTGATTTAGATGGAAATGGTGCAGATGAATATATATTGGTTTTAGCAAACAAGAAAACAGGATATTCAAAAATAACTTTAATAGATTCTAAAGGTGTAAAAGTTTCAGACTTGGCTTCAATTGAAAAAAGCAAATGGAAAAAAGATACAAACGCTGAATACTATTTAAGTATAAGTAATATAGAAACAATAGATGTAGATAATGATGGCATAATGGAAATTGTACTTGAAATACCACATGCAACAGGAGATCCAACTATTAGTTTATTAAAATATAATAATGGAGTAATAACAGGTAAAACTGGTATTGAATGTTCACTATTATCTGAGTAAAACAAATATTAATAAATGCAAATATACTTTGTGTATTTGCATTTATTTTTTGTATAAAAAATATAGAAAAATATGTAAAAAATAGTTGACAAAGGCGTGTACCCGTAGTATAATAGTTTAGCATGAGATAAAGCGAAGAAGCAGAATGTGGCTACACGAACAGTGGAGGGAACTTCTGTGGAGCATGTCTAGGCTTAGACCGGGCGATAAGTTTGATAAATGTACAACTTATCCAAGACAGAATTGTAATTCAATATTTTTTGAATACTAAAGAAGGCTTGGATTTAAAAATGGGGTTAAAAGAAACACCAGGGTACGTTGATAACTTGCCGTTAGCCATAATATTATTTAAGGAGGGAAAATTTAAATGGCAACATCAAACACAAAAGTAGGAAGTGACAAAATCAGAATAAGATTAAAAGCTTATGATTATGTTGTTTTAGATCAGTCAGCTGAAAAAATAGTTGATACTGCTAAGAGAACAGGAGCAAAAGTTTCAGGTCCTATTCCACTTCCAACAGAAAAAGAAATCGTAACAATCTTACGTTCTCCACACAAACATAAAGATTCAAGAGAACAATTTGAAATGAGAACACACAAAAGAGTTATTGATATTCTTTATCCAACACAAAAAACAGTTGATAGCTTAATGAAATTAGAGTTACCAGCAGGTGTTGATATAGAAATCAAATTATAATCAATATTAATAAGAAAGAAATTAAATTTCAAAAAATCAAACCAAGCTGATTTAAATCAGCCAATAGTAGGAGGAAAAAATGAAAACATTAATAGGAAGAAAAGTTGGAATGACACAAGTTTTCGATGAAAAAGGTGTGGTTGTTCCAGTAACAGTTATAGAAGCTGGACCATGTTCAGTAGTTCAAATCAAAACAGTTGAAACAGATGGATACAATGCTGTTCAATTAGGTTTTGGAGAAGTTAAAGAAAATAAAGTTAACAAACCAGATAATGGACACTTTAAAAAAGCAAACGTTAAAGCTGTAAAACATTTAAGAGAATTTAGAGCTTGTGAAGAGTGCTTAGCAGATGTAAAAGTAGGAGACGAATTAAAAGTTGATACTTTTGTAGCTGGAGAAAAAGTTGATATTCAAGGTATAACAAAAGGAAAAGGTTTCCAAGGTGTTATTAAACGTCATGGACAACATAGAGGACCAATGGGACATGGTTCTATGTATCATAGAAGACCAGGTTCAATGGGTGCTACATCAACACCAGGAAGAG
>CAZPAF010000014.1:0-36131 GCA_964584475.1 uncultured Lachnospiraceae bacterium | reverse complement strand
GGAGGAATTAAGATTATGCTTAAAAACAAAATTCTAGAAAAATTGTTAGCAATAATCCTAATATTTACACTAACCTTTACAAATTTTGCTTTTGTAAGTAAAGCTTATGCGTCAAGTCTAGTAGAAACTATATTTGGCGAAAAATCCGAAACTGGCCATGAAAATATCGGATTTGAAGCATATTTTGGAACCGGAGAATCAATAGAGTCTTCGGTTATTAGTGATGTAAATAACGAGGAATTAGCTATAAGCATGAAATTAAATGTTTTAGAAAACGGGTATCTAAAAGATGCTAAAATAGCTATTGTTGAAGCAGAAGAAGGAGACGGACTAAACTTTAAGTTAAAAGAGATGGAAGAACTTGATTTATATGTTCAAGGTATTGAAGAAAATATAATTTCATTACAACAAATCAATAGCCAAGAAGAAGATATAAATTTTGAGCTTCCAATCAAATATCAAAACGAAGCTTATGTAGCTGAAGATAAACTATCAAAAGACTTTTTGGTAGCTTTTTCAGGTGTGTATGTTGATAATGATGGTGAAGAAAATCCTGTTTCTAAAGATGTTAGATTAAATCTATCTTGGAAAGATTCAAGAGAAGTAAAAGTTGAAACACAAGTAGAGAAATATATTGATTTTGGTGATGGAGTTATTTTACAAACTCTTGTTAAAGTTGATAATACAGCAGAAAATAACTCTTTACCAGTAAAAGAATCAGAAGTTACAATCGTAGCTCCAATAATTGAAGGAATGAATCCAAGCTATGTTTATGTTGTAGCCAATTCAACAGCTGGAACAAATGGAAAAAAAGTTGGAGAAGTAGTATTTACTGATGAAAACTGGGAATATAACCAAGAAGAGAATAAATTAAATATTAAAATTACTAACGAAAAAGAGTTAGTAAAAGTGGATGAATATGAAAATGAATATTTACATGACGCTGAAAAAGAAATTGTTGAAGAAGAGAGATTTTTCAATGGTTCTGGTGTTGATGAATATTTAGTAACATATACATTTATGGGAGCTGAAGTTCCTGAAGAAGAAATTACAGCAAATTCAGAAATAGAAGCAAAACAAACAACTTTCAGTGGTGTTGAAGCTGAAGAAAAAATGAATGTAGTAACAAATAAAAATAATTATGAAAATCTTCTAAATGGCAAAATAGGAGAGATAGTATCTTTAAACATAGAAAATGAAACTGAAGAAGTTTCAAAAGCTTACACATATGTAAATTACAACAATACAGACAAATATGAAGTGGAATTTACTTCAGAAACAATCGTAAACGTTTCTTACACAGAAATTGTTAAAAGTTTAAATATTGTAGATGTTGAAAATTTATATGTTAATAAAGAAGGGAAAACTCAAGAAAACAATGATATATACTACAAACAAGTTTCTTTATCAAAAGAGAACTTCACAAATGTGTTAGGTGAAGATGGAGAAATAAAAATTCTAGATATATCAGGAAATGTATTAAATACAATTAACAAAGACACAGAAGTAAATGAAGACGGAAATATAGTAATTAACTTTGCTGAAAAATATAACAAATTAAGTTTTGAAACAACAAAACCAGTTGGAGAAGGAAACTTAGTAATAAACAATTTAAAAGCTATGTCAAATTCATCTCTTGAAAAAGAAGTATTTGCAAACATAGCAGAAGTTAAAACAAAAACAAGCCTAAAAGCTGATTATGAATATGTTGAAGAATCTGTTGAAATAGGAATTTCAGAAATAACAACAAAATTAGCTGACACACAAACAAAAGCTACTTTAGTTATGGATAGAGATAGTTTATCTACTCTAGAAAGAAACGAAAATGTAGAACTAAGAATAGAATTAAATAACGCAGTAGAAACTTCAGACGTTTATGGAAATTCAGTATTTGAAATAGAAATCCCAGAATCTATTGAAAGTTTCGAAATTACAAATACAAGTTTATTATATGCAGAAGGTTTAGAAATTGTATCTACAGAAGTTGTAGATGGAAAAATAGTAATAACAATTTCTGGAACTCAAGAAGGAATAAACTCTGGTGTCTTAACAAATGGTACAAACATTGTAATTAATGCTAACATCAAAGTTAATTTGTTTACACCAGCAAAAACTGAAAAATTAATTTTAAAATATACAAACTCAGAAGCAACAAATTATGAAAATGAAGGTGTTGCAGAATTAGATGTTGCATATTCAGCACCAACAGGAATCGTAACAGTAAATTCTATATCTGGTTATGATCAAGCTGGTTCTAGTGTAACATCAGTAAGACAAGGTGAAAAAGAAGATTTATTAGATATTTACTCAGATGCAAAAGTTGCAACAATGGAACTTATTGTAATGAACAACAATGAAAATACAGTTTCAAATTTTGCAATTTTAGGTAGAACACCATTTGAAGGAGTTAAAGATATAATTTCAGGAGATGATTTAGGAACAACAACAACAACTAAATTGTTAACTACTTTAACTGCTGATGAAAGAAATCAATCTCAATTTAAGATTTATTATTCAGAAAATGGTGAAGCAACTAAAGATTTAGAAGATTCAAACAATGGATGGAATGAAAATCCAGAAATTCTTGAAAATATTAAATCTTATTTAATAGTACCACAAGAAGAAAATTATGAAATGAAACAAACTGAAATTTTAAGATTTACATATCAATATGAAATTCCAGCAAATCTTCCTCATAATGAAGACTTTTATGGAACATTTGTGGCTTACTATACAAATAATTCTGAACTTGCAGTTATGGATGAACAATCTGCTCCAGATAAAGTTGGATTAACAACAGGAGAAGGTCCAGAATTAAATTTAACTGTTTCTGGTAACAGAGATTCAGTTAGAGAACATGAAGATCTTACAGTAACATTATTAGTTTCAAACGTAGGAGAAAATAAAGCTGAAAATATTGATGTAAGTTTTGATATTCCAAAAAATACAACATATATTTCAAGTGAATGTGCGAGAGAAAATGTTACTATAAATAAAGAAGAAAATAAATTAAAAATATTTGCTTCAAACCTTGAAAAAGACGAAGAATTTGAAGTGAAAGTAACTTTAGAAGTTGATAAACTTTCATCATCAAGTTCAAATGAAATAAAACCAGTAGCAACAATTGCTGCTAAAGATTTAGGAACTGTGTTAACTTCAGAAGGTAAAGAAATAAAAATAATCGAAGCTGAATTTGAAGTAACACAATATAACAAATTAGACTTAGAAACAACGCCAGATGTTTATGAAGCAGGAGATGAATTAGCATTTAGAATTTATGCTAAAAACTTAACTGAAAATACAATGAATAATGTTGTAATTACAGAAGTTTTACCAGAAGAATTAATATTTGTGAGTGCTACAATTAGAGGATATGAAGCTGATGGTAGAACATCAAAAGATATTGGAGAAGGTACTTTTGATGAAGCTACAAGAACAGTAACATGGAATGTAAGCGAAATTAAAAGATTAGCAAATGCACAATTAATGTTAAATGTAAAAGCAAATAATATTGATGAAAGTTTAACAATTAAGAGTGTAGATACAGTGGTAAAAGTAAAAGCTGATGGAACAGATACTTATGAGTCAAACCCAATTACAACAAGAATTGGTAGACCTGTACTTGTAGTTAATCAAACAACTGGAAATCCAGATACATATATAAAAGAAGGCGAAAAGATTAATTACATATTTACAGTAAGAAATGAAGGTAAAGCAACAGCTGAACACGTAAAATTAACAGAGGTAATTCCAGAAGGAATTATAATAGAAAAAATTAATTATTCTATTGATGGAGTTATGGCTACAAAAAGAATTAATTCTACAAAACAAGCAGAAATAACATCAAATATTGATGCTGGAGAAGAATTAATAGTAAATGTTACAGCAGTAGCTGCAAGTTTAGATGGTGTACAAGAAAAATCTGTTACTAACTATGCCACAGTTTCTGCAGTAAATGTGCCAGAAATTCAATCAAATGGAATTACACATATTATAGAAATGTCTGAAAAGAATGCTCAAAGTTTTGATATATCAAGCTCAACATCAGTAACAACGTCAGATACTTTAAAATCAAATATAACAAAAACATATAAGATTTCAGGTACAGCATGGCTTGATAGTAATGAAAATGGAACGAGAGATACAGACGAAAAAATAATGCCTGGAATTTCTGCTAAATTAGTTAATAGCGAGACAGGTCTTATTATAAAAGCTGTAACAACAGACTCAACTGGAGCGTATACATTTTCAGGGGTAGAAAATGGAAATTACTTAGTAATTTTTGATTATGACACAATAAAATATACAGTAACAGCTTATAGAAAAGATGGTGTTGGAGAACATGTAAATTCTGATGCTGTAACAACAAAATTAGAACAAGATGGTAGAACAAGAAATGGTGCTATCACAGACGTTATAACAATATCTAATGGTAGTATTTCAGGAATAGACATAGGTTTTGTTTTAGCAGATACATTTGATTTAGCATTAGAAAAAACAATAACAAAATTAACAGTTCAATCTGTTAAAGGAACAAATACAACAACATATGAAAATGTAAATTTAGCAAAAACAGAAATTGCTGCTAAATATATGTCTGGTTCTACAGTGTATGTAGAATATGAAATGAAAGTAACGAATAAAGGTGATGTAGCAGGATATGCTAAGAAAATAGTTGATTACCTTCCAGAAGGTATGACATTTAACTCATCTTTAGAAGCTAACGCAAGCTGGTATACAGGTACAGATGGAAATATTTATTCAACAGCTTTAGCTGAAAATGAATTAGCACCTGGAGAATCAGCAACAATTAAATTAGTATTAACAAAACAAATGACAGAAGAAAATGTTGGTATCGTAAACAACTTAGCTGAAATTTATGATGATTACAACATTTATGGTATTTCAGACACAAATTCAACACCAGGAAATAAAGCTCAAGGAGAAAATGACTTAGGAACAGCCGATGCTGTTATCTCAGTAAAAACTGGTGAAGTATTTATTCATATTTCTGTAATAATTACTTCTATGTTAATAGGAAGTATTATGGTATTTGCCATATATATACAAATTGTCTCAAAAAGAAGGAAAGGGGGTGTTTAATATATGATAAATATCAAGAAAAAGATTTTTATAATGTTTTTACTAGTATTTGCTATATTAAGCACAGCCTTTGCTTATAGTGTAAATGCAACAGAAGGTGATTCTGGTTTCGCAAATGAAGACGTAAATGGATTTATATATTATGGAGAAATATCAGGTCAATATAGTAACGAATATGGTGACTTTGATTTTACAATATTAAAAGGCGATTTATTAGGACAATTAATAATTGAATCTTTACGTCAACATAGTTATGATGATGGAGGATATATTCCTTTATCTGATTTATACGAATATTATGATGTTTTATGTTGCCAAAAAGGTACTAAATTACCAAGTATAAATGAAACATATTTAAAAGGTTCAAATGGTGACAAACTAAACGTATCATTCCCATATTTAACTATGAATGATATAGGAAAAGAAATCTTTAAAGAAGATGATAAGAGAGAACCATTTGGATCAGAAGTATATACAAACTTAACATTAGGTTTTTATGTGGGTGGAGAAATCAATATATGTAGACCAAAAGAAGCTTACATATTAGCTGAAATGGTAAAAGAACTTGAAGGTGCAGTATTTTATTATGATGTAGAAACTGATAGCAATGGAAATAAAGTAAGATATGAAGGTTCTTTAGAAGGAGCTGAAAGTTTCTTAATTGGTGAAGAAGAAGTTTACATTGTAGAAAAAGAATATGTAGCAGTATTACCAGATGGTTCAAAAGTTCAAGTTGAAGAAGTTATAGGTAGCGACGGAACTATTTCTTACAAATATAAAGAAGGCTCTTACAAAAACCAATATGTAAAATACGAAGGCTCTTTAGAATGGAATGACAATAAATTTGGTAGTGGTGGTGTATATCCATCATTTGAATACCAATCAAGTAGTTCAAATGTAAATTCTGGTGTTATAGAAAACGAAGTTCCAAGCGGAACACAAATTTATGTAACAGGAAGTAAAATCGTTATAAAAGAAAACGATGGATATTATAGAGCAACAGTAGAAGGAAATAACAGTTATATTCAGCTTGCATGGTGGACTACTATAGCAGGTGGTTCTGGAAATACAGTTAATGATACAGCATTCTCTCAAGAAGCTGCAGCATTTGAAGCTTATATTTTACAAGCAGCAGGTGTAACAAGTACAGATCAGTTAGAACATACAACAGTAACTGTTGAAGATGAAAATGGTGAAGAAAAAACTTATGAACATGCATTTAAATTTGACTATGAACCAGCTTGGGTTGAAGAAGGTGAATTTGAATATCCAACTTCAATATTTGAAGTTGATAAACAATCATTTTTAGTTGGACCATTTTCAATAGATTATATTGAAGCAAAAGCACAATTTGGTGGAAGACCAGAAGTTGAATTTGCTGGAATCACTAATATGGAATTATATACAGATGCTAGTGAAGAACCATTAGTATATGGAGAGCAATGGGAATTTGTATATTTAGATGGAGAAAGACTTGAAGAAGAAAATGAAGTTGCAGAAGGTGAAGAAGCAAAAATTAGTTATCCAAAATCTAATGAAAAATTCTATATTAGATTATTAGACTCAGAAAATGCTACAAAAATTACAAATTTAAAAGTATATTTCAGATATATGAATGCATCTGGAACATGGCAAGAATTACATGGTAAATATTTTAAAGCAACATGGGAACAACAAACAAAAGAATTTAAAAAATGGGTACCATGTGAATGGGATGAAGAAACAGGAGAACCTATTGATTGGGAACAAGTATATGATTATACACAATATTGGTTAGAACTAACTAGTATGGAAGAACACGATTCTCAATTCTTGGGATTAGGTATTAAAGCCGCCAAATGGTATGAATATTGTACACTTGAAAGAGCAGTAGATATTCATGATGGAAAAGTTGTTATCCAAAAGAAAATTGTAGATGAAGATGGAAATGAAGTTGATGAAGTAGATAGAAATGACTTCTTTACATTTAAAATCACAGTTGATGGAGCAATAAATTCAGGAACAGAACAAGTAAAAGTAAGAGCTGGAGAATCTGTTGAATCTAAAGTATATTACTGGATAGGAGATGAAGCTCCTACATATACAGTAGAAGAAATAGACACAGGAGATTATGAATTTATAGAAATAGAAAATTCTACAGGAACATTAAAACCAAATGGTATTAATACTGTACCAGCAATTGCTAGAAATAAAGTAAAAGACCCTAAAGAAGGTTACATAGATCTTATAAAATTAATTCAAGACAATAATTTATCAGATGATAATGATTTTGTTGGAGAAGAATTTGATTTTAATGTAACAATAAGTGGTACATTTGAGTATAGAGGAGAATATATTGAAGATTCTTCAATAATTATACCTGTATCTGTACCAGCCGCTTTGAGTGAAGAAGAAGCTCAAGAAAGAAGAGTAGGACCAATTTATTGGTATGGAGATGCTCCAAGATATAAAATAGAAGAGGAAATAAAAGAAGGTACTAGCTTAGTTTCTATAATTCCTTCTGGAGGAACTCTTATAGAAAATGAAGCAGGAACTAATAATCCTACAGCGGTAGTTTCTGTTACAACAAACAGAGTTAACAATCAAAGTGCAAGTTTAAGAATTATTAAAGTATTAGAGGGTTCAAGCGGACTATCTAGAGAATATATAGAATCTTTATCATTTACTTTTGAAATAAAAGTAAGATATGAAAATGGTGAAGTTTCAAAAGAAAGGTTACATTTAAAAAGACCAACTCGTCAAGATGAAAATGGTAACTGGGTATGGGAAGGAAGAACCAGTAAATATGTATGGGCATATGGAGAAGAAAATCCTACTTATACTATAGAAGAAGTTGATGTTCCAGAAGGAACAACTCTTGATGAAGGAAACAGCCAAATGTCTGGAACTTTAACAACAAATGGTTCAAATGGCTATGAAATAAAAAATGTAATTACAAACGTTTTAGAAGCTCCAAAAACAGGAAGAATTGAAATTACAAAAACTGTTGAAGAAGATACTTTATATAATAAAGACTTCAAATTTGCTGTAAAAATTACAGGAGACGATTTTAAATATACAACTTTAAGTGGAAATGTAATTGAAGCTTTAAAAACAGAAGATGGTAGAAAATATTTCGTATTTGATGGAGATCATTCAAATCCTCAATACGGAAGTGGTTTACAATTAACAAATTCATCTGCTGTAGTGTTAAACGAAAGTGGAGAATATGATATTGACAACTTTGTTGTAATAAATACAGCAAGTGGAAGTGGAACTTGGTTATCAGGCGAATTTACTTGGTATGGTGATAAAGCACCAGACTATAAAGTAGAAGAAAATCTTTTAGGAGAAGATTATGCATATTCTGTAGAACCATCAGAAGGTATTCTTTCTGATTCTCAATCTGGTGTTGTTAAAGTAACAGCATGGAACAGAGATAATACTCCAAAAGGTGGATATTTACATATTATTAAAACATTAGAAAATGCTGAAAAATATTCAGTAGAATATGTAAATTCTTTAGTATTTAAATTTAAAATACAAGTAGATGGATATAGTGAGACAATAGTTTCATTAAAACCAGAATTAGTAAATAATAAATGGGTTTGGGAATACTTATCAGACAGATATTCTTGGAAATCTGGAGAAGATGCTCCAAATTATACTATCACAGAAATTGACCTACCAGACGGAACAGAATTCGTAAGTGCCAATGGACCAGATGGGTCTTCAGCAAGTGGTATGAGTGTATCAGGAAAAATTAAAGAAAGTGTTTCTGAAGAAGTATTAATTACTACAGACAACTCATTTATAAATAAATTACCAAATGCAAACGAAGGTAATTTAAGCATAGAGAAAAAAGTAACACATGGTTCTTTAAATGGAAAAAGTTTTGAATTTGAGGTTATTTTAAAAGGTTCATTTGAATATGGTGGAGCTGTTTATACTAACCAAGAATTAAGACTTCCAGTAACTGTAAAAGGTGGAGAGCAAGTAAATATAGGACCAGTTAAATGGTATGGAAATGATGCTCCTGAATATTCAGTTATTGAAAAAGAATCAGATGATGCTGTAAACCTTTCAGTAATAAATGGAAGTGGAACTTTAGCAGCAGGTACAAGTACACTTGTATCTTGTATAAATGAAGCTAAACTTGTAGGTGGATCATTCATTATAGGAAAAGCTTTAGAAGGAGACGGCTTACAAGGTGAAAAATATACATTTAAAGTAACTGTTAAAGATGGAAATACAGGAAAAACAATTTCTACAAATATAGTAACTCTAGCAGCAGGTGAAAACTATAAATCTGAAATGTACAAATGGTACTCAACAGAAAAGGCACCAATTGTAACAGTAGAAGAAATTAACTTACCAGCTGGAGTAACAGTTGTAGGAGAAAGTGTTCAAACGCAAACATTACAAGAAGGTGAAGAAGCTCAAATCAGATTTGCGTTCGTAAATAAATATGAACAAAAATCAGGAAGATTTAAAATTAAAAAAGTTATATTAGATGAAAAATTATTAGATGCATCTATTATAGCTAGCCAAGAATTTAAAATTAAAATTAGAGTTCAAGGTGATTATAAAATAGCAAATGAAGAAAATAGCTATTATAAAGATGCAACATTTGAAATTACTTTAAAAGGTGGAGAAGTATATAATTCACCAGAAATCATTTGGTGGGGAGAAAATCCACCAGTGGTAACTGTTGAAGAATACGATCTACCTATGGGATGGCAAAATGTTGGTATTTCTAATAATGGTACACCAATAGATGAAAATGGAAACTTAGAAATTGTTGTAACAAACAAACTTCCAGTTTATCCAATATTAGAATTAACAACAAAACTTGCAGGAACAGTATGGGAAGATGAAGCTCAAGATAAAGATGGGAAAAACACACCAGAATCTGTAGCTAATGGAATTATAGATTCTACAGAAGGAACAGTTGAAGGTGATGTTGAAGTTTATATTTATAAAGTTGTAAGAGATGCAAGTGGAAAAGAAGTTGAAAGAACATTAGCAACAGTTTATAAAGATATAAATAACACACCAATGACTTTACCTATAATTACTTCTGGAGATGGATCATGGTCTGCTCCGAGAGTAAAAATACCAGCTGTAACAAAAGAACAAGAAGCTTCAGGATATACAGCAGGATATGATGTGGAATTTATATATGATGGTCAAACTTATGAACCAACAAAATTCTTAGCAACTTCAAATGGAGATGCAGCAAGTTTTGTAAATGCTACAACAGCTGGAAAAGATGCTTACCAAAAAGATTCAATGGCTCTAGATTATGATAGAGAAGTTGTAAATAATAGAATTCAAACAATAAAAGGTAATTCACCAATTGATGGAAACGGTGATACAACAGGTACAGCAGAAGGAAATGGAAAAGAAAGTAGTTTATTCTACAAATCTGATGCTCCAGAAAATGATAGTAATAACGAAACAAAAAATGTTTCAAAATTACAAACATTAAATGAAGATAATTCTGTAAAAGAATTATTTAAAACAAAAGCAAGAACTTCTATAGGAGGATTATTATTCCCATTCTATAAAGATGCTCAAAACTGGAATGGATTCCATTTAACAAATGTTGATACTACAATAACAGAATTAGGTTTAGAGCAAAAATACTTCTATGAAGCAGTATATAATTATTGCTTACATATCAACTTGGGATTAGTAAAAAGACCTGATGCTGATCTTGGTATAGCTAAAGACTTATATTCAGCAAAAGTAACATTAAAAGGTGAAGAAATAACTCCTATTGATGGTGGAACATTTAGATTTAATACTCTAGATGATATGAGTGGAGATTACTATTCAAGACAAGTAGTAAATCAACAATCAGTACCTTATACATTAGGTTTATATAGCACAGATTACTATTATAGAGCTGAAATGTATCAAGATGATACAGCTTTATATGATAAAGTTGTAGAACTAAGCAAAACAATAGAAAATAATGAATTTTCAGAAATGGAAGTTGAACTTAAATATGAAATTGCTGTTTACAACGAATCTGGTTCATATATACAAGTTGTAAAAGGAATAAATGATTACTTTGATAGTTCGTTTGGAGAACCTATAAAAGTAGAAATACCTGGTGGTGGTTCTTATAATGTTACTGAAACAGGAATAATTGGTTCTGACCAAGTAACATATAACAAATTAGAAATCAAAGATATGAATTTATCATTAGCAAGTGGAGAAGTAGCAAAAATATATGTGACATTTAGAGTTCAAAAAGACACAATAAATGGTGTTCATGACACAATTATATTAGGTAAAAAATCTAATGTTGCAGAAATTTCAAGTTATTCTACGTTAAATCTAGATGGAACAAATGCAGGTAAAGTAGATAAAGATTCAGCACCAGATAACTTAAATATTAGAAGCTTTAATGAATATTCTTGGTATGAAGATGATACAGATTCTGCACCAGTATTATATCTAGAATTAAAAGATGAAAATAGAATAATTAATGGTCAAGTTTGGGAAGATAAACCAGAAGATGATTCAACATCAGGAAACGGAAAATTAGATGACGGTGAAGCCTTAATTGGTGGATTAACAACACAACTTGTTGAAAAAGTTGAAGTTGATGGATATCTATATGACTTCGTATGGCCAACAAGCGAAAGCTTAAACTGCTTAGGTGGTAGATCATTAAAAGACTTAACAGGATTTGATAGTACTATTGAAACTGCAAGAGAAAAAGTAGTTACAGATGAAGGAACAGAAAATGAAAAAGTAACAGAAGTAGGTTCTTATGAATTTACTAGAGTTCCTACAGGTAACTACGTAGTAAGATTCTTATATGGAAATGATAAAACAACTTTAGATGATACATTAGAGATTACAGGTGATGCAGAAGCTCTAACTAAAGAAGGAGATTCATTCCATGCTGAATCAAAAATCTTAACAGCAAATTATGATAATGATAAACCAGGAATGACAGCTGCTGTTTATAATGGTCAAGATTATAAGGCAACAATTTATCAAGCTGGATATACTTCAGTTGATGGTAATGGATACATTAATAATAAAGAACATGATACAGCAAATGAAGGTCTAAACAATGATAGAGTATCTGATGCTAGAGATAGTGAAGCTAGAAGATTAGAAGTAATAGCAAATTCAGAAACAATAATGAATGAGAATTCTAATATTCTATATTCTGCAAACGATAAAGAAGCGAACCATACAGAACTTTATAGACAATACTATATGTTTGCTGATACAGGTTCGATTAAATTAGAATTAGAAACCGAAAAAGAAGAATCAACAATTATAGCAAATATTGACTGTGGTTTGATTGAAAGACCTGAAACAGCTTTAGTATTAGATAAAGAAATTAGCTCAATTAAGATGACAACAAATGACAATAAAGTAATATTTAATGCTGATTATGATATAACTTATGGTTTAACAAATAATCCTACAAATAAAGTTATAATAGCAGAAGTTGATGGACAATATTTAGTTGCAAATGTTAAATTAAAAGATTCTTCAATAGGAATCGATGTATTACAAGCAATTGATAAAAACGAAAATAAATTAGCAGCAGCTAGAGAAGAAAACTATGGAACACAAAACTTTAGATTCATAAATATTGATTCTGAAATGTTCCAAGGAACAACAATTGAAGTTGAATATCAATTAACTGCATTAAACGTAGGTGAAGTTGATTATACTAGTGAAGTAATTAACAATATGTATAAAACTGCTAAAGACAATCAAACAACAGAAAAACAAGAAATTGTTAAACTTTCAAATGAAATTAAACAAAACAATGCAAGAACTGATAGTAATTTAGAAATAGGTAAATATCTAGGAACAAATTACTATACAGGAAATGTAAGAAATGATCAAAAAGTTATAACAAGAGTTCGTCAAGTTGTTGATTATGTTGATAATGATTTTGTATTTACACCAGCAATGAATGCTACAAGAAACAATGTATGGAAAAATGCAAATGTTACTGAGCTTGCTGGTAATGGATATGATCAAGAAAGATTGTTAGATAAAACAGTTCTTTCTGAATATGAACTTATCGATAAACATGGAGTTGCTTATATAACAGAATATAAAAACAATGTTATATTAAGTGTTGATACTTTAAATAGTACAACATTAAGTGCAGATCCAAATACGGTTGGAAACTTTGAATTTGAATGTGATTTAACACCTTATGATAAAGATGAAAACCCAGAAGATTATAAATCACAAATCACATTAGTAGTTTCAAAAACAGTATCTGCTGAAGATAAAGATTTATCATTTGATAATATAGCAGAAATTGTTAAGTTCCAAAATACAGTTGGTAGAAGAGATGCTCTTACTGTAACGGGTAATGCAAATCCAAAACTTGGAGAATTTATCGAATCATTAGAAGAGAGAGATTCAAGTGCAACAGAGCTTATTACATTTACTCCACCAACAGGTATTAAGGCAGAAATAACTATGACTACACAAATATTAATAGTAATTGCAATTGCAGCAGTAATTGTTGTAGGAGGAATTCTAATTATTAAGAAAAAAGTGTTATAGTAATAAATAAAAGAGAAGAAGTTTTTAAAACTTCTTCTCTTTCATTTTAAAAATAGAAATAAATATTTATTTTACTAGTTTTTTTGACAGAATTTATTTTGGCTTTTTGATATAAATACTTGTCTTTTTAGATTAAATGTAATAAAATAAGAAAAAATTATCACAATTTGTAAAAAACTTTTTGTAGTTTTTAATTTAATCTGACAAAAAAATTAAAAATATTATGATTAAATAAATCTATAAAAAGTGAGAGGTGGTTAAGGATGTTTCAAAATGTTGCTGACGCAGAAAGTTATAATAAGGAAAAAGATTATAACTCAAGCAATGTAATTTATAGATTAAAAGAAATTTTTAAATATCAAAATATTATTATATATTTTCTAACATTTTTGATGTCAACATTGTCAGTAAAAGGAGAATTTGCTCCATTTGGACTAGCAATGATGGCAGCCTGTGTTGGAGAAAGTGTACCTATAATTGGAGTATTTATTGTTGCTATAATAGGAACTTTTGTAGGAAATGGTATTACAAGTGTAGGTAATTTTATTTTGACATCAATAATATATTTTATAGCAGTATTAGTTTTTAAAACAAAAATTGCGATAGAAGAAAGAAATGAATTAGTAAAAACAGGAGGACAACTTTGTTTTGCATCTTTTGTAGTGTCAATGTTAAAATCTATTACTAGCGTATTCACGTTATATGACGTTTTTATGGGATTAATTATTGCATCAATGACTTATGTCTTCTATAAGATTTTTGTTAATGGATTAACGTTTATAAAGGATTTAAACATAAAAAAAGCATTTACAATAGAAGAACTTATAGCAGGAGTTATAATAGTATCTTTAGCAGCAGTTTCTTTTAGTAGAATAACTATTTTTTCATTAAATGTTAGTAACATTATAATGATTTTATTAATAATGGTTTTAGGGTGGAAAAATGGAATTTTAGTAGGAGCTGTTTCTGGTATTTCTGTTGGACTAGCTATAAGTTTTGTGGATAGTACAAGTTTTATTCAAATATCTATGTTTGCAATATCAGGTATTTTATCAGGAGCGTTAAATAGATTTGGTAAAATTGGAGTAATAATAGGTTTTATAGCTGGAAATGCAATTCTTACTTATTGGGTAAGAGGAGCATCAACAATGATAATTTATTTTAAAGAAATTTTAGTTGCATCAATTGGTTTATTACTTGTTCCAAAGAAAATCAAAATTGAATTAGAAGACTTATTAGGAAGAAATGTATTATTAAATGATTCAGGAGACAGAAGATTAGAAGATAAAAACTCAGAAATAACAGAAAAGCTAAGAACACTTTCAGATATGTTTGATGAAATTTCAAAAGATTCTAATAAAAATGAAATTACAATCAAAGAAAATATAGTTCAAGATTTTCTAGATAACTTAGAAGAAATCAAAACAAATATTTTTTATGAAGCAGTATCTGAAGAGGAAAATGGAATTGCTAAGGATATATGTACAGTTTTAATCGAAAAAGATATTTTAGTAGATAAAGACTTAGTAGAAATATTAAATACTCATAATAACATTGTTATTATGAGAGATGAAAATATAAAGAATGATTTGCAAGAAATTGTAAAAATTGCAAATAGAACTTTGAAAATTTTTCAAATAAATAAAGCAAAAGAAGAAGAACGCAAAAATAATATGCAAGTAATAAGTGAAAGCTTGAAAACTGCAACAAAAGTCATTGACAAATGCGCAGAAGAAATTGAGGAAAAACCAAAAAATAAATTTTCTAAAAAAGAACAAGAAATGTATTTATTAATGAAAAGTAAGAATTTAAATGTAGAAAATTGCACAATTAAATTACTTAAAAATAATAAATATATTGTTGAATTAAAATTAGATTATAATGATAATAGAATAAGAGAAAAAAATGTGATTTCTAATATTGCAGACCTTATTTCAAAAAATTTAGGAACAAGGGTTTCTCTTCAAAGAGAAAGAATAGATGAAGAATCTAAAGAGTATTATCAAATATATTCTAGTGAAGATAAATTTGTTCTTCAAGTTGGAAGTTCAAAAATAACGAAAGAAGGAAGTAAAGTTTCAGGAGATTGTAGTCTTCAAATTAAACTTGCTGATGGAAAATATTTACTTGCTTTAGCAGATGGAATGGGAACAGGAGAAAAAGCGAGAGAATGCAGTAGAATAACATTAAGACTTATGAAACAAATGCTATCTGCAGGATTTGACAAAGAAGAATCTATTTCAATGATAAATTCCAGAATAAATTTACTAGGAACAACAGAAAGATATTCAAGTTTAGATGTTTCAATTTTAGATTTATATGATGGGAAATTAGAAATTCTAAAAAATGGAGCTTGCAATACTTATATAAAAAATAAAAAATTAATTAAGAAAATAGAATCTAAAAATTTACCAATAGGAATAGTAAATAAAATAGAATTACAAACTGAAACATTAGATATCAATGATGGGGATATTATTGTAATGTGCACAGATGGAATTCTAGATTCAAAAGATGATAATCCAGAATGGATAGAAGATTTCTTAAAAAATATTAGTACAAACAATGTTCAAAAAATATCAGACTTATTGCTTGCTGAAGCTGTAGACAATAGCTATGGTGTTGTAAGAGATGATATGAGTATAATTGTAAGTAAAATAGTAAAAAGAAATTAAAAAGAAGATAAAATAAAAAATACCAATCTGAGTGATTGGTATTTTTGTTTTTATTATAAAATTTCATTCATTAAAATTTTGCAAATTTCTTCAGTAGCTTTTGGTTTTGCAAGGCGTTTTGAGTTTTCAATCATACTTGAAAGCTTTTCTTGATTTCTAGATAAGTTCTTTAAAGTTCTTGCAATACTATCTCCTTTTTTGATCCAAACTCCAACATTATTTTTTTCAAGAAATTCAGCATTTTCTTCTTCTTGACCAGGTATTGGATTAATAATGATTATAGGAAGGTTTGAAGCTAAACATTCTGTGATTGTAAGACCACCAGCTTTTGTTATAACTGCTGAAGATATATTCATAAGTTCTGGAACTTTATCTGTATACTCAAAAAGTTTAACTCTATCTTCTGAATTTGTAAGATCTATAAGTTCTTGGAATTTTTTGTTCATCTTTTTATTTTTTCCAGAAATTGCCACTATTTGTAAATCTTTAAACAATCTAATTAAAGCTTTTAAAACCATAACAGTTGTATTTCTACCTAAACCAAATTCGCCACCAGCAAAGAATAAAACTGTTTTTTTATCTGGATTCAAATCAAATTGTTTGTGAATTTCGTTTTTATCATAATTGATTAGAAATTTATCTGATATGGGAATACCAGTTACATAAATTTTTTGATCATGAATTCCTTCTGCGATCATTGCGGTTTTCATTTGTTCGTTAGAAACAAAGAAATAATCATTGTATTTAGAAAGAACTAACCATTGGTCATGTATATGGTAATCAGTTAAAACTGTTGCTAGTTTACAATCAATTTTTTCCTTTTCTTTAAGAACAACACACATTTGAGTTGCAAATGGGTGAGTAGAAATGATTAAATCAGGTTTTTCTTTTTGGATTAAATCATTTAATTTATAACTCATAAGTTTATTTGTTGTTGTACTTATATAAGAAACGGGGCCGTGTCTAGCACTTTTATAAATTTGTTTCCATACCCAAGGAACTTTTTTTGCAAGCTCTTTATAAGCTTCGGTAGAAACTTTATTAACATATTTATTTATATATTCTATACAATCTAACATTGTAACTTCAACGTCATCTTTGTATTTGTTTTCTAAGTGTTTACAGATAGTTTTTGCGGCTGAAAGATGTCCGCCACCATAAGCACCATATAGAATTAGTACTTTTTTCATAGATTATTCCTTTCGATAAGATATTTATTATATTAAAATATTATATCATTTTTAATATAAAAATACAATTAATGAAAATGTATAATTATGGGAAAAATGTAAATCCTAAGAAAAAACAAAAGGAGAGGTTTATGATAGAAAATACGAAAACAAGAATATTAATAATAAGTATTATTTTATTAGTTATGCTATGTATAGCAACAGGATATTATGCGTTTTTATTAAGGGAAAAATATAACTTGATTAATACAAATGATTATACTGAAGCGTTCAGTAATTTAGTAAACTATGTAAATAATGTTGAAAATTATTTGGCAAAAGCAATGATTTCAAAAAATAGTAACCATGCTGCTCAAACTTTGACTCAAATTTGGAGAGATTCAGGTCTCGCCACAGTATATTTGTCAAGAATACCATTAAAAGATGAAGGACTATCTCAGACAGCAAAATTTTTAAATCAAGTAAGTGATTATTCATATTCGCTTTCAAGAAAAAATATTAAAGGAGAAGAATTAACCGAAGAGGATTTTAATAATTTAAAAGAACTTCATAATTATAGTACTAGTTTAGAAAGTACACTTAATCAGTTATCAGAAGAACTTTACAACGGAACGATTAATTGGGATAGCTTGAATTCAGGAATGACTTCTAGCTTAGCGCAAGCAGTTGACAATATGAGTGTATTTACAAATATTGATGATAATTTTAATGAATATGAAGGATTAATTTATGATGGAGCATACTCTGATCATGTTAATAAACAAGAGAAAAAAGGTTTAATAGGAAATGATATAAGTAAACAAGAAGCGAAAGAAAAAGTAAAACAATTTATAGGTGAGGAAAACATAGAAGAAATAAAAAATAATGGATTTATAGAAAAAGCGGAAATTCCATCTTATGATTTTACAGTTAAATTAAAAGATAGAGAAGAGAATTATAGCATAATGATATCTAAAAAAGGTGGACATATAGTAGAAACATCTCTAGATAGAGAAGTAAAAATAGAAAAAATATCACAAGCTGAAGCAAATGAAATAGGAAAAGCTTATCTTGCAGATAAAGGCTTTGAGAATATGAAAGAAACATATTTTATAAAACAAGGAAACATTGTAACTATAAATTATGCTTATAATGACAATGGAATAATAGTTTATCCGGATTTAATAAAAGTGAGAGTGGCTCTTGACAATGGAGAAATATTAGGAATAGAAACAACAGGCTATTTAAATTCACATCACTCAAGAGCGTATAAAATGCCACAAATTAGCATAGATCAAGCTAGAAGTAGTTTAAATGAAAACATTGAAATTAAATCAGAGAATATGGCAATAATTCCAACAGAATGGAAGACTGAAATATTTTGCTATGAATTTAAAGGAAGTGTAGAAGGAAAAGATTTTTTAGTATATATAAATTGTGAAACAGGAGAAGAAGAGGATATTTTAGTAATTTTAGATACTCCAGGTGGTACTTTAACAATTTAAAATAAAGTTTTCAAATTATTATTTTCGTAAATAAAAGTGATTTTTCTGGCTAAAAATATTGAAATTGTAACGATATTGTTATAATATAATAGCGAGTAACAAAAACTGTTAATTTGAATAAATTATAGTAATAAAATTCCACAAATTGTTACGGATTTGTGGATTACATATAGGAGGAAAAATTGCAAGTTAAGATAAATGATTGGAACATAAATTATGAAGTAATGGGCAAAGGCAATCCAGTAATTTTATTACATGGGTGGCTTGCAAACTTAGAAACAATGAGACCAATAGCTAATAATTTGTGCCAAAATTTCAAAGTTTATTTAGTAGATGTTGTAGGATTTGGAAAAAGTGATTTACCAGAACATCCTTTAAATACAGATGATTTTGGGAACTTTTTAAAAGATTTTACAGATGCTTTAGAAATTAAAAATCCAATATTAATCGGACATTCAAATGGTGGAAGAACTATAATAAATGCAGTTGGAAGAGGACTCGTAGAGCCTAAAAAAGTTGTTCTAATTGACAGTGCAGGATTAAAACCAAAAAGAAGTTTAGGATATTATCTAAAAGTTGGCTTTTATAAAACAGGAAAATTTATTCTTAATTTATTACCAAATACAAAGGGTATAAAAGAATTTAAAGAAAAACTTCGTAATAATGTTGGTTCAAGTGATTATAAAGCATCAGCAAACGTGTTAAAAGAAACAATGAAACTAATTGTAAATGAAGATCAATCCCATTTACTACCAAATATCAAAGTTCCAACATTACTATTTTGGGGGAGTTTAGATACAGCTACACCAATAAGTGATGCAAGGAAAATGGAAAGATTAATACCAGATTGTGGTTTAATTGAGTATCCAGGCGCTACACATTTTTCATACTTAGAAAATATAAATAATTGTAACGCAGTATTAAATGAATTTTTTAAAAATGATAAATAAAAGGGGAAGTTTTAATGGAAAAAGTTTTGTTAAACTTTAGTTTATTTTTAATTTTCATATATTTTGTAAGAATAACAAGACATGGATTACATATCTTACAACTTGAAAATTATTATATAAGCAGATATGCAAAATGGATGAAAAGATGCATAAGTAAAGTTTTAAATATAAAAACAATAATTTTGTTATTAATACCAAGTATTTTAATACTATCATCTATGATTAATACTAGTTTATTATTACCAGGATTAATAATTGAAATTTTAGTATTAATGTACTTGATAGTTAGTTTTAAAAAACAAAAAGAGAAAAAAGCTTTTGTAGTTACAGCTAGAATAAAAAGAGTTTATACTACATATTTAATATTATTTGTGCTTTTAGTAATTTTAGTTAACATGCTTAATTATCAAATTTTGTTACCAATAGCAAACATTGCAGCAATTTTTGCTTACTTTTTTGTTTATATAGTAACTGTTATAAATAAACCTATAGAAGGTTATATAAGACATGGATTTTGCAAGAGGGCAAAAACAAAATTAAAAGAAATTCCAGGACTTAAAGTTATAGGAGTAACAGGAAGTTATGGAAAAACTAGTACAAAATATGTTGTAAATACAATTCTTTCTCAAAAATATAATACTTTAATGACTCCAGAAAGCTATAATACAACAATGGGAGTTGTAAGAACAATTAATGAAAAATTAACATCAATGCATCAATTATTTGTTTGTGAAATGGGTGCAAAATATATTGGAGATATTAAAGAAATTACGGATATAGTAAACCCAAGTTATGGAATTGTAACAGCAATAGGACCACAACACTTGGACACATTTAAAAGCTTAGAAAATGTAAGAAAAGCAAAACTAGAATTAGTAGATAGCTTGCCAGAAGATGGATTGGCGTTTGTTAACTGGGAAGATGAGAATATTAGAAATTCAAAAATTACTAAAAATATGGTTAAATTTGGACTTTCAAAAGAAGCTGATTATTATGCAACTAATATTGATATAACAGAAAGAGGATCTTCTTTTGATGTTGTAATTCCAAATAAAGAACCAATAAAAATTAAAACTAGATTACTAGGAAATCTAAATATTTTAAATATTGTTGGAGCTGTTGCAATTGCTGATAAATTAGGACTAACAGCAGAAGAAATAAAAGTTGGTGCAAAATATATTAGACCAGTTCCTCATAGATTAGAACTTAAACAAAATCCAAATGGAAGTATAATAATTGATGATGCTTATAACTCAAATATAAAAGGAGCTAAAATGGCTCTTGAAGTATTAAAATCTTTTGAACATAAGAAAAGAATTTTAATAACTCCTGGAATAGTTGATTTAGGAGATAAGCAATCAGAAATAAATCAAGAACTTGGAAGAGCTGCGGCTGATAGCAGTGATTTCATTATATTAGTAGGAGCAGCTCAAGCAGTTCCAATTTATAATGGAATAAAAGAAAAAAACTATCCAGAATCAAATGTGTTTATTGCTAAAAACTTACAAGAAGCATTAAGTAAAATGAATGAAATTTTAACAAGAGATAGTGTAGTTTTACTAGAAAATGATTTGCCAGATAATTATCTATAAATCTTATTTTAAAAATATAATCGTCGATAGCAAAATTTTGTTATTAAAGTAGCAAAATATTGGTCGACGATTTAGCATATAATCATAACTTAATTATGATTTTTAGACTAGAAAGGAAAATTAATATGAAAATAAAAGTTGGTGTATTTTTTGGAGGAAACTCTGTTGAACATGAGATTTCTGTTATAACAATGAATCAAGCGATTTCAAGCTTGGACCCAGAAAAATATGAAATAGTTCCTATTTACATTGCTAAAAATGGAGTGATGTATACAGGAGATGACTTATTAGATTTATATTCTTTTAGAGATATGGAAGTATTACTAAAAAGATGTTATAAAGTAGCTGTTGTAAATGACGGAAAAGGAGTAAAAGTTGTAAGAACACCAGCTCCTTGGATTGGAAAAAGAGTGTTGAATACAATAGATGTTGCATTTCCAATTGTACACGGAACAAACTGTGAAGATGGTACGATAGCTGGGTTTGTAACTCTTTTAGGATTACCATTTGTTGGACCAGATATAGTGGCATCAAGTATTGGTATGGATAAAATCTTACAAAAGAAAATATTAAGACAATCAGGAATTTCTGTTGTTGATTTTGTTGCTTTTTATTCAGTTGAATACATAAAAGATGAAGAAAAAATATTAAATGATATTGAAGAAGAATTAGAATATCCTATGATTGTAAAACCAGGAAACTTAGGTTCAAGTGTTGGAATTAGAAAAGCAAAAAATAAAGTGGAACTAGAAGAAGCAATCGAATTTGCAATGGAATTTGCAGATAGAATAATTGTAGAAAAAGCAGTTGAAGACTTAAAAGAAATTAACTGTTCTGTAATTGGAAACTTGACAGAAACAGAAGCTTCAATTTGTGAGGAACCATTCTTTTCAGATGAAATTTTAAGTTACACAGATAAATATATTGGAGATGGAAAATCTAAAGGTGGAACAATTGGCGGTGGAAAAGTAAGCTCACCAAAACTTGGAGGACAAAAAGGTGGAGTAAAAGGAGAAACTCCTCAATTTGCAAACAAGAAAATTCCAGCTGATATAAGCAAAGAAAAGACAGAAGAAATTCAAAAATTAGCTCAAGAAGTATTTAAAGTTTTAGGATGTAGTGGCGTATCCAGAATTGACTTCTTAATTGATCAAAAAACTGATAAAGTGTATGTAAATGAAATAAATACAATACCAGGTGCATTATCATATTATTTATGGGAAGCTACTGGAAAACCTTTTGAAAAAGAACTAGATGAAATTATTGAAATCGCGATAAAACGTCAAAGAGATAAAGAAAAATTAACATTTTCATATGACCAAAATATACTAGCGATGCAAGGTGGAACAAAAGGAGCAAAAGGTGGAAAAACAGGCAAAATTTAAAATACTAAAAAAATTAAAAATTACTTCACAAATAAAATGTAAAATGATATAATCAGTTTGAATTTAGAAGAGTTCGGGGGATGTTGAAATGATATTTAAGGATTATTACAAAATTTTAGGCTTACCAAATAATAAAGTTACTATGGCACAAATTAAAACTGCCTATAGAGAACAAGCCAAAAAGTATCATCCTGATGTTAATATACAAAATACAAGAAACGAAGAGCGTTTTAAAGATATAAATGAAGCGTACAGAGTTCTATCAGATAATTTGAGTAAAAGAAAATATGATAGAATGTGGCATAGAACAATTGGAAAGAAAAATGCTTCTTATGAAGAAAGCAAAAGAAGTAAAGATTCCATATCTAGTGATTTCTTTAATATGTTCTTCGGTAATATAAATAATAAAGAACCTGAAAAAACAAAAACTAAAAAATCAGCATGCAAAGGTGAAAATGTAGAAACAGAAATTGATATTTCTATAGAAGATGCATTCAGAGGAAGAGAACAGTCTATTGGAGTTAGAACTGTAGAAGGGAAACTAAAAAAATTTAAGGTACAAGTTCCAGCTGGAATTCAAAACAATGAGAAGATCAGAATTGTTGGACAAGGCAAACCAGGAACTGGTGGCGGAAAAAATGGAGATTTGTTTATCAGAGTAAAGATAAAGAATGATAATAGATTTTCATTAGAAGGATATGATTTAAAAACAAATTTGTACTTAACTCCGTGGGAAGCTGCTCTTAGCACAAAAGTTACTATTAATGGAATTAATGAAGATGTTTCTGTTTATGTACCAGCAGGTATTCAAAGTGGTGAAAAAATAGAAATAGAAAATAGAGGTTATAAAGACGGAAAAGGTGGAAGAGGAAAATTAATTTTAGACACTAAGATAATGATTCCTAAAAAGCCAAATGAAGAAGAATTAAAGCTATTTAAAGAATTTGAAAAAATGTCAAAATTTAACCCAAGAAACAGTTAACATAAATTAAAGAAAGTGATTGACTTTTGATGGTCATTAAGATATAATTGTTATGTTAAAATGCAAAAGATAAATCACATTTGTAAGAAACTTTTAAAGGAGTGTAAATAAATGGTTGGAGATAACTTACAAGGAAAATATTTTAGTATTACTGATCCTTCAAATATAAGTACAGTAATATATCAAGTTAATAAGACAGAAAAAGAATTTGCCAAAAGCGGACCTAAATATACTGTTGAAAGATTGGAATTTTCGGAAGAGTTTATTGGAGAGAAAAAGAAAAAAACATTTTTTGTTGAGAATCCAGCTCCAGAAGGAAATCCGTTAGTTATTCTTTCTTTTGCAAAAGAGAAAGTTATAGTTAATATGGGATTTTTAGATTATGATGTTGTTAAAATTTCTAAAAAGCCTATGCCTATGAAATTCCAAACTTTATACAATGAAGAAGAAACAGAATATAAAGATTTTGCTTATACTCCAAATATGCAAAGACCAATTTCTATAATTGATCCAGAAACTGGAGAAGAAATTAAGCCAATTTTATATTTTGATGAAGAAACAAACGAAGTTAAAGGAAAATGTAAATTAAAACCATATAAAAAATATTTTGCATTTGAAATCAGAGAAGAGAAAAGAAAATAAGAAAAAAAGATTCTTGAAAGGGGAATTACATATATGAGTACTAACACTAATGCTTCAAATGGAGCTAGTCAGAGAATGGATGTTGAAGAAGTGGATAATAAAGTTGTAGAAGAACGTATAGCAAAATATACAGGAAGTGATACAATTTTTGCTTTTGATTTCGTAATGTGTGAAGTAGGAAGAGAAAATGTTGTACAAGCTGGAAATCCTGCTGGTTCAAATGTAACCGTAACAGCGAAAGGAAAGCAAACTGCTGAAGAAATTAAAAAAGGAAATTATGTAACTGTACCAACTAGAAATGAACCAGTAGTTGGTAAAGATGCAAAGAAAGAAGCATTGGCTAAAAAAGCAGCAGCGGCTAAAAAGGCAGAAGCTAATAAAGATAGAGAAGATAACTAAAATACAATAATTCTTTTATAGTAAATACTACTTAAGAAAAGGTGAAAAGAAAATGGGATTTTTTGATAAAGTAAAATCAGCGATAAGAAAAATTAAAAATAAGTTAATTGTAGCTGGAATACTATTATTAGTAATAATAGTATGGGCAGTTGCTCCATTTAGTGTTGCAATGAAAGATGGTCTAACACAACAAACTGCAGAAGGATTTAACTGGGAAGTCTTTTTAATGCAACTTGGTGGTGGAATAACAACACCATGGGAACAATTGAAAAAATGTTTTACAGATAATTACTTTCATTCATTTTGGGAAATAACAAAATCATTTGTAGGAGTATATGCAGTAGCTGTATTTATAGGTATTGCTAGAGCTTATCCAAAACATGAATATCAAGATATTGAAAATGGTTCAAGTGATTGGTGTGAAGGTGGAGAACAATATAAAGTTTTACATAGAAGTAAAGGTATAATTTTAGCAGAAAAGAACTACTTACCAGTTGATAAACGTGGTAACGTAAACGTACTTGTTGTACGGAGGTTCTGGTGCTGGTAAATCAGCTTCATACGTTATACCTAATGCACTTCAATTATTAGGTTCTTATGTATTTACAGATCCTAAAGGAGAACTTTATGATAAAACAGCAGGATACTTTAAATCAAAAGGATATGATGTAAAAGTATTAAACTTAGTTCGTCCACAAAACAGTGATGGTTACAACCCATTACACCATATCAACAATGAAATAGACGTAGACATTATTGCAAACACAATTGTTAAAGGACAAGGTGATGGTGGTAAAAGTTCAGACCCATTCTGGGATGATATGTCTGAAATGTTAATGAAAGCATTAATTTATTACTTAAAAGCAACAAGACCATTAGAAGAACAATCATTAGCAAGTTGTTCAGAACTTGTAAGAACAGCAAATAGTAGTAGTGGAGATAACTTACTAACAAACTTAATGAATCAATTACCTTTTGATCACCCTGCTAGAATGTATTATAAAAATATTGAGATGTTACCAGAAAAAACTTTTGGTTCAGTACTTGGTACATTACAATCAAAACTTGGTAAATTCGACTCAAGAGAAATCGCCGAAGTAACATCAACAAACACAATAGATTTTACAGATATTGGAAGAAAGAAAACAGCGGTATATGTTATTTCTTCAGATACACATACAGCATATGACTTCTTACTTACAATATTCTTCTCACAAATGATTCAACAATTATACGATTTTGCAGACGCAAGTGGTGGAGCACTTCCAGTGCCTACATATTTTATCCTAGACGAGTTTGCTAACATCGGACAAATACCTGACTTTGATAAAAAGATATCTACATCAAGAAGTAGAAAATTATCATTCAGTGTTATTCTTCAAAACTTAGACCAATTAGAGGCAGTTTACAAAGAGGCCTATGAAACAATCATAGGTAACTGCGATACTCACCTTTTCTTAGGATCTAACTCACAAAAAACAGTTGAATATTTCTCTAAAGCACTTGGTGAAAAAACAATAACAAGAGAAAATATTTCTGTAAATAAAGATAGAGAAGACTGGAAACAAGGTAAGAGTGAATCTGACCAAATTATGGGTAGAGCACTTATGACACCAGATGAATTAAGAAGAATGGATAATGACCTTTGTATTATTTATGAAAAAGGTATAAAACCAATTAAAGCTAATAAGTATTATTACTTTAAATATCCAACAGCAAAGATTGTTGATAGATGCAAAATAGACCACAATGATGTACATATAGAAAGAGGAGTTTGGAGAAAATATAATCCATATAATCCTTATGTTGATGGTCAAGATGAATCAGGAGCAAATGGAGGAGGAACAGCAAATTCTTTAGAATCATTAGACGATTTATTTGCGGATGATCCAGAAGAAGTTTCTGTTGCAAGTCCAATATCAAATACAGCAGCTCCAAAAGCTGCTAGTGCTCAAACATCAACTTCAAGTAGTGCTGGTCCAATAATGACTCCAGAAGAAAAAGCTGAAGAAGAAAAAAGACAAGCAGAACTTATTGATATTCAAAAAGAGCTTGAAGCAAAATTTGATGAATTATTCGGTTCAATAGACAGTGATGATTAATAAAATTAAAAAGATAGCTCAAAAAATGAGCTATCTTTTTTTATAAGTTAGTATTTTTTATGTAAAAATCTTATTTGTATATGATATAAGTTAAAATTATAATAACAAAATAAGAGAATATGATTTACTTATGATACATAATGTGTTAAAATAATATTTGGAGGAAATAAAAATAGCGTTACTCGATAATTGATATATATTAAGGAGGAATTAATATGGATATTAATTTTGAACATTACAAAATTTTTTACTTTGTGGCTAAAAGTAAAAGTTTTACTAAAACAGCAGAGAAACTTTTTGTTTCACAACCTGCTGTAACTCAAAATATAAAGAAATTAGAAGAAGAACTTGGTGGAAAGCTATTTTATAGAACTAGTAAAGGTATTGAACTTACAGAAGAAGGAAAAAATTTATATAGTTATTTGGAAAGTAGCATTGAAATATTAAACAATGCGGAAGAAAAATTTAGGCAATATGCAAACATGGAAACGGGTACTATAAAAGTATGCACAGGGAGAACAACAGCAAAAGTTGTTTTATATGAACCGATAAAAATATTTATGAAGAAGTATCCTAATATAAAGGTAGAAATAACTCAAGGATCACAAAAAGAATCATTAAAAATGTTAAATAATGGTGAAATAGATATGGTAATAGTTAATTTACCATATCCATTTGAAATGCAAAACATTGAAGTAATTAAGCTAGTAGAAAAAGAATATGTTTTTGCAATGTCTAAAGAGTATAAGAAGAAAAATAATGTAGAAATAAAACAGATAAGCGATTTAAACAAGTATGATTTAATAATTTCTACAAACGGAACATCTTATAGAAAAATTTTAGATAAAAATTTACCGGAAAATATGGAATTAAATGCAAAATATCAAGTTATGATGGAATCATTTAAAAAAGAACTATTAATGGATAATTTTGGAATTGGTTTTGTAAGAAAAGATGAAATTAAAGAAGAGCTAGAAAGTGGTTTAGTTGAAATAGTTAATGTTATACCAAATAAAATAACATCAGAAATTGGTGTAGCAATACTAAAAAAAGATATAAGAAGCTTTGCTGCACAAAAATTGTTTGAAATAATAAAAGAATATTTAAAAATAAAGGAATGTAAAAAATAATAGAAAAAAATTATAATTATATATATAATCAAGATATTCTAATGTATTGAAAGAGGATTGTATGGAAATAAAAAAATTCGAAGAAGTATTAGAAAAATGTAAAGATAATATAATCGAAGTCGGTATAAAAAAAGGATACTTTAGGTTAGAAGATAAACATGCTTTAGAAGAAAAATTAAAAGCTATCATAGATAGAGGAATTGATTTGGAACTTAGTGGAGATGCTGTATATGGATATTATTCTCCGAAAGATAAAAAATTACATTATAATCCTAGTGTGTATAAAAATGAGCAAGAAGCAATGATTTATGTTTTGCATGAAATGAAACATGGATTAGATCATTATCCGCCTAAAATAGGATTTCAATTTATAAATTCAAGAGTTGGGATTAACGAAGGTGCAACACATAGATTTGCAACAGAAATGACTGAAGAAATATTAGGTATTAAAATTCCAGAAAAAGAACAAAAATCAGCAGGAATTTATTTGACAACAAAATTAGATGAGTATCAGATAGAAGATAGACTAAATTCATTGTTTTGTAGAGCAATAGGAATTTCAATGGAAGAATTTATAAAAGCTCAAAACGAACCGGAATTTATAACATTAAGTGAATACATGAGGAAATTTGGTGTAGAAGATTTTAAAAAATTCCAAGCTGTAATTGATATGGTATATCGAATTAGACAATCTACTTTTGCTGATAAAAATGGACAACCTTTAGAAAAAGAAAAGAAGCTAGATGAAAACGAAATTAATGCTTTGAAAAAATACATAAATATTGGTAAAAAATTAATAACAGATTATGTTTTAAAGACAAACCCAGAAATGCTTGAATCAATAAAAGTAGAAATGGACGATCTTGATAGAGAAGTAAAAGAAATTGATCAAACTAGTTTTGCACAAGTAGCAGAAACAAGTATTGGAGAAAAAGATAAAGTACAAAAAGTAATGAAATCATTGGCACAAAATCGTGATGAAAATACAAATAATTATGGTACAAATGGAGAAGGCGACGAACAAGCTGACGATAACTAAAATGCAATTAAATGGTTATTAAAACAAAAGAAAATCTAAATTTGATTGATTACATCAATTTTAAAATGTATGAAAAGGAGTAAAAAACTATGACGGAATTTAGAGATAATGATTCAACATCATTTTTAACTATTGAAGGAATGGAAATTATGACTGAAATTGAAATGCTAAAACAAGATGAATATATGAATTATCAAGATTTTATTACTAATTATTTAAAATTAAATTTAGGTGATTTAGCAATTGTATATGTATTATGGAATAGTGAACTTGAATTAGATGGTCATGAAAATTTTGAAAAATCATTAAAAGCAAATTCTAAAGAATACTATGAATCTATTTATGTTAGACAAGGAGAACAATATAAGATAATAAGTTTTTCTTTTGATAAAAAGGGAATTATAAATGTTAGTGAACCATCAGATGTAGAAAATTTAGATGAGATAATTGCAATAGCGAACGCAGAACAATGGCTAGGAAATCCAGAAGAATATATTAGATTTTTAAAAAGTCAAGGAATGGACAAGGAAGCTCAACTAGCGCAAAGGAAATACGAATATTTTATAAAAAATAGACATAGAATTTCAGAAATTACTAAATCCAAAGAAGTTGTTGAAGATGGAGTTGATGAAATTACTATGCTAGCAGCCCTTTTGTATTCTGAAAATTATGATAATGAAATTGGAACAGGATTTTTTGTAAATGATGAAGGACGTATTATTTTACCGGGTGAAGAACAATCGGATAATAATGGAGTGCAAAATGAAGACTTTCAAGATGATAGCTGTGTTAAATACGAAACGATTATATATAAAGGCTTAGATATAGATAACTTAGCAATTGTGGATAAATTTGGTAGGATTTTGCCGAGTATTCCAGAAGAAATTATAAGTGATTTAGAAAAAGCAATTGAAAGTGGAGAATTAGTTTTAACCGAAGCACAAAAAAATACTTTATCAATATATATAAAACCTAAAGTAACTGCAACAGATTTTGCACAAGTAGCAGAAACAAGTATTGGAGAAAAAGATAAAGTACAAAAAGCAATGGGAGCTTTAGTAACACCAAATCGTGGACCAAATAAAAAGAAATTAGATACAAACGGAGAAGGAGGAGAACAAGCAGATGATAACTAAAGAATTAAGTGAAGCTGCTGTTGAAGTAAATTGTATACTTAGAAATTCAACAACTGATATTATACAAAAAATTCCTCTAAAATTTATAAAACTTTTAAAAACAATGGAATCTAAAAGTTATAAATTTGAATATGATAAAACTAAAACTCTAAATGAACAAAATTTGAAGCCTGAAACAAGAGGATTAATTGCTTTAATTTATCAAGAGTATATTTGCAATGAAGAAGAGAAAAAGATATATTCAGAAAAATGTAATGCTTATTATAGACAAAAAGAAATCTTGAAAAGACAAATGTATAATCCTGATAAAGTTTTCGACAAAAACAATGAAACTTTAAAAAAAGCGGAAATAGAATTGCTAGAAGATACACAAATATTGGAAGTTTCAAAAGAAAGTATATGGCAAAAAATAATTAGAACAATTAAAAATAAAATATTAAAAAAGTAATTAAATAAAATTGTATATTAATTAAAAATAAAACTCTAGAAAATATCTGGAGTTTTATTTTTGTATATATGAAATTTTATATAAAATATTTATTAAAAGAGATATAATATATCAGTAAATATAGCTAAGATATAATTAAAATTAAAAGAATAAATGTTCGCTAAAATATTGACTATAAATTAGGCTTGTGATAAAATCTAATAACTAATGAAAAGGAGATAATGAATGAAATTTGTACATATTGCAGATATGCATTTTGACATACCTTTTACATCTTTGAATACAGTAGAAGATTTAGGTGAAAAAAGAAGAATCGAACAAAGAAATGCATTTAAAAAAGTAATTGAATATATAAAACAAAATAATGTTGGATATTTATTTATAGCAGGAGACTTATATGAACATGATTATGTAAGAGAATCAACTATTGAATATATCTCAAAATTGTTTTCTCAAATACCAAATTGTAAAGTGTTTATAACTCCAGGAAATCACGATCCATATATAAAAAATTCATATTATGATACTTATGAATTTGGAGATAATGTTTATATTTTTAGAAACTCAAGAATAGAAAAATATGAAGATGAAAATGTTAATATTTATGGTATGGCATTTACAGAATTTTTTATGGAAGAATCACCTTTAGAAAATTTAGCCCTACCTTTTTCTGATAAACCAAATATACTTGTAGCTCATTGCGATTTAAATGGGTCAAAAGACAAAGAAGGATTTTCATACAATCCAATTCTTGAATCGAAATTAAATTCGCTAGGATTTGATTATGGAGCGCTTGGACACATTCATAAAAATAATCTAGAAAATAAAAATAAAATCTATTATCCAGGATCAACTGTTGCTCTTGGTTTTGACGAGCTAGGAAAACATGGGATGATTGTCGGAGAAATAACAAAAGGAAATGTGCATATAGATTTTGTTGAGTTAGATGATAGAAGATTTGAAGAGATACAACTTAAGGTAGACGATTTTTCTAGTAAAGAAGATTTAATAGACAGAATATTAAACTTAAATTTAGATGACATGAATTTATATAAATTAATACTAATAGGAAATAGAAATTTTGAAATAAATACTAGAGAAATTTTAAGAGTTGTAGCAAGAGAAAATGTTTTAAAAATAAAAGACTGTACAAAGATTAATTATGACTTAGAAGAACTTTCAAAACAAAAAAATCTTAAAGGAATTTTTATAAAAGAAGTATTAGATATGTACAGTAAAGGTCTATGCACTGAAGAAGAGTATCAAAAAGCCATAGAAATTGGACTTGAAGCTATGTAAGGGGTGAAAATATTTGAAAATAAATAATCTAAAAATAAATGGTTTTGGGAAATTAAAAGATAAAGAAATTAAATTAGAAGATGGAATAAATATTGTTTATGGAGAAAATGAAGCAGGAAAATCGAGCTTATTAAAATTTATAACGAGCATGTTTTATGGAGCTTCAAAAAACAAAAACGGAAAAGATATTTCAGACTTTGATAAATATAAACCATGGCAAACAGAAGAATTCTCTGGAAAAATAGAATATAGTTTAGACAGTGGAGAAACTTTTGAAGTATATAGAGAATTTAAAAAGAAAAATCCGGTGATCTATAATTCTAAAAAAGAAGATATTTCAAAAACTTTTAATATTGACAAAACAAAAGGAATAGAATTTTTTGAAGAACAAACAGGAATTGATGAAGAAACATTTTACAACACAGCAATAACAGAACAAGAAGGAATAAAACTTAGCAAATCTAGTCAAAACAGTATTGTTCAAAAGATAAGTAATTTAATAACTTCTGGTGATGATAACATTTCATTTAAGAAATCTTTAGACAAAATAAATAAAAGACAAAATGAAGAAGTTGGAACAGAAAGAACATCTCAAAGGCCAATAAATAATGTAGAAAATAAAATCAGAAGACTATTAGATGAAAAAAGAAGTTTAGAATCTTATAAAGAAAATATGTATGACAATTCTTTGGAAAAAGAACAATTAAGACTAGAAGAAAAAGACGAAGAAATCAAAATTGAATTTCTAAAAGAAGTAAAATTAAAGCAAGATAACAATAGATTTAAAAGTGCAGAAATTAATTTTAATAGAAATTTAGAAAGTGACTATAGTCAAAAAATAAAAGAATTAAATCAAAAAATAGAAAATGTTCAAGCAGAAAATAATTTTGAAAAAGTAAATAACAAAAATTATTACTTAGTAGCAGCAATTTTTATAATAACATTTATTGTTTTAATGTTTGTAAATAATTTTAAATTGATAAACTTTTTAGTATTGTTGCCAATAATTTTTGTTTTCTACAAAAAAACAGAGGCGGAGAAAAAAGTAAAAGAAAAATCTAAAAATGTAGATACAGATAGAGAAAAAATAGCTCATGAAATAGAAGTATTAAAAGAAAATCAAGAATTACAAAAAAAAGAAGCTGAGACAAAACAAGAAAAACTTTCAAATGATATCGAAAGAGAAAAACAAGAAATTATAGAAAAATATACAAAATTTTTAGATTTAGGATTTATGGAAGAAAATTTAAATAAAAACTATGATGAAATCCTAAAAGAAATTGACAGAAAAGAAAACAGATTAAATACTATAAAATTTAGATTACATACAATGGAAACAACTAGTGAAAATATAAATAAAAAATTAGAAGAACTATCAAAAATAGAAGAGGAACTTGAAGCAGCTGAAGAAGAAAAAGATGATCTTTTATCATTAAATAATTCTTACAATATAGCAAAAGTATGTTTAGAAAGAGCATACGCTCAAGTAAAAGAAAATATAAGTCCACGTTTTACAGAAAATCTTTGTGATATAATTTCAAAAGTTTCTGATGGAAGATATGAAAATGTTATTTTTAGTGATGAAGATGGATTAAGAGTTGAACTTCAAAATGGAAACTATATACCAGCTTCTAGATTAAGTACTGGAACAATAGACCAAATGTATATATCATTAAGATTAAGTGCTTTAAATGAAATAACTGAAGAGGCAATGCCAATTATTTTAGATGAAGCTTTTGCATATTTTGATGATGAAAGATTAGCAAATATACTAAGATATTTAGAAAACAATTTTAAACAAAATCAAATTATAATATTCACTTGTTCAAAAAGAGAAAAAGAAGCATTAGATAAACTAAAACTAGAATATAATATAATAAACCTTGAAAAATAGGTAAAAATAGGTTATAATATTATGTGCGTGTAAAATTTAAGTGCTAAATAAAAATAAAATATAAATTTTATCGCAAAATAGAAGCGATATAAAATAAAAGGAAGAGGTTTTTATGTTTCAAAGATTAGAAGACGTAGAAAAAAGATATGAAGAACTAAATATTTTAATTAGTGATCCAGAAGTAATTTCAAGGCAAAACGAATGGAAAAACTATATGAAAGAACATAGTGATATTGAGGAAATAGTTTTCAAATACAGAGAATACAAAACAACTAAAAAGAATTTAGAAGATGCAAAAGAAATGATGGAAGATCCTGAAATGAAGGAACTTGCAGAAATGGAAATGTTAGAAGCAAAAGAAAAGCTTCCAATACTTGAAGATGAATTGAAAATTCTTTTAATTCCTAAAGACCCAAATGATGATAAAAACGTTATTTGTGAAATTAGAGCAGGTGCTGGCGGAGAAGAAGCAGCATTATTTGCAGGTGTACTTTTCAGAATGTATTCAATGTATGCAGAAAAGAATCGTTTCCAAATTCAAGTTATATATGAAAATGAAACTGGAATTGGTGGATATAAAGAAATATCTTTCATGATTACTGGAAAAGGAGCTTATAGTAGATTTAAATTCGAAAGTGGTGTACACAGAGTACAAAGAGTTCCAGATACAGAAAGTAGTGGTAGAATTCATACTTCTACAGCTACAGTAGCTGTTCTTCCAGAAGTTGAAGATGTTGATGTTGAAATAAATCCAGCAGATATTAGAATGGAAGTGTTTAGAGCTTCTGGTGCTGGTGGACAACACGTTAACAAAACATCATCTGCTGTTAGATTAATTCACGAACCAACAGGAATTGTTGCTGAATGCCAAACAGAAAGATCACAACTTCAAAACAGAGAATATGCAATGAGAATGCTTAGATCAAAAATCTATGATATAGAAAGAGAAAAACAAGAAAAAGCAGTAGCAAGTGAAAGAAAGAGCCAAGTAGGTTCTGGAGATAGAAGTGAAAAAATTAGAACTTACAACTATCCTCAAGGAAGAATTACAGACCATAGAATTGGATTTAGTGTATTCCAATTTGAAAACTTCTTAAATGGAGATATGGATGAAATGATAGATAACTTAATTGCTACAGACAGAGCAGAAAAATTAAAAGGAAGCAATGACTAATAAACAAAAATCAAGAACTTAGAATAAAATCTAAGTTCTTTTTATTTATATATTTTGATATATTTATAAAATTTTTGTAAATAAGCCACAAATAAGCCCGAGCATATTGCCAAGAGAAGTAAAACGACCAGAATATCTTTTTTTAGACTCTGGAATAAGTTCACAAGCAACGATATATAACATACATCCAGCAGCAAAACTTAAAGATAAACCAATTAGGGTTTCAGAAATATTTCCTATAATAACACCAAAGAATGCTCCAAGTCCAGTTGTTAAACCAGAAAGAGTTGTAACTAAAATAGCTTTTAATTTTGTAGAACCACTAACCTTTAAAGGAAGTGCAATAGATATTCCTTCTGGAATATCATGAAGTGCGATTGCAATAGCAAGTTTTAATCCTAAAGCATTTGAAGATTCAAAACCAGCTCCAATAGCAAGCCCTTCTGGAAAATTGTGAATAGCGAGTCCTATGGCAATAATTATTCCTGTTTCAAGCATTGAGCTTTGTGTAGAATTAAAATTTACATTAGACTTAAGAGTGCGCTTACTAACTAATTTATCACAATAAATCATTGATACAATTCCAATAAAAATACCAATTATACAAGTTGAAATACCAACAATATTTAAAGACTCTGGAATTAAGTCAAAACAAATAATAGCAGTCATCAAGCCTGCTGCAAATTCTAATATAAAACATAAATATTTATCAGAAGAAAGCTTTAAAAAAGCACCGATAAAACCACCGAGCGATGTACCAATAATACCAAATATAAGTCCATAAAAACTAATAATACCTAAATTTTCCATAACAAAATCCTTAAAAGATAATATATTAATTTATATTTTAAGAATATGAAAATATGATAAATTTTGAGAAATAAAAAGAAAAACACCAACAAAAGTGAAGTGAACCCCAAAAAGTTCATAAGAAAAAAAGGCACAATAAGAGAAGATTTT
>CAZPAF010000013.1:0-37918 GCA_964584475.1 uncultured Lachnospiraceae bacterium | reverse complement strand
AATGAAAGATTCTAGTTTAGTATTACCTTGTGGTATTTATGGAAGATGGGAAAGTAAATAAAAACAAAGAGCAGGAGTTTTTTGAAAACCCCTGCTTCTTCGTTTTAGTTTTGATTGTTACTATCCAGATACTGTTTGATAAGAATTTCGAGCTCGTAATCGCTTCGAGCATGTCCTTGGACAAAGCTAAAAGTTTTCTTTTGAAGTTCTTCGTTTGTCTTCATTTCTTCATGGTACCGTTTAGTATAATAACTTTCTCGGTAGAAGATTGTAGAAGAAACGAACTTCTTTCTATATTCAGCAAAGGGAGGGAATAGGAATTCTTTATATCCATCCTCAAAACTGTCAACAGAAGAAAAAATGAAAACCGGAATTGTTTTGTTTTCGGAAGCAAGCTTAAACAGGAACTTATAGCCAGCATATTGATCTGGCATAGCTCTTGAATCAAGCAAAGGCCTTGTCTCGTAGAATTGGATATCAAGGATGATAAAGTCAAATTCATCCATTAGTCTTTTTCTTAAGAGATTATATGCCTCCATGTAATTGTTCACATGAACGTATTCGGTAATTCCATGCTTACCTAAAATCCGAATAGCATCATCGAGTTTATAATCATTGTCCTCGACGATAAGTACTTTCATAAGACACCTCCTAATTATGCGGAATGAAAGATTTTTGATGTAACAATCACTAAGTATTATAGCACGGATGAGAAAAAAATACAAATAAATACATGTTTAGAGCATATTTTATAGCCAAAAATAATTATTTGTGATAAAATCTATAAAAAAATAAGGAAAGAAATATAAATGGAAAATTTAAATATTTTATATGAAGATAACCACATAATAGTTGTTGTAAAACCAGTAAATATTCCATCACAAGGAGATAAAACTGGTGATGAAGATATGTTGACTATTATAAAACAATATATAAAAGAAAAATATAATAAGCATGGAGAAGTATATTTAGGATTAGTTCATAGATTAGATAGACCAACTGGTGGTGTAATGGTATTTGCTAAAACTTCTAAAGCAGCTTCAAGACTTTCAGAGCAAGTAAGAGACAAAAAGATGCATAAAAAGTATTTATGTATTGTTGATGGAAAAATGGAAAAAGAATCTGGCTCAATGAGAGACTTTTTAATTAAAAATGAAAAAACAAATACCAGTAAAGTTGTAAAAGAAGGAACTAAAAATGCTAAAGAAGCACTTTTAGATTATGAAGTTATAAAATACAATGAAGAAATAAATATGTCTGTTGTTAAAGTTGATTTACATACAGGAAGACACCATCAAATAAGAGTTCAATTTGCATCAAGAAATCATAGTTTGTCTGGTGATCAAAAATATGGAACAAGAGGAAGAGGAAAACAACTTGCTCTTTGGGCATTTAGTTTAAGTTTTGAACATCCAACTTTAAAAGAAGAAATGACATTTGAAAATTATCCAGAAATGATTGGAAGTTGGAAAATATTAGAAGATAAAGAAAATTAAATATTTTTATTAATAATGTACTAATGATAAGAAGTTTAGAATTTAAAGAAAGGTTTTTAATATGAAAAACGAATCATTAGGAATTCCAGGAAATGGATTTGATTATATAAAAGTAATGCCAAAAGAAAATATTGTAGAAGAACTGCAAGACAGAATAAATGAATTTATAGAAATAACAGAATTTTTAAAAGATGTCGTGTTCGAAAAAGGTGTTCCAGAATTTGAAGGGAAAAATAAAATTTTAAGATTTATAAATTATGGAGATACACAACTTGTATATGTACTTGAGGTAAATGATAGAAGTTATACTTTATTATTAGGTCAACCAGCGACTGAATTTGGAATTGTAAAAAGAGAACATGATAATTTAAAAAGACTTGCTAAAAATAGTCCAGAAAATGTTGTAGCACCAATACATTATTTTCAAAGCAAAGATGGAATAAGAGAATTATATGTAACTCCATATTTACATCAAGCAAGATGCATTGCAAGTGATGACACTGATGGATGGGGAGTTTATGTTCCTGAACCAGAATATCATTTTAGTAGTTTTTCAGAAGAAGAAAGAAAAGTTATAAACTCAAGTATGATAGCTTTATTAGTAAAAATGTATGATCAAAAAAATAAACAAGGAATTGCTGCGTGTAAAATTGGTGGAGGAGATTTTATACTTGAAAAAGGATATGAAGATGACACTCTAACACATGAAAATATTTTAAAAAGAATGAAATTAATTGCGGCAAGAGATATGGTTTCAATGAGTTTAGAAGAATATATAGAAACTTTAAGAAGTGAATTTTCAAAAAGAACATACTATCGAAATGAAGCTCAAAGAGATAAATTAGTATTAGTAAACCATAAAAGTAGAATACCAATGTCACAAGAAGAAATAGAAAAAGGTATTGAAATTGGGCTAAAATTAAGAGAAAAAGATAAATTTTTACAAAAATAGTTGACATAACATCAGTCTGGTGTTATAATGTCATTGTAAGGGAGTAATAACCATAGAAATATGGAATAGCATCAACAATCGGAAACATGACCTGGTGCTATTTTAAAATATGAGACTTACTAGTACAAAGTACTAAGTAGTCTCGATTTTTGATTTAATAACAAATAAGCTCTAGATAGACATATTTGGTACTAGTACTAAATATGTTTTTTGTTTATATAAACAAAAGGAAGGAGTTTGTTTAAAATGTCAAAGAATGTTATTTTTATAGGAAGTATTAACATGGACATGAAACATACGGTAGATGAATTCCCTGAAGAAGGAACAAATGAAAACACAAATGAAATATTAGAAACAGAAGAAGTTCTTGGTGGTAAAGGTGCAAACCAAGCAGTTGCTACATTCAAACAATCAAAAGGTGTAAAAGTTTCAATTATTGGTTGTGTTGGTAAAGATGAAGCAGGTCTTGCTGCTTTAACAAACTTAAGAGATTCTGGTGTTGATATATCTGGTGTCAAAGTTTTAGGTGATAACAAAAAGACTGATGGAAGAATCATAACAGTTGACAAAAGAGGTGAAAACAGAATGATTGGTTATGGTGATTGTATCAAACAATTATTACCTGAAATGATTGATGAAGAAAAATTAAAAACAGCTGATATAATTGCTATTCAATTAAAAATGCCTGCACAAACTGTAAGATATGTAATAGGTTTTTGTAAAAAGCATAATATTAAATTAGTAATAGATCCAACACCACCAGATAAATCTGCAATTTTAGTTCAAGATGATTTTGAATTATTAAGACAAGCAACATACTTAACACCAAACGAAGAAGAAGCATTTGCATTAATAAAATATGCAGAAGGAAAAGATGTAGCTGAATGGAAAAAAGAATTCCAAGCAACACCACCAGAAGAAAGATTAAGAATGATTGAAGAATTCGTAAGAAAAAATCCAAATGTTATTGCAACTATTGGTGGAGCAGGAGTTATTTATAACAGAAAAGGTGTAGCTGTAAGAAAAGCAACATATCCAACAGTATGTAAAGACTCTACTGGTGCTGGTGATACATTTAATGGTGGTTTTATTGGTGCTATGACAAGAGACGAAGGATTAGATTCTGCTATCGAATATGGCTTAATGGCTTCAAGTATTAAAGTTAGAGAAAGTGGAGCTCAAAAAGGTGTTCCTCTTTATGAAGAAACTAAAAAGGCCTTAGAGAAGACAAAAAGAAAAACAACAGGTGGAAGAGACGATGATGAAGGAAAATAGAGAATAACAAAATAATATTATTATTTTGTTTTACATAGTTACATACTCAAGGTGGAGTAGATTAAAGTTTAAAGATTTCAAATGAAATCTTTTTTTTTGCATATTTTTTTAAAATTAAAATATTTTTTATAAGAGAAACTTTGGAGGGAGATTGTTTTATGAAAGAGAAAATAATAAGACATAGTTTTGTATTTGGATTATTACTTGCTTGTATTTTTGAGTTTTCCTTATATTCTCAAGCAACAACTTTAAAAAATGATTTACTTGCATGGGGATTTAAAAGAGGAGAAAATCATGAGCAAGCTGTTCTTGATTCAAAATCAGATAAAATTATAAAAGAATATGATGGAATTTCAATGGGAAATAAAGAGGCGGCTAATATTTATTTAACATTTGATTGTGGATATGAAGCAGGATATACAGAAAGCATTTTAAATGTTTTAGAAAAACATAATGTAAATGCTACTTTTTTTATAACAGGGCATTACTTAAATTCAGCAAGTGATTTAGTAAAAAGAATGCTAGAAGACGGTCATATTGTAGGAAATCATACAGTAAATCATAAATGCTTACCTAATATTAGTGATGAAGAAATTAAAAATGAAATTATGAATTTACACAATAGTTTATATGAAAAATTTGGATATGAAATGACTTTTTTTAGACCACCTAAAGGTGAATTTAGTGAGCGAGTGATAAAACTTGCTAAAGATTTAAATTATAAAACTGTAATGTGGTCATCTGCTTATGATGATTGGGATAACTCAAAACAAGGAAGAGTTGAATATGGGAAAAAGAAGATTTTAGATAATCTGCATAATGGATGCGTTCTTTTACTTCACTCAACTTCAAAAGATAATTCTCAAATATTAGAAGAAGTAATTATAGAAGCAAGAAATATGGGATATGAATTTAAATCATTAAATGACTTCGAATAAATAGCTAAATAATATATGCCTTTAGCTTAAATATTTGTTGAAATAAAAAAACTTATATGATAGAATATTCTCGTAAAAATAGATAAAATTAAGGGGAAGAAAAATGGACTTTTTAGACATAGAAATCACTGGAAAAATGTACATAAAAATACTAATTGTCTTAATTATATTGGTTATTATTTATTTGGCTCTTACAATGAGTTCACTTTTAATATTTAAATCATATTCCTTAGGATCTAATACATCTGTAAACGATGAATTAATAAATACACATATTGATATGTTAGATGCGAAAGGTAAAAAAATAGAGATTGCAGGTTGGGCTTATAAAGAAGGCGATAAAATAACCACAGTAAATGCAAATTATGTTTTAAAACATCAAGAAACAGGAAAAATGTATTTAATGAGAACCAAAATGGAAGAAAATATAAACTTAGAAGATCCAGATGTAAAGCTAGCGGGAATTCATGCTCAATGTTTATTATTTGGAATACCATCAGGAAGATATGATATATGCGTTTTATATCAAAATGCAGAAGAAGATATTTTAGCAAATACAGGAATCAATGTAGATTTATAAAATAAAAAGGATGGAAAAAATGAAAGAAAAAATACAAAAATTTCTAAAAGATGGAAGAGGAGCTCTACTTGCATTATTTATATTAGAATTTGCTTTAACATTTTTTATAACACCAAATAAATTTGATGATCAAGTGTTTTTAGAGAGTGTTACAGGAACTTCAGTATGGTCTTATGTTGGTCCAAGATATTATACTTGGTCTTCGAGACTTATTATAGAATTTGTGCTATGCTCAGTACTTAAAATATCAAAATATTTATGGATATTATTAGAAGCTTTTATGGTAGCTTTAGCAGGATATTCTATTTCAAAATTATTTATAAAAAATGATGAAAATAAAAAAGAAAATATAATAATGTTAGTAGCAATGATTTTACTATATCCAATAACTCAAATGAATAGTGCTGGATGGGCTGCTACTACAATAAATTATATGTGGCCTATGGCTTTAGGATTATTTTCATTAATTCCAATAAGAAAAGTTTGGGATGGAGAAAAAATCAAATTTTGGCAATATCCGTTATATGTAGTAGCTTTATTATTTGCTGCTAACCAAGAACAAGCATGTGCTATTTTATTTGGAACATATGTATTATTTGCAATATTAATGATTATAAAAAACAAAAAAATTCATCCATTTATTGTAATTCAAAATATATTAGTAATTGCAAGTTTGGTATTTATATTAACTTGTCCTGGAAACATTGTTAGAACACAAACAGAAATAGAAAATCAATTTAATGATTTTGAAATGTTAACAATACTTGATAAAATTGGACTTGGTCTAACATCTACAATGGGGGGAATAATTGATAAAGGAAATATAGTTTTTGCTCTTATGAGTATACTTATTTCTGTAAACATTTTCTTAAATTATAAAGAAAAATTATATAGAACAGTTTCTTTAGTACCAGTATTTTCAATATTAGGTTTATGTTATTTTAGCAAGATTACTACGGAAATATTTCCATTTTTTGGTACATTAAAAGGTTTAATTACAGAAGAACAAGTTATGCTTACTGCTGTAAGTTGTAATAACATGCTTTACGTTATTCCGATTATATTTGCAGCTGCAAACTTTATATGTATAACAATGTCTTTGTTACTAATGTTTAAAACATTAAACAAAAATACTGCTCTTTTAGTATTTTTAGTAGGACTTGCTTCAAGATTAATAATGGGATTTTCTCCAACAGTATTTTTATCTGGAGAAAGAACAATGTTATTTTTTGAATTTGCTATGATAATAGTAAGTATACTTGTATGGCAAGAAATTATCAAAAAAACAGATAAGAGTGAAAAGAAAATACAAAAAAGAATTGAATTTATAATAAAATCAGGTGCAGCAATGCAATATATAAATTGTTTAATTTGTATATTAGCTACACAAAAATAAAATACGAAAGAAGGATAAAAAAATATGGATGTTGCAAATTTCACAGAGAAATCAAAGGAAGCAATAAGTACTGCTAGTAATATAGCAACAAAAAATAATAACCCAGAAATAAAAGATTGTCATATGGTTGCTGCTTTTTTAGAAGATAAAAGCGGAGTAATAACAATGCTTTTTAAGAAAATGGACATAAATGTAGATTCACTTAACAATCAAATACAAGAAGAAATTAATAATTTGAGTAAAGTTACTGGAAATGTTTCACTAAGATTTGCTCTAGAAGTAGAAAAAGCTTTAGATGATGCAGAAAAACAAGCAGCTTCTATGAAAGATCAATTTATATCTGTTGAACATTTAATGCTTGGTATATTAGAAAATGCAACAGAACCAATGAGAAAAATCTTTAAAGCTTTTAAAATAGATAAACATAAATTCTTAGTTGCCCTAAAAGATATAAGAGGAAATGTAAATGCAAATTCAGATTCTCCAGAAGATACTTATGATGTTTTAACAAAATTTGGTAAAGATGTAACAGCCTTAGCCAGACAAAATAAACTAAATCCAGTTATAGGTAGAGATGAAGAAATTAGAAATGTAATAAGAATTTTATCTCGTAAAACTAAAAATAATCCAGTTTTAATAGGAGAACCCGGTGTTGGTAAAACTGCTATTGTAGAAGGATTAGCGCAAAGAATTGTTAGAGGAGATGTTCCTACAAGTTTAAAAGGAAAAACAATTTTTGAACTTGATTTAGGTCTTTTAATTGCTGGAGCAAAATACAAAGGGGAATTTGAAGAAAGATTAACTACAATATTAAAAGAAATAGATAAAAGTGAAGGAAATATCATTTTATTTATAGATGAGATTCACAATTTAGTTGGTGCTGGAAAATCAGATGGAGCAATGGATGCAAGTAACCTTTTAAAACCTCGTTTAGCAAGAGGAGAACTTCATTGTGTTGGTGCTACAACTCTTGATGAATATAGAGAATATATTGAACAAGATCCAGCGTTAACAAGACGTTTCCAACAAGTATTAGTACCTGAACCAACAGTTAGTGATTGTATAACTATTTTAAGAGGTATACAAGAAAAATTTGAAATTTTTCACGGAGTTAAAATACAAGATGCTGCAATTGTTGCTGCTGCTACTTTATCAAATAGATATATTGCAGATAGATTTATGCCAGATAAAGCTATAGATTTAATTGATGAAGCTTGTGCTATGATTAGAAGTGAAGTTGAATCTATGCCTACAGAGCTTGATGTTATCTCTAGAAAAATTATGCAATATGAAATAGAAGAAAGGTCTTTAGAAAGAGATGGAGGAGATGATCCTAAAACTCAAAAAAGACTTCAAAATATTAGGAATAAATTATCTGAAATGAGACAAGAATTTCAAGATATGAAACTAAAATGGGATGAAGAGAAAAAGAACATTGAAAAAATCCAAAAATTAAAAACAAAAATTGATGAAGTAAATGCTCAAATCGAAAGTGCAGAAAGAAATTATGATTTAAATAAAGCCGCAGAATTAAAATATTCAACTTTGCCTAATTTGAAAAAATTATTAGAACAAGAAGAAAAAGAAATAGAAAAAACTCAAGGTGGAAAATCTCTTCTTAGAAATAAAGTAACTGAAGAAGAAATTGCAACAGTAGTTTCAAAATGGACAGGTATACCAGTTTCAAAACTTGCTGAAGCAGAAAAAGAAAGATTGCTTCATTTAGAGGAAATCTTACATGAAAGAGTTGTTGGACAAGAAGAAGCTGTTAAAAAGGTTAGTGAAGCTATTATAAGAGCTAGAGCTGGAATTGCAAATCCAAATAGACCAATTGGTTCGTTCTTATTTTTAGGACCTACTGGTGTTGGTAAAACAGAGCTTGGAAAAACATTAGCTGCAACACTTTTTGATGATGAAAAAAATATGATAAGAATAGATATGTCTGAATATATGGAAAAATTCAGTGTTACAAGATTAATAGGTGCACCTCCTGGATATGTTGGATATGAGGAAGGTGGACAATTAACAGAAGCAGTTAGAAGAAAACCATATTCAGTTGTATTATTTGATGAGGTTGAAAAAGCTCATCCAGATGTATTTAATATTTTCTTACAAATATTAGATGATGGTAGAGTTACAGATTCTCAAGGAAGACTTATAGATTTCAAAAATACTGTAATTATATTAACTTCAAACTTGGGATCTCATTATATATTAGACAGTATTGCACAAAATGGTGAAATAACAGAAGAAGCAAAAGATGCTGTTGATAAAGTTTTGAAACAACATTTTAGACCTGAATTTTTAAACAGATTAGATGAAATAATTTGTTTTAGAGCATTAGAGAAAAAAGTTGTATATGGAATTGTTGAATTAATTCTTAAAGGTGTTATTAATAGAATTAAAGAAAGAGGAGTTGAATTATCATTTACAAAAACATCTATAAGATGGCTTGTAGAAGAAGGATATGATATGGAATTTGGTGCAAGACCATTAAAAAGAATTGTACAATCACAAGTAGAAACACTTCTTGCCAGAAAAATGATTGCAGGCGAAGTAAAAGATGGTGATAAGATAGAAGTATACTATGATAAGAGAATTCCTGGTTTAAATATAAGACCAAAAATTGAAAGAGAAGAAATTCCACACTTAGAACAGTCTTCAAATGCAGAAGAAAATAAAACTACTGCTACAGAAGAAAATGCTAATAATTCTGAAAATCAAACAAATGAATAGTAAAATAAGTTAGTATTAAAGTATTATAAAGTATAGAAGAATAAACAATATCAATAAATATAGGAGATTAAAAATGGCAGACAGTCCTGAAGTAATTGAAGCAAGAGAAAAAACAAATGATAAAGAATATTTTTCAAAAATTATAAAAACAAATCCTACATTAATTGAATGGGCAAATGAAGAAATAAGAGATGATAAAGATATTATTTTGACCGCCTGTCGGAATTGATGGTGGAGTTTTAGAATTTGCAAGTGATAGATTAAAAGATGACAAAGATGTTTTATTAAAGTCTGTAAGTCAAGCAGGATGGACTTGTTGCTATGCAAGTGACAGATTAAAAGATGATAAAGATGTTTTGCTAGCAGCTTCAAAAATTGATGGACAAGCATTATATTTTGCAAGTCAAACTTTAAGAGATGATAAAGATGTTGTTTTGACAGCAGTAATACAAAAGCCTATAATTTTAAAATATGCAAGTTTTAGATTAAGAGATGACAAAGATATTGCTCTTGCAGCCATAAGAAAAGCCAAAAATAAAGTTATTGAATATATTTCTCCAAGGCTTCGAGAAGATGAAGATATAAAAGCAATACTTGCTGAATAGTAATAATTTTAATAAAATATATTAATCTAAATTAAAATGTTAGTAATAAACCTTTCTTACATTGAATATATATCAAGTAAGAGGGGTTTTTTTATGAGAGATTATAGTAGAATTAGTAAATTTTTAGAAATTCCAAGGGAAGTTATTAGTAATGTTCCAAAGATTACAGTAACTGGATTTGATGAGGTTTTTATAGAAAATTTTAAAGGAATTTTAGAATATGAGGATTTTTTTGCAAGAATAAGTACTGAAATAGGCAATATAAATATAAATGGATTTAATTTAAAATTAGATCAAATGACTGATAATGATATTTTAGTAAGTGGAAAAATAGAAAATATTGATTTTGAAAAAAAGGTGAGTAAGTAATGTTTTTTAAATTTATATATATGTTTTTTGCAGGCTTTGTAACTATTGAAGTTGAAGGCTTTTTTATTGAACGATTTTTAAATATTTGTAGAAATAAAAATATTTTACTTCAAGATTTATCTAAAGAAATGAATACATACATAAAAGTTAAAATTTTAAAATCTGATTTTAAAGAAATTAGGCATATTGCAAGAAAGACAAAATGTAAAGTTAAAATTAAGAAAAAATCAGGGATTCCTTTTGTTATTAATAAATATAGAAAAAGAAAAGTTTTTGCAGTTGCTATTTTAGTAATTGCAATTTTTATTTTTATAATTACTAAATTTATATGGAATGTTGAAATAATAGGAAATAAAAAAATAGATACAGAAGAAATAAAAGAATTAGTTGCAGAGTATGGGGTATCAGAAGGAAAATTGAAATCTAATATAAATATTGAAAAAATAAGTAATTTGATAAGGTTAAATAGAGATGATATTGCATGGATTGGAATAACTTTAAAAGGAACAAATGCAATAATTAAGATTGAAGAGACTATAGAAAAACCAGAGATAATAGAAAAAGATAAGGTATGTAATATAATAGCGACTGAAGACTGCGTTATATCTAAAATAATAGTACAAAATGGAACTGCAAGAGTATCAGTTGGAGACGAGGTAAAAAAAGGGGATTTATTAGTAGAAGGAATTATGGAAGGGACATATACGGATTCTAGAAAAGTGCATGCTGAAGCAACTGTTTTGGGGAAATTTATATACGAAAAAGAAAAAAAAGAGTCTTTTTTGCAAAGTGAAAAAATAAAAACAGGAAAAGAAGAAGAAAAAATTGAAATTTGTATAAATAATTTTAAAATAAATTTCAATAAAGGGGTTTCAAAATTCGAAAAGTATGATACAATAACGACAAATAATAAACTTAAGATTTTTTCTGATTTTTATTTTCCAATAAGCTTAAAAAAATATACAAATTTGGAATATGAAATAAAACAAAAACAATATTCTGAAGATGAATTAAAAGAAAAAATAATAGATGCTTTAGAAAAGGAATTTGAATCAGAATATGAAATTTCAAAATACGAAGAAAAATATAAAAAAAGAGAAATCTATACTAATATAGAAAATGGAGAAATGCTTGTTAAATTAGTATATGAAATTCAAAAAGAAATTACAGCGAAAGAAGAAGTTAAATAGGCAAAGTAAAGAGAGTGTAGCCTAATTAAATTTTGAAAGGATGGAAAAAATGGCTGAGGAAAGAAGTTTAAAAGTACTTGCAAATAACACAACTTTTTTTAACAAGGTATCTAGCACTTTAACAAAGTTATTAATACCAACCAAAATTGGTATTAATGGAATGATGATAAATATTAAAAGAAGTGCTACTGTAAAGGTTTATGAACAATTAAAAGCGGCTGAAAATTCAAATGATGTGGAGAAAAAAGAACAACTTCAAAATAGATATGAAGAGAGTTATTCTTTATACTTAGAATCAATAGATAAACACATAATGGATTCTATTTATAAAAAAGTAAAAAATAATACTGCATCAAATTATGAAAAAGATGCTCTTTCAAATTATTATACAATAGTTCATTTAAAAGATACTGAATATTTAGAATACAAATATAGAAAACAAAAATTCTTGTTAGATTTAGACTATGAAAGTTTATCTACAAATGGTAAAGAAAAAATATTAAGTAAATTTGAACCAATTTATGTTGAAAAAATTGATAATATTTATAAAGGAATATTAAAAAATTATTCTATAAAACTAGCTGATGGAATAAAAGCAAAAATTGTAAATCAAGCAAATCTTTATAGAAAAATTTTTGAAACTTTAGAAGATTACATTAAAAATATTTTACCAATCAAAATTGAAAATGATGAAGATGGAAAATATGAAAAAATAGTTCATGAATATGATGAATATGAGAAATTTGCAGTTGGTAAATTAGATGAAAAAGACTTCTTAGAAAAAAATATGATTTTACTTGGTTTAAGTAGAGTTTTATTCACACACAGCTTACCTTTAGTTGCTGCTGAACAATGTTATAAAAAACTATTAAAAGATACTAGAAATTTAATTATAAACACAAAAGCTGAAGAAAAAAGAGAAAATGTTTATAGAATGCTATTAGAATTAATAGAAGCATACAATGTAAAACTATTATCAACCAAAGTTTATTGGGATAAACCGCAAGAAAGAGAAGCTTACAAAAAATTCTGGGATGCTTACAGTAAAACAGGTTCTTATGAACAAAAAGAAATTTTATCTCTTCAAAGAGAACTTTATGAAACAGCAGATGAATATGAAAAATATGCAGAAGTTAGACAATTTTATAAAGATAAATTAGTAGAATTAGGTGTAATGAGAAGATTAAAAAAATCTACTTGTAAAACAATAGAGGGATATTTTACTAAAGTATAGTAGAGGAAAAAGAATGAAAAAAGCTGAAATAGAATATTTAGAAATAGAAGAAAATTCAGAATTTGAAGAGTTAATAAATAAAGTTCTAGAAGAATGTTTTTTGGTGGAAAATATGCAAGATTCTAAATTATATATAGATATAACTTTAACAAATCCTGAAAATATAAAAAAATTAAACAATCAATATAGAAATATAGATAAAGAAACTGATGTACTTTCATTTCCTATGTTTGAAAAAAATGAGATATCAAATATAAAAGATACTGAGTACAGAGAGTCTTTAGGGGATATTGTGATTTCAATAGAAAGAGTAAAAGAGCAAGCAACAGAATATGAACATAGCTTTGAAAGAGAATTTGCTTATATGCTTGTTCATGGTTTTTACCATTTGATGGGAGAAGATCATGTTGAAGAAGCAGACAAAAAAGTAATGAGAGAAAAAGAAGAATATGTTCTAAATAGATTACAAATATCAAGATAGTAAGTTTTCTAGAGGTATATATGGAAAATAAATGGAAAAATCCTAATTTTTTTCAAAGTTTAAAAAATGCAATAAATGGAATTTTGTATATCATAAAAAATGGAAAGAATATTAAAATACAACTTGTTTTTGCTATACTTGCTATAATAGCAGGAGTTGTTTTAAAAATTAATAGTATAGAGTTTTTAATTTTGATACTAACAATATTTTTTGTATTGGTTTCAGAATTTATGAATACGGCGATAGAAAATTTATCGGATTTATACACAACAGAATATAATGAAAAAATAAAAATAATAAAAGATGTAGGAGCAGGAGCAGTTACGCTAGCTGCAATGGCTTCTATATGTGTTGGATTAATTATGTTTTTACCAAAAATTTTAATATTATTTTAGATAGGAATTGTAATAATGATTAAAGCAGAATTTGAAAAAAGAATTAAAAAATTAAACTTACAAAAAGTACGTCAAGAAGATGAATTAAAAAAAATATTTGGGAAATTAAGAGAAATATATATCGATAAAGATACAAACGATATATATGGTTGTTTTTTTGAAGAAGAACAAAAACAATATATAATATTTTTTATAGATGCAGAACGTGGAATTGCAAGAGATTTTGGTAGTTTTAAAACAGATGATGAAGCTTATGAACGTTTATTTATAAAAATAGATAAATGGAAAAAAGAAATATAATAATATTTGGAGGAACATATGAAAAAAATATTAAGTTATGTAGTTGTTGCAGTAATGTTATTAGTAATACTTTTTGCGTTAACTGGATGTAGAAAAGAAAATGTTGAAGTTTCTGTTGTAGAATCAGAACAAGGGCAAGTAGAAGAAAAAGAATCAGAGAAAGAAGTAGAAATAAAAGGAGAAGCAAGAGAGTCTGAAATCAAAATCTTTAATGGAGATGACAGACCAATTGCGTTTATGATAGACAATAATACAAATGCTCAACCGCAAGCTTCATTAAATTCTGCATATATGGTTTATGAAATAATTGTAGAAGGTGGAGAATCAAGATTAATGGCGTTGTTTAAAGGTGTTACTGCAGATCAAGTTGGTCCAATAAGAAGCGCAAGACATTATTTTATAGATTATGCTATGGAAAATGATGCTTTATATGCTCATTTAGGAATGAGTCCACAAGCACAAGCTACTTTTCAAGAATTTGGCATACAACATATAAATGGACAAGTATATGATACAGGAAAAGCTAGAACTGAAGACTCTTTATATTGGAGAGCAACACATAAAAAAGCTCCTCACAATGCATATACAAATACAGAATCAATTTTAAAAGTTGCAAAAGGATATGGTTGGAAAACAACTTCAGAAAAAGAAAGCGTATTAAATTATGTTGCTGAAGAAGTTAATTTAGATCAAGAAGATGCGTTTTCAGTAGAATCTGTAAAAATTCCTTATGCAAAAGGACATACTGTAGAATATGAATATAATAGCGAAACTGGAAGATATACAAGATGGTCTAAAGGTAAAAAAATGTTTGATGAAATGACAGATGAAGAAGTAACAACAAAAAATATAATAATAACATTTGCGGAAAACTATACTTTAGATGATGGAGAAAATAAAGGTAGACAAGATGTTTTAACAATTGGAAGTTTAGATGGATATTATATAACAAATGGAAAAGCGATAAAAATAAAATGTAATAAAACATCAAGATTTGAGCAAACAGAATATGTTGATTTAAATGGAAATGAAATAAAAGTAAATGATGGAAATACATGGGTTAATGTTTGTCCAATAGATTCAAATGTTACATTTACAGGATTAGAAGAGGAAGTATAATTTATGAGAGAATTCAAATCAGGTTTTGTGTCATTAGTAGGAAGAACTAATGTTGGAAAATCTACATTACTAAATTCTTTAGTAAAAGAAAAAGTTGCAATTACTGCAAACAAAGTTCAAACAACTAGAACAGCAATAAAGGCAATTTTAAATGATGACAATTATCAAATAATAATTACAGATACACCAGGAATTCATAAACCAAAAACAAAACTTAGTGAAACTATGGTAAATACGGCTTTTACAATGTTTGCTGAAGTCGATGTAATATTGTTTTTGATAGAAGCAGATTCAACTGAAATTGGTAGAGGAGATAGAATTATTCTAGACAAAATAAAAGAATCTAGAAAACCTTGTATTTTAGTTATAAATAAAATTGATTTAGTAAAAAGAGAAAAATTATTAAATTTAATAAAAATTTATAATGATGAATATGAATTTAAAGCAGTTGTTCCAATATCTGCAACTAAAGAAGATGGAGTAGAGGCTGTAATAGATGAAATAGTAAAATTATTACCAGAAGGTCCAAAATATTATTCTGATGAGGAATATACAGACCAAACAGTAAGACAAATTTCAGAAGAAATAATTAGAGAAAAAGCTTTAAAATTTTTAAATGATGAAGTTCCTCATGGTATTTACATTGAAATTGAGAAGTTTAAAGAAAGAAAAACAACTAAAGGTGCAGATATTTATGATGTAGATGCTACTATATATTGTTTAAGAGAATCTCACAAAGGAATAATAATAGGAAAAGGTGGAAACCTTTTGAAAAAAATTGCATCTACTGCAAGACATGATATTGAAGAAATGCTTGGAACCAAAGTTAATTTGAAAGTTTGGGTAAAAGTTAAAGAAGATTGGCAAGAAAAAGATAATATTGTAAATAGATTTAAATTGAAGTAAACCATGAATAATCTTCTAAAATTTACAAAAGATATTTATAAAAGAAAGAGTGAGGTACATTATGATAAAAAACATTGCGTGGAATACATTTAAGCAAACTGGCGATATAAACTCATATCTAGAATTTAGAGAAGTAAAAAATATAGAAGAAAATTTGAAGGTAACAATAGATGAAAAATATAAAAGTAAATGGGATTGTAATTGCTGAAAATAATATGGGAGATTTTGATAAGATGCTTACTATCTTAACTCCCAACTTAGGAAAAATTGGGTGCAGTGCAAAAGGCTCTAGAAGACCAAAGAGCCTTTTGCTTAGTGGTACTCAATTTTTGTGTTTTGGAGAATATATGCTTTTTAAAGGTTCAGAACATTATACAATGAATTCTTGTGAAACAATAGAAATGTTTTATAATATCAGAACTGATTTAGATAAGCTAACTTATGCATCTTACATAACAAAAATAATAAACGATGTTACAACAGAAAACCAAAATTCATTTAATACTTTAAAATTATTTTTAAATACTTTATATATGATTTCAGAAACTGATAAAGATTTAGATTTTATAACTTCAGTGTTTAAACTAAGAATGCTTAAAATACTAGGTTTTGCACCAAATATTAGAGAATGTACTTGTTGTAAGACTAAAGAAAATTTAACACATTTTAGTATTATAGATAACGGTTTTAAATGCTCTGCCTGTAGCAGGCAAGATACAGGAAGTATAAAAATGAGTGACCCAACAAGAAATGCAATAGTGTATATTATGAGTGCTGATCCAAAGAAAATATTTTCATTTGAACTTTCAGAAAATTGTCAAAAAGAATTAGAATTAATAGCAAATATTTATTTAAATGAAAAGCTAGAAAAAGAATATAAATTAGAAAAATTATTTTAATTGATATAGTAAATGTAATGTGAATTTTGTACACGAAAAATTTACTTGCAAAATAGACAAATTACTTATATAATGATTATGCAAATATACTTAAAGTGAAGGAGTGGTTATTATGAATATAACAATAACAGGAAAAGAATTAAAAGCAACAGAAGCAATCAAAGATTATGCTGAAAAAAAATTAACAAGAATTGAAAAATATTTCGGTGATGAAACAATAGACGTAACAGTTACAATCAAAAAAGAAAATGCAACTTCAGAAATAGCAGAAATGTATGTTACAGTAAAAGGAATGTCTTATAAAGCAGTTACAGAAGACAAAGACTTATACGCTTCAATAGATAAAGATATAGATATTCTAGAAGGACAAATTAGAAAAGCAAAAGCTAAAAAAGAAAAAATGATGAAAGATTCTTCAATTAAACAAATGAATTTTGCTGGTGTTCCAGAAGTTAAAGTTGAAAATGAAGTAGTAAAATCAATTTCTTATGAAATAAAACCAATATCTGTAGAAGATGCAAAAATCAAATTAGATGAAAGAAAAGGAAACATTTTCTATACATTTGTTAATGTAGACACAGGAAAAGTTAATGTTATTTTTAAATTAAAAGATTCAAATAACTATGGATTAGTAGAACCAGAAGCTTAAAAAGAAAATAAATAAAATGCAACATGAAAAAAGCATCACAAATATTTGTGGTGCTTTTTAAAAAATTATAAATGGAGAAAATAGCTTATGAAATTTTATGAATTTATTACAGTAACAATTATATTTGTTATATTGCTGGCAGGAATTTTAATTGGTGGACAGATAAACAGAGGAAATGATGTCCAAAACACTTATAATTCAGGATTAATAGAAGAAAAAAGAAATGAAGGTATAAGTTTAGATATTAAAGATGAAAAAGTTCAAAAAATTTATCCTTTTACAGGTGCGTTTCCAACAAATGAATTTGCATATCTTACAAAATTAAAAAATGTTGATAGAGAAAATATGACAAATGAATTTATTTTAAGAACTGCATTTGCAAAAGTAACAAAAGAAGATTGGGCTGCAAGTTATGTTGCAGAAGGAGAACCATTAGAAATTGATGCAAAAATATTGGAAGGATATATTGAAGATATATTTGGAAATATAGAATTTACACATACTGATTTTTCGAATTTTGATTTATCTATAGATGGAGCACAAACTTCATTATATGAAGCAGAATATGATAAAAAAACAAAAACTTATACGATTAATTTAAATGAAGGTGATGGTGTTGAAGATTCTTATATAGATGTTCATACAATAAAAGTTTCTCAACATGGAGATAAAATTAAAATAGTTATAAATCCAGTTTACTTAGATAATGTTGGAGAAAAAGAAAATAATAAAGGTGAGAATGCTTTTTATTATAAAGCTTATTCATCTTATGATTTTAAAACAGAAAAATTTGAAAATGAATTAACTGATGAATTAGATAAAATTTATAATTCATATAGTATGGATTTAGAATTTGTTGATGAAATAAAAAATATTAATGTTGAAGATTTAGAAACATATACTTTAACTTATAGATTAAATGGAAAAACAAATACATTTGAGTTTGAAAGCTTAGAATATGAAAAATAAAAATCATTTCCAAAATTTACTTGTTTAAAAAAGTTTAAAATGCACAATATATATTTAGAAAATCATTTAGAGATTTAAGTACTTAATAATTTTTATTATTACTTATTTAAATTGAAAGATTTTCTGAAAGAAAGTGTAATAAACACGGTAAATTTCGGAGGTGAATAAAATGGCAAGAAGTAATAAAAACGTAGTTCCAGAAGCTATGGATTCATTAGAAAGATTTAAATATGAAGTTGCTAGCGAAGTTGGAGTTAACTTAAAAAATGGTTATAACGGAAATATATCAGCAAGAGACGCTGGTAAAATCGGTGGTAACATGGTTAAAAAATTAATCGAACAAGCTGAAAACCAAATGGCTAACAAATAGTTATTAAAATTATAGCTAAAGTAGATTTATATTTTATAAAAAGAGGCGAGATAAAATTTCGCCTCTTTTTGTATGTTAAAATTGTTGTTACAAAAAGACAAAAATAAAATAAAAAATAGTAGAAAAATGTTGAAATTTAATATTGTCAAAAGAAAGTTTAATGATATAATAAAAAAGTGAAAAAAGAAAAAAGGAGAGTTAATATGTATAAATTAATGGCAATAGATTTGGATGGAACATTATTAACATCTACAGGTGAAGTTACTGAAAAGACTAGGCTTGCATTAAAAAAAGCAAAAGAACAAGGAACAGAAATTGTTTTGTCTTCTGGAAGACCAATAAGTTCAACTGAAAGCTTGGCAGTTGAGCTTGGGGTGGATAATTATTTGATTTCAGGAAATGGTGCTGTAGTTTTTGATATTAAAGAACAAAAAATAATTTTTGATAGATTTTTAACTAAAGAACAAGTTTTAAGAATAGCAAAAATATGTGAAGAAAATAGTTTTTTCTATAATGTTTATACGGAAGATGAAGTTATCGCAAGTTCTTTAAATTATAATATTTTATTTTATCACAAAGAAAATGTAAAAAAAATTGAAGAAAAAAGAACTCATATAAATATAGTTCAAAATATTGCAGAATATATAGAACAATCTGGAAAAGAAAGATTCTTGAAAATGACAGTATGTGATGAATCAAAATTTATTTTTAATAGTATAATTAGAAGATTAAAAGAAATTGATGGAATTGACGTTTTAGAAGTAGAATACATGTCTAGAAAGAAAATAAAAGATGGAACAGATGATGTTGATATTCAATATTATTATACAGAAATAACAAACGAAAATGTTAATAAATGGACTGCAATAGAATTTCTTTTAGACAAATTAAAGATAAAACCAAAAGAAGTTTTAGCAATTGGAGATAATATGAACGATATAGAAATGATTCAAGGTGCGGGACTTGGAGTGGTTATGGGAAATAGTAATCCAAAAATGAAAGAAATAGCAGATGAAATAGTTGCTGACAACAATTCAGAAGGGGTTTTAGAAGCTATCGAAAAGTTCGTTTTGGAGTAATTTTACAAATATATTACAATAAAAATAAGTTTGCATTACAATCCTTTGGATTCGTTGATTTCAAACAGAAATTATTGTAAAATTAAGAAAATGATATTGTGAAAAAATATCGAAAATTGTAAGATGATTTTCGGAATTTAAGGGAGGAAATAAAAAATGGCTATTAATCCAATGCAAAGAAGAGCTAGAAATTCATTTATACAAGGTGCATTAATATCTTTAGTATTAATGCTAGTTGTTGTGTTATTTTTAGTAAAAGAAATGAGATCTATTAATGATGCTAAAGAAGCTTTAGAACAAGCAAATAGTAAAGCATATGTTGCTTTAACAGATTTAAAATCAGGAGAAACAATAACTTTAGATGAAGATTTTACAATAGAAACAGTAAGAACAAACGTACCAAAAGATGAAGTTATTTCTGCTGATGATTGGGAATATTATGATGATGATGGTAATATTACTCCAAAATATGCTGAAGATGGAACTCAAATATATAAAACAATAAAAATAAAAATTGACGTTCCTGCAGGAACAATTGTTACTAAAGATATGATATATGAAGAAGGATATGTAACAGAAGATTCTGAAAGAATTCAAGAATATAATATGATTATATTACCATCTACATTAAAAAATGGTGATCATATAGATATAAGATTAACAATGCCGACAGGACAAGATTATATTGTTCTATCAAAAAAAGAAGTTATCGGAACAACAGAAACAGGATTATGGATAAAAGTAACTGAAGATGAAATTCTAACAATGAACAATGCGATTGTAGAATCTTATATACTTCCAGGAACAAAATTATATGCAATTCAATATACAGAAGCTGGAATGCAAAAAGAAGCGGTTCCTACATATCAAGTTGGATTAGAAGTTAAGAATTTAATGGATAGAGATCCTAACATAACACAAAGAGCAAGAGACGAACTTGCTGCTATATATAATGGTGATTTAAGAACATATTATTTTGATGTACCACTTAACTTATATGTTCAAGAACAAGAAGATAGAGATAGTTCAGTTCAATCTGGATTCCAAGAAGAAATTCAAAAAGTGCAAGAAGATAGAGCTGCATTTGTTAAAGAATTAGAAGGAACAGATGAAATTGGATATAATGAATAGTCTTAAGTAGGAGGAATGTATGAAAAAAGTTGCTTTTATAGGAAGTTACGATAAAGCAGATATGATTTTATATATAGCGAAAATATTAACTAATATGGGTAGCAAAGTATTAGTAATAGACTCGACTGTACTTCAAAAAACAAGATACATCGTGCCTACTATGAAAGCATTAAAACAATACATAACTACTTATGAAAAAGTTGATGTTGCAATTGGATTTGAAAATATAAATCAAATAAAAGAATACCAAAAACAAACTGGTGAAGAATTTAATTATGATTATGTTTTAATAGATATAGATTCTTATAGAGGTTATGTTTATTATCAAATAAAAGAAGAAGATATAAAATATTTTATAACCTCTTTCGATCTATATTCTTTAAGAAGAGGGCTTCAAGTATTTAAAAAACTAGAAGAACCTATAACTATGACAAAAGTTCTATTTACAAAAGATATGGATCCTAATGAAGAAAAATATTTTGAATATATTTCTAAAGGATTAAAAATAAAATGGAATAAAATAGTGTTATATTTTCCATTTGATTTATCAGACCAAAATGCTATTTTTGTTGCACAAAGAGCTGGGAAAATTCAATTAAAAGGGCTTAGCAATGAATATATAGATGGATTAACATTTATGGTTGAAGAAATATCTGGCGAAAAGAACCAAACGAAAATTAAAAAGGCTGTAAAAATGTTATAAAATTAAAAGTCAGGAGGAAAAAATGGCAATAATTGGTTTTTGGAGTGGCAGTAAAAAAGAAACCGGTCAAACTGTTTCTATAGCATCTATTGCCACACACATGGCTGTAGAACACAATTACAGAATTCTACTAATAGATGCAACTTTTGATGATGATACTATGGAAAGAGGATTTTGGAAAATTGAAAAGAAAAGCAGTTTTGCATCACAAATAAATAAAGGAAAAATGGACATTGCCTCTGGTGCTGAAGGATTAGTAAGTGCAGTTGCAAGTAACAAAGCAACACCAGAAATAATAACAAATTTTACAAGAGTTGTATTAAAAAACAGATTAGATATTGTTTGTGGATTAAAAACAAAAGTATATGCAGAATATAGAAAATCATTAATGTTATATAAAGATTTAATAAAATCTGCAGATAAATATTATGATTTAGTTTTTATAGATTTACCAAAGACATTAGATGATGAAATAACAAAAGTATTGTTAGAAACTTCTCATATAATAGTTTATACTTTTACCAAAAATTTAAAACAAGCTGATGAATATTTAGAAAATATGAGTAAATTTGCTGAAGTTCTAAAAAAAGAAAAAGTTATTCCATTACTTTCAAATTCAGATGAAGATACTGTATATAATGTAAAAAATTATACAAGATATATTGGAGAAAAAAGAGAAATATGCACAGTTCCTTACAATACAAGTTTTGTAAGAAATATATCTGAAGCAGGAATTGCAAATTTCTTTTTGAATTTTAAGAAAACAGATAAAATTATGGATAAAAATTCAGAGCTTATAAAATCTGTTGAAAATATGTGCAAAAGAATAGAAGAAAAATTAAAAGAATTAAAATTAAAAACATAAGAAAAAGGAATTAAAATATACAATTTGAATTATAGTAAAGAGAGGAGAACCTTTCAATGAATATTGGAAATATAATGTTAATCTTTGTGGTATTAGTTTCTGCTATTGCTGCAATTGTATACATGGTTAAGAAAAATCAAAACCAAGTAATTGAAGATGCAATTGAAGTTGATGACAAAACTTTTACATTAGACAAAATGGTAAAATTTGTTAAACAAAGATTAGACGAAATTACAAAGATAAATTTGTATGACATTGGTTTATCAGAAGAGGAATTGAAAAGAAGAAGAGCTAAAAAATATGAATTAAAGAAAGCTCTTAAAGGTTGTACATATGGAGATGTTAATGATAAGAAATATGTTAAAGAATTAATATATGACTTACTTGCAAAAGAATATGGTGTTGATGAAACAAATATATCAAAAGCAATCCCATTTGATACTCCATCTTTACTTACAGCTCAAGATAAATTTGATATTTTAATTCATGAATATAAGAAAACATTCTCATATGAAGCATTAACAGAACTTATAAAAAAATACAACTTAGCTGCTTTAAAATATGTAGAGGGTGAATCAAAACCTTGTTATGTTATAACAAAAGAAGAAATCGATGATATTTATGAACAAGAACAAATACATCTAGATTTTTCAGATAAGCTAGAAGTTGTTGTTCAAAGAATATATCAAAAATATAAAGGTTTCAGTAGTATAGATGAAATTAGAGATATGAATATAGACGGTGTTTCTGGTGGTACATCTGGTCTTCCAGAATCATTCTTAAGCCAAGTAGCACAAACTGATGGAGATTACTTAAAACAAGCTTTAGAATCAAAAATTCCTAGAGCCTGCGATGCTATTTGGATATTCTTCCAAGGTAAATCAATTCGTTTAGCATTCTTATCTTTTGGTACTGAAGCAGAACTTAAGAGAGTATGTCAAAACATTTATAAATATAATAACCCTGGTCAGTTATCTGACACAAACGGATTTAAAATTAATGAAATGAAAGACGGTTCTCGTGTCGTTGTTGTTAGACCATCAATGTGCGAAACTTGGGCATTCTTCGTAAGAAAGTTCGACGTTAAAAGAGCTACTCTAGAACAAATTATTAAATTTGAAGGAAAAGAAGAAACAATTGAATTATTAAAATTCTTAGTTAAAGGAGCTAGAATTATAGCTTTAACAGGAGAGCAAGGTTGTGGTAAAACAACAATGCTTATGGCTATGATTGAAAATATATACGAAACAATGAACCTTCGTATTACAGAAACAGCATTCGAGCTTCACTTAAGAAAAATTTATCCAACAAGAAATATTGTATCAATGCGTGAAACTGAAACAATTTCTGGACAAGACTGTCTAGACGTTCAAAAGAAAACTGACGGTTCTGTTAACATCATCGGTGAGGTTGCTACTGACCCCGTTGCTTCTTGGATGATCCAATCTGCCCAAGTTGCTTCTAAATTTACACTATTTACTCACCATGCTAAAACGTTCCCTAACTTAGTTACAGCACTTCGTAACTCAATGTTAAGAGCTGGTGTATTTAAAGATGAAAGAACAGCAGAAGAACAAGTTGTTCAAGTTTTAAACTTTAACATTCACTTAGTAAAAGACTTCAGAGGAAGACGTTATATTGAAAGAGTAACAGAATGTGTGCCTGTAGAAGAAAAAAATGAGTATACATTTGATCATAGAAATGAAAAAACATTAGAAGGGAAATTTGATAAATTTTTCGATAATGCTACAATTTACTTTACAAAACAAACAAACAGAGAGTTATATAAATATCACAATGTATTAGAATTCGTAGATGATTCTTATGTTTTAACAAATCCAATCTCAGCTGAAAATATCAAAGGTATGAGAGAAAATATGAATGATTCAGATGCTGTTGCATTTGATGCTTTCTTAGAAAGAAACTGGGGAATTGTACCAGAAAAATTACCTGTATATGACGAAAACGGGAAAGAAATAAAAGATGAACCAGTTCCAGTAAAACAAGAAAAAGTAGCACCAGAAGTTAGAAAAGTGCCAAGACCAGCAGGTGCAAAAGCTACTGTGCAAGGTCAAACAAGTCAAGTTGTAAAAAAACAAACAACACAACAGGCAAATAAAGCCACATCTGGAACAGCAACAACTACAGCAAAACCAAAACAAAATCCAGAAACAAATCAAGAAAAACCAACAGTATAAATTAAGGAATAATTCGAAATAAAAGCTCTAGGAAAGAGAGGTGCGAACGTAATGGCCGTATTTATAGGTATCATAGGAGGCCTATTTGCATTACTTGTTATTGCATATTTAATAGTAAGCAAAAAAGCAAACAACAAAAACACTAAATATGTAAAACAATTAGTTGAAGGTACTAAAAAGTCATCTTTTAGTATGGAAATCTTCTATCAAAAATTCTATATAAAATGTGTTAATTTTCCATTTTTAAGAAGATATACCTTAAAATTAAGAAGAAGACTTGAAATTATAAATCTAGAAGATGAATATATAACAAGAAAACAAGTTGCTAAAATTATGTTTAAAGCAATTATACTTATTGTACCATTAACATTTTTCGTTATTTATATGACATATACAAATTATCTATTACTTGCCTCACTTCTTTTATTTGAATTATTCTTTATTGAAACTCTTTTAGAAGGTATGGTTGACGGAATAGACAATAAATTGTTAAGAGAACAATTAGATTTCTTTGCTGAAATCAGACACGCATACCATGAATATAACATGGTAGAAGAAGCTATTTATGAAGTTTCACAAGATGATGAAAAAGAAGTTTCAAGGCAAGCTGAAAAAATATATGAAGTTTTAATTTCTGATGATCCAGAAACAGAACTAGAAAAATACTATGATATAGCACCAAATAGTTACTTGAAAGAGTTTGCTGGAGTATCATACTTAACAAAAGAATTTGGTGATAGAAAAGATAAAGATGGTGCATCTTTATACTTGAAAAATTTAAATAATATTACACAAGAAATGCAAATTGAAATTATGAAAAGAGATAAATTAGATTATGTATTCCAATCTCTATCAATGATTTCTGCATTACCAATACTATTTTTAGACGTTGTAAAAAATTGGGCGATAGGACAATTCGCTTTTACAAGACAATTCTATAATGGAACTTTAGGATTTATGTTTCAAGTATCACTTATCATAATTACTTTTATTTGTTTCATGTTAACAAGAAAATTAAAAGATAATGGTAGTGTAAATACAGCAAAAAATATGGAAAATCCTTGGCAGGCAAAACTTTATAAAAAGCCATGGGCTAAAAAATTTGTTGATTTATTTATCCCAAAACCAGGATCAAAAGACTATAGAAAAATAGTTCAATTATTAAAAGATTCTGCTTCAAAATTAAAAATAGAATGGCTTTATGTTAATAGACTTTTTGCTGCAGTAGGTGGTTTTATTGTATCATTAATAATTTTAATTGCAGCACATAAAATGGCTATAAATTATCAGTTTACAGAGCCTACATCAGACTATAACTTACTTGGTTCAATGTCTGAATCTCAAGAGAAAAAGGCTATGGAAACAACTGAAAAAGATAATTATTTCTTAAAGAAATATCAATATGATTATGATGTAACAGAGAAAATTCTTTATGCAGACATCGCAGAATCAGATCAATATGGAACATCTTCTCCAGATGAATTAAAAACAGTTAATGAAAGAATTTGGGGAAAATTACAAATTGTTCAATCTGAATACATAAAATGGTTTGAAATTTTAATAGCATTTGTATTTATGGTTATTGCATATATGTTCCCAGTTTGGCTTTTAATTTTCCAAAAAATTATGAGACAAATGGATATGGAAAATGAAGTAATGCAATTCCAAACAATCATACTTATGCTTATGAAAATAGAAAGGGTTAATGTTGAAATGATCCTTGAATGGCTTGAAAGATATTCAAATATATTTAGAGAGCCAATTAGTAAATGTGTTAATAATTACGAAAGTGGTCCATGGGAAGCACTAGAAGAATTAAAAAATGACATATCTTTCCAACAATTAATTAGAATTGTAGAAAGTCTTCAAGCTGCAGTTGAACAAATTCCTATTAGACAAGCTTTTGATGAGTTAGATACAGAAAGAGCTTATCACCAAGAAAAAAGAAAAGAAGGAAATGAAAGATTAATTGCTAGAAAATCAAAAATAGGACAAGTTGTTGGTTTTGCACCAATGGTTTTACTATTTGTTGCATACTTAATTGCACCGATGTGCGTAATTGGTATGACAAGTATGACTGAAGCGTTCTCAACAATGTCTTCTATGTCTATGTAAGAAAGGTAAAAAGTAGATGGAAAATGCCTCAAAAGCTTTAGAAATGGCAGCTGGAGTACTACTTGGTGTTTTAATAATGTCATTAGTTGCATATTTTTTCTCCAGTATTAGTAGTTGGCCTGAACAACAAGATGATCAAAAAAATTCAGAACAAACCGCTAAATTTAATCTAGAATATGAAGTGTATGATAAAAAAGGAATGTATGGAGCTGATGTAATATCATGTTTAACTAAAGCAGAAAATAATAATGAAAAATATTATGAAGGTGGAAATTTCTTATCAGGCCAAAAATATGGTGAAACATATTGGGTTAATGTATATGTAAATTTAAAAACTGATTTAGAAGAACAGCTTATTGTTTATCATATGAAATCTGGAACTGATAGTATTTATAAACAAGTACTTCAATATGGAGATGAATGCAAAGATTTTAAATTAGGAAAAATTGGATTTAAATTTGATACATCTCCAGAAGGAAAAAGATATACATGTTTTGATGAAAATACTGATTTAGAAAGTAGAATAGAAAAACTTTCAGGTGATAATCCACCAGATGGAAAAACAGCATCAGATTTTATAAAAATATCAGATGAACTAATATCAGATAATGGAAAGACATATAATGCATGGCTTTATAAAAAAAGTGGAGATACTGTAAATACAGTAGACGAAACACCACTACAAATTTTATTAGATACATGTTCTTCAAATATTAAACAAATTGTAACAAACAAAGATGATGATAAAGATTCTTTAGAAGCTTGGAGTTCTGCTGAATGGAGAACTGCTTTGTATGATTTTAAAATGAGAAGATTTAGATGTGATAATATAAAATATAGTGAAGTAACAGGAAGAGTTAATGAAATATATTTTTCTGAAATATAAAAATTAGGAGAAGTAAGTTATGGAAAATGCTTCAAAAGCATTACTTATGGCTGCTGGTGTATTTATTGGCGTGTTGCTCTTATCGGTAATGATATACGTATTTAGAGAAGGTGCTAGAGTAAATGAAACATATGATAAAAAGCAAATAAGTAATCAATTAGAACTTTATAACTCTCGTTTTGAAGAATTTGATAAAGAGGATAATAATATAATAGATGCAATTAGTTTAGCTAATCTTGCTTATGATGTAAATAGCATCTGTGATTATGATCCAACATTAGCTGTTCAAGTAGAAATTGAAGTTGGTAGTGAAGTATTTACAATGCCAAATACAAAAACTGTTTCTGGAAGAAATATAATATTACGAGAATCAGGAAGTGAAATGTCTATATATGGTTTAGCAAATTATGTTTTAAAAGATAATACACCAGGTGTAAAGGATTTGGGAGTAACAGGGCTTGCTGGCTCTAATGACAGTGATACATTATTAACAACGAAACTTAATGAAAACAATAAAACAATTTATAAATATTTATTTAGGGTAGAAGATTCTGGTGATTTTGAATATCATGAACAAAATTATAAAGTTTCTAGAGTAAAATTAACAGCATATGTAAATTCAGAATGGAATTAATAAAGTTATAAAATGTAATATAAATGTAATGTAAAAAAATATTGAAACTTAAATGATAATTAGGTACAATACAACTGTAAAATTGGTGTGAAGAATATTGAAATATGTTATAATTTAGATAGGTTTTTTATGAAAAAAAGTTTGATTTTAATATTAATAATTTTAATTGTAGCAGTAGTCTTTTTCGTATTAAATTATAAAGAATATGAAATAAATCAAATAGATTTAAATAACTTTAATTTAGAATATGAAAAATTTAATAAAGATAATTTAAATGGTTTAGATGTAACAACTGTTATGAATTTAGCTACAAGTAACAATGAAAAATATGAAATTCCAAAAGATGAAAATGGCTTATATATATTAGATGATGAAAATAGCATTGAAATATATGTAACCATGATAATAAACAATGAAACTTATAAAATGGAAAGATTGACAACTAAAGAAATGAACGGTAATTTTATAAGACTTTTTGGTGATATAGGCTTTAAATGTACAAACATAACTTATCATCAAAAGACAGGAAGAGTGGCTTCGATGACTTTTGAAGCTACAGAATACTAAAGTTTTTAATGTTAAACTAGAAAAAACTAGTTAATTTTAAATAAAAAATACATTTTTTTAAGGAGGAAGAAGTTATGGAGAATGCTTCAAAGGCACTTTTAATAGCAGGTGCAATTTTATTATGTATCTTGATTATTGCTATTGGTATGTTTATCTACAATAGTGCATCAAGTACAATTACAGATTCTTTAACATCTATATCTACACAAGAAGTAGAGGCGTTTAATAATCAATTTATATCTTATGAAGGAGTTCAAACAGGATCAAATATTAGAGCATTAATGGGAAGATTAATTGCTAATGCTGATACATATGCTGACGAACCAACAAAAGTTCCAGCATTTACATTAATTGATGCATCTGATGCTGCAAAATATGAAGGAATTGCTGTTACTGTAGCTGGTGAAACTCAAGATTATATTGACGACTGTGGAAAAGTTAGAAATTCTGCTGAATCAAAACATGAATATTATGTAATTATAAACTATCAAAAAAATGGTTTAATAGACCAAGTATATATTATGTATAATATTCCAGATGACCCAGAAGAAATAGATGTTCCTCACGTAGAAAGATAATATAAGGGAGTAAATATGGAAAATTCTTCAAAAGCTTTATTAATTGCAGGAGCTATAATCATTTGTATATTGCTTGTTGCTGTTGGTATGTTTGTATATAATAGTGCAGGTTCTTCTATAGATGATTCTATGACCGCAATGTCAACTAGTGAAATAGAAGCTCATAATGCAGAATATACAATGTATGATGGTGAACAAACAGGAGCAAATGTTAAAGCTTTATGTAGAATTGTAATAAGCAATGCAAATATAAATAAAGATGAAGTAGCTCAAATTCCAGGTATTTATTTTGAAAATAAAAAAAATGATGAGAACTTAGATTCTGGATTGCCTGTAGAGGGTAATACTACAGAATATTTAGATACAATTCAGGCTATACAATCTTGTATTGATACAAAACATAAATATTGGGTTGAAGTTAATTATCAAAAAAATGGTTTAATAGATTATATAAACATATCTTATGATCCAAATAATCTTATAGAACCAATGAAAAGAAATTAATAAAATAAATAAGTAAAAGTGGTATATTTTACTATATATATATATACCACTTTACTTTAATATAAATATATAGAAAGGGATGTAGTATGGAAAATGCAGAAAAAGCTTTGCTGATAGCATTTGCGGTTATTGTTTTAGTATTTGCGCTTGCACTTGCTATTAATATGTTTTCAAAAGTTACAGTTACAGCAGAACATTTGGCATTTTATGCAGACTCAACAATATATTATGATAATGTTGAAATGGAAGCTTCATCTTATTCAGACGAACATATTAAAGATGGTACGGTAAGAATTGTAAATGCAGAGACAATTATTCCTACTCTATATAGATATTATAAAGAAAATTTCTGTGTTAAAATCTATGATGGTACAAATAAATTAATTCAAATTTTTGATGTAAATTTGGAAGGAAAAGTTCATGGAGCAGCAGGAGATACTCATGCTGATAACAATGCACAAAAACCAGTACATATAGAAAATTATGCATATAATAAAGTATATAATGATACTAGTAAAAGTTATTGTTTATTTGGAGCACCATGGTTAGGTAGCACAGAATCTGTAAAAACAAGAATTGATTATTTTATAGACGGAAAAGCTGGATATATAAATAATACATATGTAAATTATAAAGGTAATCTTTTTTATGAAGCTAGAAAAACAGGAAAGCAATTTAAAGAAAGATTTATAAATTACTCATATACAGGACAAACAATGGTTACAGATGATGGTGACGAATTAGTTACAGGTGAAAAATCAAAAGATAAAATTGTTATAATATATACATTAATTGATTAAAAAATTAGAAAATAAATTTAAGGAGGATAAGCCATGAGCGATACATTAATTACAATTGTTGCAATATTATTAGCTGCAGTTTTAATGTTCATATTTCCATTATTATCAGTATCAGAAAGAAGTGATGATATTTCACAATTATCAGTAGCTTCTGCTACAGCAGAATTTGTAGACAACTCTAGAGCAATAGGAAAAATAACAATGGATAACTATACAACATTAATTTCAAAAATTAATGCAACTGGAAATAGTTATGATGTTGAACTTGAAGTAAAAGTTTTAGATGAAAATATTGGAAAAAAATCTGCTTGGACTCAAGGAACTGTAATTGGTGAAAATGTTTATTATTCAGTATATACATCACAAATTGTTGAAGTTTTAAAAGAAAAAGGTATATACACAATGAAAGAAGGAGATATAATCTCTGCAAGTGTAAAAAATACAAATAAAACATTGTCACAAACTATTAGAGGTGTATTCTATTCTTTATCAGGAAGCGACGTTTATTCAATTATGGCGCAACATTCTGGTATAGTTACAGCTAATGGTTCTTATTAAAATTTAAAGGAAGTTATTAATGAAATTACAAGGTGTTAGTGTAATATTTGCATTGATTGTATTACCTTTAATTTTGGTGCTTACATATTATATTCAATTACAAGTTGATACAATTGATGCACAAAATAGATATGATGTTAAGTTGTTAAATTCAACTTATGGAGCTATGTCCGCATTTGAAATTAATACAGCAAATGAGGACTTATCTACTGTGTCTGATTCTTTGAGAACAATTATTGATGCATCAACAAATATTTTTTTCAATACTTTATCTACAAATTTAGGGATGTCTAATGCTAGTAAATCTTTTGTAGAACCATATATTCCAGCACTTTTATATACATTATATGATGGGTATTATATTAGTGCTCCAACAAGAACTCCAAAAATTCTAACAGATACAGACGGTAATGCTGTAACCATGGGAAGTGTTGGAGTTACTATTTCTGGTGGGATAATTAGTTACCAAGAAGTTCATACAAGTGAAGAAAGTCAAGCAAATTGTACTAATTGTAAGCTAACAAGAGATCCTGATACAGGAAGAGTGACTGGATGTGAACCTGGTACTGAAAATCATATTATATATGATAGTGGTGATAAGCCAGAACAATCGAAAGAGTATTCAAAAATGTCAGCAGCACAGCAATGTGACTATTATGTCAAGTATGGAAGTTTAACAAGTGACGAAGATAAAGAAAGTTATGGACAACTTATTTATATAAAGAAAAAAATAGATCCAAGTGAACCGGATTCGTATACAACAGATGTTGACGAGGCAGAACTTGAAATAAAACATGTTTTAAAAACTTATATGCCATATTCGGCAAGATATAAAAACAAAGAAGGAGAATCTCCAGAATTTGACGTAACAGTTGTTTATACATTAGATAACTATGTTACAATAGATGGAACTTTAGGAGATATATATTATACCAAATCAGGATATTTTATTCCGGAAAATTCAGTTAATGTCTCAAAAACAGCGATACAAAAAATAAAAGAAGATGGAACAACTGAAACTATAACAAAAACAGGTGTAGATGCTAATGTTCTATTATCTTATAATCAAAATGCTGCAAAAGAGTTTATTTATGAAGGGCATTTAGTAGAGATAAAATTAAATGATGGGACAGTTTTATCATCTGGTGGACATGGAAAAAGTTATGCAGTACTTGAAGAAGAAATAAGAGGATTAGAAACTAATTTAGACTTAGCACTTTCATATATTGCTCAATTTCCAAGTATGGAAGACGCTGATAAAGCAAAAATAGAGACTGAATTTGTGCAAAAGTTTTCTACACCAGAATATATTGCTAAATTTGGAAGTTTTACTTTGGGAGCTCCAACATTATACGAAAATCTTGTTTTAATAAAGGAGCAAACAACTCAAAAAATTAACGATTGCCAATATGAATTAGATAAAATGTCTTCTGTAACATACTACGTTACAGCACAAATTTTTTCTAATTGGATTTATGAAAATTTTGTAAATGGTTATTATAAGATTGAAGAACAAGATTTGGTTGAAATTTCAGGACAAAGTTATAATTTGATAAAAGGGAAATCTGAGGTTTCTCATGATTTTTCAGAAAGTACAAATTTAATATTTAATATTATAGGAACTGAAAATATAGATGTTTCTAATTTAAATAGTCCAATGGAAATTGATACAGATTCAACATTTTATACTCATAAATTAAATGTAATTAGAGATTCAATTCAATACAATTTAAATTTAGCGATGTCCACATACAATAAAATGTTAATATCTACAAAAGATTATGCAATGCCTGTTATGCAAAATGAAGAATGGGAAAAGATATTAAATAACGTATCAATAGTATCTTTTATGCAAGGATATAATTGTGGATTAAAAACATATAGTAACTATAAAATAGTATCAAGTACAAACAATGAAATTTCTGTTTCTCCAAGAGAACTTTATTATGTAGAAAAAACAGACTTTTCAAATGAAGAAGCTGAATATCATAGAATTGATTGTCCAAAATTGTTTGAAATTGATTCGGGTTCAACCAATTCATATATATCATTTTTAGCCAAAGAAGTTAAATATGATAAAATTTATAATAAAACAAATGCACAATTACCATATAAATATGATCATAAAAATTTTGCTTGCTATGATTGTATAAATGATGGAAATTATAATAATGTAGATATATTTGAGGAATCTGGTGGGGCATATAGTAATACTTACGCTAATTTAAGAAAGGCATATCATATAGGTGTTGGAAAAGCTAGAAATAATCTATATAAAATGAATGCTGTTGAAAATTCTCAAGGATATGAAATTGTTTATGATGGAGCTGTTGTTAAAGCAACATCAACTTATGGGCTAGATAAAATAAAATCAATTGAAGTTGTTTTAAAAACAATTAAAACAAGAGACGCAGAAGAAAATGTTTTGAACTATACAGTAAAAGTAGGATCACAATCTGTTAGTTCGCAAATATTTACAATAGTACCAAATGTAACAACGAAGACTACGCTAAAAATAGAGGTAGATCAAAATGTAGATGCTAATAATAAAGTTGGTATAACATCTTTAGATTTTACTAATATTTTCGAACATTCTACAGCTTATAGTGACGAAGCGTCAACAGAAGCAATTGCTGATTTCAATCAAAAAAGCGCTCAAATAGTTAGAGATTCAATTGAATTTATTAGAATAATATATAGATAAAGAGGAGAATAATATGAATTCAAGACTTTTAGGAGTAGGTCTAGTAGTACCAATTTTGATAGTTAGTGTAGGATTATTTATCTATAACAGTGCTTCAAATACAATACCTGATTCAATATCAACACTTTCAACACAAGAAATAGATGCTTTTAATAATCAATTTACATCTTATGAAGGTGAACAAACAGGTTCAAATGTCATAGCATTAATGGGAAGATTGATTTCAAATGCTTCCATATATGAAGATGAACCTTCAAAAGTACCACAAGTATATATTGATAAAACAAGTGAAGAAAGTTCTGATTATATAGAAGCTACATATACAGAATTTGATGAATATGATCCAAGTGATTATATAAATAAGTTAGGACAAATAAGAAATAGTGTAGAAACAAAACATAGTTATTTCGTTGAAATTACTTATCAAACTTCTGGACTTATAGATTATATTCAAATATCATATGATGTAGAAAATCCTATTTGGGAATATAAATATAGATAAAATTTAATTAAATAAAAAAATAATAAATGGTTAATATAAATTTATGAAGAGAATTAAATTTGTATTAATCATTTTTTTATTATTTATATTTTATAGTTATATTGTCTTTTTTACATCAATTCCAGAAAATGTTTTTTTACTTAATAATGAAGAATTTAGCTTAAGAGTGCTACCCGGAATAGAATTAGTAGAAACAACAATGACAAATAATTCTAATTCAAATAATTTTGTTTCTAATTTATCTAATAAAGAAATTGTAGGAGATGATATAAATTATACAAATATAGAAGTAAAACTATTAGGAAATATCACTTTAAAAAACATAAAGATAGCAAAATTAGAAGAAATAAAAGTTGTTCCGGTAGGTAAAGTAATAGGAGTTAAAATGTATACAAATGGTGTTTTAGTTGTTGGAATGAGTGAGGTAGAAGATAAAAATAATTACAAAACCAAACCTTATGAAAACTCAGATATTAAACCAGGAGATACAATACTAGAAATAAATAAAAAAATAGTTGAAGATATTGATAATTTAAAACAGGCTATAAATGAATCAAAAGGTAATGAAATAGAAATTAAAATTTTAAGAAATGGAAATATATTAAAAACCAATATTGTTCCAGCTCAAACAGAAGAGTCAAAATATCAATTAGGACTATGGGTTAAGGATGCAGCAACTGGAGTTGGTACAATAACTTTTTATGAACCAGAAAGCAATTCTTTTGGAATTTTAGGACATGGAATTACAGACTCAGATACAAATAATTTAATAAATATTGATTCAGGTGAATTAGTTACTGCGAAAGTAATTTCTTTAAAAAGAGGAGAAGTTAATATTCCAGGAGAGATAAAAGGTACAATCATAAATAGTCAGACAATAGGAGAAATTACAAAAAATACTCAATTTGGAGTTTTTGGTAAGTTGAATAATTTAACTGCACTAAATATCGATATTTCTAAAAGCATTGAAATTGCATCGAGAGAAGAAATCAAAGAGGGGGAGGCTCAAATACTATGTTCAATAAATTCTTCAAATGTTTCCAAAGAATATAAAATAGAAATAGAAAAGGTTTATAAAGAAAATGATTATAATAATAAAAGTATGCTTATAAAAATTACAGATGAAGAGCTTTTGAAAGAAACTGGTGGAATAATAAGGGGACTTTCAGGTGCTCCAATAATTCAAAATGGAAAATTTATAGGAGCTATAACAAATGTATTAGTATCAAATCCAGAAATGGGATATGCTATATTTGGAGATATGATGATAAAAGAAATGAAAGAAGTTAAGTGAAATTAATATATTAATAAAATATACAACTAATATAAAAAGAACACTTTAGAATTTTAAAGTGTTCTTTTCAAAATATATTTTATTTTTCTAAAATCATTGGACCTAAGCTCGTAACAGTTCCAGCACCAAGTGTTATTATTATGTCATTTTCTTTTACATTTTCTTTTATATAAGATACAACATTTTCAAATTCAGGAATATAAATAACATCTTTTCCTTGTTTTTTTATTGCATCAGCCAAATCTTTTGAACTAATGTTATAAGTGTTTTGTTCACGTGCTGCATAAATATCTAAAAGAATTATATTGTCAAAGTTTGAAATTGCTTCAGCAAAATCATCTAATAATAGTTTTGTTCTACTATAAGTATGAGGTTGGAAAATAACCCAAGATTTATTATAAGTTTTATTTTTAATGGCGTTTGCTGTTGCTTTTATTTCAGTAGGGTGATGAGCATAATCATCAAAAACACTGATATTTTTTTCTAATGTTCCTTTAAATTCTAATCTTCTGCTAGCACCAGTAAATTGTTTTAAAGATTCTGCGATAATTTCTTTTTGAATACCGTAATAATCACAAACACAAATGCAGGCTAAAGAATTTAAAATATTATGCGTTCCAGCAACAGAAAGTTCAATAGTAATTAAGTATTCGTTATTTTTGTAAACATCAAATTTAGCAAAACCATTTGAATTATAAGAAATATTTTTTGCTAAATAATCTACATTTTCATTTTCAATACCATAAGTGATAAATTTTGAATTTGTGAATTTTTTTAAATCTAAACAATTTTTATCATCACCATTTGTAATAAGAAGACCATCTTCTGGTAAAATTTTAGCAAAATCTTGGAATGTTTTAATAACATTATCAAAAGTTTTATAGTAATCTAAATGATCATTATCGATGTTTAAAATTATTTCTGTATGAGGGAAAAATTTTAAAAAGTTTCCTTTATATTCACATGATTCTAATATAAAATATTCACTATTTCCAACCCTGTAATTTCCACCAATTAAATCTAATATTGCACCAACTTCAATTGACGGATCTTTTTCAGCATTTACAAAACAATATGAAAGCATAGATGTTGTTGTTGTTTTTCCATGAGTTCCAGAAACACAAATTGTTTCTTTATAAAGCTTTGTAAGACAACCAACAAATTCACCTCTACCAACTAATGGAACATTATTTTCTTTTGCAATTATTATTTCAGGATCTTCATCGCTGATAGCTGCTGAATATACGATTAAATCAGCTTTTGCGGGATTTTCTAAATCATGTCCTATTGTAGTATTAATTCCATGTTTGTTTAAATTATCTGTAATTACACTTGGATTTAAATCTGAACCAGTTACAGTATAATTCCAATTTTTTAATGTTTCTGCAATTGCACTCATACTAATTCCACCGATTCCGATAAGATGGATGTGTTTATATTTTTTTAAATCTGATATTTCTAAATTCATTTTTTCCTCCTAAAATACAAAGCAATTATACTATTATATATGCATAATTTCAAGTAAATTGATTAAAAATCAAACTTCATACTTCAACAAAAAATAAGATAATTTTTAATATAAAAAAAGTGCACTAAAAATAGTAAAAAAATCTGTGAAAAAAAGAAGGAAAAAAAAGTTTTTTGTAGAATATAAGAAGTAGTGGTACATAGAATTTTTAGTATGTACTAAAACGATAAGAAAGAGGTGCTTAAAAAATGCAAATAACAGATGTACGTTTAAGAAAAGTAAATTTAGAAAACAGAATGAAAGCAGTTGCTTCTGTAACATTCGATGGTGAATTCGTAATTCACGACATTAAAGTTATCGAAAGTCAAAATGGATTATTCATAGCTATGCCAAGCAAAAAAACTCCAAACGGAGAATTCAAAGATATAGCTCATCCAATCAATGCTGAAACTAGAGAAAAAATTCAAAAAGCT
>CAZPAF010000012.1:34671-39056 GCA_964584475.1 uncultured Lachnospiraceae bacterium | reverse complement strand
ACTTTATTATTATATCATATATTTTTTTTAAAGTCTATCTAATTTTATGTCTACTTGATTTTATCAACAAAAAAACAGCAACAAAAAATTGCTGTTTTAATTGTATATTATATTCTATATTGATTTCTATCTGCTCTTTCATCAAATTCTCTATCAAATGCTTCGTTTTTATAAAACCAATCGCCCTTTTTATTATCTTTTCCCATTGATCTATTTTTATTAAGTAAAATGTCTAAAAATGTTAATATTGGTATTATAACTCCAACAACAGTACACAACATATCTGAACTATTTACTAGATTTAATCCTGTAGCTTGCACTCCTAATATAGCTTCATATAAGCTTGTTCCAAAATATGTTACATAAATTCCCATATAAGCTGCAGCTCCTACTATATTTCTTTTTACAACTAACAAAATACATGGTAGCGTTGCAAATAATACTACTATCTCTAAAGTTACATTTATTGGTTTTGCAAAAAATTCTACATCTAATTGATACATTAAAGTTGCTATTGCTCTAAAAAACCAAAATACTATTCCAAAAAAAGTTAATAAATAACTAAATAAACTTGTCATCTGTATACCCTCCTACAAAAGCGTATTAAAAATTATATGACTATATTGCTATTATATAAAAATTGTATCATAAACATTTTCCTATTTCAATATTCAAAATAAAAAAGCTAATTAAAAATTTTTATAAAAAAAGAGCATTTTAAATGCTCTTAAGACTAAAATTATTCTCCATCTGTAAAGTTAAATTCTTCTTTGAATTTTTCTTTGAATATTTCGAATACAGCTGTTAATGTTTCTTCATCATCAACACTTACATATGATTCTTCATCACTATCATCTTCTGAATCATCAACTTTAAGAATAACAACTTCTCCGTCATCTTCTTCCCCGTCTTCTAGTACTGGTAATAGTACTACGAATTCTTCTGATTCATATTCTATTAAATCTAGAAATTCAAATTGTACTTCATTTCCATTTTCATCATTTAATATTATGATATTACTTAATTCTTCATCTAACATGTTTTCTTCGTCCATTTTTATTCTCCTTCCTTTGTATAAAAATACAAATCTAAAATTATAATATACTAAAGCATCTTATTTTGCAATAGTTTTTTAATATTTTGGTTATTTATTTTTATTCATATACATTTCTAATATATAAACAGCTGATATTGTATCTACTATGCCTCTTTTTTTAGTTTTATTTACATCTAAAAAATTCATAGTTTTATGAGCAGCAACAGTAGTTAGCCTTTCATCAATTGTTTCAATTTTCATTTTGTTATATTTGCATTTTAATTTATGAATAAATTTTTCTGTAACTTCTGCTCTTATTGTTTTTGTTCCATCCATATTATATGGCATTCCAACAACAATAGTATCTACCTCAGGATATTTTTCAAAAATTTCATCTAAACGTTTTAATAAAATTTTATCATTACCATTATGAGTAATAGTTTCCAATCCTTGCGCAGTAATTCTTAGAGCATCTGTTATAGCAATTCCTACCCTGCTATCTCCATAGTCTATTCCTAATGTTCTCATATTCAATTAGTCTTCCAATCCTATATAATATTTAACCATTTTTTCTAGGAGTTCATCTCTTTCGATTAATCTAATTAAATTTCTAGCATCATTATGGCTAGTAATATAAGTAGGATCTCCTGATAAAATATATCCAACAATTTGATTTATTGGATTGTATCCTTTTTCTACTAATGCTTGATACACCTCTTTTAAGATTTCTTTTGCTCTTAAACTCTTATCCTTGTCTACTTTAAAACTCATTGTCTTATCCATAGCCATATTCGTTTCCTCCTAAATATAATTTATTTGATTTTCTGTTTTACTTGCAGAATCTAAATATTCTTCTAATTTTTTATTTAATTGTTCAATTCCTGTACCTTTATAATATGTTGATACAACAAAATTGATTTTTGGTGATGCTGATTTTTCTTCTTTAAGTTCTCTTACTCTTACTTTTTTACCATTAATAACTTTTACTACCGGAACTTCTTCTGCTTCTTCAACTATTTCAAGTTCTTCCATTTCAGTTTTTAATTCTTTCAAGAATTCTTCAACACTTGTTTCTTCAACACCAGAAAATACAATTACAAATTTTGGTCCCATATATCTTACAAAAACATATTGTGCAGCCATTTTTGTTTTTACTATATTGCTAATTTCTGTAATTATATCATTTCCCATTTGTCTGCTTGCTTTTTCATTAATTTCTTCAATATTTGTAATCTTAAACATACAAACTGCTGAAGTTGGATATTTGTCAAATGTTCTTTTTGCTTTACTATATAGATATTCAGCAGAATATAATCCTGTGAATTTGTCTATTCTTACAATATTTTCCATTGCATCTTGATATGACATTGTTGATAGAACAGAAATTATATTGTCTTTTACAACTTCTATAATTGTTGTATCAGTTTTGTCAAATGCATGCATTCTTCCACTTTCCATTATCCAATATCCTATATAGATATTGTCTATATAAAGTGGAAAAAACATTGCTGATTTTGCTCTTCCCATTTCAACTTTTTGATATGGTAATTTTTCATTTTCATTTTCAATTGTTATATATTTAGGGGTTGCAGTTGCAACACTATCTTGGAAAATCTCTTCATTGTGTAGGTTTGTTAATGTTTCATGATGTAATTCATCTACGTTTGTAGCTTTTATCACATACTCTGCACCATCAAAAACAACTATTGTTGAATATTTTATATCATATTGTTCTATTACTATTTCGTTAATTTTATTTAATTTTGCATCAACAGAATCTTCTTCCCCCGCAACTTTCATAAACTCTTGCAAAACAGATAGGTTACTGATTTGTTGGTTTATGTTATTATAAGTCTCTATTTTCTTTTGAATATGGAGATTGTAAGCAAGTAAAATTACTATTACAACTACCAATACTAAAATTATTGCAAGTGCCAAAATTATTCACCCCTATTACTTTATTTTTTAATATTTTTTCTTCATTTGATTTAATGTATTATTTATATTATTCGAAAATTTATTTTTACTATAATCTACTTGGCCAACTTGTGTTGATTTACCACCATAAGTTGGTTTACTTACTAATGGATATACCATATCTCCTAATGTTTTAAATTTCTCCCAGAATTTTCTAGATTTTTCATATCCATTTACTGATACTTTACAGTTTACAATACCATCTAAATATTTTGCATATACATCTTCATCAAATGGAATTGAACATGCTTTTACCATATCTTTATTAAACAATTCTGTCATAAATGACATTGATGGATCATTATAGAATGACATTCCACCAATTATTGCTTTTTCTGTTAAACTTTTTACTTTTAATACTTTATTAATTACAACTCTAACTTTTTCTGATTCTAAAACACCTTTGCTTTTTAAATCTCTTAAGAATGCTGTTAGTGGTTGTATTGTTAGTATATCCATTGATTGAACTAGATAAATTTCTTGACAGCTAGCAAAATATGATGGATCTGTATCAAAATCACAATCAATTAATATTAATGAATGATTTTGAACTAATGTTGATAATATTGGTTCTGCATCAGAATAATCTTTTCCATCATTTGGAAGTGCAGTATAAACGCTTAAACATTTATTTACTTTTATTCCTTCTGCATATCCACCACTTTGTAATTTGCTTATTGAATTATAAGCCAGTTTTCTTAATTCTTCTTCATTGTTAGTATATATATAGTAAGAATTTTTATTTTTTGTCATATCTAATATAGCTGTATTTATTCCTGATAAAGAAAATAGTGCTGCTAAATTATTTACTAAGAAAGATGTTCCGTTTTTACTTGTTCCTAAGAAAGCAACTATTTTTTTATCTTTTGTTAATAGACTATTTAAGTTTGACATTGAATAATCTACTCTAGGTTTTATACTTTCTATTTGATTTGATTGTATTGTATCTTCTTGAACATCTGAAGATAATATATCTTCTTCGTCAAATCCTGGTAACAAATCATCTTCTTCAACTTCAAATTCGTCATCCATTCCTGGTAATATTTCGTCAATACTTTCTGGTGTTTCTTCGACAGATTCTACTTCCTCAACACTTTCAAAATCATCTAATTCATCAAGTTCTGGTAAAGAAACTTCTTCAGTATATTCTTCTGTATCTTCTACATCTTCATACTCTTCAACTTCTTCAAATTCTTCGTCTTCAGAAAGTGGAAGAATATCATCTTCTCCATCTTCGAAATCATCCATTAAACCAGATAAAGTTTCTTCTTCGAAGTCTTCTCCCAAGTCTAATACAAAGTCTTCATCTTCTTCTACGATTTCTTCTTCATCTTCCATTCCTGGTAAGAAGTCTTCGTCTTCTTCTATGATT
>CAZPAF010000012.1:0-34571 GCA_964584475.1 uncultured Lachnospiraceae bacterium | reverse complement strand
TCTATGATTTCTTCTTCATCTTCCATTCCTGGTAAGAAGTCTTCGTCTTCTTCTATGATTTCTTCTTCATCTTCCATTCCTGGTAAGAAGTCTTCGTCTTCTTCTACGATTTCTTCTTCATCTTCCATTCCTGGCAAGAAGTCCTCGTCATCTTCTATACCTGATAAAACATCTTCTTCTAATCCAGGTAATATATCTTCACCAATTTCAAATGAATCTTCTACTACTTCTTCTTTTTTATCTTCAAAATCCATCATTCCAGGTAATAAGAAATCGTCTTCTTCCTCTACTTTTGGTTCTTCTTTAACTTTTCTAGGTCTTCCTCTGCCTCTTTTTTCCTCTTGTTTTTCTTCTTGTTTTCTAACATTTCCTGCAACTGGTGGAATTTGAACAAGTTCTGCAGAAGATCTTACTCTTTTTTGTTTTGGTTCTTCTACTTCTATCTTTTCTTCCGCTTTAGCAGGAGTTTCTATATTTTTTTCTACTTTTTTAACTTCTTGCTTTTGAGATTGTATTCCCATTTGTTTTGCTACTTTTTTGATATCTGCTGGATCTGTAATTCCCATAGCATTAAGTTCAGATCTTTTTACAATTTTCTTTGTTTTAACAGATTCTTTTTTCTCTGTATTTGGAACCTCTATAGTATTTCCCATTGGTCTTACTGGAGCAGGTCCTTTATTTTTCGATGTTCTAACAGAAGCTGGTATTACAATTGGTCCTGTCATTTTTTGTGCGTTTAATTTATTATCTATAATATCTATTTTTATTCCTGTTTGTTTTCTAGCTTCTTGATTAATAGCACCTTCTCTATTAACTCTTTGAACCATTCCATTTACAGTAACTAATTCTTGATATTTTTTGCAATCATCTTCAAGCACTGCTTTTACTTTTACTGGTAAACAATTTATAATAATTTTTAATTGTTCATCAGTATATTGAGATGCCATATTATTAAATGCATCTGCATATTTTGCAGTATCATTATTTAATTTTTTGAAATATGATATTATGTTTTGAATTTCTGTTTCGCTAACTTCTTCTGTATTATTGTTATCATAATTTGCATCTTGAGAATCAATTTTATAATACATTTTAGCTTCTTTTTTTGTTCTAGGTTTGTTAATTAATTTACAAACCTGTTCCATACTTCTTTCTCCACCTAAAAGTGCATTATAAATACCGATACTAAATAATTTTACTAAGAAAGAACTACCTTTTTGATGTCTATCTGTACAAATTAAAATTATTGAAGTCTCGTTTCCATCTATATCTTCAGCTTCATCACTAATATTATCAAGTTTTTCAAAGATAAATTTATCAATTGCATCATAGTTATTGTTAGAGAACGACTCTAAATCTTCACTTATAACAATTCTATCATAAGTTTTATCTTTTTGTATCTCTTTTAATATTGCGTTAAAGTAATATACATTTTTATGAGAAATTATCTCCTTATATTCTTTTTGGTATTTCTTAACAATTTCATCTGAAATACCTTCACTACTAACCGCAAATAAAACTTTCATTTGTTTAACCCCTCCAACCATTTACTACAATAGCAAAAATTAATGGTAATACTTGGCATATTAATAAAATAGTTACGAAAGTGATAATAAGCATAAAACCTCTATCTCTAACGTCTAATTTTCTTATACCTAATACATATTGATAAATAGAACCTACAGCAATACCTACAAAACAGAATGGTATACTATAAATTCTAACAATATTTAGTATGTACGCAGCAACCCCAAAAGGTGTTGAACCATATTTAGCAACATACTCTGCAAGTTTTCCTTTTGTTGTTTCTTTAATTTCAACTAATTCTGTTGCTTGTGTTGAATTCAAAACTTCATTTCCCGTAACAGTTGCGTAACTATTTGTGAATAAAGATAATGTTCCAACTAACATAACAAACATTATTATTATCATTGATATTTTTCTTGCCATAATTTATTTTAAAACCTCCTTTAGGTCAATTTTTCTAATATTATACATATAATATAATACAATATAATCAAGAAAATATCAACCTAAATTACCAAATTTATCATTTTTTTTGAACGTTTTTTGGTATTTTATTACATAAATAATTTTAATCTTAATATTCCCTTTTGTCAAACTTAATTTAATATTTATTTTCATTCATTTTTTACATATTATTCTATAAAAAAAAGACAACAAAAAAAGGTATCCCTAAGCGGAATACCTTTTTGTTTAATTTTCTTTTAACATACTTTCTATTGCCATCATTATACCAATTTTTCCATATTCATAAGTAAGTCCACCTTGCATATATGCAGTATATGGTTCACAAACCGGACCATCACAACTAAGTTCTATTGTTGCACCTGGAGTAAAACTTCCACCAGCCATAATTTCTTTATGCTCATATCCTGGCATATCATCTGGAATTGGAACAACATAAGCTTCTATTGGAGAGCCTTTTTGAACTCCTTGACAGAATTTTATTAATTTTTCTGCTGTTTTTAATTCTATTGTTTGAATTATATCTGTTCTTTCTTCATCATATTTTGGACTTACACCTTCAAACCCAAACTTTTCAAGCATTCTACTTGCATAAGTCATTGTTTTTAAAACAGATTTTACAACAGATGGAGACATAAACATTCCTTTGTAATATGAAAGTAATTGATTAAAGTTCGCTCCCAAATCTTTTCCGATACATGGCGCAGTTAATCTTTCTGCAACTTGGTGTATTAAATCTTTTCTACCTACCACGTATCCTCCGCTTGTTGCAATTCCCGCTCCTAAATTTTTCATCAATGAACTTATAAATATATCAGCTCCAACATCTGTTGGTTCTCTATCTTCAACAAATTCACCATAACAATTATCAACCATTACTATTATGTCTTTATTTATTACTTTTATTTTTGAAATAACTTTTTCTATTTTACTAATAGTTAAACTTTTTCTTTGAGAATATCCTCTTGAACGTTGTATTTCTATTAATTTAATATTACCTTGTTTTACTCTTTCTTCAATTTTTTCATAATCAAAATCATCATTCACAAGTTCTATTTGTTCATATTTTATTCCATGCTTAATTAAAGAATTTTCGCTTTCTCCTGAAAGACCTATAACACTTTTTAATGTATCATAAGGTTCTCCTGAAATACTAATCATTGTGTCACCATGTTTTAAAAGCCCAAATAAAGCAATTGTTAAAGCATGAGTTCCTGACATTATTTGTGGTCTTACTAAAGCATCTTCTGCCCCAAAAATTTGAGCATAAATTCTTTCTAATTTTTCTCTTCCACCATCATAATATCCATATCCTGTAACTTCATTAAAATCTGTAGTTGAAACTTTATTGTCTTGAAATGCTTTTAAAACTTTCATACTTGATTTCAAACAATTTTGTTCATACTTTTCAAAAATTAGTTCTAATTCTTTTTCTACTTGATTTGATATATCAATTATTTTTTCACTTATTCCAAATTCGCTATACATTTTTTTCTCCTTATAAAAACGCTTCTCTTTTATAACCTCAAAAATGGATACTTTACTTCAAGTATCCATTTAATCATTAGTTGGCTTTATATGTTGTTATTTCAATCTTCTCTATAACTACATCTTCTACTGGTTTATCGTCTTGAGTCACACCTGGATATTCAACTCCATCAATAACAGCTGGTACAGAACCTGTTTTTACTGCAGCAATTTTATCAACCACATCCATTCCCTCATATACTTGTCCAAATACAGTATAACCAGTATATAAACTCAAAATATTTCCACCATATTTTTTATATTGTTCGATTAATCCAGATGGAAGTTGATATGCTTCCATATACTGAGCTGACATTTCATCATAATTTGCTTGAGTTATAAAAAACTGACTTCCTAAACTTGATGTTCCAGTTCCTGAACTTGCCATACATAAAGTTCCTCTATATGGTACAAGTTCATAAGATAATTCTTCTGCAAACCCTGTTCCCCATATACTTTCTCCACCATAACCAGTTCCTGTTGGATCTCCACCTTGAATCATAAATTCATTAATAACTCTATGGAATATTACTCCATCATAATATCCATCTTTTGCATGTGTTATAAAGTTTTCAACAGCTTTTGGTGCTACATCTTTAAAAAATTTAATTTTAATGTCTCCAAATCCTTTTACATGAAATATTGCTATTTCCTCTCCTTCTTCTGGAAGAGACATTTGCTTTTCTGCAGCAGTTTCAAAATCCACTTGTTCCAATGTTTTTTCTTCTTTATTTTCTTCGTTTTTTACTTCATTTGCTGTTTCTTGTTTTTCACTTTGTGTTAATGTAGTATTTTCTACTTCATTTGTTTTTTGACTACATCCTGTTAATAAACACATAACCATTATAATTGTAAAAATAATAAAAATATATTTTCTTTTCATTATTCCTCCTAAATTTTTTCTGATGTTCCTGTTGTAACTGTTACAGAATCTTTATCAACTTCTGTTTTTACTTCAACATCAAAAATTCTATCTAATCTTTCTTTTATCCAATCAAATACTCCCCCAACTTTTTCTGTTGTTTCTCCATCAACAGAAGCAGATACAGAATTATCAGTTGTTTCCACAGTTAATTTACATCCTGTTAAGAATAAAAGACAAAAAACAAACATTACTACTAAAATTATGATTGATACTACTTTTTTCATATTTACCTCCAACTTTTGTTTCTTTTTAATTATAATATACTAAATAAATTCAAATATCAATTCAAATTTATTCAAAATAAGAACTAATTTCTTCCATATTGTAAAAATTGCATTGTCTAAAAATATCGTAAGCTACTATAGCAACTGAATTTGATAGATTTAAAGAACGTAAATTTTCTCTCATCGGAATTCTTATTGTTTTTTCTAAATATTTTTTTAAAATATCTTCTGGTAATCCTTTTGTTTCTTTTCCAAATAAACAAAAAACTTCATCCATTTTTGAATAATCAGCATCTGAGTAAACTTTTTTTCCTTTTGTTGTTACAAAAAACATATTATTTTCTTCTGGTTTATATTTTTCTAAAAATTTCTCAAAGCTTATATGTTCTTCAATATCTAATTTATCCCAATAATCTAAACCTGCTCTTTTTACTTCTCTTTCAGAAATTGAAAATCCAAGTGGGTATACTAAATGTAATTTAGCACCGATTGCAGCACACGTTCTTGCAATATTTCCTGTATTTTGTGGTATTTCTGGTTCTACTAAAACAATATTTAATTTCATATTTTTTCTCCTTATTATCTTTGATATTATAACATATATTTTTTTGTCATTCTACATTATTTTATAAAAAATGTATTGAAAAAAAATAATATTATTGTTAAGATAAATTATATTATACTAAGGATGGTGAAATAGATGAAAGTAGTTTTTCCACGTAGTGGGTCTCTTGTTTTATTAAAGCAAGATCTAGAAACATTAAAAGCCTTTTACAATACAAATCTTTTAACTTCAAAAATGGCAGATATGTATAAAAAATCTAATACTATGATTCAAATTAAAAATTTTAATTATATACCACAATCTGATTCTTTAGTTCTAGATAATGCCCATGTTTTGACAATAGATGAAATGCGTGAAATTCTAGGCATATTTAACAAAGAACAAGAAGCTCAATCAGAATCTGTTGCTCAAAAAGAAGAATCTACTGAAGAAACAAATTACATTTCTGATGATGACATACTTTCAAACCCATTTTTTACTACTCTAACACCAATCGATTAATTTACAAAGGAGATTGTTAATAAATTATAATTATTAACATAGTATAAATTATGAATGATATTCAAATTATAAATAAACAAGGCAAAGAATTAAATATGGAATTAGTTTTTTCATTTACTTGTCAAGATAATGGAAAAAACTATGTTGCTTTAAATAATAAAGATGATATTTTCGAACCAAACAGTAGATATGCTAATATTGATATTTTCGAAATAACACAAACCAAAGGAAAATACATTTACGTTTCTGATATTCCTGAAAAAGATTGGGATTTAGTAAAAAAAGCACTTCAATTTAATGTATTTGCAAAAATGAATTAACATTAAAATAAAATTTTATTATTATTAAAATTAATATAGATAAAAAAACTGGAAATCATTTTCCAGTTTTTTATTTTATATTTATTTTTTAATTTTTGATTATTATAGTTTTATATAATTTCATTTTCTTTTAATATATTATAAACCTTGTCTATTGGAAGCCCAATTACACTCATATAATTACCATCTATTTTTTCAATATATCTACTAAAATAACTTTGAATTGCATATGCTCCTGCTTTATCATATGGTTCTTCTGAATCTACATATTCTTTAATTTCTTCATCAGACATTGGAGCAACTTCAATTAAATTTTTGCATAGCTCTTTATATTCTTTATATTCTTCATGATCTTCTATTAATATAGATAAACTTGTATACACAATATGATAATCACCTTGTAATTCTTTAAGCATTCTTATTGCATCTTGCCTATCTTTTGGTTTTCCATATACTTTATTGTTTTTTACAACAATTGTATCTGCACCAATAATTGCTCTATCACCTTGAGTATTATTAAAAACATCAAGAGCTTTTCCATAAGCTAATTCTTTAGCTTGTTCTTCTATATTCATTCCACTTTTAATTTTTTCTTCATAATCGCTTGGCATTACTTCAAAATCAATTTTTGCTAAGTCTAATAACGCTGCTCTTCTTGGAGATTGTGATGCTAAAATTACTTTCATTTTTATTACCTCTTTTTTATTAATATATCGATATTATATATTTTAATATTTTTCGTGTCAATTAATCCTGAAATTTTATTAAAACACTAATCATTATTTAAACACAATTTAATTTTTTGACAATCAATTCATTTTATTAATTAGGAACTTTTCCTATTTTTTTCTAGATATTATGGGAAATAACAATTAGTCACAAAAAAGTTACATTTTCCCCTATTGAAAAAAAATATATACTATGTTAAAATTAATAATCGAGAAAATTAATAAAGAATAAATTTTAACTAATCAGTTAAAATTATTTATAGATTTACAAGGAGGTTTATATGAAATTTGAAGAATGGAATAATTTCAATTCTGGTACTTGGGAAAACGAAGTAAACGTAAGAGATTTTATTCAAAAAAATTACACACCTTATGAAGGTGACTCTTCTTTCTTAGTTGGAGCAACAGAAAAAACTCAAAAATTATGGGAAGAAGTTTTAGAATTATATAAAAAAGAAAGAGAAGCTGGCGGAGTTATTGGAATTTCTAATGATGTTGCATCTACAATCTCTAGCCATGAAGCTGGTTATATAGATAGAAATTTAGAGCAAATCGTTGGTCTTCAAACAGAAGAACCATTAAAAAGAGCTATTATGCCTAATGGTGGTATAAGAATTGTTGAAAAATCTTGTAGCGCTTATAATGAAAAAGTATCTGATAAATTATCAGATATCTATCACAACTACAGAAGAACACATAATGATGGTGTATTTACAGCTTATACTCCAGAAATAAGAGCAGCTAGAAGTTCTCACCTAATTACTGGTCTTCCAGATGGATATGGTCGTGGAAGAATTATTGGTGACTACAGAAGAGTTGCTTTATATGGTGTTGATTTCTTAATCGAAGAAAAGAAAAAAGATTTAGAGAGTTTAGCTCATGCTTCTATAACAGAAGATTTAATTAGAAAAAGAGAAGAACATTTTGATCAAATTTCAGCATTAGAAGAATTAAAAGTAATGGCAAAAAAATATGGATTCGATATTTCAGTTCCTGCAAAAAATGCAAAAGAAGCTGTTCAATGGACATATTTTGGATATTTAGGTGCTATAAAAGAACAAAATGGTGCTGCTATGAGCTTAGGTAGAGTTGCAACATTTTTAGATATCTATTTTGAAAGAGATTTAAAATCAGGTGTATTATCTGAAGAAGATGCTCAAGAAATCATGGATCATTTTGTTATGAAATTAAGAATGGTTAGATTCTTAAGAACACCAGAATATGATGAATTATTTAGTGGTGATCCAGTTTGGGTTACTGAAAGTATTGGTGGTATGGGTATTGACGGAAGAACTTTAGTTACTAAAAACTCTTTCAGAATTCTTCATACTTTAGAAACTTTAGGGCCTGCTCCAGAGCCAAACTTAACAGTTCTTTGGTCTACAAAATTACCTAAAGGATTTAAAAATTATTGTACAAAATTATCTATAAAAACAAGTTCAATTCAATATGAAAATGATGATTTGATGAGAGAATATTGGGGCGATGATTATGGAATAGCATGTTGTGTTTCAGCTATGAGAATTGGTAAACAAATGCAATTCTTTGGTGCTAGAGCGAACCTTGCAAAAACATTATTATATGCAATCAATGGTGGTAGAGACGAAATCTCTGGAAAACAAATTACAAATAAAACAGTTCCTGTTACTTCAGAATATTTAGATTATGATGAAGTTTGGGAAAAATTCGAAAACATGTGTGATTGGGTTGCTAGAGTATATGTAAATGCTTTAAATATTATCCACTATATGCATGATAAATATTGTTATGAAAAATTAGAAATGGCATTACATGACAACGAAATTTTAAGAACAATGGCTTGCGGTATTGCTGGTCTTTCAATAGTTGCAGATTCATTCTCAGCAATGAAATATGCAAAAGTAAAAGTTATTAGAGATGCAACTGGACTAGCTGTTGATTATAAAGTTGAAGGTGACTTCCCTCAATATGGAAATGATGATGATAGAGTTGATTCTATAGCTGTTGAAATCGTGAAAATGTTTATGAATAAATTAAAACAACAACCAACATATAGAAATTCAAAACCAACAATGTCAATCTTAACAATTACTTCAAATGTTGTTTATGGAAAAGCAACTGGTACTACTCCAGATGGAAGACAAGCTGGAGAACCATTTGGACCTGGTGCAAACCCAATTCACGGAAGAGATACACATGGTGCTTTAGCAGTTTTAAACACAATGACTAAATTACCATACAAACACGCAGAAGATGGAATTTCATATACTTTTGCCGTAGTTCCTAAAGCATTAGGAAAAGACGAAAAATCTAGAGTTAACAACTTAACAGCATTACTTGATGGATATTTCTCAAAATTCAGCCATCACATTAATGTTAACGTATTTGATAGAGCATTACTTGAAGATGCTATGGAACATCCTGAAAAATATCCTCAATTAACAATTAGGGTTTCTGGATATGCAGTTAACTTTGTAAAATTAACTAGAGAACAACAATTAGACGTTATTAACAGAACAATTCATGAAAGTATCTAATTAAATTTGAATAGATTTTATAAAAGGCAAACAAAAAGGTTTGCCTTTTTTTAATTAATTTTTTATAATATAAGTGTATGATATAAAACAAATAAATTTTACAACTATAATATTCTTTATATATAATATTTATCATACAAGGAGATTTAGCTTATGAATGGAAAAATACACTCAATTGAAACATTTGGAACTGTAGACGGACCCGGTATTCGTTTTGTTGTATTTATGCAAGGTTGCTCATTAAAATGCAAATATTGTCATAATAGAGATACATGGTCTTTTAATTCAGGAAAACTAATAACAATACAAGAACTAGTAAAAGAAATAATTAAATATAAATCATATATGGATAGCTCTGGTGGAGGGGTTACTGTATCAGGTGGTGAACCCCTACTTCAAACAGATTTTATTTGCGCACTATTTAGAGAACTTAAAAAATATAATATTCATACAGCAATTGATACTGCAGGAAGCCTTCCTATTTCATATGAAATAAAAGAACTTCTAAAATATACTGATTTAGTTTTACTTGATATCAAACACATTAATAATGAAAAATGTATCAATCTAACAGGAGCACCAAATAAACATACTCTTGAATTTGCAAAATATTTAAACAACTTAAATATTCCTGTATGGATTAGACAAGTATTAATTCCTGGATATACAGACGACAAATTTGATCTTATGGAATTAAAGAATTTTATAAATTCTTTAACTAATGTAGAAAAAGTAGAAATACTTCCTTATCATAATTTAGGAAAATTTAAATGGGACGAAATCGGAGACACTTATGCATTAGATAATGTTGAACCTCCAACACAAGAAGAAATTGATAAAGTCAAACAACTTCTAGAAATAGAATAATTTGATATTTTATGTAAAGTGTGTTATAATACCTTTATCAATCTTCGAAAGGTGGTCTCAAATTGGAAATGACGTTTACTAATGTGTTCTATGAAGAAACCTCTGAAGCAGCTGAAAAACGGTTATCTGATCTTCGTAAAAAAGATAAATATCCTGAAGTAAAAGCCTACATCATTCAAGAAAGCGATAGCTCGTGGAGAGTCTTACGACGAATCAAAATTACCCCTACTCAGCCTCAACTTCAGCCTGTACCCCAAAATACGGTGCAAAAACGCCAACGATTGAAAGTTAGAAAAGCAGGACGATAAAAGTCCTGCTTTTCTTATTTTTATTTAATAAATTTATATCTTTTAATTTTTATATTTTTTCAATTTTTTAATTACATATTTGATATCTTTATAACTTAGATATCCTACCCTATCTTTTTTTATGCTTCTATGAAATTCGGCGTCATACACTACTTTATTAGAAATTTTGTATCCTTCCACCATAAACTTTCCAAATCCTAGCATAATAGCTGTAACATCAGTTAAACATTCATTTGACATTCTATCTTTTAACTCAATTTTATTTGATAGCAATAAATAATGAGTACTTTCATGAGCTAAAATTGAAATTACTGTATCCATAGTCATATCATTTTTTATATTAATTATTACCATTCTATCATTTGTATCTTCTTTTTTCTCAGAATATAGTCCAGCATATTGCATTGCATATTTACTGGAAATATAATTAATTTTCAAATCTACTTTTTCTTTATCTAAGTTCATAAAATCTAAAATCTCATTAAATAATTCCAAAACATATTTCTCTGAGAATCTTGAATATCTTAAATGCCTTTCAAGCTCCTCGTTTAATTTAAACTCTTTACCAATGCAAATCTCTAATCTATCTAAATATTTTTTTGATTCTGACATATATTTTTCAATTGTTTGATTTGATAAATTTCTTTTATTCATTCCTTGTTTTTGAATATCTTTTATTCCTTTTTGATTTGAGTGAGTAACTTTTAATGCATCCAAAAACCAAATAATATAATCTCTAAAGATATAAATTACGCAAATTAATGAAATTAAACTTGCAACTATAATATAACTATTCATTTATTTCTCCATAAATATTTAATAATTATATTATAGTATATTTTTATTCTTTGTTCAAGCAAACCATTGCGCCGCAATATATTTATTTTTTTCCTATTAACATCCCGTAACAGGTAATGTTTTTTCTATTTTTTGTGTTTCTTTTATTTCATCATTTTTCTCTATTGGTTTTAATTCATTTTCAACAATAATCTCTTTTTCTTCATCAAATTCAATATTAATTTCTATTGGTTCTTCAATTAATTTATACAATTCTAATGTTTCTAATTCTTGCAAAAAATAATTTCCTGGTATAATGTTTTCAATAATTATTTCTCCACTTGAATCAGTTACTAATTCTTGAATTACAGTATCATTATTCCCATTTAATAAATTAAATTTTACACCTTCAAGTTTTTTATTTGAATTTATTTCTTGTTTTATTATCTTTAATTTTGTATTATTCTTTGGAAGTAATTCTTCATGATTAGCAGAAAATTCTTCGTATTCATTCCCTACTAAAGCATAATTTTGTGTATTTTCTATTGTAGTATTTCCAAATAAAATTGGTTTTGACATTAAATTTGAAACAACTCCTATATCTAATTTTTGTTCTTCTTTTAGGCTAGAGATTGGAGCTAATATTTTAAATTTTTCATCTACAGAAAACACATCTTTTTCATTTCCATTTATATCTGTAATTTTTAATTCATTATTATTTTCACATTTTAAATTTATTTTATATGTTCCTATTGTTGTATTTGATTTTACTGAATAAGTTTTACTTAAAGTATTTAGTTCACTTTCGTCTATCTCCCATTTTTCATCCGAAACAAGTTCTATTCTATCTGTTATTTTTTCATTAGAACCATTAACATTTTCCATTATTTTCTTATATGCATTTAATGTTCTATTTCCTGACTCTGTTCCTACAGATTCATAGTCATCAACATTTCTATTATGTAGTACTGTATAAATGGCAAATTGTGTTGCTGTATATGCTTCTTCTTTAGATTCTACACCCAATTCTTCTAAAGTTTTATATGGATATCCATTTATAATCGCTTTCCAAATATTTTCATTAACCACTTTTCCATCTACATTTACTGTATATTCTTTCATGTTTTCATTTACACCTTTAAATTCTGGATTTAAACAATAAGCAGGCATACATTTACCATCATTTTCATAATATGCATAATGAGCCACTTTTAAATTTCCTTGATATTGTAAATAAGTTTCACATGTTTTCTCATATTTTACTATTTTCTCTACTTTATTTTCATTTGCAAAACAATTACCAAATATATTAAATAATATAACTACTAACAAATTTATTATTAAAATTTTTCTCATATAATTTATCTCCTTTTTTAATTCAATTCAGTTTAATTTAATTTTATTTTATGTTTTTATTTTTCTATCGCTTGTACACACAATCTATATTTAGGTTGATTCTCAATACAAGTTATAAGTGTAAGCCTATTATCTTCTGTATTTTTTAAATAGTTCCAATTCGTATATTCTATAATCTCTTTAAAATTTATAATATACTTTATTTCTTTACCTTTATATAAATAATAAATTTCATCTCCAATTTCTAATAATTTTACATTCTCAAAATAATTTACTGGATATCCTCTATTATGAGCTGCTAAACCAACATTTCCGCTCATACATGCAGTTTCTTCAAAATGTCCTACATATTCATTTAAGATTTTTTCACTTGTTCCCTCTTTTATTGGAGCAATCAAATTAATTTTGGGAATTCTTATCTGCCAATCATAGATATAAAAATTTTCTTCTACTGTATTTATTTTTTCTTCTTGCAAGCTTGCTTTAATTTCAACTTCATTTTTAAAATTTCCTAATTGAACAAAAATTAAAATTATACTAAAAATTAAAGATACTATCAAAAATATAACTTTTTTAAAACAATGACATCACCTCGTTTTTCTGAAATTAGAAACTGATTTTTCGCCTTGAAATAAGGCTAAAGAATATGGATTAATATTCCACACTTTGAATAAAATTTTTTGAAAATAAAATCAAAATTTAATACGAAAATAAAAACAATCGGGGCTAAACCCTACCACAAAAAAATTGTTTAGAGTTTAGCCCCTCTCCTATTATTTTCAATTAGATATTATCAAATTTTTTTATATTAGTCAATATTTGTATTGTGTTTTTTTTGTGAATTATTATTTTGCTTCTTGAATATCAAAATAAAATTCTACACCATTTTTCTTATTTTTAACACCATAAGCATTATTATATTTTGTCATAATTGCTTTTACTAGTGCTAAGCCAATTCCTGTTCCACCTTTTGATCTGGTTCTTGCAGTATCTACTTTATAAAATCTAGTCCAGATTCTGTTTAAATTTTCTTCATCGATTTTCTTTCCTGTATTAAATACAGAAACTCTATATTTTCCAAGCTCTTTACTTTTCTTAATTGATATTTTTATTTCCTTTACTTTATCAACTTCTTCTGCATTTTTTATAGCATTAGTAAAATAATTTGTTACAACTTGTTCTATATAAAAATCATCTGCAAACACATATATTGGATTTTCTTCTGAAAAATCCACCTTTATTTTTTGCTCTGCTAGTACTACTTTTGAATTTTTAACTACAGAATTTATTAATTCAACAATATCAAATTTATCATCATTGAATTTTCTATCTTCATATTCAAGCTTCATAAGTTCTAGTAATCTTTTTACTAATTTATCCATTTTATTAGCTTCATCTAAGATTACTTCTGTATAAAATTTTCTACTTTCTTCATCTGTAGTTACATTTTCTACTAACCCTTCTGCATATCCTTGAATTAAAGCTATTGGAGTTTTAAGTTCGTGAGAAACATCTGATATAAATTGTTTTCTCATTTCATCAATTTTTGATTTTGCTTCAATATCTTTTTCAAGTTCAGAATTATTTATTTTTAATTGATTAATTGTTTCTTCAAGTTTATCTGATAAAGTATTTATACTTTTTCCAAGTTCGTCAATTTCATCTTCTGAATCATTGATTCTATATTTTCTTTTAAAATTTAATTTTGCCATCTCATTTGCAATATCATTAAGTTCTTCAATTGGCTTTGTAAACCTCTCTGTTATAAATAAAATTGCAATACCACCTAATATAATTGCAGCAAATCCTAAAACATAAATAAAGTTATTTGAAATTGCTACACTTTCTCTAATAGTTTCTACTGGAGTTCTAATATATAATTCATTTCCATTTTCTAAAACTGAATCCAATAAAATATAAGAAAATCCATTATTTTTATTAACCATTTTCCTTATGCTAACATCATCTTTAGAATACATTATATCTGTCTTATTAAAAATACTATATTCTATATCATAAGTAATATCGTTAATTGTTCCAAAATCTGATACAAAATTTTTATTTGTAGAATATACTTCTGTTTCATCTTGCAGAACTAAAATTTCAAAATTACCTTTTACTTCTAATTTTTCAAGTTCTGAATAATAATGTCCTTCTTTAAGTTCATCTCCTGTTTTTGGAAGATTTTCATTTATATAATTATAAACATTTAATGAAGCTTCTTTTTTTGAATGGAAATATATAGTTTCCAAAACAGTATTATTAATTACTATAAAAAAGAATATTATCATTAAAATAACTACACTTAATGTTAAAAATAATTTCGCACGAACTGATTTAAATAGATTTTTCTTTATCATTTATTTTATCCTTTTATAACTTTAACTATTTTATTTCAAATTTATATCCAATTCCTCTTATTGTTTGAATATGTTTTCCTTTTTTACCAAGTTTATGTCTTATTTTTTTGATATGACTATCTATTGTTCTTGAATCTCCATAGTAATCATAATTCCAAACAGTATTTAATATCTTATCTCTAGAAAGAGCAATATTTTCATTGTCAAGTAAATATTTTAAAAGTTCGTATTCTCTAAAGCTTAGTTCAACTTGTTTTCCGTCTACAGTAACAGTTCTTCCTTCATTGTCAATAACAATTCCATCATAGCTTTTTAATTCTTTAGCATCTGGTTTTGCTCTTTTTAAAATAGCTTCAACTCTTGCCACTAAAATTTTAGGACTAAATGGTTTTGTTATATATTCATCTACTCCAAGTTCAAATCCAAATAATTCATCTTGTTCTTCTGCTCTTGCTGTAAGCATAACTATTGGTAATTTTTTATTTTCTTGACGTATATTACGAAGTACAGACCAACCATCAAGCTTTGGCATCATAACATCTAATAAAATTAAATCTATTTTTTCTTTATTTTCTTCATAAGCTTTTAACGCTTTTTCTCCGTCTTCAGCTTCTAGTATGTTATAATTCTTTTGTATTAAAAAATCTTTGATTAACTTTCTCATTCTAGATTCATCATCTACTACTAAAATTGTTGCATCTCCCATTTTTTACCTCCATTTTTACGTCAAAATTATATATACTTTTATAACTTTTTTCGACATTTTTCTATTTTCTTTTTTAACATTTTACTTTATATCATATTTTTATGTTTTTTGTGTGAAAACTTAAGTATTTATCAACTTTTTTAATTCTTCTAAATTATTTTTAAAATATCCAAATGCTTTTTCGTAAGTTTCTTCTTTTTCTAAGTCAACATCAACCATTCTTAAAAGTGATAAAGAATCTTTTGCTCCACCTTGACTAAGCATGTTTATATATCTTTCTACATAACCATCTTCACCTGCTAATATCTTACTTGCTATTACAATTGCAGATGTAATTCCTGTTGCATATTTATAAACATAAAAACAACTATAAAAATGAGGAATTCTAGCCCATTCATATTTTATTTCTTCATCTATAATACAAGAATTTCCAAAATATTTTTTAACTAAACCAAAATAAATTTCATTTAAGTTATCTGAGGTTAAACTTTCTCCCTTTTCAATTCTACTATGAACTTCTTTTTCAAATTCAGCAAACATAGATTGTCTAATTAAAGTTGCTCTAATCATATCTAATTGTTCATTAATTAAAGCCATTTTCTTTTTGCTATCTGTTTCTTTATTTATCAAATAGTTAGCTAAAAGAATTTCATTTACTGTTGATGCAACTTCTGCAACCATAATTGTATAATTTGCATTTATAGCATTTTGATTTTTACTTGCATAGTAGCTATGCATTGAATGTCCGAGTTCATGTGCAATTGTAGAAACATCTCTTGAAGAATTTATATAATTTAATAAAACAAATGGATGAACAGAGTGTATTCCCATACTATATGCTCCACTCATTTTATTATCAGCAGTATACACATCTAGCCAATTATTTTCAAAAGCATGTTTTAGCTTATCCACATATTCTTCTCCCATTGGGGCCAATCCTGCAAGCACAGTTTCTTTTGCTTCTTCATATTCAATTTTTTTATTTTCTACATCTAAAGTATTTACATATACATCATACATATGAACTTTTTCTTTGCCTAATAATTTAGCTTTTAAATTCATATATTCATGATTTAAATATAAATTCTTATCTAGCTCTTTTAATAAAGTTTCATATACTTTTACATTAGAATCATCGTGATTTGTAGCTGCATCTAATGAAGATTCATAATTTCTAATTTTACTTGAAATTGCTCTTTGTTTTACTCTTGCTAAATACAATTCTGTTATTGTATTTATATGTTTTTTATACAAAGAATACATTGATTCAAAAGCTTGTTTTCTAACACTTTCAGAGTTACTCATTAAATATTGAGAGTACATTGCTGTTGACATTGGATGTTCAAATCCTTCTTCATCAATGATACTTGGAAATTCAAATTCAGTATTTGTAAAAATGTCATATGTGTTTTCACAGTTTGAAAATATTTCAGAATATTTTGCTAAAACTTCTTCTACTTCTTCACTTAAAATATGTTTTTTCTCTTTCATTATGTCTCTTATCGATTTTTCATATTCTTTCATTCTTTCATCTTTTAAGAATTCTTCTAAAACAGAATCATCAATTTTACTAATTTCAGGTGATATAAAACTTTCAGCTTCTGAAAATTCTGTTGTAATAGTTTCTATTCTTTTATAAAGTTTTATAGAATCTTGATTTGACATATCTTGATGATATTTTAGCATTGCATACCCATAAATTTTTTCATGTAATTCTAATGCTTTTTCTAGTGTATTATAACAATTATAAAGTTCATCTACTCCTCTTGACAAAGTACCTTTATATCTTTTTATATTTTCTATTAATTTATATAATTCATTTATTGCTATTTCCAGTTCTTCTTCGTTTTTAAAAATTTCTTGTAAATTCCATTTGTATTTACTATCCATTTTTATCCTCCTCTTTTGTTAATTTTCTTGCATTTTATCATAATTTTTATATTCATTCAATCTCATTTTTCTATTATAAATTATTATATTTTTTAAAATGTTTGCATAATATCCCCAAATTATAGATTTTCTAATACTTATTTACTTTTTCAATTTCTGTGATATAATAACAGTATCTAAAACGTATACAAAGGAGGTCTTTAGATTGAAATTAAATTCAGATGATCAAACTCTTGCTGAAAGCAAAATCTTGCTTTTATACATTTTAAGCAAAGTTGGAAAACCTATATCTCATAACGAATTCTTAGAATTAGTTTCTTCAATAGTAGATATGAATTATTTCTATTTCCAACAATTTTTATTAGATTTATTAGAAGATAATTTTATTTTTAAATATATACAAGAAGATGCAGAAATATATGAAATAACTCCAGAAGGAAAAACAGCAATAGATCTTACAATAGATATTATCCCTGGAATATTAAAATTAGAAGTTGATAGCAAATTCAAAGAAAATTTAGATACGATAAAAGATAAATTTTCTATATCAGCAGAATATACACCTTTAACAGAAAGAGAATTTTCTGTTAGATGTAAAATTGTTGAAAATAATATAACGATTTTTGACTTACAAGCACATGCTGGTTCTCGTGAACAAGCAAAAAACATTGTTGAAAACTGGAATAATAAAGCTACCGAAATTTATCCAAAACTTTTAGGATTATTAATTGGTGAATAATTAAGAAATTAAGTAATTAAATAAATAGATTAATTAAAAACAAAAAAGATATAAAAAAATGTAGACATGATGTCTACATTTTTTATTTATATTTATATTTATATTTATATTTTTATTTTTATTTTTATTTATATTTTTTATCTATATTTATGTTTTATTTTATTTTCCCAGTACTTCTAAATGCTTCATATAGAATTATACTTGTTGCAACAGCCGCATTTAAGCTTTCTGTTTTTCCTATCATAGGAATTTTAATCTTTTCTGTCGCTTCATCTAAGACTAGCTTTGAAACTCCATTGGCTTCATTTCCAATTACAATTGCAGATTTACTATAGTTTACATCATATATACTTTTATCTGTTTTTAAATCAGTAGCATAAACATTTATTTTACGTTTTTTCATTTCTTTTATAACTTTTGGAAGATTTTCAACTTCAATTACTTTTATTCTAAAAATTGCTCCCATTGTTGACCTTACGACTTTAGGATTATAAATATCTGCAGATCCTTTTGATACTATAATTTGATTTAAATTCAAACTATCTGCTGTTCTTAATATTGTTCCCATATTTCCTGGATCTTGAATATTATCTAAAATTAAAAAGTTTTCTTGTTTAAAATCAATTTCATTTTCTTTATTTGAAGGCTTTTCTATAATAGCCATGATTCCTTGAGGATTCATTACTTCTGTGATTGAATTGAATACTTTTTCAGCTACATATATACAATTTAATTTAGCAATTTCATACATTAAGTCATTTGGTATATTTCCAGCTGTTTTGCAGTCATCACATATAATTATAGATTTTATTTTAGCATTTTCTAAAATAGCCTCTTCTATCATTTTTATTCCTTCAACTATAAATTCACCATACTCTTCTCTATATTTCTTTTCTTTTAATTTTTTTATATGTTTTATAGTTTCATTATCTTTACTTGTAATAGTCATAATTTCACCTTTTTTCTTTTTTATTAATATTTTTCCTTAAACACGTTTATTTATACAATAATTAAATTATTTATAATTAATTATTAGTTGCTTTTTTATTTAAGAAAACTATCAAATCACTTTATTATTATATCACAAAATAATATTCTCGTAAATATTATAAAAGGCGAATGATGTCGTGTGAATTTTTGGTGAAATACTTTATTTTAAGCTTTTGGTGTGGTATAATACTTTTTACAGTCAAAAAAATCAAACTTATAATGAGGAGGAATGTATAATGGATACAAAAGACTCTATGGTACTAAGTGACTATACTAAGGCAGCAATCAAGCGGTTAAAGGAATATCTCCTCTCAACACCCGCAAATAATGCCAACATCGAACTTAAGGGTGATATGCTCTTTGTCGAGTTCAAAGATAATGCTAGGCCTACACACAAGATTATTCAGATGGCTAGACAAATTTTCTATTGGACCGACACACTTACTGTCCCTCATATCGATGGTTTCGTTCATTACTACACCGCAACTAATACTATGCTTGTCAACCTCGTACACTACGAGGAAATTTGCAAAATCTGCGAAAAGCTTAAAAGTTTCGGTGCCGTGCTTAAAGGTTTCGACCTTAATTTTCATGAATATACGTTTACATATGACGTTCCTGGTCGCAGCAATCTTCGCTACGACGAGCTTCTGGAAATTGAACAAATCATCGACCCAAATGAAACAGAATGTCTCGAGCATCTCTCCGTATTCCGAATGGATAAGTTCTATACGCTTACTATCAAGCATGTTTCTTGGAAAAATTAATACGTTCTAACACCAGACTTTTGGTGTATCACCCCAGCACAATGCCAAATTTTGCGTGCTGGGGATTTCTTTTTATTTAAAATCAATTATCTTACAAACTTTATATATTTTTAAAATAAAAAAGACATTAACCATTTTTTGTTAATGTCTAATTTTTATAATTTGCTTAAGAAATCTTTTGTTTCTTCTAGTATATTTTTCAAATCTAAAATTTTAAAAGTTATATAAGGATCTTTTGATGGAGAAAATTTAATTCTATTTCTAAACATTTTCATAAGTTTATCTACAACATCAAAATTAAATTTACTATTATCAAAGTAAAAAATAACATTTTCACGTCTTTGAGCAACTTTTAAAATCGATTTTTCTCTAGATAATATTTTAATTCTAGCAATATCTAATAGATTTTCTACTTCATATGGCATTTGTCCAAATCTATCTATTATTTCATCAGTCACATTTTCAATATCTTCTTCAGTTTTGCATAAAGCAATATTTTGATATACTTCGATTTTTAGTCCTGCATTTTCAATATATTCTTCTGGAATATAACTTGTAACATCTAGTTCTATTTGAACATCAATTTCTTCTACTACCTCTTCTCCTCTGATTTCTTTTACAACCTCGTCTAGAAGTTTGCAGTACATATCATATCCAATTTGTTCCATGTGCCCATGTTGGATTTCTCCCATCAAACTTCCAGCACCACGAATTTCCAAATCTCTCATTGCAATTTTAAAACCAGAACCAAATTCAGTAAACTCTTTTATTGCTTTTAATCTTTTATCTGCAACTTCTGATAATAATTTATCTCTTCTATAAGTAATATATGCATAAGCTTGTTTTTCTGAACGCCCAACTCTTCCTCTTATTTGATAAAGTTGCGCCAAGCCTAATCTATCAGCATTTTCAACAATTATAGTATTTGCGTTTGGAATATCAATTCCAGATTCTAAAATTGTTGTACATACTAAAACATTACATTTTCCATCAACAAAATCTTGCATAATATTCTCTAGTTGATTTCCTGTCATTTTTCCATGAGCATATTCTACTTTAGCCTCTTCAACAAGTTCTGATATTTCTAAAGCTTTTTTCTCAATTCCTTCAACATTATTAAATAGATAGAATACTTGACCACCCTTTTCAAGTTCACGTGTTATTGCTTCTTTTATAACTTCTTTATCATATTCAAGCACATATGTTTGAACTGGTTTTCTATTTTGTGGTGGCTCATAAATAACAGACATATCTCTCATACCAACAACTGACATATGAAGAGTTCTTGGAATTGGTGTAGCAGTCATTGTAAGTACATCTATAGTATTTTTCATTTCTTTTATTTTTTCTTTTGCTTTAACACCAAATCTGTGCTCTTCATCTATTATTAAAAGCCCTAAGTTTTTAAAATTAACATCTTTACTTAAAACTCTATGAGTTCCAACCAAAATATCTGTTTCTCCAAGTTCTATTCTTTTTAAAGTTTCTTCTTGTTCTTTTTTAGTTCTAAATCTGTTTAAAAGTTCTATTCTTACTGGATATTCCTTCATTCTTTCTTTAAAACTGTCATATTGTTGTTGCGCCAAAACTGTTGTAGGAACTAAATAAACAACTTGTTTTTGGTCCATAACAGATTTAAAAGCTGCTCTTATTGCTACTTCTGTTTTTCCATAACCAACATCACCACAAAGAAGTCTATCCATTGGTTTTGATTTTTCCATGTCTTTTTTTACTTCTTCTATACATCTTAATTGGTCATCTGTTTCTACATATTTAAAACTATCTTCAAATTCTTGTTGCCATGGTGTATCTTTAGAAAACGCAAATCCTTCCATTTTTTGACGATTTGCATAAAGCTCTATTAACTCTTCCGCAACTTCTCTTAAATTGTTTTTTACTCTTGCTTTTGTTTTATCCCATTCTTTAGAACCTAGTCTGTTAAGTTTTGGTCCTACTTTTTCTGGTCCAACATATTTTCTAATATTATCTAAATTATTTGTTGGTATATATAAAATATCATCATCTTTATATTTTAATTTTATATAATCTTTTGTAATCCCATCAGCTTTAATAGTGTTTACTCCAAGATATTGTCCTATTCCATGTGCTTTATGAACAATAAAATCACCTTCTTTTAAATCAGCAAAAACTACAACTTCTCCTTCTTTAAAAGCGCTTGGAGTTTTTAATCTTTTTTGTGGTTTAGCTTCAAACAATTCTTCTGTTGAAATTACTAAAAGATTTGCATCAAAAAATTCAAATCCCGTAGAAAAAGCTCCTGGTGTGATGTTTACCACACCAAGAGTCAAATCATCTTCTAAAAAATCTGTGTATATATTTGGTATTTCTTTTTCTAATAGTAAGGTAGATAATTTTCTACAATTTTCCGTGCTTCCGCCTAGAATTACTGTTTGTTTCCCTCTGTTAATTGCTTCCTGTAGTTCCTGAAACAGTAAATCCATTGAACTACGAAAAAAGTTGACCTCCCTATAGCTAAAGCTATATCCGTTTCTTTTTGCATGCATACTTTCTTTGTCCACAAAACCTATGTCTTGTTTCTCTAAATAAACAACTTGTTTTTTAGTTAAACCTTCAGAGAATTTGATGTAATCTTTCATCTCTGTCAAGATTCCTGGAACGATTTTATTTTTCTCAGTTAAATCTTTTATTAAATGAGTATTATCTTTAGTTATATTTTCCGCTCTCGCTTTTATTTTTGAGATTTCATCTATAAATATAACAGTATCGTCTTCTAAATAACTCAATAGTGTATCTGTTTCTGAATAGAAACAATCAAAATATTTATCAATTTTTGTCAAAAATTCACCATTTTTAATTTGATAAATATCATCTCTAACTTTTTCTTTTACTGAATTTGGATATATTTTATCCCCAATTCTTTCACAAACTGTGTCAATATTGTCTGCTAAAAGAAATTCATAGGATGGATAAATTTCTATATCGTCTAACATTTTTACAGTTCTTTGTGTTGCTAAACTAAATTTTCTTATTGAGTCTATTTCGTCTCCCCAAAACTCGATTCTAACACCGCTGTTTACAGAAATTGCGATATCTACGATACCACCTCTTACACTAAATTGTCCTTTTCCTTCTATAAGGTCATATCTTTCATATCCTAAAAGAACAAGTTTCTCTTTTAATACCTCTAAATCAACTGTGTCTCCAACTTTTAATTTCATTACATGTTTGTAAAGCTTTTCTTTTGTAATCATTTTTTGCATAGCAGCTTCTATTGTTGTTACTACTATCTTTTTCTCTTTTTTTACTAAAGCATTTAAAACTGAAATTCTTTTGAATAATGTGTCTTTACTTTCTGCCACATAATCAAAACTAATTACATCTCTTTTTGGAAAAAATCTAACTTTTTCTCCAAAGAAAGCTAAATCTTTAATAATCTTTTTTGCTTGCATTTCATTATAAGTAATAATACAAATTGGCTTTTCTGAATAAAATTTAGTTGAATAAGCCATATGGATTTTTCCTACATCAGTTAAGCCTGATAGCATAATTGGTGTAGTACCCTTTTTAAGCTCAAATAAATAGTCATTAAACTTTTTAACATTTGGTACTGTTTTGATTAATGAATTCATTTTTCTTTCCTTATATTATTAAATTTAGGTTTTTTAAAAGGATACCCATAAACCTTTTCATATTTATATATATAATATATATTTCTTACTTTATATATTATTTTTAAAATGCTACACCATTATACACCTAAAAACATCGGTTTGCAAGGAAAATAGCTGTTTTTTTAAGCTTTTTTATGTTTTTTTGCACTTTTGTAGTATTTTTTATCGAAAAATACTAGTTTTTTATTAAAATTCAACGTTTTTCTTTAAAAATCATATCAATATAAAATAAAAAAATCCCAACTCCCAATGGAAGTCGGAATTTATGTGCTTTTAAGCACTTTAATACATTGTTTTTCATCTTTCTATCGTCTTCAGTTTGGTCTTTTATTTAAGTTCTGCATACAATGGTTTTCGAGTTGTTATTCTTTTTTAATCCAAATCATTTTTGTGATTTTTCTCTCGCATTTTCTCATTCAGCATCTTATTGATTTGTCTGCTCTGAGCAAAAATAACCAAGATAAGTACCGCAATGATGATAAGCAAGGCGACAATAATGTACTTTGCCAATGTAAGTTCCAAATTAATCATCATACTCATTTCCCTCCGTCTTTTCTTTTGTTGTAGTGTGTATGCAGAATTAATTACTCAAATCTTATACGTAGCTTATGATACCATCATGTATTAAAAGCTAAAATTGCCAATTATCTTTACAATTGAGATTATACTTATAATACCTCTTGCTAAAATTCATGGCAGAATTTTATTATAGCACTTGATATTATATTTTTCAACTAGTCATTTTATTATATTTTCTTTAAATTAAGTCGAAAAATATTCTTTTTATTAATAATTATAGTAAATATTTTTGTTCTAACTAAAAAAGCTTGTCATATCTTTATTTTTTCTACATATATAATATAAAGAATGTTTTAGGAGGTCTTATGAACTTTTTAGTAATTAATCTAAAAAAATATTTTTTTACAATAATTTTTCTATTATTTACAATTTCTCTTATACTATTTTCTGATAGCAATTTATTAGCAGCTCAAAATGGACTTGCTTTATGGGCTACAAAAGTTCTCCCTTGTTTATTTCCTTTTTTTGTGGCAACAGAACTTTTATGCAAAACTAATTTTACTTATATCTTAGGAAAATTTTTAAATAAATTTATGAGACCAATTTTTAACGTTCCTGGCGAAAGTGCAATTGCTTTGATACTTGGTACAATTAGTGGTTACCCTATCGGTGCTAAAGTAGTTTGCAATTTAAAGAAAGATAAAATAATTTCAAAAATTGAAGCTGAAAGATTAATAGCATATACAAATAATTCTGGACCATTATTTATTTTAGCAACAGTTGGAATATCATTATTTGCTAATAAAAAAATTGGAGGTATTTTACTTATATCTCATATTTTCTCTTCACTTTTAGTTGGATACTTTTTTAGATTCTGGAAAAAAGAAAAACTCGAGACTTCATTTAAAGAAATGAAGTTTAATGAAAAAAATATTCCAATTAAAATTTCAAACTTTGGTGAAATATTAGGAAATGCCATAAAATCTTCTATATCAAATATTTTATCTATTGGTGGCTTTATCGTACTATTTTCAGTAATTATGTCTATCTTAAATACTTCTGGAATAGTTAATCTGATTTCTAATTTTTTAGGCATTTTTAGCATTCCCGAAGAAATTTCTTCAGCATTGTTTACTGGAATTATTGAATTAACAAATGGTGTAAATCTTACTTCAAACTTATATGAAAATTATCACTTACTTAGCATTTTACTTACTTCATTTTTATTAGGATTTGGTAGTTTTTCAGTTCTATTACAAGTATATAGTATAATTTCGAAAGAAAACATTTCTATAAAACCCTATATACTCGGAAAATTTCTTCATGGAATATTTTCTGTAGTTTTTACTTTTATATTAATATAAAAAAGGCAACTATATATTGAAGTGAACTAAATGGGGTTCACTTCACATATAGTTGCCTTTTTGCTTGTTTATTTTGTTTATTTACTTTTTATTATAAATGTTGCTAAAATTGAAACTACTACGCTTAATATAGCTAAAATTATTCCTTTTATTGCCATCCCTAAAATTGCCATAGCAATTATATAAGAGAAAATCCCATATAGTGCTCCAAACAAAACATTTCTTCCTTTTTTAGCTAATATTATTGCATCTACTATTGCAACAATTATTATTGAACCTATAATAATCATATTTATCTCCTATTCACCATCTAATTTATATTTTTCTCTAGCCACATAATGTGTGTGTAATAATTCATGAGATTTATGGCTTCCTGGTTTTTCAAAATATTCATCATATAATTTTTTGATAACTGGATTTTCATGAGATTTTCTAATTACGCTCTTTTCATCAATTGTATATAGAGCATTTGCTCTTTTTGTTCTTATATCAATTGTAGCTCTTTCTTTAGAAGATCTAATAGGTTGACCACCACCCATTACACATCCTCCTGGACATGCCATGATTTCAACAAATTGATAATCAGCTTTTCCTGATTTAATTTCTTCCATTATAACTTGAGCATTTTTTAATCCTGAAGCAACAGCAACCTTAACTTCTGTTCCATTTAAGTTTAATGTAGCTTTTTTAATTCCTTCTGCTCCTCTAACTGGTTCATATTCTAATCTTTCCATAGCATTTCCTGTTACTATTTCATGAACAGTTCTTATAGCAGCTTCCATAACACCACCTGTTGTTCCAAAAATTGCTCCAGCTCCTGTAGCTTCTCCCATTGGAGCATCAAAACATGTATCTTCTAATCCAACGAAATCAATGTGAGCTTGTTTAATCATTCTTGCAAGTTCTCTTGTTGTAATAACTGCGTCTACATCATTTATCATTTCTTCTCTAGAACTTTCGAATTTTTTAGCAACACAAGGCATTACTGAAACTACGAAAATTTTAGCAGGGTCTATATTATGTTTTTCTGCATAATATGATTTAATTACAGCACCATACATTTGATGTGGTGATTTACATGTAGAAAGATTTGGAATTAAATCTGGATAATTTAATTCTAAGTATCTTACCCATCCAGGACTACAAGATGTAATCATTGGAAGTGTTCCACCATTTTGGAATCTATCTAAAAATTCTGTTCCTTCTTCCATAATTGTTAAATCTGCTGCTGTATTTGTATCAAATACTTTGTCAAATCCTAATTCTCTTAAAGCTGATACCATTTTTCCAGTTACATTAGTTCCAATTTCCATTCCGAATTCTTCACCAAGTGCAACTCTTACTGCTGGTGCAGTTTGAACAACAACATATTTATCTGCATCTCTTAGAGCTTTCCATACTTCTTCTGTTGAATCTTTTTCTTTTAAAGCTCCAACTGGACAAGCTTCAATACATTGTCCACAGAATGTACAGTTTACATCATTTAATGATTTATTTCTATATGTAGAAACTTCTGATGTAAATCCTCTGTTTGCAGAATCAATAGCTCCAATTCCTTGAACTTTTTTACAAGTTGCAACACATCTTCTACATAATACGCATTTATTAAAATCTCTAACAATTGCAGGTGAAGCATCGTCTATTTCATGAACATTTCTTTCACCTTTATATTTAATATCATCTACATAAAATGCTTGAGCTAATTTTTGTAATTCGCAATTTCCATTTCTTGTACATGTTAAACATTCTCTATCATGATTTGAAAGAATTAAATCAAGTACAACTCTTCTTGCTTCAATAACAGTTGGTGTACTTGTTTTTACTACCATTCCTTCTTCTGCTTTTTGAATACATGCTGTAGCTAGACCTCTTCTTCCTTCTACTTCTACAACACACATTCTACAATCTCCAACTTCATTTACATCTTTTAAAAAGCATAATGTTGGGATATCTATATTGACTTTTCTAGCTGCTTCAAGTATTGTTGAACCTTCTTCTACTTCAACAGCTTTTCCATTTATTGTTAAATGAATCATTTTATTCTCCTTTCTATTTATACCATTTAAAATCTAATTTTTGATTGCATGGAATGGACATTTATTAATACATGTACCACATTTTATACATTTTTCTAAGTCAATAACATGTGGTTCTTTAATATTTCCAACAATTGCATCAACTGGACAATTTCTCTTACATAATCCACATCCTTTACAAAGATCTGCTTCAATATGTAATTGCATTAATGATTTACATTCTCCAGCACTACATTTTTTCTCATATATATGTTCTTCGTATTCTTTTCTAAAATATTTTAGTGTACTTAAAACTGGGTTTGGCGCTGTTTGTCCAAGACCGCAAACAGATGCTGTTTGAATATTTTTGCAAAGTGTTTCGATTTTTTCAATATCTCCATCTTCACCATTTCCAGCTGTAATTCTTTCAAGCATTTCTAATAATCTTTTTGTTCCAATTCTACATGGTGTACATTTACCACAGCTTTCGTCAACTGTAAATCCTAAATAGAATTTTGCAAGGTTAACCATACATTTTGAATCATCCATAACGATTAATCCACCAGATCCCATCATAGATCCAATTGCTTTTAATGATTCAAAATCGATTGGTGTATCTAAGTGTTCTTCTGGAATACATCCTCCTGATGGTCCACCTGTTTGAGCAGCTTTGAATCCTCTTCCATTTGGAATTCCACCACCGATATCATATACTATTTCTCTTAAAGTAACTCCCATTGGAACTTCAACAAGTCCAACATTCATTACGTTTCCACCTAAAGCAAATACTTTTGTTCCTTTAGATGTTTCTGTACCAATTGATGAATACCAATCAGCTCCATTTAAAATAATTTTTGTTATGTTAGCATATGTTTCAACATTGTTTATTAATGTTGGTTTTTGAAATAAACCTGCATTTGCTGGGAATGGTGGTTTTAATCTTGGTTGACCACGTCTTCCTTCAATTGATTCTAGAAGTGCTGTTTCCTCTCCACATACAAAAGCTCCAGCTCCAAGTCTTATTTCTAGATCAAAGTTAAATCCTGTTCCCCAAATATTTTCTCCTAAAATTCCATATTCTCTTGCTTGATCAATAGCTTTTTGGAAACGTTTAACTGCTATTGGATATTCAGCTCTAACATAAATATATCCTTTGTCGGCTCCAATTGCATATCCTGCAATCATCATTGCTTCAATTATACAGTGTGGATCTCCTTCTAATATACTTCTATCCATGAATGCTCCTGGGTCACCTTCGTCAGCATTACATGCTACATATTTTTGATCTCCAACAGCCATTTTTGTAAATGACCATTTTTTACCTGTAGGGAATCCAGCACCTCCACGTCCTCTTAATCCTGAAGCTGTTACTTCTTCAATAACAGAATCTGGATTCATTTCAAACAAACATTTTTCTAATGCTTTATATCCATCAAATGCAATATATTCATCTATACATTCTGGATCTATTACACCACAATTTTGAAGTGCAATTCTTTTTTGTTTTTTATAGAATGTTAATTCATCTAATCTTTGAACTACACTATTATCAATATCTTTACAAAGTAATCTTTGAACTAATTCTCCATTTTGAATATGTTTTTCAACAATTTCTTCACAATCCTCTGGTGTTACCATTGCATAAAAAACATCTTCTGGTCTAACTATTACTATTGGACCTTTAGCGCATAATCCAAAACATCCTGTTTGAATTACTCTTACATTATCTATATTTTTTTCTTCTAATATTTTTCTAAAATTTTCAATTATTTTTGGTGATTTTGAAGAAGTACACCCTGTACCATGACATACTAATATATGTTTTTCTCTAGTATCAGCGTTCATGTTTACTCTTAGGTCTAATTCTCTTCTTTTTTCTTCTCTAATTTTTCTAATTTCCTCTAATGTCTTCATTATTTCGCTCCCTTCTAAAATTTAAAATATATAAACCTTTAATTATTCTTCATTCATATATTTGTCTAAAACTTCGTCCATCATTTTTACAGTAGCTTTACCATAAACTTCTTCATTTACTGTAAATACAGGAGCTAAACCACAGGCTCCAATACATCTTGTTGCTTCTAATGAGAACTTACCATCTTTTGTTGTTTCTCCAACATCGATTCCTAATCTTTCTTTTGCTCTTTCAAGTACATTTTCAGATCCTTTAACAAAACATGCTGTTCCTAAGCAAACTGCTATATGGTATTTTCCTTTTGGTTTTAAAGTGAATCTTGAATAAAATGTAACAACTCCATAAATTTCAGCCATTGGCATATCTAAATATTTTGAAATTGCCACTTGTGCTTTCTCTGGAACATATCCATAATAATCTTGTACTTCGTTTAAAATTTGAATTAAATTGTCTTTTGTTTGAACGTACTTATTAAGTATTTCATTCATTTTTGGATCAATTCCGAGTACATCCTTCACATCTTGTATTCTCCATACTCACTACTTTCTATGTTAGAAATTTATCTAACATATCTCCTTTCTTTTATTTTTTGGTTTTTAAACCTTTTTTTGAACACATCAGAATTAAAATTTCATTTTAATTTTATGCATAATTTCTCTAGAAGATTATATCATATTAATCAGAAATATCAATTTCTTTTAGACAAAAAATATGATTTTTTGTCAAGTTTTTTTCATATTAAATTCATATATAATTCTACACTTTTTTAAAATCTAAAAAAAGGTCAATTTCTAGAAAAATTTCTAAAAATTAACCTTTAAAATTTTAAATTAATTCTATAATGTAAAGAATTTAATAAGCATATCTATAATATTAAATCCTTTTGACACTGCATAAAAATGTGCAAAAAACAAAACTCCTAATATAATTACGATTTTTGCTATTTTTGACATAATATCTAATTTATATTTATCTGATACTACTTTTACTACTATTGCTATTAATACTATTGGTACTGTAACTAAATACATAGTTTTTCTCTCCTTTTTTCTTTTTACACCACTATTATAGCACCATTTGGCGTTTATGTAAAGAATAATCATTATTTTTCCACATCACTATCTTCAACTACTAATGTTTTATCTGGTCCCTCTAATTCTTGTCTAGTTTCTTCATTATGAGCAACTTGTTTTCCAACGGCTTGTTTCATTTTTTTATTTATAGACGAGTCTCTTTTATTTTTTTGTTCTTCTGACATAAAGTTTTCATCTAAATATCTTATTATTTCAACGATTTCTCTATGATCTTCATTCTCAATTTCTTCTAATGATTTCCCTTCATATTTAGAACACACTCTACTTCTTATCGATTTATATTGTATAGCCAATTCACATTCTTTTTTATTGCTTTCAGATCTAGTTGGTATTTTTCTTTTTTCCCTTGGTTTATCACCATAGTTTTCTTCACACCACTTTTTTATTACTATAGCATTTTTTAAATACGGTGACAATCCGTACTCTTTATCTAAATATCTTATAATTTCAACTATTCTTCTATGATTTTTATCTTCTATTTCCTCTAAGCTTTTTTCCTTATATTTGCTCATTATGGTGTTTCTAAAATTATTTAAAGCAACTCCTAATTTTTTTTCTTCATCATCATCTTTAGTAGCACTACTAGGTAATCTCCTTTCTTCTCTAGGTCCATCTTTGAAGTTTTCTTCACACCATTTTTTTATTTTTTCAATTCTTGATATAGCATCATTTCCAATCATTTCAACTGGCATATAGTTTTCTTCCAAAAATCTTACTATTTCTACTATTTCTCTATGTTCTTCATCTTTTATTTCTTCTATTGGTACATTTATATATTTAGAAGTTATTTCATGTCTTAATTCTTTTAATTTTCTAGACAAATCTAATTCTTCTTTGTCAGCTTTTTTTCTCGTTCTTGGCCAACTTCTTTCATCTCTTGTAAGATTTCCAAATTTATTCAAACACCATTTTTTTATTTTTATTGCATCTTTTAAATGTTCTGATATTCCATATTCTTTATCTAAAAATCTAATAATTTCTACAACCCTTCTCTGTTCTTCATTTTCTATTTCATCCAGAGATACATTTCTATATTTCAATTCAATATTATGTCGTATTGTATATAATTTTCTTGCAACCTCATTTTCTTCCTGAGTTCTATCTTTTGCAATACTTGGTAGATTTCTTTCTTCTCTTGGTTTATCCCCATATGTTTTTTCGCACCATTTTTTAATACGTATTGCATTTCTCAAAGACTCAGACATCCCATATTCTTCATCTAAAGCTTTTATCATCTTCATAATTTCTCTATGTTCTTCATCTTCTATTTCTTCTATATCAATATCTTTATAACGCTTCATCATATGAGCTTTCGTGTCTTTTAATTTTCTTGCCATATATTTTTCTTCATCATCAGCACTTTCCATCTCTCTAGGCAAATATTTTTCTTCTGGTGATTTATCTTTATATTTCTTTTCACACCATTTTTTTACTCTTATAATATTTTTTGAAGAATCGGATAATCCAAATTCTTTTTTTATGTATATTAGAATTTCTATTATTTCTCTATGTTTTTTATCTTCAATATCTTCTGGTAACATTCCTTCGTATTTTTTTCCTATAGTTTGTTTTAAATTCATATATCTTGCTGCCATTGCTTTTTCTTCATCATCACTTTTTTCTCTAATACCAGGAAGACATCGTTCTTCTATTGGTTTGTCTCCATAATTTCTTTCGCACCATTTTTTTATTTCTAATACTTTATTTAAATACCTTTTATCTAAATTATAAGTTCTTAATATTGAAATTTTTTCTCTATACTCTTCTGGAATCTCAGATAATTCTCTATCTTCAAACTCCATTAATATTTTTTTTTCGATTGATTTATTCCATGCTCTTCTTAAACGTACCTCTTTTTTTTGTTCTTCTGTCAATTGTTCTACCGGAATATATTCATCACCTATAGCTACATCTTGTCTTGGTAATTCTCCATTATGAGTATCTAACCATTCTATTAATTGTTCAAAGTCAAGTTTATTACCATACTTCAATTCTTCCCTTATTTCGTTTAAAATCTCTATTAGTTCAAGTTCTTCTGGTAATAATTTTAATAAATCCCAATCCTTATCATCTTTATCTTTTTCTCTTTGTTGACCAAGTTGTATTGCTTTTTCAATTTCTCTATATGTTTCTATTTGAGCAAGCCAGTTATTTGCAGCATCTATAATTACAGTCTCGCCTGCATTTTTATCAGATGACAATACTCTACCAATTCTTTGTTTATATAGTATAGGAGAACTGGTTAAATCAAATAAAATCTCTCCATCAATACCATCTAAATGAACACCTTCATTTAACATATCTACACAAAATAATAAATTTAATCCATCTCCATTTTCACGTGCTTCAAACTCTTCTAAAGTCTTATCATTTTCAACTTTTGTTTTACCTTTTGTATCTTCTCCACCACTTTTTTTAGTTATTACATAATCTATATTTATTTTTGAATTTACTTTTCCAAATATTTCATTAGCATGTTCTATTTTGTCAAACATATCATCTCTATCTTTACAAAAAACAATATATTTTCCATTTGTTTTTTTCATTCCTGCAGCAATAATATCTTGTATATCTGGTGAATTAGAAACTATTGTATCTAACTTTTGATATGCTCTTAAACATTTTTCTTTTTTTTCTTCATCTTCTAATAAATCAATTTGTTCTTTATAATTTGGCAATTCAGATTTTAACAAAGATAAAACTCTAATATAGCTAGGAGATTTTAACAACACTTCTCCTTCTTTTTCACCACTTAAAGCTTCTGTCAAACTCATTTCATATACAACATCATCACCAAATTTTTCATAAGCCATATTTCTTTTGTCTGTTCTTTCAGGAGTAGCACTCATTCCAATGACTTTTCTTTTTGGATTTTCTTTCATCATCTTGTCAACTATTTTTTCCCACTCTGGTGCACCCATTCTGTGGATTTCATCAAAAATAACAACATCCGATTCCATTAAAGGAATTAATATATTTGAAAACTTTAAACTTTTATTAAGCACATTAATTCCGCTTGATACTTTATTTCTATAATATTCTTTAAGTTTTTTAACTCTTGATTCATGTTTTTTCACTTTAAAATGTCTATCTTGATACGTAACTATTTTTATACTTCCACTTTTTAATCTTTCGCTACCATTTTCCACATATTTTTTAATATTTTTTTCATATTGTTTTTTTATAAAATTACTTGGAACAACTATTGTCGTAGTTTTTCCAGCATTATCTTCTACATATTTTAATGCAGGAAATGTTTTCCCACATCCTGTTGGATATACATAAGCTGCTCTACCATTTTCTTCGAGAGCTTCATTCATTAAATCGTATGTTTTTTGTTGATGTTTATATATTAAATCTACAGCCATATTTTAGTCTCCATTATCTAAATATTCTTTTTATAAAATTAAATATTTTTGTATACAATTTCTCTTGTTTTATAATTAACGATTCGTTAGTATTTTTCGAATTTTCATTAGTTATTTCTTTCTTATTTCTTTCTGGAAAAATTTCTTTTATTTCTATATTATTATTAATTTGATTTGAAATCTTAGATTTTGAAATAATTTTTTCTTTATTTAAAATAATTTCACGTTCTCCTTCTGTTGCTAGATAATCGGTATATAATACCGATAATATTTTTTCTGTATCTTCTAGTAATTCAACACTTTCAATCTCATCTTCATCTATTAAAAATTCATACTCATTATCCATTCTACTTTTTATATTGTTTAAAATTTTTTCTGGAATTTTACTTCTCATTTCTTCTGACATTAAATTTACAATATAAAAAGCCTCTGTATATGCTTGACTACTTAACATTTTTTCCTCTTTCTATTTATTTAATTTTATTATATATATAACATTTAAATTTTTCAATATTTATAAATTGAAAAAATTTAAATAAAAACCACGTCTAAAAGGCGTGGTTTTCACTTGCCCTAAAAGGGCTTATA
>CAZPAF010000011.1:0-39170 GCA_964584475.1 uncultured Lachnospiraceae bacterium | reverse complement strand
TACACAAAGAGATTTAATTGCAGGAGAATGTTCAAAAGACTTAGCAGACAGAGTAATGCTTCCTGAAAGAATAGTAAAAGCTCACAATGATGGAGTTTTACATTTCCATGATAAAGATTACTTTGTTCAACCAATGCATAACTGCTGTTTAGTAAACATTGGAGATATGCTAGATAATGGAACAGTAATGAATGGAAAAATGATTGAAAGCCCAAAATCTTTCCAAGTAGCATGTACTGTTATGACTCAAATCATTGCTGCTGTTGCAAGTAGCCAATATGGTGGACAATCAGTAGATATTCGTCATTTAGGAAAATATTTAAGAAAAACTTATGACAAAATATATAAAAAGAGATTTTTAGGATATGTTGAAAAAGGATATTCTAAAGAAGAAGCAGACCAAAGAGCAAAAGAAGATGCTGTTGAAAGAAGAGCAGAAGATTTAGCTTCAGGTGTTCAAACAATTCAATATCAAATCAATACATTAATGACAACAAATGGACAAAGCCCATTCGTAACAATATTTATGTATTTAGATAAAGATGATGAATATATTGAAGAAAATGCTATGATAATCGAAGAAATCTTAAAACAAAGATTACAAGGTATTAAAAATGATAAAGGTGTTTATATTACACCAGCATTCCCAAAACTAATCTATGTTTTAGATGAACATAACTGCCTAAAAGGTGGAAAATATGATTATCTAACAAAACTTGCTGTTAAATGTTCTTCAAAAAGATTATATCCAGACTATATCTCTGCAAAAATAATGAGAGAAAACTATGAAGGAAATGTATTTAGCCCAATGGGATGCAGAAGTTTCTTATCTCCATGGAAAAATGAAAAAGGTGAATATGTTTTCGAATCAAGATTTAACCAAGGTGTTGTAAGTATCAACTTACCACAAATAGGAATTATCGCAAATGGTGATGAAGAAAAATTCTGGAAACTATTTGATGAAAGATTAGAACTTTGTTTTGATGCATTAATGTGTAGACACAATGCACTTTTAGGAACAGTTTCAGATGCATCTCCAATTCACTGGCAATATGGAGCGATAGCAAGACTTGAAAAAGGTGAAAAAATAGATAAATTATTAAATTCATATTTCTCAACAATATCTTTAGGATACATAGGAATTTATGAATTAACAAAATTAATGAAAGGCGTAAGCCATACAGATCCAGTTGGAGAAGAATTCTCTGTAAGAGTTATGAAATACATGAGAGAAAGAGTTAACAAATGGAAAGAAGAAACAGGACTTGGATTTGCTCTTTATGGAACACCAGCAGAAAGCTTATGCTATAGATTTGCAAGAGTTGATAAAGAAAGATTTGGAGATATCGAAGATATCACAGATAAAGGATATTATACAAACTCATACCATGTAGATGTTAGAGAAAAAATTAGTGCATTTGATAAATTAAAATTCGAATCAAAATATCAACCAATATCTTCTGGTGGAGCTATATCTTATGTAGAAATACCAAATATGAAAAATAATCTAGAAGCATTGGAAGAAATCGTTAAATTTATTTACGATAATATTCAATATGCTGAATTCAATACAAAATCAGATTACTGTCACATTTGTGGATTTGATGGTGAAATTCAAATCAATGATGAAAATGAATGGGAATGTCCACAATGCGGTAATAAAGACCACGGCAAAATGAATGTAACAAGAAGAACATGTGGTTACTTAGGAGAAAACTTCTGGAATGTTGGAAAAACAAAAGAAATCAAATCAAGAGTACTACACATTTAATTTAGGAAACTAAAGAAAAGTTTGTAAGTACACAAAAGTGAATAAATTTACAAAGGAGCCGTTTGAAAATAAAATAAATTTATAATTCAAACGGCTTTAATTATCTAAATTTACCAAAGAAACACAAAATATAGATATAAAATACAAATAAGCATTATAAATATACAAATTAAGAGGTAGAGAACATGAATTACGCAGATATAAAAACAGTAGATGTACAAGATGGAACTGGAGTTAGAGTTTCAATATATGTAAGTGGATGTCATTTTCATTGTAAAGGATGCCATAACAAAGAAGCTTGGGACTTTAATTATGGTAAAAAGTTCGATGAAAGTACAATAGATTATATAATAGATTTATTAAAGCCAAGTTATATTGCAGGACTTTCAATTTTAGGAGGAGAGCCATTAGAACTTGTTAATCAACAAGGATTATTACCACTAGTAAAAAAAGTGAAAGAAGTGTATCCTAATAAGAATATTTGGTGCTATACAGGATATGATTTTGAAAAAGATGTATATGGAAAAATGTATAAAGAATATTCATACACAAAAGAACTTTTAGAAGGAATTGACATCATGGTTGATGGAGAATTTGTTGAAGAGAAAAAATTAGTAGATTTAAAATTTAGGGGTTCAACAAACCAAAAGAAAATTGATGTTCAAGCTAGTTTAAAAGCTGGATCTGTTGTTCAATTAAAATTTGGTGATGAATCAAGATATGAAGAAACTAAAAATCCAAAAGTTATATTCTTTAAAGAGTTCAAAGAAGAAAAAGAAAAACAAGAAGAAATTGCTGGAGAAGAAATTGTTATACCAGTTGCTAGTCAAGAAGGAAATGATAATATAATTTCAATAGTTCCTGCATTTGAAATAAAAGAAACAGAAGAAAGAATTGCTGCTGAGGGAATTGATAATAAAGATGATAATAATTTATAATTATTATAAGTTATAGGTAATCTTTAAACCTAAATAATATAAAAAAGGGAGTAGAAATGGAAAATCTAAAAGTATTTGCATGTAGTGATTCAGCAGAAAAATTTACAGAAGAAGTTTGTAACTATTTAAAAATTGAAAAAGGTACAATTAAAAGAATGAAATTTAAAAATGATAACAATTTCGTTCAAATTCTAGAAACAGTTAGAGATAAGGATATTTATTTAATTCAAACAACAGAACCACCAGTAAATGAAAGAATTATGGAACTTTTAATAACAATAGATGCAGTAAAAAGAGCATCGGCAAAAAGAATTACAGTAGTACTTCCATACTATATGTATTCAAGATCTGATAAAAAAGATCAACCAAGAATTCCAGTAACAGCAAAATTATTAGCACAATTAATAGAAGCTGCTGGAGCAAATAGAGTTTTAACATGTGACTTACATAATAAAGCAATTCAAGCTTACTTTAATATAAATTGTGATGTTTTAACAGCAGAATCATTACTAGAAAAATACTTTGATTTAAAAGATATAGATAATAAAGTAGTTGTAGCAACAGATGCAGGAAGTTCTAAAAAAGCTTACAAATATGCTGAACATTTTAATTGTCCAATAGCGTTAGTAGACAAAAGAAGAGAAGGGAATGACGATAGAGCAATTGCTACTAGCGTTATAGGAAATATAAAGGGAAAAAATGCACTTATATTTGACGATGAAGTTGATACAGCAGGTTCAATAATGGAAACAGTTGAAGTTTGCAAAAAATTTGGTGCAAAAGATGTATATGTTGGATGTACACATGGAGTGCTTTCTGGACCAGCTATAGAAAGACTTTCAAAATCTGATATTAAAGATTTTGTTATGACAAATACAATACCATTACCAAAAGAAAAACAAATAGAAAAAATAAGTGTTGTTTCTATTTCTGAATTATTTGGAGAGGCAATAAGAAGAATTCATACAGAAACTTCAATAGGAGAATTATTTGACACAAATTAAGTATTGACAAATCGGTAGTTTGTAATGTATAATGTTAACCAGTTAAGCGAATCTAGAGGATTAATTACATAAAAAGAAATCAATCCCACAAGATGTTTTTTAAGCTTCGGAAGGAGGGGAAAAAATTAATGTCAGAGGTTAAAGTTAATAATGGTAATATAGAAGATGCTCTAAAAAGATTTAAAAGACAATGTGCTAGAAATGGAGTATTACAAGAAGTTAGAAAAAGAGAGCACTATGAAAAACCTAGCGTAAAAAGAAAGAAAAAATCAGAGGCTGCTAGAAAAAGAAAATTCTAAAATTAAAAAGAATAAAATAATAAATCCTGAAGTATTAAACTTCAGGATTTGTTTTTTTATAAATTTTTGTTAAAACTTATTTACCAACAAAAAGTTCAACAATAATTTTACCGTAAGCAATACTATCAACTACGGCTAAGCCAGTGTAATTATAATCATTGCTTAAAATATTGTTTTTATGAGATTCTGATTTCATCCAGCTATCAAAAGCACCAGAAATGCTAGAGTTTCCAGCAATATTTTCACTTGCAGTTTTATATGAAATTTTGTTAGACTTTAACATTTCAAAAGGAGTTCCATAAATAGGGGAAATATGTGAGAAATAGTTGTTATCTACTAAATCGTTTGCCTTAAGTCTTGCAACATTTTGAAGTTCTTTATCAATTTTTAGAGCTGATAAATTATTCTTTTCACGTTCCGTATTAATTAATGATAAGAGATTACTTTCATCTTCGGTTAAATCAGCACTAGAATTATCTGTTATAATCTCTGTATTTGTAGTTGCAGCTTTTTGTTCATTTGTAGGTGTTATATAGTTTGAATGTACAGTTCCAACTTGATTTTGTTCATTTTGAATGATGTACCATTCACCAATTTTTGCAAATATTCGAATATATTCATTTTTAGTCAAAACAGTCATTGAATCGAACGTTATTCCAGCACCTGTCCTCATATTTAAATAATCAGTATTTACAATACCATAAGAATAATCAACTGTTTCATATTCATCCATACCAAAACATCTTGCAAATAAGCTTATGCTTAAAATTATTATAATAGAAATAAGTAAAATTATAATTTTGTTTTCCAACATAAATTTTTTCATAAAACAAAACCTCCTTAAATTATTTAAGGAGATTTTACCCATCAATCTACTGATTTAAACTATAAGATTAAAAAATTTTCATTATTTATAGTAAGAAAGTATTTTTTCAAAATAAAAAATCCAATTATTTGGAATCAATTTGTTTTCTAAAGTGATATTTGCAGAGCAGAGCAAATTTTCTTTACTATAAACTTCGATTTTTCCAACAATATTTCCCTCAGGTATAGAAGTATTTAAACTTGTAAGGGTATAAATTTTAGTTTTTAGATTAGAAATATCTTCTTTCAATAAAGGAAAATCATAATTTTCAAGTGTTTCTAGGGATAACTTTGGAACAGTACAAGTTTTTTCTAATTTATAAATTCTATTAAAAAAAGAAAGATAATTATTAAAAGAAGTATTAATAGCGTTAGAAATATCTATATATTCATAATTATCCAATATGTAATTTATTAAATTTTTACTGTCTTTTGTTCTAATAGATTTTGTATCAGCCCCTAAAACAACAACTATAATATCTAAAGAATCTCTTTTACAAGCAGTTACAAGGCAACGTCCTGCTTCAAAAGTAAAGCCAGTTTTAACGCCATATACACCATCTAAATTTCCCAATAATTCATTTGTATTAGAAATTTCACAAATGGAATTATTGTAAGAAATAGTTGTTTTTTTTGTAGAGACAATCTTTTTAAATTCAGGATTTTTCAATGCATAATCTGTAAGAAGAGCTAAATCATATGCCGTTGTATAATGATTTTCGTTATCTAGTCCGTGAGGTGTGACGAAATTTGAATTAAAAAGTCCCATTTCAAAAGCCTTTTGGTTCATTAAAACAGAAAAGTTTTCTACAGAACCACTAATATGTTCAGCAATAGCAACGGCACAATCATTTCCGGATCTTAACATTAAACCATATAAAAGATCATTCATAGTGATTTTTGTGTTTGAATTTAAACCTAAACAGGAACCAGAAATGTTAGCAGCTTTTTTTGAAACAGTTACGATATCAGATGTTTTCGAATTTTCTAAAGCTATAACACATGTTAAAATCTTGGTTGTGGAAGCCATTGCTGTTTTTTGATAAGCATTTTTTTCATATAAAGGTAATAGTGTTTTTCTATCAAGAACAATAATATTATTCGCATTTACAGAGGGGAGTTTTAATTCTAAATTTTGATTAGCAAATGCGGTATTATAAGTAAAAATATTAATAAAAAATATAATAAAAAGTATTTTTTTCATATTTATCTCCTATAGATAAAATATATTTTAAAATAAAAAAAATATTCTAAGATAAAATTGAAAGGTTAGGGATAACTGTTAAAGCCCTAAAAATCAACAAAAAAACGCATAATTTTATTGATTTTCTGACAAAAATGTAATATAATTGATATGTAGTATGTAAATTTACGCGTTCAAGCGTTTCGAGTTTATAGTAACTTTGAATATATTGACATAGAAATATTTAGAGTTAAAATATATTATATAATAATATATCTATGCGAGAAAATAGAATAAGGAAGGTAGATTTTATGTTTAAAAAGAGAATTGGAAAAATCGCTTTTGTATTGGCATGTATTATTACAATGATAATGCCATATACATCAACAGTACTTGCAGCTGCGTTAACTCACGAAGATACAACAACTGAGTTACAAGTTCTTCTTACACACGAAGGTGGTGAAGAATCAAGTGGTACTTTAACCGATGCACAAAAAGAATACTATGATATAGCACCATATGGATATAAAGTTGGTGAAACAAAAGTATTTAAAATAATTGCCAAAGCTGATTATGAATACCAAAATATGTTTTATTGCTTAGATGCATTAAAATCATTCCCTGGTGTTACAGCTGAAGGTTATAATAGTTTAGAATATACAAATGTTGGGGAGTTAGATGATGCTACAAATTCAAATGTAAAAGCATTACATTTAAGCACAAGTTTTTCTGAAAACCAAGATAAATGGACAGAAAACTATAGAGCTTTAATCTGGCTTGTAAATAACATGTATTTAGAAAAACAAACGCCAGAACAAAAAGATGATTATTTAGCAAAAGCATTTGCTAATTATGATGGTTCTAATTTAGATGTTGTAAAAGCATTCTTAACAGATGATGATATTGATGTTGTTCAACAATATGCCATTTGGTATTTTACAAATGGAGATAATATTAAATTCAACACAAATACATTACCAGCTGTTGAGTTAATGAAAATGAATATGGATGAAACAATTGAATATGGCTCATATAATGACATTGCAAATCAAGCAGAACGTCAACAAATGGCAAATCATTTATTTAAATATTTAGTTGAAAATGCTAATCTTGCTGAGGAATCAAAGGTTACATATCCTCAAATGGCAGAAGTAGAAGCTGGAGCTAATTTATTAGATGATTCTGATTATTATGTGGCAGGACCATATAAAGTAACTTCAGGAACTGCAGCAAAAACAGAATATTCAATTAAATTATTAGATCAAAATGATAATGTAATTTCAAGAGAAGAATATAAAATTTACATTGAGGGTGAAAGTGATTTTACAAACAAAAATGTAGATGAAATTTTTGATGTTCAATATTATATATATCTACCAAAAACAAATAAATCTATAACAAAAGTTAATCTAAAATTAGATTATTCTTGTTATGAAAGTGAAGCTACACTTTGGAAAAATAATTCAAAAGATTCTGAAGGAGTAGAGTTATATCAACCAGTAATGTTAGTAACAAGAGAAAAAATGCCTCATTCAGCTAATAAAGCATATGAAATAGATAGATCAACTGCTGACTTGGCTTTAAGAAAATATATAGTTAAAGTAAATGATAAAACATTAGATAGAGCTCCAGAAGTTGATGTTACAGGATTAAAAACTGGAACAAGCTCAACAGCAATATATAAACATGCTAAAGATCCTGTAAAAGTATCAAATGGAGATACAATCGTATATGAAATTAGAGTATACAATGAAGCAGATATAGATGCTAGAGGAACTGTAATAATAGATGCACTTCCAAAAGGATTAGAATTGGTAGAAGGAAGTACAATTAATACAACTTATGGTTGGGAAAAAGTTACAGAAGGAAATAATGTAGTAACATATAAATCAGAATATTTAAGAAATGAAGTAATTTCAGCATTCGATAAAAATTCAGATACATTAAATAGCGCAGTAGTACAAATTGAATGTAAAGTTGCAGATACTGCAAAAGCATCAAGTATATTAACAAATATTGCTGAAATTCAAGCAGATGAAATCGAAGATAGAGATTCAACTCCAGAAAATAATGATTATGTCAAAAATGATTATGATTCGTCAAACTATGATGGAAATAATGAAAACAAAGATGATTTAACAGATGATGATTATTACTACAAAGGAAGAGAAGATGATGATGACTTCGAAAAAGTAGAAGTTGAAGGAAAAACATTTGATTTAAGCTTGAAAAAATTTATAACAAAAATAAATAAAAATGCACCAGCAACAAGTAGAGTTCCAGAAGTTGATGTAACAAAACTAAAAAATGGAACAAGTACTGATGCTACTTATAAAACAGTAAAAACACCACTTGTTGTTGAAAAAGGTGATATTGTAACATATACAATTAGAGTATATAACGAAGGTGAAACAGCTGGATATGCTGAAGAAGTTGCGGATTACCTACCAGAAGGATTAGGTTTCTTAGTAGGATACACAACAAATGTTGATAATTACTGGGCAATACCAGAAGATGTAGAAACAGTAAAATTAAGTACAATTGAAAATGGAAAATCAAATTTATCAGTAGATGATTTTAATGATATTAAAAAATTAGATGATGTAGATGTTGTTAAAGGAAAAGTTAAATTAACATCAACAAAATTGAAATCATCAACTACTGATGAAAAAAATCTAATAGATGGATTTGATAGAGAAAAAGATACAAAATTAGATTATAAAGATATTCAAATAACATGTATCGTATTGGTAGATGAAGCTATTAATAACAATTGTAGAAATATTGCAGAAATTACAAAAGACTCAGATAAAAATAGAGAAGATGTAATTGATCAAGATTCTACACCAGATTCAGTAAATAAAGATGAATATCCAGGAAATGAAAAAGAACAAGATGACCATGACTATGAAAATTTAGCAACAGATAATAGAGAATTTGACTTAAGCTTACAAAAATTTATTACAGCATTAAATGGTGATAAAGTAACAGGAAGAGAACCATCAGTTCTTATCAGTTCAGATGGAAAAATTCAATTTTCAGCTCCATCTACAGCCAAAGATCCTTTACAAGTAACAAAAGGAGACAAGGTAACATATACAATAAGAGTATACAATGAAGGAAATATAGCAGGATATGCAGAAGAAATATCTGATAATTTACCAGAAGGATTAGAATTTATAAAAGATAGTGATATAAATGAAGAATATGGTTGGAAATTATATGATAAAAACGGAAATGAAACAACTGATTTAAGTCAAGCAGTAGAAGTTAGAACTGATTATTTATCAAAAGAAAAAAGTACAAATAATTTAATAGATGAATTTGATAAAGCTACAGATAAAACTTTAGATTATAAAGATATTCAAATTGAATTTAAAGTAATTCAAGATAGTGAAATTGATTCTGCAAAAAGAACAATAAAAAATATAGCAGAAATAACAGATGATGCAGATGCAAATGGAGATCCAGTAGATGATGTTGATTCAACACCAAATAATAATAAAGATGGTGAAGATGATATTGATGATGAAAAAGTATATGTAAAATATTTTGACTTAAGCTTGAAAAAGGATTTAGTAAAAATAATTATTACAGAAGATGGAACAACAAAAGAATTTCTAGTTTCTAAAGATGCTCCATTACAAAAAGTTGAAATTCATAGAAAGAAAATCAACACAACAACAGTAAAATTTGTTTATGATATAACAGTAACAAATGAAGGTGAAATCGCAGGATATGCTACTGAAATAACAGATTATATTCCAGAAGGATTAGAATTCATTGAATCAGAAAATGCATCATGGACAAAAGTATCTGATAGAGAAATAACAACAAATGCATTATCAAATACATTATTAGAACCAGGAAAATCAGCAACAGTTACTGTAGTATTAAAATGGACAAATAATGAAAATAACTTCGGATTAAAAACAAATGTTGCAGAAATAAGCGCTGATAAAAATGATAGTAATACAAAAGATATTGATTCAACACCAGATAATAAAGTTGATGGTGAAGACGATATCGATAAAGCAGAAGTAATGTTATCTATTTCAACAGGTACTGCACCAACATATATATTATTAACATTAACTGTATCTATAATAATGGTAACAGGAATTGCTTTAATTAAAAAATATGTATTAATTTAAATTTTATATACTAAAAAAAAGGATGAATAAAATTCATCCTTTTTTGTTTCTTAAAATAAAAGATAAAATTAGTAAAAATCATAATAAATTGGATAAATAAGCTTGGAAAAAATTGTTTAAAAAGGTATTTTTTTGTGTTTACAATAAAAATGCTATATGATATAATCAAGCTTGAAATAATGATATAGTGGAGGAGTTGGGTAAATGAACCAAATATTAGATTATAATCCAAATAAGAATTCTGGTGGTGGCTCATCAGGTTCAGACAAAGTAACTAGAGTTTTTGCTTTGATATTAATATGTTTTGCAATATGTTTAGCAAGTGTTGGTATTTATAATTTAATGAATAATAAAACTAAAACAGAAACACCAACATCTTCAGCAACTCAAGCTAAAATAACAGTAGAAAAAACAAAAAGTACTAAAGATGAGAACAAAGAAGTAATCTTAATAAAAGTAAGTCATGACAAAGTTATTAAAAAATTAATTTATAGCTGGGATTCGGATAAAGATACAACATTACAAGGTGAAGAGAAATCTACAATGGAACGTGAAATTCCTTTATATCAAGGAACTCACACATTAAATATAAAAGTTGTAGATATAGATGGTGTAGAAACAATGCATCAAGAAACAATCGAATCTGAAACAGGAGAAGATCAAATAGCACCAGAGATAAAATTAAGTGTTACAGATGAGAAAAAGCTAAAAATAACAGCAACAGACGAAACTGAAATGAGTTATGTAACATATAGATGGAATGATGAAGAAGAAATAAGAGTAGATGTTTCAGAAGAAGACAAAAAGAAAATAGAATTTGAAATAGATATTCTAAAAGGAAAAAATGATATAGTTGTAATAGCAGTAGATGCAAACAACAGAGTAACAACAGAACCACAATCATTTACTGGAGTAACAAAACCAGATATAACAGTAACAATTTCAGCTGATAAAAAAGCAGTAGAAATTAAATGTTTCCATGAAAACGGAATTAAAGAAATAGGCTTAAATATCAATGGAACAGATTATGATGTTGATTTACAAGGAGAAACGCCAACAGATGTAACATTACCAGCAATAGATCTTCCAGAAGGAGAAAATGAGGTTAAAGTATCTGCTAGAAGTGTTGATGATACAGTAACAGAAGTAACAGAAAAAGTATCAACAGTTGCAACGGAAGATGAAATAAATCTTTCAATTGGAGATGACGGAACAATTATAGTAAATATTCCAAATGGAATAAAAGAAATGAAATTAAACTTAAATGATATGGATTATGACATTGATTTAGGAACAGAACCACTAGTAGATGTTACTATAGATAAATCAGGAATTCCATATATAGAAGGAAACAATAAAATAACAGTAAAAGTAGTTAGCAACAATGGAACAGAAAAAGAAGAAACAAAGGAAATTAATTACGAAATCCAATAAAAGGAGTATATATGGTTCACGATATATATATAATTGATAATAAAAACGAACTAAGAGATAAGTTAAAGGAAAGCTTTAGAAGAGAAGTTGATGAGTTCAAATTTAAAACTGTAAAAACTTCAGAATTAGAAGTTGCATTAAGAAATATACCAACATTACTTATAATTGATGAAGATAATACAGATATAAATATTGTAGAATTTTGTAAAAGTATTAGAACAAACGAGGATAACAGTATAACACCGATTATAGTAGTAAGTTCAAATAGAGAAAAAGAACATGCAGTAGAAGTTTTGAAAACAGATGTGCAATACTATATTAAAAAACCATTAGATGATGAATTTTTCTATTATACAATTAAAAATATAGTAGGACTTTTAACAAAAAATAGAACTGTTAGTCCACTAACAGGATTGCCTGGAAATGTTCAAATTCAAACAGAAATGAAAAAGAGATTATTAAACAAAGATACATTTGCAATTTTATATTTTGACTTAGATAACTTTAAAGCTTATAATGACGTATATGGATTTGCAAATGGTGATGAAATAATAAAGTTTACAGCAAGAACAATTTCAAAACATGTTCATCAATTAGAATCTAGTGATAATTTTATAGGGCACGTTGGTGGAGATGACTTTGTTTCAATAATTGCTCAAACTGATTATGATAAATTATGCAAAGAAATAATTTTTGAGTTTGATAAATATGCAGTAGATTATTATAATGAAGTTGATGTTGAAAGAGGATATGTTGAAGTTGCAAACAGAAGAGGAATTATCGAACAATTTCCACTGACAACAATATCTATAGCAGTTTTAGAAGTGGATTCTAAAGTATATAAAACAACTCTTGAGATAGGAGAAATTGCAGGTCAAATAAAGCATAAAGCAAAAGCTGTTTTAGGAAGTACTTATGTAATAAATAGAAGAAGATTTTAAAATTATAAAAAGAGATAAGAAACGAATCTTATCTCTTTTTTGTATTTATGTTTTAATTTATTTTTTGTTTATATTTTATATTAAACAATATTAGTAAACATCATAATTGATAAGCAGGAAAAGACAATATTTGTTATAGTATTTAAATAATATAGCTTTTTATTATCATCAGCAGCTAAACTTGTAATTACAGCATAGGTGATTAGGCTAGGAATAATATATCTAAAATTCATTGTAAATGTAAATGGATAATTAAAACAAAAACTTATGTAAGAGCCAATCTGCATGATTCCAATTAGTAAAAAGAAATATATCCAATTACTAATTTTTTTTCTATTAATAAGTACATAAAATATATGTATTAAATAAAAAATAGAAAGTAGAATTGATAAACAAAAAAGTCCAGGAACTATAATATTTAATATTTTATTATTTTCATAATCAATGTGTTCATCAACTATAAATGATTTTAAGGTAGTTATGAAAACATTATATTCAGGAGTTTCAGGTCCCATATTGATATTTATTGAATCTAAATGATTTCCATTTATTTTAAAGAGTCTATCAAAAACCGTATATTTAGAAATATTTGCACCACTAGATTCGTCAACAGATTGTACATATGTAATAGGAACATCATAAAGTACTAAATTTTTTATTGGAAACCAAAGCCCAATTGGAAGAGCTATAATTGCAAATATTGTAAAATGCCATATGTATTTTGAAAGTTCGTCTTTGTTTTTTATTACTTTGGTTAAAAATACAAAAGCAATAGCAATAGCAATTAATGCTGAATTAATCTTTGTCATAATTGCTAAAGATATGCTTAAAGCGATTTTTAAAAGTGTTTTTAAAGAATCATCTTTATACCAAATTATTGTATAATAAATAGCCATAGTTGATAGAGAAATTGATAACATATCATTATTAATACTTCCAGACATTATTAGTAATGCTGGTGATAAACTAACAAAAAGTAAAGTAGGAATTAATGATTTTTTGATTTCTAATTCTTTTAAAATTCTATATACATATATATTAAAAATAAAATAATATCCAAAAGATAAAATTTGTAAGTTTTCAAAACTAAAATCTATAGAGTTTGTAAAAAGCTCGAAAATTTTAATTGCAACAGTGGAAATTATATAAAATAGTGGTGGATTGTAAAAACACCATACTCCGATAGGAGAACCTTTAGGAAGATTTAGATTCTTATATATATATCCAATATATCCAAAATGTCCACCATTTTCAGGATAATAAAAACTTCGGCTATCATGTTGTCTTGACCAATAAGGCGTATATAAATTGTATCCAAGAGCGGTAACAATTATTATTAAAAATGTGAAAAACAGTCCAATTTGTCCGAGTATACATTTTATTTTGTTTTAAAATTAGTACACATATTAAACAAAATAAAACAAATATAGCCATAAAGGAATGAATATAATTATATTTTATTTGTAGTAAATATAAAACATATAAAGTTATCATAAAAAGAATAAGTATAGAAAATCCTACCTTAGAAACATTCTTTGGTGGTTTTTTTATTTTTAAAAACGAAAAATAACCTATCATTGCTAAAATGCTTAGTGTTATTAATTTTACTGATGTGATTAAAAAAAGTTTTTCCATTATAAACTCCTAAATTTTTATTATGAATTAATTATATAAAACAATATATTTTTGTCAATATAAAATGGATAACGATAATTTAAATTTTATTTAGATGTAAATATTAACTTTTTATAAAAAATTAAAAATTTAATATTTATTTAAGAAATTATTTTTATAATAAATTTGAAAAACGAAAATAAAGTTTTTATGAATTATAAAACTTCAAGAAAGGAAAAAACTTAAAATCATGAAAAAGAAAATTTTTATTTTACTTATAGCTATAACAATATTAATAACTGTAATTATGACCGCAGTAAAATCAAAAGATGATGCAAGTAAAATAATAGAAACAAATGAGAAAATTGCGGAGGTGACTACTCAAAGTATTGTTACAACATTAACAGCTCCAGGAGAAGTTCAATCTGCGCAAGTAGAGAAATTAACATTAAATACAAGTTACTATTATTTAACAATGTGTGCAGAAAAAGGTGAGTTTGTTAAAGAAGGAGCAAATCTTTTAAAATATTCAAATGGAACTTATTTAGTAGCACCATATGATTGTATAGTATCAAGCTATTTCGTTCCAGAAGTGAAATCAGTTTGCACAAGCAGCAATTATGTAGAAGTATCATCAGTTGAAGATTTATATATGGATATAAATATAGGTGAAGATAAAATTGATAAAGTAACTAGTGGTCAAGAAGTAGACATTGTTGTTAGTTATGATGAAACAAAAGAATATAAAGGTACAATTAGTAAAATTAATGCAATAGGAACAAGGGGAAATGGTGCTACAAACTTTGCTGCAATTGCTTCAATGAAAAATGATGGCAATTTAAAAATTGGAATGTCTGCAACATGTACTATAACATTAGATAAGTACGATGATTTGACTTGTCTTCCAATAGAAGCAATTACAATTGAAGATGAGAAAAAGTACGTGAATTTAATAAATGAAGATGGAACAACAACAAAAGTAGAAGTAGAAACAGGTGTTGCAGATGCAAATTATGTGCAAATACTTTCTGGTGTGGAACTTGGTGATAAAGTGAAATATGAAACAATAACAGTTACTGTTATTGAAACAGAAGAGGAAGAAAAGTCAAATCCATTAAGCTCAATGTTTAACATGGGTGGGGAAAGAGAAAACAGAGGAACTAAATCAAATAGAGGAGGTTTTTAGAATATGGGAGTAATGCTAGATTTAAAAAATATTAAAAAATATTTTACTATGGGTGATGAACAAATAAAAGCATTAGATGATATATCCCTTCAAGTTGAAAAAGGTGAATATTTATCAATAATAGGCCCATCTGGAAGTGGAAAATCTACTCTTATGAATATTGTAGGACTTTTAGATATACCAGATAGCGGAGAATACGTATTAGATGGAGTGAATATAAAAGAATTATCAGATGGAAATTTAGCAAAAGTAAGAAACCAAAAGATTGGATTCGTATTTCAAAATTTTAATTTGTTGACGAAATTAACTGCTTGGGAAAATGTTCAAGTGCCTTTAATATATGCAGGAATGTCTGCAAAAGAATCTAAAAAAGTAGCTTATGAATATTTAGAAAAGGTAGGATTAAAAGGAAGAGAAACACATCTTCCAAAACAATTATCAGGTGGACAACAACAAAGGGTTGCGATAGCAAGAGCTTTAGCTAATAAACCAGAAATAATTTTAGCTGATGAACCTACAGGGGCGTTAGATTCAAAAACAGGTACAGAAATAAAAAAACTATTAAAAGATTTAAATAGTGAAGGTCAAACTATAGTATTAATTACACATGATAATAGTATGGCAGAGGAAGCAAAAAGAATTGTAAGAATAGCAGACGGAAAATTATATGAATATGAAAGGGAGACAAAAAATTAATGAAAATTCTTAATATTATAAAAATGGCTTTTAAGAATATTAAAAGTAACAAGTTACGTTCTGGACTTACAATGCTTGGATTAATTATTGGTATAGCTTCAGTTATAGTTCTTGTCGGAATAGGAACTGGAGCCACAAGTTCAGTAACAGATAGCGTTAAAAGTTTAGGGACAGATATATTGACTTTAACAATTTCATCATCTGATACTACTTATGAATATGAACAAATTGATGAATTATTAGAAATAGCAAATGTTGAAAAAGTTGCACCATATAAAAGTATATCAGCAACAGCTAGTCGAGGTACAACTACTTCATCAAGAGCAAGTATATTAGCTACAAATGATAATTATTTAGAAATAACAAACACAGATTTAGCAAAAGGAAGAAGAATTTCTTTAATAGATATAGAAAATAGTACAAAAGTATGTATTTTAGGAAGTGAAATTGCAGAAAGCTTATTTAGTTTAACAGAGCCAGTTGGCCAAACAATAAAGATTGATGGAGACAAATATACAGTAATTGGTGTTCTTACGGAACAAGGAACAAGTATGGGAAATAATGTAGATGACATGATTTTAATTCCTCTTACAACAGCAATTTATTTTGATGAAGATACTGGAGTTTCAGATGTATATATTAAAGTAGAAGATGAAGATAAGATTGATATGACATCTATACTAATAGGAAATTACTTAAGAGAGACACTGCTAATTTCAAGTGATGATTACAGTGTTTCTTCACAAGATTCAATGCTAGATACAATGGATAGTATAACAGATACTTTAACATTATTACTAGGTGGAATTGCTAGTATTTCTCTAATAGTAGGTGGTATTGGTGTTATGAATGTAATGCTTGTATCAGTAACAGAAAGAACTAAAGAAATTGGTATTAGAAAATCTTTAGGTGCGAGAAAGAGAGACATTTTAATTCAATTTTTAATAGAAGCTTTAGTATTAAGTTTATTAGGTGGATTAATAGGCGTTGTATTTGGACTTGGAATAGGAATAATTGTAGAAAACTTTGGACTAACTTTTACAGCATCAGGTTCAATAATATTAATAGCATTTTTATCAAGTGCAGGTATAGGAATGATATTTGGTATATTCCCAGCATACAGAGCAGCTTGTTTAAGACCGATTGATGCTTTAAGAACAGATTAACTAAAAAAATATAAAAATAAAGGAGAAAAAAATGAAAGCATTAAAAAAGTTGTTTAGTATTTTCATAATAATGATAATAATTATTAGTGTTTGCTTTAAAGTTAATGCTACAGAGTTGCCACAGGAAATTATTCAAAATGTAACATCAAATTCGATTGTTTCTTTGAGTAGTGAAACTGTAAATACTAAAACTGAATTTTATTTGATTTTAAATTTGGCAAACATTAATTATACAAAGTTTAAAGTAGATATAGCAAATAATAATAGTTTATCTATAGAAGATGTAACAGAAAATGTATCAAGCCTTTCTACTAATAATGTTGCTACTTCTTTTGTAGTAGATAAAAACTTAGTTACACTTGAAAAATTAGGTGTAGTATACATTTCACCTGAAGAAGAAAATGTTGTAAAGTTTTCTGTGAAAATAACTAATTTAGATGAGACAAAAGAAGAAATTGAATCTAGTATTTCAGATGTAGAACTTAGTATAAGTGGATTAAAAGAAACTTTAAAAAGATTAAATGAAATTCTAGCAGGAATAGAAGATATAGAATCTGATTTATATGCCTCAACTCAAAACTCTATAAAAGAAGCAACAGATGCAATAACTGTAAAAGAACAAGAAAAATCAAATTTACAAGAAAAATTAGATGATTTTTCAGAAACAAGTGAAGAAGATATATCTATAAATGTTGTGAAGCAAATATCAAATGATAAAGAAAATGCATGGGGTGATATGGATTCTATGTTAAATAAAAATAAAGAAATGAATGCTAGCATGAAAAAGATGATGGAACAAATGAGTGGATTAGAAGCTGATTTACAAAATGCTAATGATAGAATTTCTTCATTAACTCAAGGAGAAACATATAAAGGATCACAAAATAATTACTTAGAATCTTTAAGTATAACAGGAGTTGATTTTAAAAATGAATTCAAGAAAACTACCGCGGATTATTTTGCAAGATTAGATGATGATGATTTAGAAAAAGTAACAGTAAATGCTAAAGCTGAAGATTCAACTGCAATAGTTACTATATATGGAAATACAAATTTACAAGATGGAAAAAATAAAATTATTATAAATGTTACAGCAGATAATGGCGATGTAAGAACTTATAGAATATATCTTACAAAATAATTAAAAATATTTAAATAAATGGAAAGGAATGCTAAAAGCATAAATAAAATTATGAAAAAAGAAAAAAATCCAATTACAATTGCAATAATTATTTTAATGATTTTGTTGGTTGCAATTGTAGTCATATATGTAAATCCATTTGGTAATTCAAATGAAGATGAAATTACAAATCAAACTTCAAATTTAAATCAAGCAGTTGCAAGTATTCAAACAATTGAAAATACATTATCAAGTTCTGGGCAAGTAAGTTCAGGATTAACTGAAAATCATTATTTGCACACAGGATATTATTTTGAAGAAATGCTTGTTTCGGAAAATGTTTTAATTGAGGAAGGAACAAATATAATTGAATATACAAACGGAACTTATTTAACTGCACCTTACGATTGTGTAATTATAGGAAGTAATTTACCAAATGAAGACGAAATTTGTTCATCAAATCATTATATACAAATTAGTTCTACGGAAACATTAACAATGAGTCTAAGTGTTAGTGAAACAGATATAAATAAAATAGAAATTGGAGACACTGTAGATATAACAATGACAGCTTCTGGTGAACAAATAGAAGGGTTTATAACATCTGTTTCAGAGGTTGGAAGCTATAGTTCAAGTGGATCTTATTTTACTGCAGTTGTAACTTTTGATAATAATGGTAATCAAAAAATTGGGATGTCTGCAACTTGTGAAATTATAATTGAAAGTGCAGAAAATGTTGTTGCTGTGCCAGTTGAAGCAATTCAAACTTCAGATGAAGGAAAATATGTAGTTGTAATTAACAATGATGGAACAACAACAAATACAATAGTAGAAACAGGAATATCTAATGATGCATATATAGAGATAAAATCTGGAATAACAGAAAATGATACAGTTCAAATAGTAGAATCTTCAGAAAACTCTTCAAATTCTTTTGGTGATAGAATGGATGGAAGAGGAGGAATGTCAGGCGGAATGCAATCGGGAGGAGGAATGCAATCAGGAGGCGGAATGCAAATGCCAAGTGGAGGCGGAATGCAAATGCCAAGTGGAGGCGGAATGCCAAATATGCCTTAATTTAAAAATATATAAATAGCTGAAATAAATTCAGGGAAAATGCACCTTTCAAATAAAAAGAAAGGTGTATTTTTTTATAATTTGAATAATGAAATATCTTTGTAAAATAATAAGAATTCTTTACGGAAAAGTAGAATTTTAGACTTGAAAATATTTACATTTTGTATAAATTAAGTATATAATATTTTTAGATTATGCAAAGGATTAGGAAAAATAAATGCTAAAGAAAAGAAAAAGTTATTTAGTCCCATTATTGGGCTTTGTATTACTTAGTTTACTGGGCGGAATAGTATTATACTTGCCGGTTTGCAATATAAAAGATATATCCTTACATGATGCTATATATACATCAATTTCTACAGTTACAGGAACAGCTCTTTTAAAGACACCAATTATTGAACAATTCAATGTATTGGGCCAAGTAGTAATTTTATTACTTATGGAAATTGGGGCATTAGGGTTTATCGTATTTGTTTCTTATTTATGGTCAAAAAGAGATAAGAAAATGCAAATGTCAGATATATTATTAGTAAATGAAAATACTAGTGGTGATACTAATTATAATACTGTAAAAGAGCATTCAACATTTGTATTTAATTTAGTATTGAAAGTTCAACTTTTAGGAGCAATATTATTGGGAATTAAGTTTGTTCCAGAATATGGATTAAAACAAGGAATTTGGTATTCAATATTTCACTCAATATCTGCATTTACAAATGTAGGATATGATATATTAGGAACTAATAGTTTATACAATTACAAATCTGATACATATTTACAAATAGTTTTAATTATTTTAATGCTTTTAGGAAGTATAGGTATATTTGTAATAGAAGATTTGAAAAAACATAAATTTAGAAAATTTAATAAATTAAAATTACAAACAAAAATAATTTTAGTATACTCATTAATTTTTACTATAGTACCAGCTATAGCCTTAAAAATATTTGAACCACACTTGACAATTCTTAATAGTATATTTATGTCATTAACAGCACGTTCTGCTGGTTTTACATTAATAAACTTAGAATCATTCTCAACAGCAAGCAAATTGCTTTTAATTGTATTAATGTTTATTGGTGGATCTCCAGCATCAACATCAGGAGGAATAAGAGTTGTTTCTCTTGCAGTTATACTTGCTACAATTAGATCTACTTTAAGAGGAAGAGAAAATACTATAATTTTTTGGAAGAAGATACCAAATTTGGTTGTAAGAAAAGCTTTTGTAATTTTTACAATATTTTTATTACTATCAATTGCCTCAAGTTTACTTCTAGCATACAGTAATGAATCTGCAAGTTTAGTAGAAATTGTTTTTGAAACAGTATCTGCACTTTCAAATGCAGGTCTCGCAGTTTCTGCTACAACAAGTGTAAATATATTTGGAGACATATTACTTTTATTATTAATGTTTATAGGAAGAATTGGGCCGATAGCAATGATAATGGCATTTGTAGATGATGAGCCTGTAGATAAATTAGTGGACTATCCATCAGAAAATGTAAACTTATATTAAAGGAGAATAAAATGAAAAAACAATGTATAATAGTAGGGTTAGGAAAATATGGAAAAACAATAGCTAGAAAATTAGAAGAAGCAAATGTTGAAGTTTTAGCTGTTGATTCTGATATGAATGTTGTAGAACAAGCATCTCATTTTGTTACAAAAGCTGTTTGTTTAGACGTAACTTCAGAAGAAGCGTGGGAACAATTACCAGTAAAAGATTTTGACGTTGGAGTAGTTTGCTTTGGAGAAAATATAGCTGCAAGTATATTATCTTGTATGATTCTTCAAGAAAGAGGAGTTAAATACATAATTGCTAAAGCTGGTAACAAACTTCATAAAAATATCTTAAACAGATTAAATATAGATGAAGTAGTATTCCCAGAAGAATTTGTTGGAGAATCTACTGCTGAAAACATTTTAAATTTAAATATGGAATAAATATTATATAAAAAAATATAATTTAATATAATAAGTATTGATTTAAACAAAACTATATGAAATAATATTAAAGTTGAATTTATTAATTAAATAAGAAAGAGAGGAATAGACAGTTTTAATTTTATTTAAAATAGATGTCTAAATAAGGATAATGAGCGAAAAAATAGTAAATGCAATAGTGGGAGCTTTTGGTGGATTAACTGCAATAGCTTATGGAAGAGAGATATTAGTTTTTATAATATCATTAATGCCGATTTTGGAATTAAGAGGAGGACTGTTAGCGGCAGCATTACTTGGATTAGAACCACTTCCAAGTTATATAATTAGTATTGTAGGGAATGTTTTACCAATACCATTTATTTTATTATTAATAACAAAAATTTTAGCATGGATGAAAAATAGTAAAGTAAAATTTTTCAATAAAATTGCTAATTGGTTAGATGAAAAAGTAGAAAAAAATAAAGGTCAAATTGAAAAATATGGGTATTGGGGGCTTCTTATTTTTGTTGGAATTCCACTTCCAGGAACAGGTGCTTGGACTGGAACACTAATTGCGTCAGTACTTAATATGGATAAAAAGAAAACATTTGTAACAGTACTAGGTGGAGTTGTTATGGCAAGTATAATAATGATGATTTTATCATTTGGTGTTGTAGCAAATGTAATTCGTTAAAATTAAAATAAATAATATTACTAAAAAGCAGGCAAAAGCCTGCTTTTTACATTGGTACTGTTGAAAATTAACATAAAGTATGTTATAATAGTAAAGTAAAGCACATATTGTGTTACCTCGAGATGATTTCAGTCAGCTATTAGGTAATACTTGAAAATTCAAGAGGTACAAGGTAACTCTTTTAATATATATACTAAAAAAATAAGGAGATGAAACAGCATGGAAAAAAGCATGGAGACTTCTTTCGAGCGGATGAAACAGGCTGTTCGCGAGATGGTCAACGAAGACCTGGAAGTAGAAGTAACTTCCTGCAAATCCCACACCAGTTGTACGTTGAAAGTGGTTGCATTTCCTGAAGCGGTGGACACTGTAGAAGTTTTCGTACCCTATCAAATTTTTGTGGGTGCTAGAACCAATGAGGTGTGCGCTGAATGGGATGTAAATTACTGGAAAATGGCACTGCGACAGCTTTGTTTTGAATTTGGTGCGAAGGATTGCCCGCGCACCAGATTGATGACGAGAAGGGTATCTGGTGTATCCCCCCGCATGTATGCAAATTATTTTTGGAAAAGAATCGAAAGCATGAGCGGGTGGAACATTGTTTTGCCGGAACTTCCGAAAGTTAAGCCTACTGAGACAGAAACTGTAAAAACAGTTGCTCAGGTGGCTGCGAGTAAGGACGAAAATGGCGAAATACATAACAAACCGGATGTCTTAAATGCGTTTGAGCTGATGGGATTGAAGTTTTGTTGTATGTAGGCGAGAGTACCAAAAGAGGGGGACCTATCTTAGGTCCCTCTCGATTTTTTGGCTCAATAAGCTTAGAATAGCAATATTTTCTTTTATAATTAGCCCTAAATAGCTATGGTATTGAAAAAAAGCAGAAAATATGGTATATTATATAAGAAATTAAGAAAAGAGGTTAATGTTGTGTCAAAAACAGATAAAAAATTTGAAGATTATTTTAAAATAATTAAACATAAACTTCCTTATTGGGATGAATTACCAGAAATAGATTTATATATGGATCAAGTTGTAGCATTGATGGAAAAATATATGTCTTTTCACAAAACTGATGAAAGTACAAAAATAATTACAAATTCAATGATTAACAACTATGTAAAACTTGGAATAATGCCTGCACCAGTAAAGAAAAAATATTCTAGAGAACATATTGCATATTTAATAATTATTTGCTGCTTAAAGCAAGCACTTCCAATTTCAGACATAAAAGATTTAATAGAAATAAGAGTAAAAAGAACTTCAATAGAAGAAACTTTAAATTTCTTTAGTGACTTGTATGATTCTGTATTTAATACAGTAATAGCAATAGGAAAGAAATATAGTCAAAGAAATTTAAGTCAAGATGAGTTATTTGCAGATACAGCATTATATATGGCTATGGGATCTAGTAGTAGTAAATATATAGCATCACAAATAGTTGAATTGAATAAAGAAAATATAGAAAATTAGTAAAATAATAAAATAAACGCTAATTTAATCCTAAAAATAAATGAATTTTTATAGAATTAAATGGCGTTTTTTGTTTTGATTTTTTATTAAATAAAGTTTTATTATAAAGATAAAAATAAAATTTAAGATTCTCTTAAATTTGTTTGAATTTATTGTTAAACTAAAGTCCTAATGATAAAATATATATGAAGTGGAGAGAAAAAATGATAAAAGTAATGTTTGTATGTTTAGGAAATATATGTCGCTCGCCAATGGCTGAGTTTGTTTTAAAAGATTTAGTAAAAAATAGAGGTTTAGAAAATGAATTTTATATAGAATCAAGTGCTACAAGTCCAGAAGAACTTGAATGTGATGTTCATTATGGTACAGTAAATAAACTTAATTCTTTAGGAATTAAAGTAGAACATAGAGCGGCAAAATTGTTAAGAAAAGATGATTATGAAAAATTTGATTATATATTAGGAATGGAGACAAGAAATATCCAAAATATACTAAGAATAGTTGGGCAAGACAAAGATAATAAAATACATAGATTACTTGATTATTCAAATAATCCAAGAGATATAGCAGATCCTTATTTTACAGGAAATTTTGATAGAACATATGAAGATATTTTAGAAGGTTGCATGGCATTTTTAGAAAAAGTTCAGTTGTAATATTTCTAAAAAGAAAGGGGAAACATATGATAAAATTCTTAAAAGAACTTTTTATATTCATATTTTTATGGGTAGTAATAATTTGTGGAATATTTATTTACCAAGGATATAATTTATACAAAGAAGCAATTAATGAGACGAGTATTGCAGAAAAAATAGAAGAAATAAAAAAAGAAAAAGAAAATTATATAGAATATGAAAATTTACCAAAAGATTATATAAATGCAATTGTTGCAGTAGAAGATAGAAGATTTTTTAAACATAATGGTATAGATTTAATTTCAATAACAAGAGCAATAGTAAAAGATATTCAAACAATGAGTTTAGTTGAAGGAGGAAGTACAATCACTCAACAACTTGCTAAGAATACATATTTTACTCAAAGAAAAGAACTAACTAGAAAAATAGCAGAAATATTTATGGCTTTTGAATATGAAGAGGTTTGCAGTAAAGAAGAAATTTTAGAATTATATGTAAATACAATATATTTTGGAGATGGATATTATTGTATTTATGATGCAGCACAAGGGTATTTTGAAAAAAATCCAGAAGATATAAATTTATATGAAGCAACACTTTTAGCTGGAATACCAAATGCACCTTCAGTATATGCTCCTACTAAAAATCCAGAACTTGCAAAACAAAGACAAGCTCAGGTATTAGAAAAAATGGTAAAATATGGTTATTTAGAAGAAATCCAAGCTGATGAAGTTTTAAAAACTGAATTTGAACAATATGAAAATAAAGAAAAGTAAAAAATAAAAAGCTTATTATTTTTATAATAAGCTTTTTTGTTATATATAATTGCTTTACAATTATATATACAAATTATTATTGAATTTCAATGTCAGAAGTACAATGCGCACATTTTGTTGCTTTATAAGGTATTTCAGAATAGCAATAAGGGCAAATTTTTACTGTTGGCTCTGGATTTTGTTCTTCTTTTTTAGTTCTTCCTAATTTTTTATTTAACTTTTCAACTTGACCTAAACTAATTGCTTCCATTTTTTTACTTAATTTATTCATATAAGTAATTGCTAAGAAAATTGAAAATGCAATTATTAAAAAGTTTACAATTGCTGTTATAAAATTACCATATTTAATAGATGCATCACCTACAGTAAACATCATATCTGAAAAATCAACTTTTCCAGTTAATATTGAAATTGCTGGCATTATAATATCATTTACTAAAGAATTGATTATTGATTGGAAAGCACCACCTATTACAACACCTACAGCTAAATCCATAATATTGCCTTTTGTAGCAAAAGCTTTAAATTCTTTTAACATAAGTTCCTCCTAGAATTTTGATTATTTTCTAAAATTTTTATATAACACTTGTCGAAAAAAGTCAATATAATGATATAATATATGTATCAAATTTAAGGAGGTTTATATGAAAAAAATAGCTGTATTTTTAGCAGATGGATATGAAGAAATTGAAGCTTTAACAGTAGTTGATGTTACAAGAAGAGCTGGGATGAAATGTGATATTGTAAGTATAGAAGGAGAACTTGTAAGAAGTGCTCATGATATCTATGTAAAAGCAGATAAACTAATAAATGAAGAAGAATTAAAAGAATACGATATGATTGTTTTTCCAGGAGGACTTCCTGGGGCTGATAATTTAGCAAAAGATGCTAGAGTTATAAATTTAATAAAATATTTTAATGAAAAAAATAAATTTATAGCAGCAATATGTGCTTCTCCAGCAATGGTTTTATCAGCTGCTGGAATAGAAGAAAATAGATACATAACAGCATATCCAGGAGAAGATTTTGAAGCTATGCTTGAAAAAGCAAATTATGTTGAAGAATTAGTTGTAGTAGATGAAAATATCATTACTAGTAGAGGTCCAGCAACAACACTATTATTTGCATATAAAATAGTAGATATTTTAGGTGGAAACAGTGAAGCTTTAAAAGAAGGAATGCTTTGGAATAAATTAGAAGAAGAGAATGAATAAATGTAAATAAGTTGAAATATTATGTAAAGTATGATATAATGCTAAGTATCTCAAAATAGGAGGTAAGCATTATATGAAGATTAGTATCGAGTGTGCAAAATCCAATGACTACCCTAAATTCGAGGAACTTCAGAAACGGTTCCAGTATCTCGAGACAAGTGAACTGAGAAGTGAACCTTCTGCGACCAAGGAGATGTTTGATGACTATGTGGCTCGCGATAGCATGCTGGTTGCATATCTGGGAGAAGAATTGGTAGGATATGCATTTTTGGATGCATATCTGGATGATAACGATGAAGTGGTATGCAGCATACGGGAAATTTTCGTGGATCCGAATCATCAACGTAAAGGGTATGGCAAGATGATTGTTCAGAAAGTAAGAGAAGAGGCAAAACAGGTGGATGCAAAGCGTTTGCAGGTCTTTTCTGTTTTTATCGAAACGGATAGATTCTGGATGATTACATGCGGTTTCGAAGTAGACAAAGAGACCGGATTCCTCGTACAAAAAATCAATTAAAAATGCGACAAAAAGACACTGCTTAGGCAGTGTCTTTTTGGTTATATAATATTAAAATAATAAATTTAAAAGTCCTAAAATAAATCCGATTATAGCACCTAGATTCACTAAAGCATTTAATTCTTTTTTCATTATATCAAGTAATAGTTTTTCAAGTTCTAAAACATCCATTGCTTTTATTTTTTCTGATACTATTTTTGAAATATTAATTGCTTTTAAAAATTCTGAAACTTTAGTATCAACAAGTTTTTCATAAGCATTTATTATAATTTCTTTAAAATCAAAATTTATACTTTTTAGATTAGTAGAAAGTTCTGAAATTGAAAAAGAAGAATACTTTTCAATTTCTTTTTTTACCATATCATTTATTAATTCTTGTCCATTAGTTTTTATATATTCATCAAGTTTTTCATTAATAGCTGGAATAAAAGAATCTATAATAGAATTTCCACCAAAGAATCCAAGCATTGAACCTTTTAATTTTTCTTTTGCAGCAATTTCAATTTGATTACTAATCAAATGTCCTAAATTTGCCTCTAATACGGTTTCATATATACTGCTACTAATATTAGATTCTATTAAAGATACAGAAGAACAATAATTTTCTTCATTTATAAATTGGCAAATAGTATCCTTTATTGAATTTGTATTTTCTTTTAATTCATTAAAGCTTGAATTTATATTTGAAACAATATATTGTTTAACCTCATCTGAAAGTAATACTTCTTTTAAATCGTTATCAGTAAGCAAATTGTTACTAATTGTGTTCCCAATTGACTCAGCAAGTTTAGGTTGGTTTTTTGGGATAATTCCAGGTGTAAATGGAAGAGTAAATTTTCCAATTTTTATTGGATGAAGTGGTCTAAACATCATTTTTACTGCAATCCAGTTTGTAATATATCCTATACCAGCACCAATTAGAGGTCTTATAATAATTGAATAATCCATAAAATTTTCTCCATTTTTAATTAATATATCCAATATTATACCGACTTTTTGATAAAAAATCAACTTTGTGAAATGTATATGAAAAAATATTTCATAAAATTTACAAAAAAATTACAATTACCTCTTTATTTTTTATGTAAAGTGTGATAAAATTGTATTGTTGATTCGTTCTAAAAAAAGGACAATAAAAATCAATAATACATATGAAAAAAATCAGCAAATATTTGCTTATTTAAAATCTATAAATGTGACTACATATATAGGAGGATTTTATGCCAAATTTAAATTTTACTGTAGATAAAAATGCAGTAGTATGTAATATGCTAAATGGTGAGATTCAAGGAAGAATGAAATCAAGAAAGAACCCCGCTTTAAAACAAGCATATAGGGAAAGAGGAATAATTGATTCAACACCAGCAATTACAGAATTTATACTTAGTCATCCAAGAGTTTTTGGAAATGAAAAATTAATCCATAGAGATGGAACAAATTTTTTAGAAGGAATTTTACCTGTATATTCTAATCCAGTAAGTTCTTCAAGAAGAGAAGCTTTAAGAAGTAGAATGAGATATGAATATGATTTAACTGATGCAGAAATGCATAGTATGGAAAGTTTCTTTGATGATTTTCAAGTATTAGCAGAAGAGCCAGAGATTCAAAAAATAGTAAGTGATACAGAAGATTATAAAAATTCAATTGAAGAAGCTTGGAAAGCAAGTTCAACTTCAATAATGAGATATGTAAAAGATGTAATAGGATATGAACCTGAACGTCATGGAAAAGTAAGTACATTTGTAATGTACCCAACATTTGATGTACACAGAAGTTCACAAGAAAGAAGTGGAACAAGTGTATTTTTTGCAAGAAGAAAAGATAATGATATAGGAAAAATATTAGCTTATTTTACACATCAAGTTGTTCATGAATCAATGTTACCTTACAAAAGTTCAATGACAAAACAAGAAAAAGATTACTATCACGCATTTATAAAATTCTTAACAGATAAAGATGTATATAGCCAACTTTCTGGAAAGAGCTACTTAGAAAATATAACACCAGAAGAAAATTCAGAAATAATGGGAAAAGTATATCCATTCTGGTTAGGATATAGATATAGAAATGCAGATAGAGAAGGATTAGACCCAGTAGAGCAAATTGAAGAAGCAATCAAAAGAGATAAAGCTTATTTTGAAAGCTTACCAGAAAATTCTAAAGCAAGAAAATTCTATTCAGGTTATAATTTTGATAAATTAGATCCAAAAAGAATCTCATTATTATTTAGAGAAAAAAGAGGAATAACACCTTATCAATTTGCAAAAACAGACTTTTCTAGAACTGATTTAGTATATCAAGAAAAACATATACCAATTAAAAGAAAACCAAGCATGCCAAGCGAGGTAGAAGGAAGATAAAATAAAAAGAGTCCAGAAAACGGACTCTTTTTTGTTTGAAATTTATAAATTGCAACTTGAGGTTGTCAAAAATTAAACAAATAGTGGTGGAGTATTTTATAAATAAAATGTATAATTAAAATATATTCTTGCAAAGGAGGCCTCAAATGAAATTAAATGATAAAATATACGAATATAGAAAATTAAATAGATGGAGCCAAGAAGAACTAGCAGATAAATTAGAAGTTTCAAGACAAACTATTTCTAAATGGGAAGTAGGAAAAAATATTCCAGAATTAGAAAAACTAATAAAACTTTCAGAGTTATTTAATATTACTGTTGATGAATTAGTAAAAGATAATATTGAGATTATTCATAAAGAAAATTTGAACAATAAGACAGAAAATGAAATTGTAGAAGAGAATTTAGATAAAGAAAAAAGAACTAATAAATTATTTGAAAAAATAATAGAAAAGTTTAAAGTCAAGAAAATGTCATTAACTAAAATGATTAAATTTGTTTTAGCAATAATTATAATTATCATTTTATATAATTATATTTCTGATAAAGTAAATATACTAAAAAGAAAAAGTGATGTAGAAAAAATTGCAAAAGTATATACAGAACAATTTATGACTGTTGGAGTAACAGAAAGTGCAATAATAAGAGAAGAAGTGAGCAAAAAAGAAAATAATGTTATCACAAACCATTGCAGGCAATATTATATTTATGCTGAAAACGAAAAACAACTTATGAAAGTTAAAGAATTTGATGATAAAAATCATCAAAAATTGATTAAAGAAATATATATTGATTTATCAAAAAGAACTTACACTGATTGGGAAACACAGATGGGGAAATATGATGATGTAATAGAAATTCATATAAACGATTGGAGCAAGAGAGAAATAGACGATTATGAATTCATAACACCAATGGATAGAATTTTAAATAGCTTAATGTATGGAGAATTTGATATAATAAGTAGCGCAGATAGTGTTGCTTTAAATGAAAAAAATGATATACAAATAATAAATTGGCCAAATAAAAACGTTGAAATTTATAGCTTATATAGTGGAACAAAAAACAACCTTAATAGAGAAGATTTTTTTGGATTATATATTCTACCGGGTTCTAAAAGCTTAAATTTTTATTTTGATGATTATAAAAATGACATTGCAGACACAAGAGAAATTGTAGAAATACACCTTACAAAGCTAAAGGGAAATATTGATGACGTAACTGTACCTGAATTATAAAATATGATAAGAATAAAGGGAAACTGTAAATAGAAATGTTTACAGTTTTTGTTTTTTATAAATATAAAATTCAATTTAGAAATTTATTGATAAAAAAACAAATTATTGTTAAAATTCTAGTAGAAAATTTTAGGAGTAATTATGGGAAGAAAAAAGAAGAAACTGAAGATAAGTAAAAAGACAAAAGAAGCAATAATTGGAATCGTATTTTTGGTAATTGTATATTTTTTATCGGAATTCGGAATTTTAGAAAAGATTGATAATGCGATTAGAGAGACAGGACTCGCAGAAATAGTAGACACAAGAGAAACATCAGTTGTAGAAACAAAACCAAAAGTAAAAACAAATACAGAGATAATTGAAAAAGTTTCTGAAAAAATTGTAATAGATAATAATAAATTAAATATATTATTTTTAGATGTGGGTCAAGCTGATTGTCAACTTGTTCTATATAAAGGAAAATCGGTGTTGATTGATGCTGGAAACAGTAATGATGGAGAATATATTGTAAATGGGCTTAAAGGATTAGGAATAACAAAATTAGATTATGTAATAGGAACTCATGTACATGAAGATCATGTTGGAGGAATGAGTTATATAATAGATTCATTTGAAATAGGAGATTTCTATCTTCCATATAATACAACATCAACAACAAGTTACTATAAAAAATTGTTAACAGCGCTTACAGATAAAGAAGAAAGTATAAATGAAGCAAATGTAGGAGACAAATTTTATATAGAAGATTTGATGTTTGAAGTAATGTCAGTAGATAATTCAGAACCAGAAAATGAAAATGTTTCTTCGATAGTTGTAGAGATGACTTATGGTAATCAAAAATACTTATTTATGGGAGATGCTGAAGATGAAAATGAAGAGGCAAGGAAATGGAATGATATAGATGTTTTAAAAGTAGGACATCATGGTTCTAATACAAGTACAACAGAAGAATTTTTGAATCAAACATTACCAGAAATTTCAATAATTTCTGTTGGTGAAGGAAATAGTTATGGACTTCCAAAAGATAAAATTTTAAAAAGATTAGAAAATATCGAAAGCACAATTTATAGAACAGATACTGAAGGGACAATTCAATTAGTTAGTGATGGGAATTCTAACGAAGTAATAAAAGTAGATGTGAGTTTTGATGGCTCTCAAATAAAAAACTAAGTGAATTTTAAAGTTCACTTAGTTTTTTATATTGTTTTATTTTTTTCTTTTAAACAAATTATCAACAAGATTTTTTATTTCTTGTTGTTCTTTTTGAGTAGCTTTAAGATCTAAAATATATTTTCCGTTTTCGAATTTTAATATTGAACCTGCCTTTACATTTTCTGGAAGTATCGAAAGTGGAATATCAATAAATTCACCCGTTTCTCGATTTTCGCAAACAGCAAAATCTCCTTCAAATCTATCAACAGAAAATGTTGAATTTGTTTTTTCTATATAATTATTTAATTCAGATTGAAAATCTTCTGAATTATTTTTTTTATTATCATTATTAATTTCTAGAATCATATAGACCTCCTTTATTTAAGATTAATATAGCATAAATTATTTTTATTTACAAATACTTACTTTATTGATAAAATACAAGAAAAATAAAGAAAAAGTAAAGGAGAACAAATGAAGAAAAATATTTTAATTATTGTTATTTCAGTTATCATAGTTGCTTTGAGTGTTGGATTTTTTTTATATACTTTGACAATAAAAGATACTACATTGGAACCAGAAGAAGTAATAAAAGATCTGAAAGTTGAAGATGAAGTTTCTAAAACAAAAGACATTGAAAATGTAAATTATAATGATGCTACCTTATTTAAAAAAGATAAAACAGAAGTGAAAATTTCAGACTACAAAGATAAACCAATAATGTTATTATTCTTTAATGAAGAATCAGAAGAATCTGTAGAAGTATTGAAAAAAGTTGAAGAATTATATCCAAACTATAAAGAAACAATTCAATTTTTTATGATAAATACAGATAAAGAAGCAAATGAAGAATTTGAAAAAGATTACACATTAGATATATATTATGATTTCTACGAAGAAGCTTCTATAAAATATAATATAACTCAAGTACCATCAATGATTTATATAAATGAATTAAATGAAGTGTTTAATGCAAAAGAAGGATTTACCACAACTGATGCACTAGAAGCAAATTTAGATATTTTATCTAATAATTTTTAAGAAAATTTTTAGATAAATAATACAATAAATTAAATCACAAATAGGGAATGAATATAAAATTCCTTTGGTGTTGAATAAAAAATAACCAACAAAAATAAATAAAACATTAACAGCGATTTTTGATAAAACAAGAATTGCTGTTTTTTTATGTTCATTTTTATTTTTCCATATATAAGCAGGAATTAAAAATTTTATTCCATATAAACTACTGGTTATAAAAAGAATTTTTGAAGCGTATACCGCATAGTTAATTATTCCTGTAGTTTTTGTGAATATAGAAAAAATTTTATTTGAAAAAATATATAAAATAGAAGATAAAAATACTTCAATTAAAGTAGAAACACAAATAAAAGAAATAAATTTCTTTTTATTTTCATAAATTGATTTATTAAATAATATAAAAAAGACAGGAATTAACATTAATAAATAGATTATGAAATTTAAAAATAATCCAATTATATGAATTCTGCCCATAGATTTTCTCCTAAAAACTTTATATTCAAAATAAATTTACCACAAACTGATAATAAAGTCAAAACAACTTGAAAAATAAGCGATATTTTAAAGAAAATAGTAAAAGAAAAATGATAATAATTGTTTTATTTTTTATAAAGAATTAAAAATAATAAAAAAATATAAAAAAATGCTTGCAAATTAAAATGTTATATATTAAAATTTAAGTAAAGTGGAGAGAAGTGGTAGAAAGTGGTAGAAAAAGGAAAGGAGTTGTAGCCATTGTTAATTGGTGAATATGAGCATTCTCTAGATGCTAAAGGCAGATTGATAATGCCAGCAAAGCTAAGAGATGATATTGGTGAAAAGTTCATAATAACTAAAGGTTTAGATGGCTGTTTATTTGCTTTTTCTATTGAAGAGTGGAAAAATTTTGAAGCAAAACTAAGATCACTTCCAATTTCTAACAAAGACGCAAGAGCGTTTTCTAGATTTTTCTTCGCTGGAGCTATCGATTGTGAAATTGATAAGCAAGGTAGATTCCTTATTTCAGGAAACCTAAGAGAATTTGCCGGTTTAACAAAAGAAGTTGTTATAATTGGTATGGACTCAAGAATTGAAATCTGGAGCAAAGACAAATGGCAACAATGTGATGATGAAATTTCAGCAGACGAGATTGCTGAAAAAATGGAATTACTTGGTATATAACTTGCTAAAGTTTATATAAATATTCCAAAGATAAAATTTTAAGATACAAAAGATAAAAATTACCAAAGAAAAAGCACACAAAAGATAAAATTTTAAATTTAAACAAAAGATAAGACTTTAGGAAACTAAAGAAGAAAAAACAAAAGGTATACAAAAGAAATTTTGTAAACTAAAGAAAAAATATATAATTTACTAAGGTAAAAAATATATAATACAAAAGAATTTTTAAAATACAAAAGAAAAAGTTTTTAATTACAAAAGATAAAATTACAATTAAGCATGACAGTTGGTATAAAAATGCCAACTGTTTATGCTAGTTGGGAGAAAAATTTTATCATGAGGGTAACAGTTTGGAATTCAATCACAAATCAGTAATGCTAGAAGAATGTATCCAAGGTTTAAACATAAAACCAGATGGTATTTATGTAGATGGAACTATGGGTGGTGCTGGTCACAGTAAAGAAATTGCAAAAAGAATATCAAAAGAAGGGCTTCTTATCGGAATAGATAGAGATCAAGAAGCTATTTGTGTTGCAAAAGAAAGATTAAAAGAATTTGAAAATGTAAAATACGTTCATGATAATCATGATAATATCAAAAATATTTTAGAAGATTCAGAAATCCAAGGGGTTGATGGGATACTATTAGACTTGGGTGTTTCGTCATATCAATTAGATGAAAGAAATAGAGGTTTTAGCTACATGGGAAGTGGAGAGCTTGATATGAGAATGGATCAAACTCAAAGCTTAACTGCAAAATATGTTGTGAATAATTATAAAGAAGAAGATCTTGCTAGAATAATTTTTGAATATGGAGAAGAAAAATTTTCAAGACCTATTGCAAGAAAAATTGTTGAACATAGAAAACAAAAAGAAATAGAAACAACTGAAGAACTTGTAAGTATAATAGAAGAAGTGCTTCCAAGAAGAAAAGGTGAAGGACATCCTGCTAAAAGAACTTTTCAAGCAATAAGAATTGAAGTAAATGATGAAATAAAACCATTATATAAAACTGTAATGGATTCAATAGATTCTTTAAAAAGTGGTGGGAGACTTTGTATTTTGACTTTCCACTCATTAGAAGATAGAGCTGTAAAAAATGCATTTAGTGATGCGGCTGGAAAATGTACGTGTCCACCAGGATTACCATATTGTATGTGTGGAGCAGTTAGCAAAGGAAAAATTATTACTAGAAAACCTATGCTTCCAACAGATGAAGAAATGAATGAAAACTCAAGAAGTAAAAGTGCAAAATTACGTATTTTTGAAAAAATATAAAAGATTATAAAAGTACTAAAGAAAGGAGGAATTGTAGATGCCAGCTAGACAATATGCTTATCAATACGAAACTAGTCCAAGAAAAATAAAGCCAGACTATAACAAACCAAAAAGAAATGCACCTCAGTATAATAAACCAAAAACAAAGCAAAAAACAAAAGTTAAGCCAAAAGTAAAACAACCAGAAAAAAGCGTTGTTAAAAATACTAGTAAAAAACAAGAAGATTTAAAAGCTAAAAATATTTTAATTGCGAAAACAAAAGTATCTGTGTTTTTTAAATGTGCATTGCTTTTCCTAATAGTATTCTTTATGATTTTTATGAATACAAGATTAAGTGAGTCAATCACTCAAATACAAAAATTAAAAGCACAAATAACAGAACTTCAAAAAGAAAATGATCAATTATCTATAAATATCCAAAACAATATTAACTTAAATAATATTGAACAAGCAGCAAAAGAATTACTTGGAATGCAAAAATTAAGTAATAGACAAACTTTATATATTAATCTTCCAAAAACAGATTATATAGAGCCAAGAACAGAAACAGTAATTATAGAAGAAGACAAACCAACAATTATAGAAAATATAATACAAAAAATTAAAGATATTTTTTAAAATAGATTTCTTAAAAAATTAAGAGGTCTATTTTTTTATTCTTTTTTTAAAAGTTTTGAATAAAATTTATAAAAAACTTTTAGGGAGAAAATATGAGCAGTAGTAATTTAGATTCTAAGAAAAGAATTGTAGTTATGCTTTTTATAGTTAATGTTATTTGGATAATTTTATGCATAAGAGTTGGAATCATACAACTTGTTGAAGGTGAAAAATGGAAAGAAAAATCACAAAATCAGCAATATGTAAGTAGAAGTATAACAGCTGGAAGAGGAACAATTTATGATAGTAGTGGAGAAATTATTTTAGCACAAAGTAGTACAGTACAGACTGTTACTGTTAATCCTGTTAATATTGCAAAAGAAAATAAGGAAAAAGTGGCAAAAATACTTTCCGAAATATTTGAACTTGATTATGAAAAAGTTTTAAAAAAAGTAAATAGAGTAAGCTCTATTGAAACAATTATAAAAAGAGTAGATAAAGAAAAAACAGATAAGCTTAGAGTTTGGATGGAAGAAAATAATTTATATACAGGGATTAATATAGATGAAGATACTAAAAGATATTATCCTTATTCAACACTTGCATCACATGTAATTGGATTTGTTGGAAGTGATAATCAAGGATTAGACGGGATTGAAGCAAAATATAACGAAATTTTAACAGGTCAAAATGGAAGTATAAGCAAAATGTTAGATGCTAAAGGAAATATAATTGGCAATGCAGGAGAAAATCATGAAGAATCAATACAAGGAAATAATCTTATTCTTACTATAGATATGAATATTCAAGCAATAGTCGAGAAATATTTAGAAGAAGCTTGTATTGAAAATGTTTGTACAGATGGTGGAAACGTAATTGTTATGGATCCAAGAAATGGGGATATTTTAGCTATGGCAACATATCCATATTATGATTTAAATAATCCATATAAAATTAATAAACCAGAATTAGAAGAAATTTGGACGGAATTAGATAGTAGTCAAAAATCTTTAAGTTTGCAAGCAATGTGGAGAAATAAAGCGGTTGCAGATACATATGAACCGGGTTCGACTTTTAAATTGGTAACAGCATCAGCAGCATTAGAAGAAAATTTAGCAGAGCCAGATAGAGCTGGAAGTTTTTCTTGTACTGGCGGAATTGAAATTGCAGGGGTAAGAATAAAATGTTGGAGATATTATAGACCACATGGCTCACAAAGTTTAAGAAATGGGTTAATGAATTCTTGTAATCCAGTTTTTATTGGACTTGGACAAAAAATAGGAGTGACTAAATATTATGAATATTTAAGAAAATTTGGATTTTTAGAAAAAACAGGAGTAGATTTAATTGGAGAGGCTGGTTCGATATTTTTAAAAGAAGAAAGAGTTGGTCCTGTTGAACTTGCAACAATAAGCTTCGGGCAAAGATTTGAAGTAACACCTATTCAAATGATTACGATGGTGTCTAGTATAGCGAATAATGGTAGATACGTTAAACCTAGAGTTGTAAAAGCTATTCAAAATTCTGTGACAGGAGAGAAAACTGAAATAGAACCAGTGTATAAAAATCAAGTAATTTCAGAAGAAACTGCAAAAGAAGTTTTAAGCATGATGACCTCCGTTGTTTCAGAAGGAACTGGAAAAAATGCAAGAGTTCAAGGGTATAATATTGGTGGAAAAACAGGAACTTCAGAAGATGGAGTAAATACTGGCAAGTATGTAACTTCATTTATTGGAGTTGCTCCAACAGATAGTCCTAGACTTTGTATTTTAGTTACACTATATAACCCAACAGGAGAAGCTGGCCATCAAGGCGGAACAGTAGCTGCACCAGTAGCTGGAAAAATATTAAATGAAGTAATTAGTTATTTAGAAATAGAACCAACAATTAATTTTTAGAAAAATATTGAACTTGCCAAAAAAAAGAGTTATAATGTGCTCGCGCAAAGACAATTAGTTCTCAAAAAAACAGCAATGGAGGGATTCTACTATGGGCAAATCGAATGAGAAGACTGTGTTTGGAATGCGCGTGCCTGCATGCGCAAAGCTTGAGAGCGTTAAGTATTGCCGGGAGCATGGCGTTGTTGCAATGACAATGGACTGCAATGGTATTGCTGTAACGTTCTTCCGTACGGACTTTTTACCCGAGCTTGAAAGAGTCGCCTGGGATGATACAGAGGTTCTTGTCGGAAGAGGTTTTCACGAGGAAATTTCCGAAAATGTCATTGAAAGCATCAAAAGTGCAGGAGGCATTTTCATTGCGAGAGATTTTGTGATGGCCAATCCTGAAGGAACTAAGGCAGTACCGGCTGACGGAACTGTGGAACGCAGAATGAATCATGATCATGCAAAAGAACTGGCATCTTCTTTGGAGATTCCTGGTATGGATGCATGTCTGATTTATGGCGCGGTCTACGACAAGATGGGGCAGTGGTTAATTGCAACTGGTAGCCTCACCGAAGAAGAATGGGTTAATAGCCCCACAACCAAGGTTGAACAGAATGCGATTCTCGACAGAGATTGCGGAGGTTGGACTATTAGAGAACTTTTCGGGAACATTTTTAAAGCAGAATGGACCCAGGAAATGTACGAAAATAGTGCTGTTACCCGCGAAGGTATTCCGTTCTCTGATGGAGAAGGCAATTATCCTGCAAGAAAACGTTATATGTACCCCACGTGGATGCATCATCCTGAAGCAGTGGCAAGAGCAATGTGGTCCTTTAAGAAGTAAACTAGAAACACAATCCAAGGAGACTCGATAGTTCGAGTCTCCTTTACGTTTTTTTAGCAAAATAATATATAAAATAACGAATAAAAGGAAAATTAAATAATAAAATTTATTTAGGGAATAAGTAAATTTTAAATGTGTAAAATAAATGATTAAAAATTGATAATAATTATAATATTTTCTGTACAAAAAATATTTTTTACTATATAATAACAAGTGACATATTGAGTGATGTCGATGAAGATAATTGATGAAAAATAATACAACAATTATCAATTAAAAATAAAATAAAAATGCAAAATTTTGCGTTTTTTAAATCTTAAAAATTTCGAAGGAGAATTCAAATGGAATTAAAAAAATTATTAGCAGGAATTGAAAATTTTAAAACAAAAGGTGATGTTGAAATTGATATAAAGAAAGTGGTATCTAATTCAAAAAAAGTTGTACCAAATTCTTTGTTTGTAGCTGTAAGAGGATATGATTTTGATGGACATCAATATGTTGGAGAGGCAATTGAAAAAGGAGCAACAGCAGTAATGCTTGACATGTCTGCTGATTTTAAAAATATAAAAATACCAAATGGTATTACAGTAATAATTACAGATGATACAAGAAAAGCTTTGGCTAGAGTTTCTTGTAATTATTTTGGTAACCCATCAAGATATTTTAAATTAATTGGTGTAACAGGAACAAAAGGAAAAACAACAACAACTTATATGATTAAATCAATATTAGAAAAAGCTGGTCATAAAGTTGGATTAATAGGAACAATAGCAAATTATATTGGAGATGAATGTTTAGGAGAAAGTAGTAGAACAACTCCAGAAAGTTTAGAACTTCAAGAATTATTTTATAAAATGGCAAAAGCAAAATGTGAATATGTAATTATGGAAGTTTCTTCTCAAAGTTTAAAATTATCTAGAGTTGATGGATGTAA
>CAZPAF010000010.1:0-40024 GCA_964584475.1 uncultured Lachnospiraceae bacterium | reverse complement strand
GACATAGAAAAAGTAGAAAATATAATGAATAAATATGGAAGTAGAAAAAATGGATAAATTAATCAAAAAAGTTGAAGCATTAATCAAATATGAAAAAAGAACAAATCCTGATATCCAACATTTAAATGTATCTCATGCCCCATTAATTGCTCAAATTATTAGCAACTATAATTTAAAACCAGAAGTTCCTGGAACAATTCCTAATGCAAAAATGATTTTCTTAGGAGCTCCAACTGGTGCTGGAAAAGATACTTTAGTTAGAAAATTAACAGCAGATAATAAAGAGGACGATTTTGTTATTTTAAATATGGATATGTTTAGACATTATCATAGAGAAATAACTGGTTCAAAAGATTTTATCTCAGATAAAAACTATGCAAAAGCGACTAATCAAACATCTTACGAGCTTTATTATATAATTCAAGAATTAATCTTGCGTGAATTTCCTGGGACAAGTGTTATTGTTACTGGAACAATGAGAGATTTAGATTGGGTAAAAGAAATTGTAACACGTTACAAAGAAGATCCAAAAACTAACTATGATATTTCTTTAGTTACTTTAGCAGTTCCAATAAAAGAAAGTGCTATATCAATTTTTGAAAGATATTTAAGATTAGTAGATGAAAGAGATTTAAATTCAAAAGTTCCTCTTAGATACACTGGTTTAGAATATCATAATGATACTGTACATAAATTTGCTGAAAATGTTCGTTTCTTTGAAGATAATCTTCACCAAGAACCAACAAACAGTTATTTCGATTCAATAAGAGTATATCGTAGAAATAAAGATATATTTGATATTTCAGAAGATACTTTAATTTATGATAGTAAAAAACCAGATCCAGCAAAATGTGCTCATGCTCATATATTTTCTATAATGAATGCAGCTCCAAATATTACTAGAGAAAGAATAGCTGGCATATTGGAAATAATTAAAAGAAACAGTGATTACTTAAAATCTCAAGGATTATTAGATAGTATTCCAAAAGATATCGAAAGTATCGTTGTAAAATCAGATAAAGAACATTCTGATACATTAAAATAAACTTTAAATACTTTAATAAACAAATAAGAAAAGAATTTAGAATATTCTAAATTCTTTTCTTATTTGTTTATCTTTTATTATATTTTATATTTTTGTTTTACACTTTAATTTATATTTTACTAATTTACTTCATTGGCCAATTTTCTAAATGCATCTTTTGAACGTTCTATCATATCATAAGAAACACAATAAGCAATTCTTACATATCCAGGACATGCAAATGAACTTGCTGGTACAAATAACAAATTATATTTTTTAGCAATATTACAAAATTCTTTGTCATCCATTGGTGTTTTTACAAATAAATAAAATGCTCCTTCTGGTTTTACAAATTCAAAATTATTTTCTTTCAAAATATCGCATAATAAATCTCTATTTTTTCTGTAAGATTCTATATCAGTATTAATATCTAAACAATATGGTATAGCTCTTTGAATTAAAGATGGTGCATTAACACATCCAATTATTCTATTTGCAATTGTTACAGCATCCATCATCTCACTTGACGATTCCATTTTACTTGATATGGCAACATACCCAATTCTTTCTCCTGGTAATGATAAAGATTTACTATATGAATATACGACAAAAGAATTATCATAATATTTAGTTATATAAGGAACCTCAACATTTTCATAAACTAGTTCTCTATAAGGTTCGTCCGAAATTAAATAAATTGGATGCCCAAATTCATTTTGTTTTTTATTCATTATATCACTAAGCTTAATTATTGTTTCTTCTTTGTAAATAACTCCTGTTGGATTATTTGGAGTATTAATAATTACAGCTTTAGTATTCTCATTTATTTTTTCTTCAAATTCATCTAAATTTGGCATAAAATCTACTAGATTAGGAGAAATTTTAACAACTTTTCCGTCATAATTTTCTATGTAATTATTATATTCAGAAAAATATGGAGCAAATACTATAACTTCATCTTCTGGATTTAATATTGATTTTAATACAATATTTAAACCACTAGCAGCTCCCACTGTCATAATTAAGTTATTGCTTTTGAAGTCAGTTCCAAACTTTTTATTAATATTTTCTGCAATTTTTTCTCTTACATCTTCATATCCACTATTGCTCATATAACCATGTACAAAACAAGAATCTTCTGTTTCTAAAACTTTAATAATTGCTTCATTTACTTCTTTTGGAGCTGGAACATTTGGATTTCCAAGACTAAAATCATATACATTTTCCTTACCATATATTTTAGAAAGTCTTTTCCCCTCTTCAAACATCTCTCTAATTACTGAATTATTTTTTACTAATTTTTTCATTTTATCTGATATCATTTTTTTGCCTCTTTCAACTCATTTCCTTATATGTTATTAAAAAATTCTTTAAAAATATTTGTTATAACATTAATAATTCCATATCCCACAAATAATATTATTGAAAATATGTAATATGGAATTGTTGCTTTCTTACGCATATTTCTACTGTTTGAAGTCTCTCCACTTAAATCTTCTTCAGCCACTTCTATTTTTTTATTATTTATAGAATTTAGCAATCCTTTAATAAGGCATATTACAGCTAAAGTCACTATCACAATTTGTGAAACAACAAGTGCAGTTCCAATTTGCTTAAATACTTCTTCTGTGCTTTCTTCTAAAACATATTCTTCTGTAGTCGAAGTAGATGGAGTATAACTTCCTTGACTTGGAACCCCATCATAATAAAACCCATCACTCGTTGCTAGAAATACTTCATTTTCTATTTCCATCTTTTCCTCCGTTTTCTTTTTTGTTTTGATATTAATATTTTCCTAATACTCTAACAAAAATTCCTTTTTCTTTTATTTCTTTAATTGCTTCATCTTCATTTCTATTTTCAATTGACACATCTATTAAAAAATAGTATTCTCCAAGAACTGTTTTTGCTGGTCTTGATTCTATTTTTGTAAGATTTAGATTATATCTATTAAATATTTCCAATACACTATAAAGAGCTCCTGGTTTATCTTTTACAGAAAAAAGCATTGACATTTTGTTTTCTTTAATTTCATTATTATCTTCTTTACTTAAAATCCAAAATTTGGTTTTATTATAAATATTATCTTGAATACTTTCTTGTATTAGCTTCAAATCATATTCATCTAAACAAGAAATATTTCCAATACATGCAATAGGCTCTTTATTTTCGCTTACTATCTTTGCAGCCATAGCTGTACTTTCAACAGCAGTTATCTTACTATCTGGCAAGTTCTTTTCTATATATTTTTTACATTGAGCAAGCGCTTGAGGATGTGAAAAGATTTCTTTAATTTCTTCAAACTTATAATTTTCATTTGACATTAAGTTTTGTTTTATTTCTAGTAAAATTTCACCTTTTACTTTAATATCTTCATTTTCAATTAAAGTATCTATTGAATCTGTCACACATCCTTGAAGCGAATTCTCTATTGGTACAATAACTTCATCAACCTCTCCGTTTTCTAAAGCTAAAATTGTATCTAATATTGTTTTATACTCTACAATTTCTTTTTCGCATTTAGAATATTGTTTACATGCTTCATATGAAAATGTTCCTTTTGGTCCTAAATATCCTACTCTCATTTTTACCTCTTAAACTTTTATATTATCTTTCTTAATTACTAATTTAAATTATTATATCACCTTTTCTTTAATATAGAAATTATTTTTTTCAATTTATAAATTTTATCTTAATTTATTCATTTTTCAAATCATTTACTGCAGGGCCTTCTATAACAAAACCTCTTTTAGTAAATTTTGAGCCATGACATGAGCATTCCCAAATTTCTTCTAATGGATTCCACGATAATTTACATCCCAAATGAGTACAAGTTGGAGTTGGCTTTCCTTTTATTCTCTCCAATACAATTCCCTCTCCTGCTTCTTTAATCATATTCATAACTTCATCTTTATTTTTAATTATTCCAAGTCTTGAGCTTTCAAATACATCCTCATATTCATTTCTATTTCCCAAAATTTTATCAGTAATTATTTTAGCACCAATATTACTACTTGTTATTCCCCATTTATTAAAACCAGTTGCAACATAGCAATTATCCATAATATCTGAAAAATTTCCGATATATGGAATTTTATCTAGACTAATACAATCTTCTGCTGTCCAAGTTTTCAAAACTTCAGATTCTGGATACATATTTTTTACTCTTGCCATTAAATATTCAAACGGATTTCCTATAATTTCAGTTCCAGTTTTATAATCATAACCAATAGCAAGCAATAGATTTTTATCACCAGATTTTACTGTTCTAAAAGATAAAACTGGAGTTTCTTGATTTATATAATATCCATCAAATTCCAAATCTGTATGTGTATCCACAAGTACTGCATAAGAAGTTGATTGATACATTTTCATAAAATAATACCCTGGAAATTTTATAATTGGATATCTTGTAGTTATTACTAAATGTTTTGCTCTAACAGAACCTTCTTTAGTTATAATATTATAATATCCATCATCTTCAACAGTTTCTAAAACTTTTGAATTTTCATAAATTTCTCCACCATTTTTTATAATGGATTTTGCTAGTCCATAAACATATTTTACTGGATCAAATTGAGCTTGATTTTCAAATTTTATTGCTCCATATATATCTATTGGCAACTCTATTTTATTTACAAATTCTGATGGAATATCTAATTTTTTAGTATATTCTATTTCTTCTTTTATGCTTTGAACTTCTTTTTCTACTTCTGTAAAAACATAAGCATTTTTTCTTTCTAAATCACAATCAATTTTTTCTTTATTTATTATTTTAATAATATTTTCTTTTGCTTCTTCATTTGCATCATAATATTTTTTTGCATATTCTTTGCCATTTAAATCTTTTAAGTATTTATAAAGTAATCCATGTTGACTTGTAATTTTTCCTGTACTCCCTCCAGATGTTCCACTACATAATTTATCTTTTTCTAGCACAGCTACTTTTAATCCTTTATTTGACAAGTAATAAGCTGTTTGTATTCCAGTAAGTCCACCTCCAACAATAGCAACATCTGCCTTGATATCTTGAGCAAGTTTAGGATATTTTCTTTCATTTTCACTTTCATTCCAATAACTATTCATAAAAACCACCTTTTATTTAAATTTTCTTTTAGTTTTCTCTATTATTGGAATTATTATACATATAATTAACCTATTCAAATTTGCTTGAAATTATGTCAACTTTATGCTATAATATTTTTTGTAACTCGTAAACCTAGCTACCAAAGAAAGGAGCGGTTTTATGAAAACTCTTGAAGAGTACTTAAAACAAGCAACAAACTATTTGCACGAAAAATCTTGCGAAGCACTTACAGCTGAGCGGATTCGAATTTTGAATTATTACAAAAGTCAAAATTTAGAAGAAAATTTTCTAAGGCAAATAGAAAATAACCCTGAGTGGGTAAGACTTACAGAAACAACTGAGGTTAAATTTTATATCGAAGAACCTCTTAAACAAAATCCTGGATGTTCTAGAAATGCTTTTATCAGACCTGGCATCTTCCTTATGATTTTCGATTCTGGTAAGACCCCTGTAATCAAGGTTGTAATTTAATTCAAATCCAACATGTGGATATGAATAAAGCGCCCATCAAACGGGCGCTTTTACATTTTTTTATTTTATTTCATTTAACTTACTTATTTTTTATTTAGTTCCAAAAATTCTGTCTCCTGCATCTCCAAGTCCTGGAACAATATATCCAACTTCATTTAATTTCTCATCAATAGCAGCACAATAAATTTCAACATCTGGATGTATTTCTTGCATTTTTTTAATTCCTTCTGGTGCAGCAATTATGCATAAGAATTTAAGTTTAGTTGCTCCATCTTCTTTAAGCATTGTTATAGCATCAATTCCAGAACCACCTGTTGCAAGCATTGGATCTAAAACAATCACTTCTCTTTTGGATAAATCTTTTGGTGTTTTGTAATAATATTTTACTGGTTTTAAAGTTTGTTCATTTCTATATAATCCTATATGACCAATTTTAGCATTTGGCATAACTTTAATTAATCCATCAAGCATTCCTGTTCCAGCTCTTAAAATAGGAACAAAAGCATAATTATCTTCGTTTAATTTTTTTCCTGTCATACTACATATTGGAGTTTCTATTTCTTTATCTTCTACTTTGGCATCTTTCATTGCTTCATAGCAAAGAATCATAGATAATTCTCCTATTATTTCTCTAAATTCTTTTGTACCTGTTTTTTTGTTTCTCAAAACTGTTAATTTATGAGAAACTAGTGGATGATCAAGTTCAATTACTCCCATTTTTTACACCTATTCTGCTAATCTGCAGAATCCTTTCATTTTATAATATTTATATATTTTATTTTTGTACCCTAATTTTAAAATTTTTCTTTTAGAATTTTAGCAACTCCATTTTCTAAATTCGTAGTTGTAATTTCATCTGCAATAGCCTTTACTTCTGGATTACCATTTTCCATAGCAACACCTAATCCTACAACTTTTATCATTGATATATCATTTATTCCATCACCTATAGCAATAACATCATTTATATCGATTTTTAAAAACTTGCAAAGTCCATAAATGGCGTTTCCTTTTGAAACATTAGTATTTACAATATTAATTGCAAAAAATTCTTCACTATATCCTGTTTTAAAAACATTTTCAATTTTTACTGTTTTTGGAATGTTCTTATTAACAAAATCAATAACTTTACTTCTTCTTTCTTCCTCTTCTGATAAAAAAGATATTTGCAGTACATCATTGTCTATAATAATATTTTCACCTTCTTCTGGCTTAAATACAATGTCAAGTTTTAATGCATATTTTTCGTGACTTATAAATCTTCCATAAGGTGTATCTATTCTTATTCCTATATCATTTTCAACAGAATACTTATACAAAATAAGGCAAATTTCTTTTTCTATGTCTGCTGAAAACAGTTTTTCATTCGCTTCACAATCAAAAATTCCAGCTCCATTTGAATAAATAATATAACGACTAGCATCTGCTAAATTTTTATATTTTTTTGTTGCTTCTATTGATCTTCCAGAAGCAATACAAACTAAACCGCCTTTTTCTTTTACATATTTAATTGCATCTTTATTTTCATTTGATATATTCTTTTCGTTATCTAATAATGTATCATCTAAATCTAAAAATACTGCTTTATACATTTCTATCTCCTATTAATTTTTTATATATTATCACACATTTTTCATAAATAAAAGCTTTGCTTTCTATATTTCAAATAAAATTCACAAAAAAGGAGCTTAAAATTTAAGCTCCTTTCTGTTTAAAATCCAATTCTTTTTCTAGATTCTTCTGCTTTCATATCTGGTACATCTTCTTCAGTAAATGTTAATAATCTTTCATAATCATCTATATGTCTTGTATTTTTAGCATGCTGGATAATAATTCTTTGAACCATATTTTCAACAAATCTACCATTACCAAAGTTCTCAACTTCTTTTGATTTTCTTAAAATATTTTGAACTTTATTTTTTGCACCTTCATCAAATTTAAAGTTTTTATCATAAACTTTTTTCTCAAAAATTTGAACTAATTCTTCTACTGAATAATCTTCAAAGTCTATTTCATATCCAATTCTTGATTTTAATCCTGGATTTAGGTCTCTGAATTTTTTCATTTCTTCTGTATATCCAGCAAAGATTATTATTAATCTTCCTTGATAATCTTCCATTGCTTTTAGAAGAGTGGCAACACATTCTGCTGAATAACTTGCATTAGTACCATTGTGTTCCATTATAGAATATGCTTCATCAATAAATAACACTCCATCTAATGCAGAATCAATAACTGCTTGTGTTTTTGGTCCTGTTTGTCCTAAGAATTCTCCTATTAAATCTTGTGATTGAACTTCTACAAGTTTATTTCTTTTTACATATCCTAAATTATAATAAATTTCTGCAAGAAGTCTTGCTACTGTTGTTTTACCAGTACCAGCATTTCCTTTAAAAATCATATGCATATTAAAGTCTGGCATTCTATCTAATTTTCTATTTAGTTCAATTATTGAAATAAATCCATCTATTGTTTCTTTTACTTTTCCAAGACCTATTAAAGAATTTAATTCTGCTAAAATTTCATCTACTCCACGCTCTTTATCTTTTTTAGTTTCATTGTAAATATCTACATCTCTATTAGTTATAACTTTTAGCTTTTCTTCATCTTGATAATTTGCAGCATGGGTTAAAACTAATCTATCAAAAAGATTTGTTACAAAACGTGCATTACCAAAATTTCTACCAAGTTTATTTTTAGTAATTATTTTTTCTATTTTGATTAAAACACCATCTTCTAAAGTAAATTCATTTCCTTCTACTTCATCTTTGAATATTTGTATTAATTCAGCTTTTGAAAAATCTGGGAATTCAAGTTCATATCCAATTCTTGACATCAATCCTTGATTTGCATTTATGAATTCATTCATTTCTTTAGTATATCCAGCAAAAATTACAATTAAATCTTTTGGATATAATTCCATTGCTTTACAAATTGTTGCAATACATTCTGCTGGATAATTTGATGATGCTCCACCTTTACTTGCCATAATTGTATAAGCTTCATCTATGAATAATACTCCACCAAGTGCAGTATCTATAACAGCTTGTGTTTTTGGAGCCGTTTCTCCTAAATGTGAACCTATTAAATCTTTGCTTGTTACTTCTATTATTTTATTTTCTCTTATAAAGCCTAATTTGTAGTATAATTCAGCAAGAAGTCTTGCTACTGTTGTTTTTCCTGTTCCTGAATTTCCTTTAAAAATCATATTAAGATTTGCAAAACCTTCTGTGTCTATTTTTTTGCTATAATCTAAATATTTTAAAATTTCTCTTACATTTTCTTTTACTTCTGAAAGGCCTACTAATCCATTTATGTCTTTTAAAATTTCTTCAACACTTCTTGTATTTGCTTCTTGTGGTGCATCATCTTTTCCAAAATATGGTTTTATATCTAAACTACCAAATTTATTTAATATTACTTCATTGTATAAATTTTCAATATATGAAAATTCGTCTACTGTTTCTGGATGATATGTATTTCTTATATAGTTTTCTAAATTATTTGAAAATTCATCATCTATTTTCATTATATTTTCTAATTTATTTATTACTTTTTCTTTTATTTTTGTTACATCAAATCCATCTATATAGATTTTTTTATTTACAATAGATTCTAAAATGCCAGGATGTTTTTGCATGGTATCTTTTAATATATTTTCATCACCAATAAAGAAAGTCATTGATCTTCTATTTTTGTTATAGAATTTTTCTATTGATGTAAATAATGCATCAACTCTAAATTCATTTAAAGTTTTTACTTTATTGAAGTTTTCAAAAATAACAACATCATTTTCAGAATAAATTTTATCAATTTGCATTATCATATCTGTTGAGTCTTTTGTTCTTTTTGTTATCATTTCTGCATCAACCCACAAAGTGCCTTTATTTGTAATATAGTTAAATGTTCTTACATATCTATTAATAATATTTATAACTTTATCTGAAATCATACTATTTTTTGTATATAATGCAATATTAAAATGAATATAAGGAAGCTCTTCATTAAAATAATAATTTCTAATATATGTTAATATTGAAATAATATCTTCTTTTTCTTTATCTCCACATTCAAGTTCTCTTACAGCATGAACATATTGATTATAATATGCAACCCTAAATTCACTATCTCTAAACTTTCTTTCTGTTAAAATTCTTTTTATAATGTCAAGTTCATCAAGATTATTTTTCTCACATAAATATCTTATATAAACAGCAAGTTCAATTGGAGATTTATCAAAAATATAAGATGAATTTTCATTAAACCTTATTTCAGATAAATTAAATTCTCCCCAACATCCATTTCCATATTTATAAAAATCATTTAAATTATTGAAGAAAGAATTATCTCTTACATTAAAATCAATATATCTATAATATAATTTTCCATCTTCTTCTTTTTCAATTTTAATTGCATCAGAAGCAAGTAGCATCTCTGCCCCTACTAAATCCATATTATTTTGAACTAGCTCTGTTATTGCTTTTACAACATATTCTTGGAAATATTGATCTTTAGAATATTCTCTATATCCTCTATCTCCTAATAGGTCAAATACTCTTTTTGAATTAAATTTATTATCTGCTATACATTTTTTAATATATGAAACAAGTTTAAAAGGACATACATTGCTATCAATATTACAGTAAGAGCATTTCATAGCCAAATCATTATCTAAATTATTTAAATTTAATTTCCATGTATTTTTAAATTCTCTTAATGCATAACCAACATAAAATAAAAATAATTTTTCAAGCATATTATCAGAATCATCAAATTTTTTTGCACATAATTTTAAATAAGATAATTCTAAAACATTTGTTGGTTTATCTACAAATCTATCCCCTTCTTTTACTTTTTCGGTTAGCATTGTATAAGTTAATAAATCTGTTTCATTAATAAATCTAGCCATTTTTATTTCATTTTCGCTAAATTTTTCCTTTATAAATTTTACAAAGCTCTCTAGTTCGTCCATTTTTACCTCACCTTTATCTTTTGATTAGTAATCATTACATATAGCATCTACTATCGCATTTATGTAATTTTCTTTTTCATTTGTAATAATTTCCAAGTCATTTTTTATATATCCAAGTTCTATTTGATAGCACTCTAGTCCTTGGTTTGAATCATAATAATCATTTGCAGAATATGATGTATTTCTTCCATCAACATAAGCATTTGTTGCTATTCCACCAGTTTCTCTTATTGTATATAAATATGGTGTATCAGTTGTTATTGGATAAGGTTCATATCCTTTATCTTCTGCTGTTTTAGCAAATGCTTTTATTTCTGCTTTAGTAAAGTTTCTAACATAAACTCCATCAAATTCTTTAAAAGACGTATTATTTGAAAGCTCAATACTTGATGCTTCATTTATTTTATTTGCCATTGCTTTTGCAAATTCTAAATTTGAATTACAAGGACAGTAAATTTCTAATCCTTTTAAAGAATTATTCCCTTGATTTACATGAAGCGAAATCATTAATTTTGCTTTTGTTCTGCAAGCAGTAGTTATTCTTCCATCTTGATCATACATATTTGTATAATTATAATAATCTGTATTTTCATCAGTTCTTGTCAAGAAAACTTTATATCCTTTTTCTTCTAAACTACTTTTTAAAAGTTTTGCATATTCTAAGGTAATGTCAGCCTCTGTAATATTTCCAGATTTTTCTCCTCTATCTGTTCCACCATGTCCTGCATCTATTACAATATCATAAACATCCTCTGGCAAGCTTGTTTCTTTTAAAGAAATTTTAAGCACATTGTATGTTTGTTCTTCAATTTCTTTAGAAACAAACTTAACTTCAGCTTTTCTGTTTTTCCCATCTTTTGTAACTGTATAATAATCTATTTCTTTTAATTCTGAATTATTTGAGAAAGAATAAAATCTTGGTTCAATACTATTATTTAACTTAAGTCTTAATAAAACATAATATTCTTCACCAGTTAAATTATCTATTATTAATCCTGAGTTAATTTCATTTGAAGATACAAATGTTAAAACTGAATCATTTAATTCATAATCAAGTTCATATTCTTTTTCATATTCAATACCATCTGTTACTAATAGTTTTACGCTTTCAAAATTATCTTTACTTACTCCAGAAATATTTCCTTTTATATTAAAAGCTCTACCATAAGTATAAAAGCTTGTTATATTGGCTGTTTTAGTTTGTATCATACTAAAAATCTTTTGTTCTATTTCTTTTTTTGAAGCATCTGGAGTCTGCCTTTTTATTGTAAGTCTTACTCCATAAACTACACCAATTATTATTAAAACTAAACAGCCTAATTTTAAAAGTTTTTTTATCATAGGCAACTCCTATTTATAAAATAAAATTTTATAATATTTCACCAATTAAGTCATAATTTTTCACTGCTGTGATTTTACATTTTATAAAATCACCTGGTTTTACTTTTCCATTGTTTTTTATAAAAATTGTTCCATCTTCATTTGGAATATCCATATAGCTTCTTGCACATATAAATCTATTGTCATTTGAAAATCCATCTACTATAGCTTCATATTCATTTCCAATCTTTTCTTCAAGTTTAATTCTTGAAATTTGTTGTTCTAATGACATTATTTTGTCAAGTCTTGCTTGTTTTGTTTTATGATGTACATGCTCTTTAATTCTAGCAGCTGGTGTTCCATCTTCTTTTGAGTATTTGAATACACCTAACTTTTCAAATTTTGCTTCATTTACAAATTCATAAAGTTCGAAAAAGTCTTCTTCAGTTTCCCCTGGGAAACCAACAATTAGACTTGTTCTTAAAATTACCTCTGGAATTTCTTTTCTAATTTTTTGAATTGTATTTCTAATTGATTTCCCATCACTTTTTCTATTCATTCTTTTTAGGACTTTATCTGAAAAATGTTGAAGTGGAATATCAAAGTAATTACATATTTTTTCATTATTTTTTACAACTCCAATAAGCTCGTCTGTTATGCTTTCTGGATATGCATATAAAAATCTAATCCATTTAAATCCATCAATTTTACATAGCTTGTCTAAAAGCTCAGCTAAACAAGATTTACCATATAAATCAACTCCATATTTAGTAGTATCTTGCGCTATAACTATTAACTCTTTTATTCCAGATTTAGCTAATTTTTCAGCCTCTTCTAGAATATCTTCCATTTTTCTACTTATGTATGGTCCTCTTATATATGGAATTGCACAATATGTACAATTATTACTACAACCTTCTCCTATTTTTAAATAAGCTGTTGTATTTCCTGTAGAAATTACTCTATCTAAATAATCTAATGTATTTATTGATTTAGATTCTTTATTTATTAATTTAGCAATCTTTTCCCAAAAGCTTTCATACTCATCAATACTTATAAATAAATCTACTTCTGGAAGCGCTTTTTCTAAGTCTTCTTTATATCTTTGAACTAAGCAGCCCATAGCAACTAAATATTTACAATTTTTAGCTTTGTATTCAGCCATTTCTAAAATACAATTTATAGCTTCTTCTTTGGCTGATTCAATAAATCCACAAGTATTGACAACTATTATCTCTGCATCTTCTGGATTATTTACTATTTCAAATTTTTCTTTTTTAAAAATTCCTATACACATCTCTGTATCAACTAAATTTTTGCTACATCCGAAGTGATACAAATCCTACTTTCATTATTTACTCCTCTATTTTTTAGTTTTTATTATTTTTCTATTAAATTTTATATTTTCTTTTGATATTTAACTAATATTTCGCTTTTGTAAATAATTAAAATATTGCAGATATAATTATTGCAATAATCATTCCTGGAATTCCAAATAGTCCTGTTAAAACAACCATCAGACCGTTGATTGTAATTCCTATTCCAATCATTGATAAAACAGCTAAGAAAATTCCACCAATTATTGAATTAATTATGAATTTTATTATTATTTTAAAAGGTAGAGAAATTAGTTTTAAAACAAGAACTAATACTCCAATCGCAATTATAAATGATACTATACTCATATTTTTATTTGTCTAATCACTTTTAGACTCTCCTTTTTCTTATTTTTTATCTATTATATTATATATTAATCAATGTATTTTTACAACAAAAATCTAACTTAAAATGCTTAATATTTTTTACTTTTTTGGCATTTTATTCTTATTAAATTTTAAAAAGTAAATAAAAAAATGACAGTTTTTCATTTACTGTCATTTTTTATTTATTCTTCTTTTTTGCTATTAATATGTTTTCTAGTAATTTCCATCAGATTTAATTTTGTAAATTCTTCAACTTGAACTCTTGATCTATCTTTCTTACTGTTTTTCATTATTTCTTGTTGAACTAATTTTTTGCTTTCTGGCATACTCATATCAATAAAATCAATTATAATTATTCCACTAATATCTCTTAATCTTATTTGTTTAGATATTTCTTTTGCAGCTTCCAAGTTTACTTCAAGAACTGTTTCTTCAACATCTTTTTTTCCAATAAATCTTCCCGAGTTAACATCAATTGCAACTAAAGCTTCTGTTTTATCTATTGTTATAAAACCACCACTTTTCAAAAATACTTTATTTGATTTTAAAGCTTCTAATTGCTTTTCTAAAGAATATTTAAATAGAACATCTGAATCTATTTTTATTTCTGTATTTACTCCAATTTCATCTAATATAGCTTTTATTCCATCATAATTTTCTTTTTCTTTTAAAACAATTCTATCTAATTTATTATCAACTAAATCTACTATTGTTTTCTTTAAAATTCCACCTTTATCATAAATTTTTTGTGGTATTTTTTCTATTGGAATTTCTTGTATTTGTTGCCATTTTTTTAATGTTTTTTCGATATCTTCTTTTAGTTCTTCTTCTTTTATATTTTCTGCAACAGTTCTTATTATTGCTCCCATATTTTCTGGTAAATATTTTTGTGCAATTTCTTTTAATCTATTTCTTTCTTCTTCGTTTTCTATTTTTTGAGAAACAGTTACAAATGTTGCATTTGGCATTACAACAACAAATCTACTACTTAAGTTTATATGAGTTGAAAGTCTTGGACCTTTTTTATCAACAGCTTCTCTCTTTACTTCAACAATTATAGGATCCCCTGATTTTATTAATTTGTTTATGTTTGGTATTTCTTGTTTTTCATTTTTAGTTATGTCTATTTTAGGAAGTATATCTTTAGAATGAATAAATGCAGTTCTTTTTTCTCCAATATTTACAAAAGCTGATTGAAGTCCAGTTATAATGTTTTGAACTTTACCAACATAAATATTTCCTTCTATTGACTTATCCATTTCATCTTCTTCATATTTTTCAACTAGTTCTTCATCTTCTACTAAAGCAACTACTTTTTTATGTTCTTCATTAAAAATTATTAATTCTTTCATTTTATTTTATAAAAACCTTTTAAACCTTTTTGTTAAATTTATTCATAGCTGAATCTACACTATTTTTAATAGTTTCTATTACAGCATCTTTTGCAATATTCGTTCCTTCTTCAAGGGCTTTTTTATCTTCTTCTGGAATATGTCCAATTACGTGAGATATCATATCTATATGTTCTTTTGGTTTTCCAATACCAACTCTAATTCTTATAAAGTTTTCTGTTTTAATATGTTCAACTATTGATTTCATACCATTATGAGTTCCGGCAGAACCATTTCTTCTTATTCTTATATTTCCTGGCTTGATATCAATATCGTCATAAATAACAATAAGTTCATCCTCTTGAATTTTATAAAAATTCATAGCCTCTATTACAGATTCACCACTTAAATTCATAAAAGTTTGTGGTTTAAGTAAAATAACTTTTTCACCTTCTATAATTCCATTTCCCACTAAAGCTTTAAACTTACTTTTATTTACTTCTATACCATACTTTTCAGAAAGCTTATTTATAACATTGAATCCCATATTATGTCTTGTTTTTGAATAATCACTCTCTGGATTTCCAAGACCAACTATTAAATACATATTATCTCTCCTTTTAAAACATATATATTATACGGCAAATTTTCAAAAAATACAACAATTATCTAAAAACCAAGCTATATTAGTTGTTTAATTTTGAGCTAATATTGAAATCTTTATAAAAAAATGGTATAATAAGTGTCGAAACCTTTTAGTTTCAGGCATTTGTCACATTATTATGAACATTTGAAAGGAGGACAATTTATGCCAGGACCAGGTGGTATGGGTGGCCCAGGGGGTCACGGTGGCAGAATGGGTGGTCCGGGAGGACCAGGTGGCCATGGAGGCATGGGAGGACCAGGAAGATCTGGTGGAATGCATCATGGTGGTCATATGGGAGGACATGGAGGTCCGCCTCCACATCGCAGAGGTGGTTTTGGTCACTTCGGTGGCTACAGACGTCCTTATCGTAACCCAGGTTGTCTTGGAGGGTGCTTACCCTTCCTTTTAGGAGCTGGTGGCCTTGTTGCTCTAATAGTTTTCGGACTATCTGCAATTTTCTAAGCCACTATCTCAAAACAAAAACCATCTCCCAAAAGGAGATGGCTTTTTGTTTATATAAATTTAAATTATTATTTTTTATCTTTATTATATGTCTCTTATGTAATGATATCTTTGCTCATCTTGAATATCACTTAGAACAAAACCATTTTTTTCATAGAATTTTCTTCCACTTTCAAGTTGTTTCCAAGTCTCTAAATATAATTTTTTATAACCATTTTCTTTGATTTCTTCTATGATTGTATCTAATAATTTGTTTGCTATTCCTAATCCTCTACAATTACTATTTACATATAGTCTTTTAATTTCTGCTGTTTCATCATCATAACGTTGGTATGCAATAGTTCCTACAACCTCTCCATCTAGTTCTGCAACAAGTAAATTTTCAAAATCATCAATAACTTCTAATTCTTTTCTCCAAGATTCAAATCCATATTCACTGCAACAAATATCAATCCACAATTTTGTTACTTGATCTTTATCTTTAATATCAAATTTTCTAATTATACTCATAAACTTCTCCTAATTTTAGAAAAATCATCTCTTTTTTTGAGATGACTTTTCTTTATTATTTTTCATTTACCATTTGCATTTTTAATTTATCCCAAATTTTATTTGTATCTAAAAATTCTTGATAATGTTTTTTTACATTTTTATCATAATCTTGAAGTTCTGGAACAAAGCATTCAAAATCACAAGTTTCAAATTGTTTACTAACACTTTCTACACCTTTTTCTAAGTTTTTAATTGCTGTGTCCATTATTTCTCTATAATTTTCTCTTTCATTTATATAGAAATACAAGGGTTTGTATTTTATCCATCCTAACGCTGCTTTATAAAATCTTTGTTCAATTCCATTATCTTCTAAAGAAATCTTTAAATTTTGTTTTGGATATTTTTCTTTCATAAGTCCAGTAAATTTCAAGAATCCATCATGAAAATGATATACTGGAATAGATAAAACTTTAGTCTTTTTACCTACTGTAGCACAAGCAAAAAATGTATCTTCACCTCTTGCTCCTGGTGGATTATAAAATGCTGGAATTTTATCTATGTGATTTAAATTCAAACATAGATTTGAACCATACATTACAGGTGCTTCGCCTTCTTTACTTATTACTTCTGGTTTCTTTGTTCCAGATGCAATATCTGAACTTGCGTATTTTAAAAATCCATTTTTCTTTCTTGTTTTTGAAACATAATCCCAAGTTATAACTTCATTTGAAATACCTTCAATAAAGGCTTTGTACTCTTCTTCTTGTAAAGTTTCATTATATTCTATATAAGGTACTGGATTCATTATTCCGCATCTGTCACCACAAGTAATATCTGCATTTTTTATATTTAAAATGTGATGTTTAATTGTTTGTTGTTTTTGCCAATTAATTTCACTATCGCCTTCATCTTTGATGTTTGCTAAAGGATATTCGTCATCATCCCAGAATAATAAATAGTCCATTTTCTTTCTTAAAGCAGTATAAAGAATCATATTTCTTGCTTTAGCATAACCTTTACCAATGAATAAATCAGCTTCACCTTTTGTTAATCCATATTTTGACATAAGGATTTTCTTTTCTTCATCGATTTCTTCTGGTGTTATATATTTAATTCTCATATATTTATAAACATCTGGTAAAATACCGTAAAAGTCTGTTCTAGTAGTAAATTGATACCCTAAATCAAACAAGATAAATACTGTAAAATTTACTTTTACATCCATATCTTGTACTTGCTCTACTAAATGTTTATAATATGAATTTATAATTCTACAAACATTAGGTCTACCTGTAATAAACCCAATTCCAAAATTAATTTCTTTCTTCATATATACTCCTCTAATCCTAAACAGATTTTGAGCTAGATTTTCTTATCTTCTAAAACATCATAACTTGCAGCTCTTAATAATCTGTTCATAATAGCAATTCCTATACCCTCTCTTTTTACTCCTTCAATAAGTATAAGTTTTGGATTTAATTTATCTGCTTTTCTTAAAGCAGAATAAATCTCTCTTGCATATTTTTCTAAATCATTTTTTGATCCTATTTCAATAAATTTTTCTTCTGGTAAATATAATTTTTCTTTATGTTCAGAAAATCCAATAACTACTACATCTTCTGAAACTTCTTTTATTTTCTTTTTCAAATAAAAAATTTGATCTAAATCATTTTCATAATTTACTAATGTACATTTAGTCTCTGGTGCATAGTGTTTATATTTCATTCCTGGACTTTCTACCTCTTCATTTTCAACTACTTTTTCAAAAACTTTATTATCTATAATTACTTTTCCTGCAACTTTTTCAATATCTTCTGGAGTAATTTTTCCAGGTCTTAATATTACAGGAACTTCGTCTACAACTTTAACAACTGTAGATTCTAATCCGATTTCAGTTTCCCCGCCATCTACAATAGCAGATACTTTTCCTTCTAGTTCAGCTCTAATATCTTCTACACTTGTCCCACTTGGCTTTCCAGAAATATTTGCACTTGGTGCTGCTATTGGCACCCCAGAAAATTGAATAATTCCTCTTGCAATTATATTATCTGGCATTCTTACTGCAACAGTATCTAATCCTGCAGTAACAATATCTGGAACTTCTGGTCTTCTTTTTAATATTATTGTAAATGGTCCTGGCATAAATGCATCTATTAATATTTGTTCCATTTCAGTAATATCTTCTGCAATCTCATTTATTTTAGTTCTATCTGCAATATGAACTATTAATGGATTATCGGAAGGTCTACCTTTTGCAATAAATATTTTCCCTACTGCATTTTCATCTAAGGCATTAGCACCAATTCCATATACAGTCTCCGTTGGAAAAACAACAAGTTCACCGTTTCTTATTAAGTTACATACTATCTTTAATTCTTCTGTATTAGTTTTATCTTCCCAATTATAATACATAAAAATTCAACCTCAGCCTATATTATACTATAAATTTATGTAAATTGTCAAACAACTATCGCCCATATTCTTGACATTTTAGACTATTTATTTTCTTTTACAATCGCCACATTAAAATACTAATGCTATGCTAAAGTGTGCACAGCATTTTCTCTTTTTTTCTCTTTTTTTATATCATTAAGATTTTATTAACCTTTATATTTTGTATATTTTCTAATTATATCTTCAAAACTTTTATTTTTATACTCTTCCCAAAATTTTTCTCTTGTTACCGGCTCAATGCTTGGAGCGTTTAACATAGCTGAATATTTTATACAGTCTTCTAGCATGCAATCTATTACATCCATATCTTGTTTTACTTTTTCAAATATCTCTTTTCCTTTTTCAGTATTAATTATAGCAAGAGATATTCCTTTCTCATCATAAAATTCTGGATTTATTTTATCTACTCCCCAAAAGTCTGCAATTGATATATCTGCTGGTCTATTTATATTTGCATAATTACATTTAAAACAAGATGGTCTTAAAATGTTATGACTATAAAATAAGTCTTTAAATATTCCTGTTGTAAGTTTAGTTCCATCTTCAAAAATACATGTTTCAAAATGTGTACTCCAGCCAAAACTTTTATCTCTAAATATAAATTCTTTTATTTTTTTATTTTCTTTTTCTTCAATATATTTTAAGAAATCTTCATATACCACATTGCTTGGTACACCATGGCAAAGAATATCTATTGTAAATAAATTATTTTGCTCTTTGTTTGGAATAGCAGCTAAAAGTCCAGCAACTTGACAGGGTGTTCCGCTAAATAGTACTTTTTTTCCTGCATTTAAATCTTCTTTAACAGAATTAATAATGTTTTCCATATCACTTTGCACATATTTAGATCCTTTAAATAAATCTCTTTCTTCTTTTGTCTCAGCTCTAGAATGTGATACTGAAAAATTATCATTTAGTTTAGAACCATAAATAATTCCATCTTGATTTAATATATAATCAGATAATGCAATAAAAGCTCCACCGGAACGACTTGTCATTCTACTTTCTAAATCTTTTAGTTTAGCTCCATATGCTTCAATCATATTATTTTCACTGCTTTTTTTCACATTTGGACATACATTAATACAAACATTGCAGTCTATACATTTTTCCTTATTAATTCTTGGATATTTAAATCCTTCCTCGTCTTTTATCATTTCAATCGCATCTACTGGGCAAATCGCTTGACACGCTGTACATCCACTGCATAAATATTTATTGCTATTTTCTAAATACATTGCATTCTCACTTTCATTTTGGTTTTCTTCTCATATTTAAATAATCATTGGCATAATGTATTTTAGTTATTTATTACATTTTCTAAATAGTTTAAAGATTTTTTTCTATGCTCTAATTTTAATCTATTAATTTTTTCATAATCAACATTACTATCGAAAATTTCATTTAAATCTTCTACATTAATTCCATCTCTTTCTTTAAATTGGAATTTATTTATAATATCTTCAACTTTTGAATTTTTATTGCTGAATACTGCAAATTCTTTTTCTAGAATAAGTGCAAATAATGTTCCATGGAATGTATTTGTCATCATATAATCTGCATTTTTTATAACTCCTAAGAATCCAAAAATATCTGTATATAATGTTTCTGCCCAGTCAAATTTATAAGCTAGAGAATATATTTTTTTGTTATTATCTTTTGCAAATTTTATTATCTTCTCTTTTTCTTCATCAGAAAATTTATATGCATACAAAATTATATAATCTTTTAAATCTGGAAATGGATTACTTGCATATTTAGAAAAATCAGATACTAACAATGTTGGATCAAGCACAAGCAGTGCATCTCTTCCAGAAATATCTTTTACTAATTTTTGAGTAACTTCATCTCTTGCAGAAATATAAGTAAATTCTTCAAACTTTACATTATCTCCGTAAAATTCTTTTAATTGTTCCTCTGTTACACCATTCGCACTTGGAGCATATGATACAATCTTTTCTGCTTTTAAATTCTTTCCAAAATATTCTTCAAAATGTTCAAAAGTACCATTATTTATATTCCATACTTCGTCACTACCAATTATTATTGCATCATATTTATCTTTATCTATATCAAAAACTTCTTTATTTAAATTTATATATTTTCTAGATTCTTCAAATAAATCCGCATTTGGCTGTTCCATATTAATTTGAATATCTCTTACTTTAATAAATTCAACATCATGTCCCATCTTTTTTAACACTTCTTGTAAAGCAAATGCTTGAAGAACTGCTCCATAATTATTAGCAAAATATAATGTACAAATTCCAATTTTTTTCATAATTTTCTCCTTTTTTCGCAATAAAAAAAACAAAATCTAATTTTTTTAGGTTAATTAGATTTTGTTTTTTAACTTTTTTATATCTTTTACTTTTATTAACCTCTTTATGTATTTTTTGCATCAAAATTAACCATAGTTTGGTTGACTATGGAATCAGATTTTTCATTGCTAGTAAAAATCATTATATTAACTTGAATGTTTTTCTTAACGTCAATTCTCATAATTTTAATGCCTTTCATTAATAATACACTTAAATAATACAATATTTTATTAAATTTTGCAATATTCTACAAAAAAAACCTAATTGAAACCAAAAATTTCAATTAGGCTTTATAAATTTATTTAATTCTTCTTATTTTTGGAGATTCTTCTTCTTCTTCTGCTTCTGCTATAATTTTATCTGTTATAATTTCAACTTCAGCTGTATCTCCTGTTGTATCATGATGTTCATTTCCAAAATCTGCTAATAATCTTTGTTTGAAAAACTCTTTATATCCAGCTGCAATTATAAGTACTATTATTATTGCAAAAGATAACGCTTTCCAAATACCACTATCCATAAGTATAATTGCAAACATTCCAAATATAGCACTAATTCCATACATTATTAATACAGCTTGTTTTTGAGTAAATCCTTTTTTTAACATTTTATGATGTAAGTGCTCGGCATCTGGTTTTATTATTGCTTTTAAAGATTTTCCATGAATCACTCTTCTAACAATTGAAGATAATGTATCAAATATAGGTAATGCTAAAACTAAAAGTGGTGCAACAATTACTATTGCCGTATATGTTTTTGCTATTCCTAAAATTGATATTATTGATAAACAATATCCTAAAAAGTTAGAACCTGTATCTCCAATAAATGTTTTTGCTGGATTAAAATTATATGGTAAAAATCCACATAAAGCTCCACCTAAAGCAGTTATTAATACTATTGATATTATCGGTGAGCTATTTAAAGAAAAGATTATAAGAAGTGACAAACAAGAAATTAAAGAAATTCCTGTTGCTAGTCCATCTAATCCATCAATTAAATTCATTGCATTTGTGATACCAACAATCCAAAATATTGTAAGTACTGGATAAAACCATGCTCCAAAAGTATTTACATTTATAAATGGAATATCTAAGTTATCAATTCTTATTCCAAATTTCATTACTACTAACGCAGCAAGTGTCTGTGCAGCAAGTTTTATTAATGCTGGCACTCCTTTTACGTCATCTATAAAACAAACAACTCCTAAAATTATAGCACCTAATCCAAATCCTAATAACTTTGTTACATATCCTTCTTGAGTTAAATTGATTTTATTTTCAAGTGTCATAGTAACTAGTAGATATGCTATTGATATAAAGAATCCAGCAAGTACTGCTAGTCCACCAAGTCTTGGCATTGTTATTTTGTTTATTCTTCTTGCATCTTTAGGTGTATCAACTGCTCCAATTTTTTTTGCTAGTTTTATTGTATGTGGCGTTGCCATAAAAGCTGTTAAAAAAGCTATTAAAAAGGCTATCGCTATATCTCCCCACATAATAAAAGACCCCTCTATTTCATATTTTCGTTTTCTATATTTTCAATCATTTGTAATCTTTCTGAGTGTCTTCCTTCCATAAATTCACTAGCAATCCAAGCTCTTAATATAACAATTGCTTGAGATACATTTATAAATCTTCCTGGAAGTGCAATTACATTTGCATTGTTATGACCTTTTAGAAGTTTTGCAACTTCTTCATTCCAACAAGAAGCACATCTAATACCTTTAAATTTGTTTGCAACAATACTAACTCCAAAACCAGTTCCACAAACTAGAATACCTTTTTCACATTCTTTTGTTTGTACTGCTTTTGCAACTTTTTCTGCAAATTCTGGATAATCACATCTTTCTTCACTATTTGTTCCAAAATCTTTATATTTAATTCCGATTTCATCCAAATATTTTTTGATTTCTTCTTTTAATTTATAACCGCCATGGTCTGCGCCTAAAGCTATCATAAACTTCCTCCTTTGCTTTTACTTACTATTTTGCAAGTTTATTTTTAGACAGTATTATTACAATTTTACATTTTGCAGATAATATATCACAGAAATTCTAATAATACAAGATTATTCTATCCATGTATTGTGAATTTTGTGTGAAATTGTTAGAAAAAACTTGGTTTTTCTATTAATAATTGACTTTTTTAAATAAAATACTTGATTTTTAAAATCAATCATGTTAAAATGTTTGAAGTAAAATTTACTTTATGAACTAAGAGGAGGTGCAAAACAAGATGCCAAACATTAAATCAGCTATCAAAAGAGTTAGCGTAATCGAGAAAAAAACATTACAAAATAATATGGTAAAATCTGCTTACAAAACAGCTGTTAAAACATTCGAAGCTGCTGTAGCAGAAGGAGATAAATCAAAAGCAGAAGTAGCTTTCAAAGAAGCAGTAAAAAAAGTAGACCAAGCTTGCACAAAAGGTGTAATCAAAGCTAATACAGCTTCTAGAAAAAAATCAAGTTTAGCAAAAAAATTAAATACAGTAAAATAATCGTAGAATCTACGATTATTTTTTTTGCCATTTTTTTCAATTGTTTTATAAATTTAAAAGTGATACTATAAAATTAGTATAAATTAAGGAGACTGATTTTATGGATGCTATTTATGACTTATTTGATAATTTAATTTTAAAAAATAAAAAAGTAAAAAAATTAGTAAATATACATTTGCTAATTTCTTTTATTATTTCTAGCATTGGAACTATAATGCTTTGGATATTTAATACATATTTTGTTTCTATTTATCTATTAGAAGCAAGCATAATCATTTTTAGAACCGGATTACTTATGGGTGTATTTTCTATTATGTATGGAATATTTTTTGAAAAATATTTAAAATGCGAATAACAAAAAGAGCAAGTATAACACTTGCTCTTTAAATTTATTATTAATAATTTTCAGCTTTAATTTCAAAGAATGATTTTGGATGTTCGCAAACTGGGCATAGTTCAGGAGCTCTTTTTCCAATAACAATATGTCCGCAATTTCTACATTTCCAAATAGCATCTCCATCTCTTGAGAATACTAAATCTCCATCAACATTTGCTAATAATTTTCTATATCTTTCTTCATGTTCTTTTTCTATTTTTCCAACAGCCTCAAAAAGATAAGCTATTCTATCGAATCCTTCTTCTTTAGCTTCTTTTGCCATTCTATCATACATATCTGTCCATTCGAAGTTTTCTCCTTCTGCAGCAGCTAATAAGTTTTCTGCTGTTGTTGGAACTTCTCCACCATGTAATAATTTAAACCATAATTTAGCATGTTCTTTTTCATTGTCAGCTGTTTCTTGGAAAATAGCTGCTATTTGTTCATATCCTTCTTTTTTAGCTTTGCTAGCAAAATAAGTATATTTATTTCTAGCTTGTGATTCTCCTGCAAAAGCTTCCATTAAATTTTTCTCTGTTTTTGTTCCTTTTAACTCTGGCATTTTTCATTCCTCCTAAAAATTAATTTTTGCACAAATCGCATATTCCTTCAAGCGCGATTCCATCAGTAGAGATTTCTACACCTGTTTGCTCTTTTACTATTTTACTTAAAATCTCATATTCAAAACTATATTCAAAGTCAAATACATTTCCGCACTTCGTGCACATAGCATGATTATGAGGCTTTCTCATATAATCATATCTATCTGGTCCAACTTTCATAGAAATTTGTTTTAACATACCACTTTCAACTAATAAACCTAAATTTCTATAAACGGTACTTCTGCTTACAGCTGGATCTTTAGCTTTTACTGTCATGTAAACTTCTTCTGCTGTTGGATGATTATAAGAGTCTTTAATTACTTTGATTATTTCTTCCCTTTGTCTTGAATAATTTTTCATAAAAATCTCCTATCAAAATTAGGAATTATTCCTAATTTCAAAATCATTATAAAATATTTTTTTTCATTTGGCAATATTTTTTTTAAATTTTTTCAAGAAAATTTTAAAAATTTTATCTATAATATATATTCGATTAAACTTTTTTTATTCTATGACAAAAACAAAAAGTCACAGCTTATTTCTAAACTGTGACCTTTGTTTTTGGAATTCCAATTTTTGCATAGATCAGATTCATCTGAAAGCATTCAGTACTTCAAGCTTGTTAAGCACGGACTTCAATCTTTTTTTTGCTTCTTCTGTTACTTCTGCCTCTTTTAGAGTTCTGCTGTACCTCGTATTAACATACCATTTCAAAAATACAAGTTCGATTCTTTCAAAGATATTATTAAACTCGTCAACAGCGTACACAGATTCAATAGAGTCAGCCCAGCATTCAAGCTCTCCGTACGTAATGTCAAGCGACCGTTCTACACATTTCATGACTTCCCTCAGTTGAGTGATATGAGTTTCTTTGTTTTTCACCATTTCTTCATGGCAATACTCCATTCGTCTCTCATACCGTTTTGCCAGCCTCAAAAATCCACGAGCTACGCTCATAGAGTTCCCTCCTTTTTGAGTGATAGAGAGATTATAGCACGGCTAGCAACTAATTTCAATTATTTTTTTATATATGGTAGAGGATTTACAGGATTTCCATTTATCCTTAACTCAAAATGTAAACATTGTCCTGTTGTATTTCCTGTTGCTCCAACTGTCGCAATTACATCTCCTTGGTTAATTGTTTGCCCTATAGATATATACAATTCACTGCAATGAGCATAATATGTTTGAGTACCATTTCCATGGTCTATTACTACCAGATTACCATAAGAACCTTTATAGGCAGAATATACTACTGTTCCTGAAGCAGCCGCTTTGATTTCTGTTCCCTCTTCTGCTTTAAAATCTATACCTGCATGATTATCATATCCAAAGAATCCTGCAACAATATCATTTACATCACCTACTGGAAATATCAATTCAGGAAAGGTTTCTGGCTTCACATCAGCACTTTCTTTTTCTTCATTTTCAAGCACCTCTTCTGTTATAGGTTCAGAATTTTCTTCTGCTTGACCATCTTCGCCTTTTACAACAGTTGTTTCTCCTGTATCTTCATTAGTAACTGCATATGTTAATTTAGTCTCTTTTGTTTCAGTAACTTCTATATCTTCTGTATTCGTAACTTCATTTTCAGTCTTGTCTTCAACAAGTACACTATTATCAACAACATTTTCTGCTACTGTATTTTCACTTATAGCATTTTCCTCTTCAACAACTTTTTCTTCAATAATTGAATTGTTTGCTATTTCATTATTAAACATATCTTCTTGAATTGAAGCAAAGTTAATACTTGGAAAAGAAAAAATAATCGCTGAACTTATTATTATAGCACTTGCTGTTATACATGATATTCCTATCATATTTTTCTTTTTATTTTTGTCTACTATATTAGAAAATCTTTTCATTATGTTCCTCCTTTTATTTGCAAAACTTAAAGAAAATCTATATTTTAATTTTCTATTTTCTTCAATTTGATTTAAAAGTACTTGAGCATATTTAATTTTATAAACTTGTGACCTATTTTCTAGAACAATCTCATCACATTTTAATTCTAATACTTCCTCAACTTGATCTATAAATTTATAAATTACTGGATTAAACCAATAAATCGAATTAATCAAAAGTAATATAAATTTACATTCAATATCTTTATTTTTTATATGAACAATTTCATGCATCAAAATCATTTCATAATCTTCAGTTTCTGATATATTTTCTGGAAGTAAAATTCTTTTCTTAAATATCCCAACTACCATTGGTGTTGTAATACTTTTCGAAAATGCGTATGATATATTTTTTACTTTCTTTTCTTTACAAATTTTATTTATTATTTCTTCTATTTCTGGAACTTTTATTTCTATACAACTTTTCTTACTTTTATAAATATAAATCCAATATGAAAATAAATTATAAAACAGAAAAATTATACTTATAGAAATCCACAAATATGGCACATTCTGTGCAAAATTTGATAAATTATTATTTTTTATATTTATACTATCATTTACTTCAATTACTGTTGTTGCCGTTTCTAATATTATTTCTGTTTCTATGGGTTCAATAAAACTTTCTTCAAAGATATTTGTTTCTTGCTTTTTAAACATCTCTTTTATATTAGAAAAATCCATATTATTTATTGGCAAAATTAGCAATAGTAAAATAATAGCAAATATTTTATAAATGTTTTTTAATTTATACTTATATTTATTTTTGTATAAAAATATTAGCAATGGGGAAATGCAAATACTTATAATTGTTCCAAAAATAAACACATTATAAAAAACTTTTTCTATCATTTATTTTTAGCTCCTATTTAACATTTTTCTTATTTCTTCAATATCTTCATCTGTAAGCATATCATCACCTTCAATTAAAGATGCTATAAGCTTTTTAGTTGAATTATTGTACATTTTTTTAACAAAGTTTTGAGTTTCATGTCTGCTATATTTAGAAAATTCTACTTTAGGAAAATAATAATTATTTCTTCCTATTTTCTCATTTTCTAAAAATCCTTTTTCTGTTAGTCTTGTTAAAATTACTTGTAAAGTAGATAGCTTCCAGTCAACTTCATCTTTTAATTCTGATAATACTTCTCCTGTTGACATTTTTCCTCCGTTATCCCATATTATCATCATTACTTTCAATTCTGAATCTGGTAAGCTTTTTAAAATTTCTTCCATACAACACCTCCTATACGACAATTGTCTGTTTATATTATCACACATACATTTGTCTGTGTCAATATAATTTATAAAAAAATAAAGGCTAACTTAAAATTAACCTTTATCTTCAATCTTTTATATTTACTTTTTATTCTTTAATATTTGCTTTTTCTCTATACACTTCAAAAAATTTACTAGATGTTTCTTCAAACAATTCTTTTATTCTATCATCACCTAATCTTGCATCAATTTCTTGAAATTCTGCGATTTTTCCAGTCTTTAAAAGCATTTCATTCATTTTATTTATAAACTCACATAGAAAATAATTTCTGTTTTTAGGATCTGGTTTCTTTCTTGTTGCTATGTCAGCAACTCTTTCTGCTGGAGATACTATTCCGCTATCTGTAGCCATTAAATCTGCAATATTTAATATATCATCATAACCATCATAAGAATATAGTTCTAAGAATTTTGCAACATCATCTTTATATTCTTCACTTTCCCATCTTGGACTACCATTTTCATCTATATAAAACCCTTCTTCTGCAGGATCGCAGTTTGCACATCTTCCACCATTTATAAACGAATGTGTTAATGTTGCAGCTGCTTCATCTTCCCATCCAAGTTTTACTAAATCATCAAATCCTTGTGTTACATGCTCAAATGTATGTATCTTTTTTCTACCAAAATCATGTAATATCGCTAAAGTCATTGCTCTTTCTTTTTCTAATCCCATCATTTGTGCTAATTTTCCTGCAGCTTGTGCTTCATATATTGAATGGCTAATCCAGCTACTTGTATTTATTTTTCCATCAGGAGTTGTATTAGTTCCAATATGTTTTCCTTGTGACAAGCAATTATTTGCACAATTAAATATTATACTTGATACAATACTAGGATTATTTTTAAATATTTGACCATCCCCTTGAGTTAATCTATAACATTCTTCTTCAGATAATTCAGGATAATATTTTGTCAATTCTTGACATAAATTATCAAGATTTTCTTTTCCTACTCCATTTATTAATAACATAAAAGCTTCTGGTAGAGAATGTAATTTTTCAGCTTTTCCAACACCTTTTGATTTTACAACTAATCTTTTTGCAGCTTGTATACTATCCTCTGATTTAAAACTCAATTCCATATTTATCCCTCCATACTTAATATTATAACACTTACTTAAGGTTTTATCAATTTTTAAAACACTTTAGTGCTAATTATCTAGCACCAAAGTATTTATATATTTTATTATTTTTCGTTTTTATCCTAACTATTTGTTGGTAAAACAGTTGTACTTGTAGCACCTCTTCCTACTACTTGGCTTTGTAAACTATTCCAAGTATTAGTTCCAACTAATCCATCTTGAGTTAAATTATTTTTTCTTTGAAACTCTAAAACAGCTTCTCTTGTTCTCGGACCAAATACACCATCTAAACCTCCTGTATTATATCCTAAAGTTGTTAATCCATCTTGTAATATGCAAACATAAACTCCTCTACTTCCTTGTCTAACTAAAGGATATCCAAACGCCACTTGTCTTTCATCAAAGTGCACCCATCTAGGAGTAAGACTTGCTGGTTCCACATAATTCCAAATTCCAGAATTTACAGCTAAATTTCTCATTTGATTTCTTTCAGTTTCATTTAAATTTTGGCCAACATCAAAAGCAAGTCCTGCATAATGTTGTGAAAGATTACTATGTCCTCCTTCCCAAGGTCTTTTGAATGCAAAACCAACAAAAATTGGTCTTCCATAAATATATCTAAAACTGTTCCAAGCTTCCATTGCTCTTCTATCTGTCCATAAAAGTCCAGAATTGCTTGACCCTCTAAACTCGCCAACCGTTAAAGTTCTATTTGAGTTATAAGGCATCGCTTGATTTTCGCCTCTAAAATATGTTTCCATTCTATTTGCGTTATTATTATATACAAGAATTTTTGCCATAAAAAACTCCTTTCATTATATTGATTTTTATTAATCAATATATAATATGAAAAGAGTTTGTTTTATGTTATTTATTTAATTTCTACTAATTCATATTCTGCTGCTCCAAGTCCAATTTTTTCTGCATAAGAAATTTGAGTTCTCCAATCTGTTATTGGATGATTTATAGAGAAATTATCTGCTCTTAATGTTTCTAAATATGATTTATCAAATTTCTTTAAATTTTCTCCTAGCTTGCTATTTTCAAAAGCTGTTTGTTTATTTACTAAATCTGCACATGCTTTATCTAAAGCAACCATATCAAAAGATGCAAGCATTCCAATATTTGGAACTATTGGTGCGTCATTTTCAGCATGACAGTCACAGTTTGGAGACACATCACAAATTAAACTAATATGGAATTGTGGTCTATCTTTTACAACAGCTAATGCATATTCAGCCATTTTCTTATTTAATACATCTCCATTTGCATCACTTGCTGATTTTACTGCATCAAAATTACAAATTCCAATGCATCTACCACATCCAACACATTTTGTATGATCAATATGAGCAATTCCATTTTCATCATAAAAAATAGCAGCATGCGCACATATTTTTTGGCATTGTTTACATTTCTTACATTTTGTTTCTATCACATTAGGTTTTCCATTGCTATGCATTTCCATTTTTCCAGCTCTTGAACCACAACCCATTCCAATATTTTTAATTGCTCCACCAAATCCTGCAAGTTCATGTCCTTTAAAATGATTCAATGAAATTATCACATCAGCATCCATTATTGCTCTACCAATTTTTGCTGTTTTTACATATTCTCCATCAATATCAACATATGCTTCATCTGTTCCTTTTAAACCATCACCAATTATTACATGACATCCAGTTGAAAATGGTGTAAATCCATTTAAATAAGCACTATCAATGTGATCTATAGCATTTTTTCTTCCACCTACATATAAAGTATTGCAATCTGTTAAAAATGGTTTTCCACCTAATTCTTTAACAACATCAGCTACTGCTTTTGCATAATTAGGTCTTAAAAAAGATAAGTTCCCTGGTTCTCCAAAATGAAGTTTTATTGCAACATATTTATTATTAAAATCAATATTTTCAATACCTGCTTGCTTCATTAATCTTTGTAATTTTTGTAGCAAATTAAGTCCTGGTTTTGCTCTAAAGTCTGTAAAATATACTTTTGATTTATCCATAAAGTCTCCTTAATATTTTTTATAATTACTTAAAAATATTATCATATTTAAACAAAAAAATCCACAGATCTTTATCAATTTGTGGATTTCCTTTTTCTTATTTTTATTTACTATTTATTAAGTTCATCTAAAAACATTTTATTTAACATTTGAGGATTTGCTTTTCCTCTAGTTTCTTTCATTGCTTGACCAACTAAGAATCCTAATGCTTTATCTTTACCAGCTTTAAAATCCGCAACAGATTGTGCGTTATTTTCTAATACTTTTAATACAACTTCTTTAATTGCACCCTCGTCAGAAATTTGTACCCAACCTTTTTCTTCAATTATTTTACTTGGCATTTTTACTTCATTAAATAATTCTTCTAAAACTTTTTTTGCTATTGCTGAACTAATTGTTCCTTTTTCAATTAAAACAACTAATTCTCCAAGTTCTGGTCCACCGAATTTTAAATCTTCTGGTTCTTCTTCTCTTTCATTTAAAATTCTAGCAATATCAGACATGATTAAGTTTCCAACAGCTTTTGGATTGTTGCAAACTTTAATTGCGTCTTCAAATAAAATTGAATAGTATTTTGAAGCAGTTACGAAGTTAGCAGCTTTTTCTGTTAATTCATATTCTTCAATATATCTTTTTCTTCTACTTTCTGGAAGTTCAGGTAAAGATTTTCTAATATTTTCAACATATTCATCAGATACTTTTAAAGCAACTAAATCTGGTTCTGGGAAATATCTATAGTCTTGAGCATCTTCTTTATCTCTCATAGAAAATGTTCTTCCAGATACATCATCCCATCTTAAAGTTTCTTGAACAACTTTTTCTCCAGCTTCGATTAGTTCAATTTGTCTGTCAGCTTCATAATCAATTGCTCTTACAATACTTCTGAAAGAGTTCATGTTTTTCATCTCTGTTCTTGTTCCAAACTCAGTAGTACCTTTCTTTCTTACAGATACGTTTACGTCAGCTCTTAAAGAACCTTCTTGCATTTTACAGTCAGAAACTTCAATATATTCAAAAATTGATTTTAATTTTCTCATATAGCTTTCAACTTCTTTTGCACTTCTCATATCTGGTTTAGATACAACTTCGATTAGTGGAACTCCAGCTCTATTTAAATCAACAAAGCTTCCTCTTCCATATTCATCATGATTTAATTTTCCAGCATCCTCTTCAATATGAATTCTTTCAATTCTAATTTCTTTTTCACCATCTTCTGTCTCGATAGTTACATGACCATCATAGCAAAGTGGTTTATCGAATTGAGAGATTTGGTATGATTTTGGATTGTCTGGATAAAAATAATTTTTTCTATCATTTTTACTATTTTTTTCTATACTACAATTTGTAGCTAGTCCAGCTTTAACTGCATATTCAACAACTTTTTCATTTAAAACAGGTAAAGTTCCAGGCATTGCCATACAAATTGGACAACAATGTGTATTTGGTTCTCCACCAAATTCTGTTGAACATGAACAGAATATTTTTGTTTTTGTAGAAAGTTCACAGTGAACTTCTAGTCCTATTACTATTTCATAATCTTCTCTTGCCATTAGCTATTCCCTCCTTTAAATGTTGGTTTGTTTTCTCTAAAGTTTGTATTTTGTTCATAGCTATAAGCAGCTCTTAAAAGTGTTTCTTCACTAAATGGTTTTCCAACTAATTGGAATCCAATTGGCATTCCTTTACTATCTAAACTGCATGGAACATTGATTCCTGGTAATCCACCAATGTTTACTGGAACTGTACAAATATCTGCTAAATACATTTCTAAAGGATTGCTTGATTTTTCACCAATTTTAAATGCTGTAGTTGGTGATGTTGGAGTTAATAACAAATCATATTTTCCAAACAATTCATTATAAGCATTTGTTATAACAGTTCTAACTTTTTGTGCTTTTTTATAATAAGCATCATAATATCCCGAAGAAAGAACATAAGTACCAAGCATAATTCTTCTTTTTACTTCTGGTCCAAATCCTTCACTTCTAGAATTTTTATAAATATCTTTTAAATTTTCAAAGTTTTCTGTTCTATATCCATAACGTATTCCATCAAATCTTCCAAGGTTTGAGCTTGCTTCTGCACAAGCAATTATATAGTAAACTGATGTTGCATATTGCCCAACTTCAAATGAACAATCTTCAACAATAGCTCCCATTTCTTCATATTTTTTAGCTACTGATAAAATTGCATTTCTTACTTCTTCATTAATACCTTCTCCAAGATATTCTTTTGGAAGACCAATTCTCATTCCTTTTACATTATTTACTAATGCCTTAGTATAATCTTTTTCTCCTACATCTACTGATGTTGAATCTTTTTCGTCATGTCCTGCAATTAAATTTAAAAGCATTGCAGAGTCTGTAACGTCTTTTGTTAAAGGGCCAATTTGATCTAAAGATGATGCAAATGCAACTAATCCGAATCTAGAAACTAATCCATAAGTTGGTTTTAATCCTACAATACCACAAAGTGATGCCGGTTGACGAATACTTCCTCCTGTGTCACTTCCTAAAGCCCATGGAGCAATATCAGCTGCAACTGCAGCTGCGCTTCCTCCAGAACTTCCACCTGGTACTCTATCTAAATCCCACGGATTATGTGTTGGGAAAAATGCAGAATGTTCTGTTGAACCTCCCATTGCAAATTCATCCATGTTTAATTTTCCCAGATACACTAAATCTTCTTTGTTTAATTTTTCAATTACTGTTGCATCATATGGAGCAACAAAATTTTCAAGCATTTTAGAACTACATGTTGTTTTTGTTCCTGTAATGCACATATTATCTTTTATTCCTATTGGAATACCAGCAAATTTTGAAACTGGTTTTCCTGCTTTTCTATCTTCATCTACTTTTTTAGCTTTAGCTATTGCTTCATCTTCTAGAGTAGAAACATAAGCTTTAACTTTGGGTTCGATTTCTTTTATTCTATCAAAATAACTTCTTGTAATTTCTTCTGAAGTCACTTCGCCTTTTTCAAGCTTTTCTACAAGCTCATGCACTGTATATTCATAAAGTTCCAAACTAAATTACCTCCTTAATTTTCTCATAAAGTTCATTCCAAGAAATAACTTTTTCAATATTCTCATTTTCATAGTAATTGTTGTTTTGTGTTGAAAACATATAAGATTTTATATTTCCACTTGACACCATTTCACAATTTCTAATACTATCGTCTATAAAAATATCTATTTTTTCTTCTTTTGCTGTTTCTAATTTGTTATGAGAATTTATAATCAATTTATCATAATTAATTTTATTTACTTCAAGCCATTTTTCAGTAATAGCTTTTACATTTACTATTCCATCATCAAATCTTGCTGTTATTAAAATTATTTTATTTCCTTTTTCTTTTAAAGAATTTATTACTTCTACTGCAGATTCTCTTGGTCTTACATTTTCTAATATTTGTACATAATAATTTACCCAAAATGTTCTTGCTTCATCTTCAGATAAATTATATTTTTCCATTATATTGTAATAATCTGTTCTACTTGACAAGTTTAAATCTAATTTTCTATTTAAATCTTGACATACAAACTTTTGCATATATGGCAGGAAAGTTTCAAAAGTGTTTGAAATAGTATCATCTATATCTATACCTATATTCATAGTTTTCTCCATTTATTTTTATATTTGTTACTTCTTTTGTATAAATATTCAAAAAGTATTTTGAAAACTAATTTAATACTTTTGGTATTCTAAACATTCCTTCATCTTGACTTGGAGCATTCTGTAATAATAGCTCTCTATTTGCGAAGTTTCGAACCTCGTCTTTTCTTAATACATTGCATTTTTCATTTGCTGCAATTGTTTCATTAAGTCCTTCTGTGTTAACCTCATTTATCATATTGGCAAATTCTAAAATTTCTTGCATATCTTTTGTATATCCTTCAACTTCTTTTTCAGAAAGATTCAAACATGCAAGTTTTGCAATATGAATTACTTCTTCTTTACTGATAGCCATATGCTTCACTCCCTTCATATAATGGTCTATTATATACTGAAATCGATAAAAAGACAAGAAAAAAATCGCCATTACAGCGATTTTTTGAAAATATCTTTATAATTTGTCAATACTTTATAATTTTTTAAAAAAATAAGCAGATTAAAATCTGCTATATTTTTCTATGATCTAATTGTATCATCACAAATGCATTTTCCATAACAATCTGAAAATTGTCCAAATGCTATAACTACAAAATCGTTAGCAATTAATCCAATCATTGCAATTAAGCTCATTAATCCTATTGGAACATTAACTAACAATAATAATATTGTTACTAAAGTTCCATAAGCCATTAAAAATCCTGAACCAATTTTTCCTGCATATAAACGATGTACGCCTAAAAATCCTAAAAACCAACATAACATTAATGTTGTAAATCTATTTTTTGTACTTACATTTTCATTATTTTCCATTTTATTTTCTCCTTAGCATAATTATATAACTTTAAAATATTATTATATTAAATTAAATTTTTTGTCAACAAAATTGATTAATGTTACACAAATGATAAACTCTTAAAGAAAAAACCGCTACCTAAATGATAGCGGTTAATTTTTAATATATATAATTTTGTGGATTTACAGGATTTCCATTTATTCTTATTTCTAAGTGTAAGTGTGGTCCTGTTGAGTTACCAGTTGAACCTACAGCTGCTATTGTTGAATCCGCACCTACTTGTTGTCCTGTAGATACATATAATGCACTACAGTGAGCATAGTAAGATTGAACACCATTTCCGTGGTCTATGATTAGTAAATTACCATATGATCCTCTGTATCCAGCATAAATTACTGTTCCTGCAGCAACTGGTCTAATTCCTGTTCCTGAAGAAGTTGATATGTCAAGTCCTGTATGTGCAGATGATCTTGAACCACCTCTAGATCCAAATCTTGAAGATATTGAACCATTTACGGGAACTGCTAATGCCAATCCATTTAAGTTTCCTGTAGGAGCACCTGTCGCCATGGTTGCTAAGCTTTTTGCTTTTATAGCTGCTGCTCTTTTTTTAGCTTCTTCAGCTTTTTTATTTTCATATTCAGTTACTTTAGCTATTTTGTATTCGTTTAATGTACTAGTTGCAGTTTCTTTTGAGCTTACTTCTGATTTATCTGTCTTATAAACTTCAACTATACCAAGTTTTAAATCAACATCCTTGTTTAGGTCTGTTTTAATTTCATTAATTATACTTTCTGCTTCATCTTGACTTGCTACTATTGCTTTTTGTTCTCCGTCTGATGTTACAGCATAGAATTTATAAGTTGTAGTAGTTAGTTTTTCTAAAGCAAGCATAACGTCTTGATTACTTACATTTTTGTCCCTATTTATCAATTTGAATTCATACTTAGGTGTTTCTTCTATTTCTCTAAAAGCAACATTTCCTTCTGTGGAATTCATATATTTTTCTACTTTATTTTCAATTAATTCTAAATTTTCAACATACCCAATTGTTTCACCTGATACTGTGACTTTGTATGCAGGTTTGTATTTTATACATACTACAGTTACTACCATAGCAGAACCAATTGTTACTAATTTTAGGGTTTTCATAGCTTCTTTTGTATAATATTTAACCCAATTTCTTAAAATAAAATTCACTCTCCTTTTACGGTTTTAAAATTGCGTCACTAAAATCTATTATACTACAAAAATACTACTTGTTCAATCTAAATTTTTCGTTCTTATTCAATTTTATTCGTTTTTAACCCAAATTATCCTTTTTGAGTTTGGCAAAAAGCAAAGATTACTTTTTACTCCTCTTTTTTCCTCTTGTTTTCTCTTTTTTTCTATGTTATTGATTTTTATCACAATTCCAAAAAGTGGTATATTTTATAAAAATTTAATGCCTTTTTTATATAGTTTATGATACATAATCCCAAAATTTTCACAAAAAATAACTGTAAATATTTAAATTCACAGTTATTTTTTATAAATTATTTTAATTTCATTGATAAAAGTTTACTAATACCTTTTTCTTCCATTGTTATACCATAAACAGTATCAGCAGCTTCCATTGTTCCTTTTCTATGTGTTATTACTAAAAATTGAGAATCTTTTGAGAATTTTTTTAGGTATTCTGCAAATCTATATACGTTAACATCATCTAAGGCTGCTTCAATTTCATCTAAAACACAAAATGGAGCAGGATTTATTTTTAATATAGCAAATAATAATGCAATTGCTGTAAATGCTCTTTCACCACCAGATAAAAGCATCATATTTTGAAGTTTCTTTCCAGGTGGTTGAACTTCTATTTCAATTCCACATTCTAGAATATTTTCTTCATCTGCTAAAATAAGCTCTGCTTTTCCTCCGCCAAACAATTCTGCAAATACTTCTCCAAAGTTTTTATTAATAATTTTGAATTGTTCTGCAAATTGTTTTTTCATAGTATCAGTCATTTCATTAATAACTTTTTTAAGTTTATTACTTGATTCTTCTAAGTCTAATCTTTGTTCACTCATGAAGTCATATCTTTCTTTCATTTCTTTGTATTCTTGGATAGAATCAATATTAACACTTCCAAGTTCACGGATTTGACTTCTTATTGAGTTTACTTGTTTTTGTACTTCATGTGGTTTTTCTGATTTTTTAATGTCTCCTGTATTGTTTGGTGTTAATTCATACTCTTCCCACATTTTGTTTATAACTTGATTTAATTCAAGCTCTATTTTTGATTTTTTCAAATCTAATTTTGAAATTTGATTTTTAATTGTTTCAATTTTTTCTGTTTGAGCTTCTAATTCTGTCTCTAAATTTGTTAATTTTTCATTTTTAGTTACTCTTTCTTGTTTTAATTTTTCTACTTTGTCTGTGCTTCCTAAAATCTCTTTTTCTAATTCTTCGATTTTTACTTTAATTTCATTAATTTTTTCTTCAAGTTCACTATTATCAACCAAGATTTTTTCTCTTATATCTTTTTTATTAGCTATACTTGACAAATTATTTTGAATATCAATTTCAATTCTTTCAACCATTTCATTAATTGAAACTTCACTTTCATCAAATGATGATACTGAAATTTTTAAATTTGTTATATCAAAATTTAAATCATCTATGTATTTTTGATTATCTTTATTTAAAGCAGTAAATTCTTCAATAACTTTTCCAAGTTCTTCATTTTCTTTGTCAAGTTCTTCAACTTTTTTATTCAAGCTTTCTTGTTTTTGTTTATTTACTTCTTTTTCTTTTTCTAAATCATCTTTATCTTGTCTTAATTTTGCAAGTTTAGCATCTAATTTTAAAATTTCTAATTCGAAGTTATCTATTTTTTGTTTTTCTGTAGCATAAACAATTTCAAGTTCTTGAGCTTCTTTTTGTTTTGTTTCAAATTTTTCTAAGATTTCTGAAATACTTTCTTCATAATCTTGTTTTTCTTTTTCTGCCTTTACAATTTTCTTTTCAATTTCAACAAGCTCTTTTTCTAAAGCTTTAATTTCTTTTCCTCTACCTAAGATACTAACAGTTTTAGCAGCAACTGAACCACCACTAATAGCACCAGAAGGATTAATTACATCTCCTTTTAAAGTAACAATTTTAAATTTGTAAGAATTTTGTTTTGCAAGTTTTACTGCATCTTCAATTTCTTCAACAATAACCGTTCTTCCAAGTAAATTTAAAACAATTCCTTCATATTTTTTATCAGTACTTACTAAATCTGAAGCAATACCAACTACTCCATTTATTCCTTTTGTATTTACTCCAGTTACTTTTTGACCTTTAACCGATGTTATTGGTAAGAATGAAGCTCTTCCTAAGTTGTTATCTCTTAAGTAATTCACAAGTTTTGTTGCTTCATCTTCTGAATCTGTAACTATATTTTGTATTGTTGGTCCAAGTGTCATTTCAATTGCAGTTTCATATTTTTTGTCAACAGAGATTAAGTTTGCTAAAACTCCATGAACACCTTTAGATACTGTAACTTTCTTTTCTACTGCTTCTAATAAAGCTTTAACACTTTTGCTGTAACCTTCTTTTTCTTTTTCTGTTTCAACTAAAAATCTATGTCTAGCTTCTTTTATTCTATATTCTGATTGATAGCTATTGATTCTAACATCGAATTCTTTTAATTTTTCTGCACTTTTGTCTTTCTCTTCTTTCATACTATCAATTTCTTTTGTTATAGAATTTTTGCTAGTTTCTAAAGAATAAAAATCTTTAGACAATTCTTCTTTATTTGCTCTTGACAAATCTAAATCCGAAATTGTTTCTTGAATTTCAGTTTTTAATTGATTTTCTCTTTTTATAAGGTTGTCAAAGTTCGCTTTTTCAGTATTTATTTCAGCTATAATTTCATATCTATTATCTGTATTATCTTGAACAATTTTCTTTTTGCTTTCTATCTCTATTTCTTTATCAGATAATGTTTTTGAATATTTTTCAAGTTCTGCTTCTTTTTCTTTTAATTCATTTTCAAATTTTTCTTTGTTTGAATAAAGATTCTTTTTCTTTTCTTGTTTTAAATTTTTCTCTTCTTCAAGTTCTTTATTTCTGTTTTCAAGTTCTTCTATTTCTATAGCGTATCTTTCATAGTTTTCTTTATTGTTAGAAATTCTTTCCCTTGCAATTCCGATTTCACTATTGAATTGTTCTTTCTTTTGATTCCCCTCGAATCCTAAATTTTGAACTCTTTCGATTTCTTCAATTAAATTATCTATTGCAAGTTTTAATTCTTCTTTTTCTGATTGAAGTCTATTAAATACTTCATCTTCTTTTATTTTTTGTGTTTCAAAAAGATCTATATTTTCTATTATTTCTTCAGTTTGTTTTTTGAAATCTTCTATATTATATAAGAAAAGTCCTACTTCAATATTTTTTAATTCATCTCTTAAACTTAAATATTTTTTTGCTTTTTCAGATTGATTTTTTAGTGAACCAATATTGTTTTCAATTTCAGAAATAATGTCATTAATTCTAAGCAAGTTTAATTTTGTTTGTTCTAATTTTTTCTCAGACTCTTGCTTTCTTACTCTATATTTTACA
>CAZPAF010000009.1:0-42126 GCA_964584475.1 uncultured Lachnospiraceae bacterium | reverse complement strand
AATAACTGATGGAATGGCAATTGTAGATACAATAAATTACATTAAATGTCCAGTTTCTACAATATGTGTTGGAATGGCAGCAAGTATGGGAGCTGTACTTTTAGCATGTGGAGAAAAAGGAAAAAGATATGCAACACCAAATGCAGAAGTTATGATTCATCAACCATTAATCGGTGGTGGCGGTCTTTCAGGACAAACAACAGAAATTAAAATTCATGCAGACCATATGGTAAAAACAAGAGAAAAATTAAATAAATTATTAAGCGAAAAAACAGGTCAAAGCTTAGAAGTAATCGAAAGAGATACAGAAAGAGATAATTATATGACTGCAGAACAAGCTTTAGCATATGGATTAATCGATGGAATTTTAGATAAAAGAAATTAATATTATAAAATATAATCATAGGCGAAGTTTTTAAAATTTCGCCAAATGATTTTGTAAGGTTTATAGGAAACCGAAAACCTAAATAAATTCAAAGGATACTTAAATGTCAAAAAGTCAAGAAAGAATTGTAAAATGCTCTTTTTGTGGTAAGCCACAAGAGGTTGTTAAAAAAATAATAGCAGGTCCTGGAGTATACATTTGTGATGAATGTATAGCCCTTTGCCAAGATATTATCGAAGAAGAAATATATGAAACAGAAGAAGTTGTAGAAAATCAAGTAGAAATGCTTGTTCCTGCAGAGATAAAAAAAGTTTTAGACGATTATGTAATAGGGCAAGAAGAAGCTAAAAAAACATTAGCTGTAGCTGTATATAACCATTATAAAAGAATTAATAGTGCATCAGCATTAGATGATATTGAAATTCAAAAAAGCAATATTCTTTTACTTGGTCCTACTGGTTGTGGAAAAACATTACTTGCTCAAACTTTAGCAAAAATTTTAGATGTTCCTTTTGCAATTGCAGATGCTACAACTCTTACTGAAGCTGGATATGTAGGTGAAGATGTTGAAAATATTCTTTTAAAACTTATTCAAGCAGCTGATTATGATGTTGAAAAAGCCCAAAAAGGAATTATCTATATTGATGAAATAGATAAAATAACAAGAAAGTCTGAAAATCCTTCTATAACAAGAGATGTAAGTGGAGAAGGTGTTCAACAGGCATTACTTAAAATTGTTGAAGGAACAGTTGCATCAGTACCTCCACAAGGTGGAAGAAAACATCCTCATCAAGAATTTATTCAAATAGACACTTCAAATATATTATTTATTTGTGGTGGTGCGTTTGAAGGATTAGAGAATATTATTAAAGATAGAGTTGGTAAAAAATCAATTGGTTTTGGTGCTGAGATTGAAAGCAAAAAAGATATTAATAAAACAGAAATCTTTAAACAATTATTACCACAAGATTTATTAAAATTTGGTCTAATTCCTGAATTTGTAGGAAGACTTCCAATAGTTGCTACATTAGAAGGATTAACGAAAGAAGCTTTAATAGATATTGTTACAAAACCAAAAAACGCTTTAGTAAAACAATATAAAAAATTAGTAGAATTAGATGGTGTTGAACTTGAATTTAATCAAGATGCACTAGAAGCAATTGTAGAAAAAGCTATTGAAAGAAATACTGGTGCAAGAGGATTACGTTCTATAATTGAAGAAATTATGAGAGATGTAATGTATGATATACCATCAAATGAAAAAATAGCAAAATGCACAATCACTAGAGAAACTGTTATAAATAAAGCACAACCAGAAATTGTTATAGACGAAAATAAAAAAAGAGAATTACCTAAAGTTAAAAGAAAAGTAAAAGCAGGAAAAAAAGAAGAAACAGCATAAAAATAAAACTCCTTGTGAAAACAAGGAGTTTTATTTTTATATAAAATTCGCAGTAAAATTGTCCAATATAATTTACAAATATAACATAATTTAGTCATAATACACATATATAATGACCTAACATTCATATTTAGAAAGGACTGAAAAACAAATGAAAAACTATTTGGAGAAAGCCAAAATTTGGCTCCAACATTTCAGACGGACTTGTCGCTTGAAGTTTAGACGTGTAAAAGGCAAAATCATTCAAAGAGCTGTTGCCTATGAAAAGAAAAAAGGACTGTCTACTCGTTGTGAATGGTGCCAGGACAACATTTTCTGTTCTTATTATTGTGGTACTATCAAAAACAAGGGAAAGATTGCTCGTTGCGCAAATCAGCACAGCGAAAAATAAAAAGTGACAATAAACGGAAGTAGAAGTTTCGCAAATGATAAAGCGGGATTTCTCTTCCGTTTTTATTATCAAAAGTATATTTGTTTTATAAGAATTTAGTAAACTTGTGCTTAATCTTAATAAAATATTTGAAAAAATAATATATTTGTGATATAATAATAAGACATTCTAAAGAGAAAGGACTGACAAAATTGGAAAAACTTAAATTAAAGTTCCAAGCAATCAAATCGAAAATCCACAAATTCTGCCGGGAAATGAGAGCCAAGTGCAAGAAGGCCTATCATATGATAAAATTGAAAATCAAAATGGAGGTCATCAAGTATGAACGTAATCATGGATATTCCCAGCGCTGCGAATGGTGCGAAGATAAGATCTTCTGCTGCACCTATCAGGAAGCACCGCCTAAAAGGCATTTCTGGGAAGTCCGGCGTTGCAGAGGGAGCGAGAGTTCCAGATAAAATGTGGTAACCGGGAGGATACTTGCAAATTCTAAAGCAAGGAAACCTCCCGGTTTTCTTTTTTAATCTAAATAAAGCCCTAAGAACAAAATTTCTTAGGGCTAATTTGTTATATTATTATTTTTTTCATATCCTCAGGTAAGTTTGTTTCCAAACAAATAGTTTCTTTAGAAATAGGATGAATAAATGTTATTTTGAGAGCATGTAATGCTTGTCTAGAAATCAAATTAGAAGAATTGCCATATAAAGAATCCCCAAGTATAGGATGTCTGATATATTTTGAATGTAATCTTATTTGGTGTGTTCTTCCTGTTTCTAAAGTGAATTTTACTAATGATAATTTTTGATTATCTTTTATAAAATTTTTAACTAATTTATAATGAGTTACAGCGTATTCACCATTTGAGTTGATTTCCCTTTCTATTATAGAGCCTTGTTTTCGAGAAATTGGGGCATTTATTGTTCCGGAAGAAGATTCTATTTTTAAGTGACCTTCTAATATAGACAAATATTCTTTTTTAAAAGTATTAGTTTTCATTTGCCTAATTAAAGATTCTTGAACATATTCATTTTTTGCAAAAATTACAATTCCGGAAGTGTCTTTATCTAATCTATTTACAGGTCTAATTTTTTTATACAAATTAATTGAATCAAAATAAAATTTAACACCGTTTGATAAACTATCCTCAAAATGTAAAATTGATGGATGAACAGGAAGACCAAATGGTTTGTTTATTATTAAAAAAGCATCATCTTCATATAAGATATCAAGTTCCATTTCAGTAGGATGTATATTCTCTGTTTCTTCATTAAAATCTAAATCTATTAAAATAGTATCATTGGTATTTACAGGATTATTAACAAAGACTTTTTCGTTATTTAAAAATATTCTTTGATTTTTTTTCAATTTTAATAAAAATCTATCAGAAATTTCAAAATGTTCTTTTAAAACTTGTTTTACGTTTATATATTTATTTTCTAAAATCTTGAATTCTAATTTCATAAGTCTCCTTAAGAAGAAATTAATGTTTATATTTTAACATAAAAAAATGAATATATCAATTATAGTTAAACCAATACATAATTGGAGTGGTTGACATAAACTTGAAAAGGGTGATATAATATATGTATCAATTTAATTCCACCATATGGTGTTTATCGATATAGTCGTATACCAAACAAATTACGTCTGCAAATGCAAAAGGAGGAACTATTCAAATGAGTTTTGGTAAATATATGTACGATATCCTTGTGACCATTGGTCGCGAGATTTTGAGAGGGGAGCCTATGGGCATCATCCGATTCGAGAATCAGTTGGTTATGGCAATCTATGCTTACGCTAAGGTTTGGATTATCCATTACTTACCGGTAATCTTTATTGGTCTAGCTATCATTTATATGATTGGTGCCGGAGTATTTGGTAGAACAAGAATCCACGTGCGTGGCGGAACATTCCAGCGAATTTTCGGGACGATTATGCGGGTTATCACAAATATCATCTTTGCATGGGAACTTTTGATTTATGGCGCAGCCGTTGGCCAAGTTGACAATGCAAATGGTGAAGCAAATGCACGCATTACTTATACGAGAAGGGTTCATACCGGACCGATTTGGAATGTTGTTCATACGTTTACTCGCATTTCTCTTCACTTCAACATTGGACGTGGTCTTTTCAGAGGATTTTTCTGGGTGCTTGGGTTCATTCCCGGACTAAGAGATAATTCTAGAATTAGAAGCATTATTGCAAGAGTGCTTACATTCGGAGTTATTTTCTGGGGAGCTTGGATGATTCCTTTCGACTGGACAACTTGATAAATGTTGAAAAGCAAAAGATCCTGGTAACCTTTGTGGTTGCCGGGACTTTTTGTTTTTTGTTAATAAATATGATATTAAAATCTTTTGAATTATAGACTTTTTTCAAATTAATGCAAAAAATTATAGGAATTTGAATTTTTTTGTGATAGAATGCATTTAAGTTAGGAGGTGTCTACATGCAAATCGTTGATGTATATGATAAATACAAAAATCTAACTGGTAAAAAAATATTGAAAAATCAATATAATGAGTTAGAAAAATGTGAATATACCTTATTTACATATGTTGCTATTTTTAATGATGAAAATGAAATGCTTATTCAAAAAAGACAAGATTCACTTGATAGACATCCTAATCTTTGGGATATTTCAGCTAGTGGCAATGTTATTTCTGGAGAAACAAGCAATGAAGCTATAGAAAGAAAATTATATGAAGAATTAGGACATAAACATAAATTTCTAGATGATACTGCTTATTTTACAATAAATAATTATCAAACTTTTGGAGATGTTTATATAATTAATGATAATATAGACATAAATAATCTTAAATTAGATTATTCAAAAGTTCAAAATGTAACATGGGCAACTAAAGATGAAATTTTACAATTAATAGATGAAGAAAAATTTATACCATATACAGAAGGATTTATAGAATTATTGTTTTTTAATAAAGATATAAGAGGAGTACTAAAAAATGGATGGGAAAAGTAAGAACGTAAAATTATTTCCAAAATATAGACAAATTTCAAGAGACTTTTTATTTTTTTATACAATAAACGTTTTATTTTTAACACAAATAAAGAAAATCGATATATCTGCAGTTGTATTAATTGATACATTCTATGCTTTATTTGTACTTTTAATGCAAGTACCAGCAACATGGATTGTAGAAAAAGTTGGAAGAAGAAAGGGAATGATTCTAGGAAATATTTTTAATTGTTTATATTTGATAACAGTTATTAATAGTACAAATCTAGTTAATTTAATATGTGCTGAATTAATGTCTTCTTTTGCTTTTTCTTTAAAAGATATAGCAGAACCTGCAATATTAAATGAATCAATAGAACTTGAAAAAGAAGAAAAAAGTAAAAAGTTTGCTAAAATACAAGGACAAGCTATTTCTGGATATTACGTACTTTCAGCAGTATCAATGATTTTATCTGGATTCTTATTTGAAATAAATGGATATATTCCAATGTATTTATCTCTTGGAATTGTTATTATTACTTTAATAATGTCAACAAGATTTGTTGAACCAATGGAGTGTGTTAAAGAAGAAGAAAAAATAGAAGAATTAAGTTTGAAAGAAACAATAAAGTTTGCTATAAAATCAAGAAGATGTAGATGTATATTAATTTTCTCAGGAATATTTTTAGCAATAATATCTGTACTTGCAACTTATGAAATCAGTTTATTAGAAGAACTTGAAATAGAATCAAAATATATAGGAATTATTTTTGCAGCATTAAATGGTGTTTCAGCTATAGGATCTAGAAAACACAATGTTTTTCAAAATAAATTTAAAAATAGAACATTAACAGTACTAGGAATATTATTAGTTGCATCAATTATGATTTCTGGTTTTGCAGCAACATTAAATATTCCGATATACATAATAGTAGCTATCATAATTTTAATGTACATAATAAAATATGTAGTTGTTGGACTATATAATGTATTACTAATAAAGTATTTGAGTAATTTTACAAATAGCCAAATAGACACAAAAATATTTGCAATTAACAGTTTTTGTACTTCTATAACAAGTGCTATAGCAGGAATTTTTGCTTCTAAATTAATTGATGAATCAAACACTGCTGAGGCGATGATTATATTTGGTGCTTTTTCAGCAACAGCTCTTACTATAGCTTTATTATATATGAAAAATAGATTTGGATTGGAGCCAAGTAAATACTCAGAGTTAGAAGTGAAATATGATTCAAAAGTTTAAAAATATTTGCTACAAAGGAGATAAAATGATAGACTTAGAAAAAGCTAAAAGTGAATTTATAAAATATACAAATAATTATGATTTAAATAATTCTCATATAATTAGAAAGATATATCATTCTTTAAGAGTTATGGATGTGAGTAAAAAGATTGCTGAAAATCTAAATTTAAGCAAAGAACAAATTGATCTTGCAACTCTTATTGGATTATTACATGACATAGCAAGATTTGAACAAAGAAAAAGATATGGGACTTATTATGATAAAAAAAGTGTGGATCACGGTGATTTGGCAGTAGAATTATTAGAAGAAAATAATTTTATTAGAACTTTCATTGAAGATGATAAATATGATAAAATAATAAAAATTGCCATTAAAAATCATAATAAATATGAAATAGAACCATTAGAAGGAGAAGAATTACTTCAAGCAAAAATTATTAAAGATGCTGATAAAATTGATATATTTTATCAACTTGCATATCAATTTGCTAAAAATAAAAATGCAATAGAAAATTCAGAAATATCGGCAGATTATATAAAACAATTAAAACAAGAAAAATGTATATTCAGAAATGAAGAAGAATCAGCAATTGATGAACTTGTTTTAATAACATCATTTATTTATGACATACATTTTGATTCTTCTTTAAAACTTATAAAAGAAGAAAATTATATTGAAAAAATGTTTGGACAATTTAATTTTAACGAAAATACCAAAAAGCAAGTTGAAGAAATATTAAAAATTACTAATGATTATTTAAAAAAATACTAAAGAAAAAATGAAGTGGAGGAAAAATAGTAATAGGAAAAGGTGATAAAGCGTGGAGAAAAAATATAAAGAACCAATCGAATCAGAAATGGAAACAACAGTAAATGTTTTATATGGAGAAAATTGTTTATCTTTATATACAAATAAACCAGATGTTCAAAGAAAATTAAATAAAATTATCGGAGAACCAGAAAGAGAATATGTAAAAGGAAAATCTATTACAGGAAGTACATGGAAAATTTCTTTAGATGATAAAACAAAAATTTCTAAACTAGTTTTAAAAGTGAATATTTTTGAGATTTAATAAAATTTAAAGTCAAAGGTATAGAAGCTTTTGACTTTTTTAAAGGAGATTAAAAATGATATATGAAAGAAAAGTAAACTATTATGAAACTGATTCGATGAGAATAGTTCATCATTCAAATTATATAAGATATATGGAAGAATCAAGAACTTATGCTCTTGCAAAAGTTGGTCTACCATATAGCAAAATGGAAGAAGAGGGGATTCTTATACCAGTTCTAGCAGTAAATTGCGTATATAAGCATCCTGCACGTTATGAAGATATAATTTTAGTAGATGTAAAAGTAAAAGAATATACTGGTGTTAAAATTATAATGGAATATGAAATTACCAATAAAAAAACAGGAGAATTAATTTTAACAGGAGAATCAAAACATTGTTTTACAGATGTTAATTTAAAACCAGTTTCTTTGAAAAAAGCAAGACCAGATATGCATGAAATGATGATAAAATTAGAAAATGCAGGATAGTTATATGGAAAAAAAATTAAAAAAGCTATATAAGGAATGTTTAGAAGAATTAAAGTCAATAAATATAGGTTTAGATGAAAATGTGGTTGGCAAAATAGATATATCTTTTGCAAAAAGAAAGACAAAAAGATATGGTTGTTGCAAACAAGAAGAACCAGATAAATCGACTGCTTATAGAGAAAAAAGAATTATTCATTACAGAAAATATAACAAACATCATATTGAGATTAGCAAATGGCTTATGGATTTAAATGATGACATAATAAAAAATACAATTATTCACGAAATAATTCATTGTTTACCAGATTGTAATAATCATGGAAAAGAATTTAAAAGATATAGTCATTTAATAAACGAAAAACTTGGTTATAATATATCGAGGCTTGGAAATAAAAAGGAGGATTACGAAAAAAGTAATCTTGAATTTAAAGAAAGTTCCAAAGTAAAATATGTAATTGTTTGCGAAAGCTGCGGATTAATTTATTATAGACAAAGAATGGCTAAAAATTTTACTAAAAAATATAGATGTGGAAAATGCAAGGGAAAATTAAGAATTTTAAATTAGTAAATTATATTAAAAATATTGAAAGAAATTAAAGTTAAGTGTATAATATTGTCTGAAAAAATAGAATTTTTTGGACAATATTTTTTATTTAAAGGAGGAAAAATGAGCAAAATAATACCAATTACAGTACTAACAGGATATCTTGGGGCTGGTAAAACAACTTTAATAAATCATGTATTAAGTAATCAAGAAGGCTATAAAGTTGCTGTTATAGTAAACGATATAGGTGAAGTAAATATAGATGCAGAATTAATCCAAAAAGGAGGAGTTGTAAAAGAGGAAGATAGCAACTTGGTTCCTTTAAGTAATGGATGTATCTGCTGTACATTAAAAGTAGACTTAATGAAACAAATCGGAGAACTTGTAAGAACTGGAAAATTCGATTATATCTTAATAGAAGCAAGTGGTATTTGTGAACCACTTCCAATTGCTCAAACAATAACTGTTTTAGAAGAGCAAACAAAAGCTCACAATATGTCTATTACTTGCAGACTAGACAATGTCGTAACAGTAGTTGACGCTGCAAGACTTGTATATGAATTTGGAGCTGGAGAAAATCTAATAAAAGAGGATATTGATGAAGAAGATATTGAAAATCTTTTAATTCAACAAATAGAATTTTGTTCTACGATTGTTATAAATAAAGTAGACGATGTATCAGAAGAAGAACTAAAAAAAGTAAAAGCAGTTGTAAAAACACTTCAACCAGTTGCAAAAATAATTGAAACAAATTATGCCAAAGTTGATGTGAAAGAAATAATTGATACACACAATTTTGATTATGAAAAAACAATAACCTCTGCAGGATGGTATAAAGAACTAGCAAGAGAAGATAACGAAGAAGATGAACATGAAGAACATCATCATCACCACGAACATCATGATTTTCATCATGACGAAGATTATAATCATGAACATTGTGAAGAATGTGAAAAAGAAGGTAATGATCATAATCATGAGCATCACCATAAACATCATCATCACCATCATCATGATCACAACCATGAAGAAGGTGAAGCAGAAGAATATGGAATTGGAACTTTTGTATATGCAAGAAGAAAACCATTCAATAGAAATAAATTTGAAGAATATGTAAATTTTAAATGGAGAAAAAATATTATAAGAGCAAAAGGGATCGTTTGGTTTTCAGATGATAATGAAATGTCTTATGTATTTGAGCAAGCTGGAAATCAAATGCAACTTGGAGAAGGTGGATATTGGCTAGCTACTGCTCCAAAAGATGAACTTGATATGATGGCAAAAGAAAATCCTGAAATATTAAAAGGTTGGGATGAAGAAGTTGGAGACAGAATAATCAAATTAGTGTTTATAGGTCAAAAACTAGAAAAAGAGGAAATAAAATCAGAATTAGATAAAATTTTAGATTAATTCGGTAAAGCGAAAGGAGGAAAAATAATGGTAATAACTATCGGAAGAGAATATGGAAGCGGTGGTAAATACATAGGAGAACGATTAGCTGAAGAATTAAATTTAAAACTATATGATAAGGAACTATTAAACAAAGTTGCAGAAGAATCAGGAATGGATTTAAATATTTTAGAACAAATGGATGAAAAACAAGAAGAATGCTTTTGGTATACTTTTGCAATGTCTTTGTATCAACAAGATAGTTTAGATACACTTGCTGAAATTCCATCAAACGAGAAAATTTTTATTGAACAAGCTAAAATAATAGAAGAATTATCAAATAAAGAAGATTGCATTATTATAGGAAGATGTTCAAATGTAATATTAAAGAATAAACCAAATGTTTTAAATATTTTTGTGTATTCATCAGAATTAGATTTTAAAGTAAAAAGAAAAATGCAATATGGAAATTTTGAAAGTGAATTAGATGCTATAAAAGCTATCGAAAGGATTGACAAAGAAAGAGAAACGTATTATAACTATTTCACCAAAGAAAATTGGGGAGACAGAAAATCTTATGACTTAATGATTGATACTTCAAAAATAGGAGTAGACAAGGCTGTTGAATTAATCAAAGAATATTTAAAATTAAGGAATGAAAAATAAAAATAATATTCTAATGATAAAATATTGAAAGATTAGGGGTAATGATTTTGGAAGAGAAAAGAAATAATAACGAAGAAGAATATATCACAATTGATTTAGGTGGTAATGACACAAATACTTTAGGGCGAAGATCTTCAAGAAGAACAAAAGAAAAAAAGGCAAGAATTGGAAACAATAAAAAAGACGGTAAAAAGAAATGGTCTAAAAAGAAAATTGGAATTACAATTGCAATTATTGTAGCTGTAATTATCGTTCTTGTTGGAATTTCTTTTGGAAAATATGTATATCAAGCAGAAGGCGATGTTAAAAAAGCTGTTTTAAATATGGCTTCTGATGTTGCCGTAAATATTGTTGGAAATGATGAACCAATATTTGTTTTAGTTTTAGGTATAAGCGAAGATATAACAAGTAAATTAACTGACACTATAATGGTTGGTGGATATAATCCAGAAACACAAAAAGCATTTTTGGTTTCAATTCCTAGAGATACTTTTGTAGGAACAAATGAAGCTACAGCAAGTGGATGGGATAAGATTAATGCTTTATATCAAAAAGATGTAACAAAAACTATAAAAGCAGTAGAAGAAAGAACTGGACTTAATATAGAAAATTATGTAGTTGTTAGAAATACAATGCTACCAGCTTTAGTAAATGCAATTGGAGAAGTTGAATTTGATGTTCCAATTGATATGGATTATGATGATCCAACTCAAGATTTGCATATTCACTTAAAAGCTGGAGTTCAAATGATAGATGGAGATAAAGCTGAACAATTATTAAGATTTAGACATAATAATGATGGGTCTTCTTATCCTTCTTCATATGGTGATAACGACTATGGAAGAATGAAAACACAAAGAGAATTTATTAAAGTTGTAGCACAACACTTAATAAAAGTAAATAATGTGGGAAAATTAAAAACTATAGCTGAAACTCTATTTGCCAACTTAGAAACAAATATGTCTATTGGAGATATGATAGGATATATTCCATATGCTATAGGATTTAATGTAGATGACTTAAGAATGGAACAATTACCTGGTTCTGGAGCAATGCTTAACAAATTATCTTTCTACAAAGCAAGTCATACACGTTCAAAAGCCTTAATGAATGAACTTATCGAATATTTAGGATTAGATGAAGCTGAAACAAAGAAATATTATACTGGAAAAATTAAACAAACTGTTGCAGCAACAACTGAAGAAGAAACTTGTGCACATAACTATACAAGTGAAATAACAAAAGAATCAACTTGTGAGGAAACTGGTATAAGAAAATATACATGTTCTTTATGTAAAGGAAATTACGAAGAAGTAATTGCAACAACAAGCCATAATTATAATTCAGATGGAATTTGTACTGTATGTGAAGGAAAAAAAGATGTAGAAGAGCATACATGTAAATTTACAAAATTAGTATATACAGAATTAACTCCAACTTGTATTGATAAAGGTAATGCAACATATAGATGCGAAATTTGTACTGAAACAATAAATAAAGAAGTTCCTGCAACAGGAAACCATACATATGGTTCTGATGGAAAATGTACAACATCTGGATGTACTGCAAAAAAAGAAAGTAGTGGAACAACAGGAAATACAACACCAGATACTCCAACAGTTCCTTCTGTATGTACACACACAAATACTACTGAAACAAAAGTTGAACCAACTTGCGCAAAAACAGGAAGTATTACAATAAAATGTAAAGATTGCGGAACAACACTATCAACAGAAACTCTTCAAAAAACAAGCAAACACAATTTTACAGATACAACAAAAGCAACTTGTGGAAATAGTGGTTGTACAGAACCAAATCCAGATTATGTAGTACCAAGTGAACCACCAGTATTAGATCAAACTACTCCACCAATAACAGATCCTACTACATCTGTAACTCCTGGAACAGTAACATCAACAGATGTTACTCAAGCTCCTGCTGCATAAAAATATATTTAGATATTATAATCAAAAATTAAAACAAAAGCCTCTTCAAAATAAAATTAAGAAGAGGTTTTTTATCTTTAAAAATTATTTACAAAAAATGTATATTTTAGAAAAAATTAAACATAATAATACTCATGAAGAAAAATAGTGTTTGGAAAATTTTAATTTATTTTATTATTTATAGTATAATAGGTTTCTTTCTAGAAACTATATTTGCTATTATCACAAAAGGAACTTTAGAAAGCAGACAAAGTTTTCTTTACGGTCCATTTTGTATAGTATATGGAATAGGAGCAATAAGCTTAATTTTTACATTAAACAAATATAAAGACAATAATGTAAAATTATTCTTATATGGAATGTTTGTAGGCGCTACTGTTGAATACTTTACAAGTTATATTGGCGAATTAATGATGCATGTTAAGTGGTGGGACTACTCAAATGCATTTCTAAACATTCATGGAAGAACTTGTCTTTTCTATGCAATTTGTTGGGGGATTTTGACTATACCATTAATAAAATATATAAATCCAGCTCTAGACAAAACAATAGATATAGTATTTTCTAAAATATCAATAAATATCTTAAAAACGCTAATTACTGTAATAACATTATTTATGGCGGTAGATGGATTAATAAGTTGTTATGCATTAGATAATTTTTTAGCAAGGGTTGCAAATGAAAATAATATCAATATTCTAGGGATAGAAGAAGGAGAAAAAAGTAGCAAAATAGCAACGAAATTATTCACTGATGAAAAAATGATGATGACTTATCCAAATATGTTAGTAGTTAATGACAAAAATGAAATAGTGCATTTAGAAAATTTACTTTCAGATGTTAAAAATTATTATTATAAGTTTGGCAATGAAAACTAGTATTATTATAATACTAGTTTTTTCTTTTATAATCGTGATTCTATTGTAAAAAAAAGAAATTAATGATAATATATTTGTGAAAAATTTAGGTTAAGAGAGGTTTAGAAAATGTATAATAGAATTGCTATTATTGGTGCCCCAGGCACAGGAAAGACAACTCTTGCAAATAACTTATCAAAAATTTATGGTATAGAAGCCACACATATTGACGGAATACACCACCTTCCAAATTGGAATCTTAGAGATAAAGAAGAAAGAGATAGAATGATTTTGGAAATCGTAGCCCAAGAAAAATGGATTATAGATGGAACATATAGATCTACATTAAGGGCTAGACTTGAAAGAGCAGATTTTATAATTTGGTTGGATTTTTCTACATTAGGTCAAATAAGAGGAATTATGAAAAGGTACCTAAGAAATAAAAATGTTGAAAAACCAGAAATACCAGGATGTAAAGAAAAAATGGACAAAGAATTTTTTACATATGTATTAAGATATAATAGAACAAAAAGAAAATCTATAGTAGAAAATTTAGAAGGAATCGACAAAGAAAAAATTTTAATATTAAAGAATAGAAAACAAGTAAATAAATGGTTAGAAAAAGAAAAGAATAAAGCTAACCATTAAAATTTATATTTTACTAGAACAGGAGATTATAATCTAAAGATGGCAAAGAAAAGTATTGCAAAAAATTATATATATAACATGATATATCAAGTGTTAATATTGGTATTACCACTTATTACAACCCCATACTTATCAAGAGTATTAGGTGCTGAAGGAATAGGAATTTATGGTTACACATATTCAATTGTTACATATTTTATACTATTTGGATCACTTGGCGTTGCAATGTATGGACAAAGAGAAATTGCTTATGTTCAAGAAAATATAGAAGCTAGAAAAAAAGTATTTATTGAAATAATTATTTTTAGATTTTTAAGTATAGCGCTTGCATCAGTAGTATATTTCTTTTTATTTATGAATGGAAAAGAATATCAAATATATTATCAAATTCTTTTAATAGAATTAATAGCAGCTGCATTTGATATAAGTTGGTTTTTCCAAGGAATGGAAGAATTCAAAAGGACTGTAACAAGAAATGTTTTAGTAAGAATTTGTAGTGTTAGCTTAGTATTCATTTTAGTAAAAACAAAAGAAGACTTGGCAAAATTTACATTAATTTATTCTTTAGCAGATTTAATTGGTAATTTATCTTTGTGGTTATATGTACCGAAATATATAAAAGGTGCAAAAGTAAAGAATATAAATGTTTTAAGACATGTGCCACAAATAATGCTTTTATTTATACCACAAATAGCTAATCAAATATATAAAATTTTAGATACAACAATGATAGGAACATTAGTAGAGAACAAAGCAGAGACTGGATATTATGAACAAGGACAAAAAGTAATTCGTTTATTACTTACAGTAGTAACTTCACTTGGAGTTGTAATGGTACCAAGAATGGCTAGTACTTATGCAAGTGGAGATAATGAAAAAATCAAAAATTATATGAAAATGTCTTTTAAATTTGTGTTTTTCTTAGCATTTCCAATAATGTTTGGAATAATGAGTATCTCAAAAGCATTTGTACCTGTTTTCTTTGGACCAGGATACGACAAAGTAGTTATTTTAATAAATGTAATAAGCCCAATATTAATTTTAATGGGAATGGGGAATGTTTTAGGAACACAATATTTATTACCAACCAAAAAACAAAAAGAATATACAATTTCTGTTGCAATAGGGCTTGGAGTTAATTTTATATTAAATTATTTCTTAATAAAACAATATGCTTCAATAGGCGCTTCAATAGCAACGGTTTTGTCAGAACTTGTTATAGTAATAATTCAATTTCAATATATTAAAAAAGATATTTCTTTTAAAAATCTTTTAGAAATGGCTTGGAAATATTTTTTGTCTGGATTAGTAATGTTTGTGGCTTGTTTTGGGGTGAGATTTTTATTAAGCACAAACGTAATAAGTTCAATGTTAATTAATTTTGCAGATATTATTGGAATGGGAAGAAATAATCTATTTAACGTAGCTTCAATTATAATTCAAATGGGATTAGGAATTTTAATCTATTTTGGAATGCTTGTTATACTTAAAGATGATTATGTATTTAAATTTATAGATAAAATTAAAACTAAGATTTTTAAGAAAAAGGAAAATGTAGCAGGATAAATTTATGGAAAACAAGAAAATATTAGCCGTTTTTGGAGGTTCTTTTAATCCACCTCTAAACTCACACTTTTCGCTGGCCGAACAAATGCTTACAGAATATGAAAATATAGAAAAAGTTATATTTGTTCCAGTAAGTACAAAGTATAATAAAAAAGGATTACTTTCTAATGAGCACAGATATAACATGCTAAAATTAGTATGTGACAAGAATGATAGATTTGAAGTTTCAGATATAGAATTAATTCAAGAAAAGCAATTAGATACTTTAAAAACATTAGAATTAATGCAAAAAGAGTATCCAAACTATATTCTTTGTTTTACTATGGGAACAGATAATTTAAAAGAAATATCAACATGGGGACTAGCAGAAGAGTTGGTTACAAAATTCAAGTTTCTTGTAATAGAACGAGATGAAGATAATATGGAAAAAATAATAGAAAATGATAAATTTTTAAAGGCTCACAGAGAATCATTTTTAAAAGTAAAAGAAAATATTAGAAGTAATATTAGTTCTACTTTTGTAAGAGAAAAAATTAAAAGAGAAAAAAGCATAAGATATTTTACACCAGATGATGTTTATTTTTACATAAAAGAAAATGATTTATACAAAACCATTCTTTAGGAGAGGCAAGTGAAAAAAACAATATATTTTATCTTAAAAATAATAATTGTTTTATTGTTAATAACTTTTTCGTTATTGGGTATCGGTATGTTATATTGTAAATCATATTATATACCGAAAGATTCTTATGCAAAAAATGCAATATATTTTAATAGTATAACAAATAAAAATACTATTAATGATAAAAATGGTAAAAGAAAAGATTTAACAAGAGTAGAACTTCCAGGGGAAAGAATTGAAATAATAACTGAAATTGATGATTGGAGATTAATTTTAGTTAATAGTGAAAACCCATTACCAGAAACTTTTTCAATAGAACTTGCACAAGTAAATGGCGCTAAAGAATTTGATGCAAGAGCTGCAAATGAACTTATGGAATTGTTGCAAGATATGAAAGCATCAGGAGCATCAAATATTTGGATTCAATCTGCATACAGAACACCAGAATATCAAGATAATTTATATCAAAACAAAGTGCAAGATTTTATTATAATGGGGAAATCTAGACAAGATGCAGAAATTCTTGCTTCTAGGTGGGTAAATAAATCTGAAACAAGTGAACACAATTTAGGACTAGCAGTAGATTTTAATAATGTAAAAAGAGATTTTGAAAATACAAAAGAATTTGCTTGGCTTGTAGAAAATGCTGAAAATTATGGTTTTATTCTTAGATATAAAAAAGAAAAACAAGATATTACTAAAGTAAATTATGAACCTTGGCATTGGAGATATGTTGGCACCGAACATGCAAGAGAAATAAATAGATTGGATATGTGTTTAGAAGAATATATAGAATATTTGAAAGATAAAAATAAAAAAAGTATTAATCCTTAAAAGGAGCCAAAATGTTAGAATATTCAAAATTGATAAATGAGGCTGAAAATGCCATAAAATGGATAAAAGATTTTGTAAAAACTTCAGGAGCTAAAGGTGTAGTTGTTGGAAATAGTGGTGGCAAAGATTCTGCAACAGTTATTGCAATGGCAACAAAAGCTTTAGGAAAAGAAAATGTCTTAACAGTAGCAATGCCATGTAATTCAATAAAAGAAGATTTAGAAGACGCAAAATTAGTTTCTAAAACTTATGGTGTTAAATTATTAGAAGTAGATTTGACAGATAGTTATAATATTTTAGAGGATTCTGTTAATAAAACAATTTCTAATATTGGAAACCAGCTAAACAAAGAAGCAAAAGTGAATATAAAACCAAGAATGAGAATGTTGACATTATATGGAATTGCTCAAAGTTTTAGGTATTTAGTGATTGGTACAGGAAATTTATGCGAGAGAATGGTTGGATATACAACTAAGTGGGGAGATAGTGCTTCTGATTTTAATCCAATAGCAAATTTTACTGTTGATGAAGTTTTAGCTATTGGAAAATATCTAGGTGTACCAGATAAAATAATTTGTAAAGCACCAGCGGATGGACTCGGCATACTAACAGATGAAGAAAAAATGGGAGTTACATATAAGCAAATTGCTGAATATATTGAAACAGGAAGAACTGATGCTAAAGCCATGGAAAAAATTAAAACAATGTATAATAATTCAAAACACAAAAGAGAGCATGTGCCAACATACGAAGTGAATAGAAGAAAATATCTAAAAGAATAGAAATTTAAGGAATATACAAAAGTATAAATAAAAATTAAATTCATTACAAAATTATTAAAATCCATTTTTTAGTATAGACAAAAAAATAAATATGATATAAAATACATCTGTTAAAAATTTTAAGACGTGAAAGGATTTCAAAATGAAAAATAGTACATTAGATAAAGATATTGAAGAATTAGAGGATGTTGAAGTAAAAAATAATAGTTCAAGAAAATCAAAAAAAAGTAAGAAAGAAGACAATTGGGTTTCAAAATTATTTACAGTATTATTTACTTTAGGAACACTTGGAATAATTGTTGTATTAACACTTTTATATGGACCATGGAATGGTTTTAGAGAGTGGCTTGTAACTACAGCAATGACTACAATGACTCATCAATATTTTGCAACATGGTTTTATGATGATGAAACAATTGATTACATAATAGATAAAAATAAAATTGTTGAAATAGATGAAGAAACAGACGTAAATGCAATTAACACAGAAAAATTAGCAGAAAAAGTTGTTGAATATGAAAATGAATATGAAAGAGCAATTTTAGAAAGAGACCCAAAAAATAATGATTATAAAATTATAGAAATTTCAGAGAAAAAATTTGATGGATATTTAGTTGCAGTATATGAACCATCAAGAGTAAAAACTCTAGTTACAGCAAAACTTGGGACATCAGGACAATATGTAACAACAATGGCAAAAAATAATGACGCTCTAATTGCTATAAATGGTGGTGGATTTGATGATCCTAACTTTAATAGTACAGGAGGTTCTCCTTTAGGAATTACAGTTAGAGATGGAGAATATGTAACAACTAAACCATATGCTGGTTCTGGTGGAATCATAGGTTTCACAGAAGATGATAAGTTAGTTTTAGGAAAAATGTCTCTTGCAAAAGCTAAAGAAATGAAAATTAGAGATGCAGTTACATTTGGACCTTTCTTGATTGTAAATGGAAAAGCTTCAGAAGTATTAGGAAATGGTGGCTGGGGAACTGCTCCAAGAACAGCAATTGCTCAAAGAAAAGATGGTATAGTTCTATTCTTAGTAGTAGATGGAAGAACTGCTACTAAACCAGGTGCAGATATGGATGATCTAATTGAAATTTTGCAAAACTATGGAGCATACAATGCAGCTAACCTAGATGGTGGAACTTCAAGTGTTTTAGTTGTAAATAATATAATAGTAAATGATCCAATTGATAGTACAGGAGCCCATAAAACAAGACCTATAGCTACAGGATTTATGGTTACAAAAGACGAAAGTGATGATAGTGACCATACTTTAGTAGAAGATAAAATAAATCAATAAAAACGTAAAAACCATCAGATAAAACTGGTGGTTTTTATTTTCTTATCTTAAAAAAACACATTTTTACTTAAGTAAATTTATTAAAAATTATTGATTTATAAATAGTTTTAAAATATAATATAAACGATTTTAAAAGAAATTTAGAGGAAAAAATATGCCAGAATACGAAGTATATAATGGAGATATAAAAAAGGCTTTAAAAATGTTTAGACATGATAATGTAATATTAGTTTTTATAATATTACTTTCGATTGTTATAGTTTTTTTTACTGCAATTGTTGCAATGTTTTATAACAAACAACAAAATACAGATAAAATTCAAAGTGGTGTATATATTAAAGGAATTAATGTTTCTGGATTAACAAAAGAAGAAGCTGTAAATTTGGTAAATGAAAATCTAAAACAGCAAATGAATGATCATATAGAATTAACTTATAAAAATCATACTTATTATGTTGAAACAGAACAAATAGATGCCAAATTTGATATTGAAGCATCTGTTGATTATGCTTTTGATATTGCAAAAACAGGGAAGTTCTTAGAAGACATGGAAACTTATCTAAATGTTCTTATGGCTAATATAGATATAGAACCAGTACTTGTTTATAATGACGATGCTTTAACAAATTATTTACAAACAATTGAAACATATTTACCAGATCAACTTGTCGAGCACGGTTTTTACTTAGAAGATGACAAACTTATTGTAACAAATGGAATTAATGGTGCAGGAATAGAAATAGAAGAACTTAAGAAAACTATAGTCGCTGCCATTCAAGATATTAGTTTTACAAAACAATATATTCCAATTCCAACATATATAAAATATCCAGAACCAATAGATATAGAAGCAATATATAATGATGTCTATAGAGAAGTACAAGATGCATATTATACGATAGAACCATATGCAGTATTTCCGGATGTTCAAGGTGTTGACTTTGACCAAAATGCTTTAGCAAATATGATACAAGAAAATCCAGAAGCTGAAGAATATGTAACTGATTTAATTTATACAGATGCAGAAGTTACTATAAAAGATTTTGGAATGGAAGCATTTCCAGATCTTTTGGCATCTTTTTCAACTAAATATGTAAATAATCCAGATAGAACAACAAACTTAAGATTAGCAGCGAATAAAATTAATGGAACAGTAGTACTTCCAGGAGAGATTTTTTCTTACAATAAAGTTGTTGGAAAAAGAACAATAGCAGCTGGTTATAAAAATGCAGCAATATATCAAGATGGACAAGTTACAGATGGTTTAGGAGGAGGAATTTGCCAAATTTCTACAACATTATATAATGCAGCTATTGAAGCAGGAATGCTAATAGAAGAAAGAAGAAACCATATGTTTGTTCCATCTTATGCTGACGCAGGAAAAGATGCAACAGTAGTATGGGGGTCAACGGATTTTAAATTTGAAAATAGAAGATCATATCCTATTAAAATAGAAGCAAGTGTAAGTGGTGGAATTGCAACAATTAGAATTTACGGCTTGAAAACTGACGAAGAATATGATAGATATAAATTATCAATTGGCAGTAAGACAATAAAAAACACAAGTTCAACATTGGTAGTAGAATCTTATAGATTATATAAAGACGAAAATGGAAATGTAGTAAAACAAGATAAATTATATACAGATACTTATAAAAAACAATAAAGGTAAAGAAAATGAGAATTAGAAGAAAAAAATGGGCTCAAAAAGAGCTTGAAGAATCAAAATTTTATATTGATAAACCAGAAGAATTTAAAGGAAAATGGAAAGAAAAATTTTCTAAAAAACAACCATTATTTATAGAACTTGGTTGTGGAAAAGGAATTTTTTCTGCAACACTTGCCTCTTCACACAAAGAAAATAATTATATTGCAGTAGATATGATAGAAGCAATGCTTGGACTTTCAAAAAGAAATATAGAAGCAAGTTATAATTATGAGAACCCAGAAAATCTTTTTTTAATAAGGGCAAATGTCGAAAGAATTTCAGATGTTTTTGATATAACAGATGGAGTAGAAAGAATTTATATAAATTTCTGCAATCCATGGCCAAAGAAAAAACATAACAAAAAGAGATTAACACATCCAAGACAACTAGTACAATATAAAGAAATTCTTACTGAAAACGGAAAAATATATTTTAAAACAGATTCAGACGAACTATTTGAAGCAAGTTTAGAATATTTTAAAGAAGCGGAATTTGAAATTGAAAAAATAACTTATGACCTACATAATGAACCGATATTTGAAGAAAATGTTATAACAGAACATGAAAAAATGTTTTCAGATGAAGGTATAAAAATTAAAGCATTAATTGCTAAATTGGCAAATTAAATCTTATGTTGCAGAAAAATGCTATATAAGTGTAATTGTATTGTTATCTAATTTTAAAATAATTTAATATTATTTTAAGGTTATATATATAAAATTCAAAAGGAATATAAATAAAGGAGGAAAAGGCTTTGATAGAAGTTAAGAATGTAACCAAACAATATGGTAATTTCTATGCAGTTAGAAATATAAATTTCGAAATCAAAGATGGTGAAATAGTTGGCTTTTTAGGTCGTAATGGTGCTGGAAAATCTACAACTATGAACATGATTACAGGTTTTATTGAACCAACAGAAGGAGATATAATAGTAAATGGACATAGTATTTACTTAAATCCTAAAAAAGTTAAATCTCAAATCGGGTATATGCCAGAAGGAACACCATTATACTCAGATTTAACAGTAAAAGAATTTATTAATTATATGGCAGAACTAAAATCAATTCCTAGAAAAGAAAGAAAAGCAGCTGTACAAAAAGCTATTGAAAGTACAGGACTTGATAAAGTTCAAAATAATTTAACAAAAAATTTATCTAGAGGATACAAACAAAGAGTTAGTTTAGCAGGAGCAATAGTTGGAAATCCAAAAATACTAATTCTAGACGAACCAACTGTTGGATTAGATCCAAAACAAGTAATTGAAATAAGAGAACTTATCAAATCATTTAGAAAAGATCATACAGTACTTGTTAGCTCACATATCCTTTCAGAAGTTAGCCAAATTTGTGAAAAAGTAATAATTATAGATAAAGGTGAAATCGTTGCGATAGATACACCAGAAAATTTAGAGAGTCAAACAACAGAAATTAATATTATTAATGTAACAGTTGATGATGCAAATAATAAATTTGAAATTATAAAAGAAGAACTTAAAGATATTATTGAAATTAATATTGTTTCAGAAAATGAAGATGGAAGCAAAGAATATGCTTTAAAAACAACAAATTCTGATATTAGAAAAGATATTTTTTCGGTTTGTGCTAAAAATGAAATAACAATATTAGAAATGAAGAAAAACGAAGCTTCTTTAGAAGATGCATTTATTAAACTTGTAGAAAATAGACCAGAATATAGTCAAAAAGAAATCAAAAAAATGCAATATGAAAAAGAAATAGAAGAATTAAGAGAAGAAGAAAGAATTAAAAAAGAAGAAAGAGCTAACAAAAAACAAGCCCAAAAAGAAGAGAAAGCTCGTAAGAAAGTTGCTAAAGAAGCAAAAATGGCTGCAAAAGCTACTAAAAAAGCAGCAAAAAAAGAAGAAAACAAAAATGAAGGGGGAGATAAATAATGTTTGCAATAATAAAAAAAGAATTAAAAAGTTATCTATTATCTCCAGTAGGATATGTATTTATAGGATTATTCTTATTAATATTTAGTTTATTTTTCTATACCACAATATTTGAATATCGTTCTATTAATTTTGAAAATCTATTTTTTAATGGAGCGACAATACTAACATTTATAACACCAGTATTAACAATGAGAATGTTTGCAGAAGAAAGAAAAAATGGTACAGAACAATTAATATTAACATCTCCAAGAAGCATTACAGCTATTGTTATTGGAAAATTTATAGCAGCTGCTATAATTATGTTTATTACAGAACTTGCAACATTAATGTATTTTGGAATATTAAGTTGTTTTGGAACACCATCTTTACTTACAGCACTTAGTACTTTATTTGGATTTTTCCTTTTAAGTTTAGCTTATATTTCATTTGGTATGTTTGCATCAAGCATAACAGAAAATCAAATAGTTGCTTCTATTTTAACAATAGGTGTATTTTTGGGAATGTGGTTTTTACCATATACAAATGAGATATTCGGATTATTCTCATTAATAGCAAAATTTGAAAACTTTGCTTACGGTATAGTTTCAGTAAGTGAAATAATTACATTTGTGTCTTTCACAGTACTATTTATATTATTAACAATAATATCATTACAAAGAAGAAAATGCGTGAAATAGGAGGGAGGAAGATAAAATGAGTGAAGAAAAAGAAGTAATCAAAAATCTTGGTGAAAATAAAAATGTTAAAAAGAAAAAAGAGAAAAAAGAAAAAAAAGTAGATCCAAACAAAGTTAAATTTTCTGAAAAATTTGCTTTAAGATTCAAGAAATTTATAATTGCTGATAATTTTAGAATATTTTTAACAGTAGCAATATTGTTAATATGCTATATTGCAATAAATACTTGGGCTTCACAAGCAGAATTACCCAAAATAGATGTTACAGAAAATAAAATATATTCTCTAACAGATGCAAGTAAAAAAGCATTAGAAAAATTAGATAATGAAGTAAAAATATATGCTTATGGTTTTGAAGAAGATAGTACTTTTGCAGATTTATTAAAACAATATAATAAGGTTAATAATAAAATAACATATGAAATATTAACAGAAGAATCTAATTATGAAATGGTTAAAAAATATGAGTTATCTGAAGGCTATTTTGTATTAATTATAAAATCTGGTGATTCAGAAAAAATTATAGATGCTTCTACAGAGTTTTCAAGTTATGACTATACAACATATCAAACAATAGATACTACAGAGCAAACTATAACAAATTCAATTCTTTCATTAAATTCAGAAAATAAACCAAAAATTTATTTAACACAAGGTCATGGAGAATATGATACAACAGTTATAACAAGATTAATTTCTCAATTACAAAATGAAGCTTTTGAAACAGAATTTGTTAATTTAGCTACAGCAGGAACAATTCCAGAAGATTGTGACATATTAGCAATTATTTCACCTGCACAAGATTTATTAGATGCAGAAACAACAGCAATAATTGATTATATAAATAAAGGTGGAGAAATCTTCTTTTGTATGGACGTAGTTTCAGAAACACTTTCAACACCAAACTTACAAAAAGTATTAGATTTATATGGTGTTTCTGTTGAAAATGGATATGTTTTTGAATGTGCAACAAATCAATATTTATCTAATTACAATTATATTTATATGCCTCAAGTTTCAAGTGATTCTGATATAACAAGAGATATATATACAGATAGTTTCTTGTGGTTAGTATTTACAGGAAGATTAAATTATAAATCAAATGAAGAATTACAAGCTCTAAATGTAACAAAGGAAACATTATTAAATTCTTCTGAAGAATCTGTTTTCGTTACAGACTTATCTTCAGAAATAAATGATGCAGTTGAAAGTGCTACTTTATCAGGTGCATTAAAACCATCCGAAGTTGCGTCTTTAGTAACTAAAAAAGTTACTCTTGAAGATGGAACAGAAGAAGAATCAAAATTAGTAATTGTAGCTTCTGGAAGCTTTATGGCTGACTATGTTGTAAGTGAAATTAACCAAACTTACCCATTATCTTTCTTAGGAAGCAATTTGGATTTTGTAATGAATTCAATGGCATATTTAGGTGGTAAAGAAGATATATTAACAATAAGAAAAGAATATAATTCTTCAACATACACACCTACAAATATACAACATTTAATTGTACTTGCAATAATTGTTTTAGTACCATTACTTATTATTTTAGTAGGAATGCTAGTAAGTGCTTGGAGAAAAAGAAGAAAATAAATTTTAAAATATAAGCAATAAAAGGTGTTTTTTATGAAATGCACCTTTTATTTTGTTTAAAAGACTAAAAATATTAGTATTTTATCGATTTTTTGAATAATTATCAGTATTTTAAAGGTTTTGAAAATATGTTTACATAAAAACAATTTCAAACATAGAAAAAACGAGATAAAAAGAGAATAAAAGAGGTAATTAGCTGAGAAAAGGATATAATAAAATGGAAAATAATTGAAAAAAAGCGATTAATTATCAAAAATCGAATTTTTTTCGAAATTGCTTTTTTGAAAAAATGGGAGTATCATATTTACGTAGGAGTGGAATATTTTTTATTTTATACAAAAAATCGGAATAAACTACTTATCTACTATCTTTATAAAAGAAAAACAGGAGATTTTTATGAAAAAGAAAAAGAAGGCTCGACCCCGATCTAACGAACAAGATATGGATGTAGTCAAGCAGAAGATTTTCAAATACTATATTAAAGAAATGGAGGATAAAACACAAAAGGTAAATAAAGTAAATTCATCAGATACTAATTTCCATTTATTTCAAACAATAAGAAATAAAGAAGATATTAGAGATACAATATTTAATTTAACTTATTTTTATGATAATAACTTTACAGGAAATAAAGACTTTATGCATATTCCGAATATAAGTAATGTCTTAGATAATGTTCAACATTATCCTATAATGTTAGTTTCTAAAAAAGACGAATATGGAAAAGATGAAATATTAGGAACAACAACTGTAAAATTTGAGAATAATAAATATCTTACAGATAATCCTTACTTCCCAACAAAAGGTGAAGACATTTTATCAATAACTGGAGTTTTAACTAAAATGAACGCGGTTGATAAAAATGGGAACAAAATTAGAGGATTAGGAAGAGAATTATTTAAATCAGCAATTAAAGGAGCTTATAATGCTAATAAAGATAAATCTTTAAGATTAATTTGCGAAGTAGATTGTAGAAATACAAACAGTTTATATTCCGTATGTAAAGCTGTTAAGGAACTACAAGACGAAGGCGATAATATCCAAATATTCTTAAATGGATATTATGAAATTAAGAATAAAGAAAGAAACTTAGTAGAAGCACCAACATTTATTTTAGAAATAGATTTAAATGGAAATAAAGAAGTAAATAACGATAGTTTGAACTTAGATTACCAAAATATCGATTCTACAAATTTATTTACAAATTTAAGCAAAGTTATTTATGCAAATACTAAAGAAAGCAAAAAAATTGTAACATACAAAAATGATACTAAAATCGTATTTCATAGTTTAGAACCAATTAATGCACAAAATATTACTTTAAATATAGGTTCAACAGCTGATGGAAATAACAGAGAACCAATTTTGAGCTTACAATTAGAAACAGTAAATAAATCTAATTTATAAGAATATATTGTAGAAGAGGAATTATTATGAAACTAGAAAAATTTAATATTAGTATAGAAAAAGAAGTTTTAAGATTAAATCAAAAAGCTAAATGCAAAGCTTTTTCTTATCCTAAGGCATTCGGAAATAAAGAGAAAAACAACTTTATTAAAGCTACTGGAGAAAATGCAAATGTTTTAACCATAAAAACACCAGTAGAAGCAAACATTTCAGAAGTATACAATAAATTAGAAGAAATCACTAATGTTGTGTATGTAGAACTATATAACCAAAAAGAATTAATATGGCCATTTTCAAATTTTGAAGAAATAAATTTATCTAATAAAATAACTTTAAGTATAGATAAAGAATTTTATAATGAAATAAACAAAGTAAATAACAATTTACCAGAAAATATTGAAGAGGCTTATAAAAACTTAAAAAAACAATTTAAAACAAAAATAGAATTATATGAAAATATTTTTGGAAAATGTACTTTAAAAATTAATAAAAATAATATCGAAATATCTAATATAAAACCAAACTACAAAGATAGAATGACAATTACAGAAAACCAAGTATTATTTTTAGTAACTTTAATATTTGGTTTACTAGAAGATGTAGAAGCTCAAAGTTTAGCTGAAATGTCTAAACATTTAACTAAAATTGCAAAAAATTATTTATTAAAATCTGTAGAAGCTGTTAAAGAAATTACAGACTTAGTAAAAGATAAAACAAATCTTCCAGAAGAAAAATTAGCAAATGAAGAAAAAATCGAAATTGCAAACAAATATATGGAAGATGGTTATGGAACAAGATATGGTATGAAAAAATATACAAAACTTGTTTCAGCTTGTGTATGTATCTTAAAAGATGCTATTTCACAAGGTATCGATTACAAAATTCTAAATGAATTAAAAAGTGTTGTTGAATTTAACTATAATGGACATAAAGAATTTGTTATTGAAGGAAATAAAACAGATAGAGATAATTATATTTTCCCAATTATAACAGATGACAAATTTATAGCAAAAAGTATAATGCAAGAAGCAGGACTTAATGTTCCAAAAGCTATTCTTTTAGACAAAACTATGGATGAAGAAGATATAGAAAACTTAGTTAGTCCATTTTATAATCAAACATTGGTTGTGAAACCAAGAAATACAAACTATGGAACAGGTATAACGGTATTTTCTAAAAAAGCTTCTAAAAAACAAATATTAAATGCTATAGAATATGCTTTTAGATTTGATGATAACATTTTAATCGAAGAATTTGTAAAAGGTATGGAATACAGATTTTTAGTAGTTGATGGAAAATGTTTAAGTATTGTTCATAGAAGAGCTGCAAGTGTTATTGGTGATGGCAAATCTACTATAAGAGAATTAATGCTTATAAAAGATCAAGAACCATGGCATGTTTTAACTGGATGTCCTATGAAAATGGATGAACCAGTTAATGAATATTTAAAACTATCTGGACTTACTTTAGATAGTATTCCTCCAGCAGGAAAAAGAATAACATTAAGATCAAATTCGAATGGTTCAACTGGTGGAGAAACTTTAGACTTTACAGATGAAGTACCAGCTAGATTTAAAAGAATTGCAGAAAAAGCAGCAAATGCATTTGATGCTAAAATTAGCGGTGTAGATATTATTATAGATGATTTTGGAAAAGAAGATTATTCTATTATCGAAATAAACGATAACCCTGGTTATTCAATTAATGAATGGCCTTATGAACCAAATGAAGGCAGAGGGGTAAAAATAGGATTGTATATTTTAAGACTTTTAGGTTATGAAGTTTAAAAAACAATTAATTGAATATAAATATAGCAAAGCGGTAGAATTTTCTATCGCTTTTATTTTACTTTGAATTGTTTTGTTTTACATCACTAAAAAAGATACATTTTCATAATATAATATTAAAGTATACATAAAGGATATAAATTTATGAGTTTAGAAAATAAAGTAATTGGTATAGTGTTTATAAATGATCCAGAAATTAAAGATGGTTTTAAATATGAACTAACCAAATTAAAATCAATGTATAAAGTTAAATTAATGCCAATATTAAAAGAAGATTACTTTAATAAAAATATAGATATATTTTCAAAAATAACGAAAAATAAGCCGCTTTTTTATAATAAAGGTATAATTTTAGAAAAATATATAAAAAACTTCGATTTTTTGATTCTGGTAGGTTGTAGTGGCAATACAATTAATAAGTTGGTAACTAGAAAATTTGATAATAACATATTAAATATAGTAAAAATATGCATGCTTAATAAAATACCTGTTATTGTAGGTATAAATATAAAAAATTTTAATAATGTAGATATGAAGAATTTAGAATTGCTTTATAAGCGAAAAGAATATTTTTTTATTCCTTTTAAAATAACTAATCCAATAACAAATCCAAATAAATTGTCATTCGATTCTAGTTTTTTTATAAAAACAATTTCTTTAGCAGAAGAAAAAAATCAGATAGAACCAATATTAAATTTTCTATAATCTTAATATTTAAAATGTTTGAATATTATTTAAAATATGTTATAATAATTAAGACGTTTTTTTAAAAGGAGATTAAAATGTTTGTAGAACACGAATTTTATACAGGATTAAGCGATGTTAATTTAAATAGAGAATTAATGAACACACATCTTTTAAGACATTTAGAAGATGTTGCAGGAATGCATTCAGAGATTGCTGGTTCTGGATATACAGATATAGAGAGAACTAGAAAAACATGGATGCTTTTAGCATGGAAAGTTGAAGTAAAGAAAAGACCATTAATGAATGATACTTTAAAAGTAAAAACATGGTCTAGATGTATAGAGAAAATTTATGCTTATCGTGATTTTGAAGTTAGAAATCAATATAATGAAATTGTTGCAATAGCAAGCTCAAAATGGTTATATATTGATATAGATTTAGGAAAATTTATAAAAATACCTGAAGAGGTAATCGAATCTTATAAACAAGAGACAATACAAGTTTTTGAAGAAAAAGATTTAGGAAGATTAAAAGAACCGGGGTCTGAAGTAATAAATAAAATTGATTTTAAAATAACAAGAAGTATGATAGATATAAATATGCATCTTCATAATACATATTATTTAGATATTGCAAAAGAAGTATTGCCAGAAGAAATTGCTTTAAAAGCAGAATTTAATAATTTCGAAATAATGTATAAAAAAGAAATAAAACTTGGTGAAAATGTAAAAGCAATATATGTTAAAGAAGATGAATTTAATTATGTTTTAATAAAAAGCGAAGATGAAACTATTTTGCATGCCATCATAAAATTTAAATAAGGAAATAATATGAAAGAAAAACTAAAGAAATTTGTAAAAAAATATTATAAAGCTATAATTGTTTTTATTTGTTTATTGATTACTATGGAAATGGTTTTTGCATTATTTGCAAAAGAAGTTATGAAAAGAGATATAGTTGGATATAGATTAATTTCAAAATATTTAATATCAGATGTTACTCTTCCAATTGCAAAAATTATAACTAATTTTGGTGGAGTAATAGGTTTAATTATAATAGCAATTATTGTTTCAACTATATTAATTGTAAAAAAGAAAAAATTAATGGGAATATTAATTTGGGTAAACTTGGCTTGTTCGGGATTGTTAAATCAAATTTTGAAAAGAATTGTTCAAAGACCAAGACCTACTGAATATAGATTAATAGAAGAAAATGGGTACAGTTTCCCTTCAGGACATTCTATGGTAAGTGCAGCTTTTTATGGATTTTTTATATATTTAATATTTAAAAATGTAAAAAATAAATATATAAAATGGGGAAGCATTTCATTTTTAATTTTATTAATTATTTTAATTGGAATAAGCAGAATCTATTTAGGTGTTCACTATACAAGCGATGTTATGGCGGGATTTGTAATATCTATATCTCATTTAGTCATTTTTACTAGTATAGTAAATGATTATTTAGATAAGCCAGAAGAGGATAAATAAAAAAAGGAGATATTAATGAAATTAATAGGAGTAATGGGTAATAGCGGTTCTGGTAAAACAACTTTTACAGAATATTTAGGAACTAAGCAATCTGTTGGAGTTATACATGTTGACTCAATAACTTCAGAAATTAAAAAGAAATATTTCGGACTTTTTCTGCAAGGAAAAGATAAAAATACTACTGAAAGTACAAAAAATAATCCTAAAATTAAAATTGGTGCAAAAGTGTTTTTTTATAGAAATAAATTTTCGTTTAACTTATTAATGTCTATTAGAAATAGATTAATAGGAAAAGAATTAGAAAGACAAATTCAAGAATTTAAAAGAGATGGAAAAAGTCTTGTTGTAATAGATGATTGGGCACTTCCAACTCATAAAAAACTATTACCTAAATTTAGTCATATATATGCAATGAAAAGAAAATTTTTAGATAGAAGAATTGGTTTAAAGCAAAGAGATAATATAACTATTGAAGAAGCAAGACTATACGATATACCATATTCTCTAAAATTTATACAAGTTCCTAAAGGGTCAAATGTTTCTTCAATTAATAATTATGGAACTATAGAAGATTTATATGCTTCTGCTGAAGATGTTTACCAATCAATTGGTGAATTATCATTTGATGAAAGATATTCTTTAAGAGGAAAAATAAACTTTAGAGATGTAGCGATTAAACTTGGTAAAATTAGAGAAGTTGGAGAAACTTCTAGAATTGATCAAAAATAAAGTACAAATTTTGAAGAGGCTAAATATATAGTCTCTTTTTTATTATATTTTATTAATAAATAAACAACAAATACAAAAGCGAACATATTTTCTTTTTATTATTGACACTAGAATTTCAATATGATATTATCAAAACAGAACTGGTGTTCGTTATATTTTAGAGGTGAAATAAAGTTGGAAAGAAAAATTTTACACGTAGATGTTAATAATGCTTTTTTATCTTGGACTGCAGTAGATTTATTGAAAAAAGGACATTCTATAGATATTAGAACTATCCCGTCAATAATAGGTGGTGATGAGGAGAGACGTTCAGGAATTGTTTTAGCAAAAAGTCCAATAGCCAAAAAGTTTGGGATAGTAACTGGCGAGCCTATTTACTTTGCAAGAAAAAAATGCAATAAAATCGAAGTCTTTCCAAGTAATTTTGAGATTTTTAAATGTTATTCAGATAGACTTTATAACTTACTTTTAGAATATACAGATATAATAGAAAGATTTAGTATTGATGAATGCTTTTTAGATTTAACACACTATTTAAAAGGAAGAAAACTAGAAGAGGTTGCAAAAGAAATAAATTACAGGGTAGAACATGAACTTGGATTTACTGTAAATATAGGCATTTCTTCAAATAAGTTATTAGCAAAAATGGCATCAGATTTTGAAAAACCAAATAAAATTCATACACTTTATGAATATGAAATAGAAGATAAAATGTGGTGTCTTCCAGTTTCAGAATTATTTATGATAGGAAAAAAGACTGTTCCAAAACTTCATAATTTAAGAATAAAAACAATTGGAGATTTAGCAAAAACAGATAAAGAATTTATCGCAAAACGTTTTGGGAAATTTGGAATAACAATGTGGAATTATGCCAATGGAATAGATGATTCTGAAGTTAACAATAAGTTTGAGCTCCCTAAAAGTATTGGAAATTCAGTTACACTTCCAAATGATTTAAAAGATATTGATGAGATAAATAAAATAGTAGTTGCATTATGCGAACAAGTATCTTATAGATTAAGACATTATAATCTAGTTGCGAGTACTGTAAATGTTCAATTAAGAAATAAAGATTTTGTAGATCATTCTCATCAAAAACAATTAAAATTTGAAACTTCTTCAACTAAAGAAATAATAGAAACAGCAAAAGAAATATTATATGAAATGTATAAAGGCGAACCTGTAAGATTAGTTGGAGTTAGAGCAGATAATTTAGAAAATAAAGAAGAAACCCAAATATCTTTCTTTTCAAAAGATAATGAAGAAAAACAAGAAAAAATTGATAAAGTATTAGATTCTTTAAAATCTAAATATGGATATAATTCGGTAACAAGAGCTGGAAAATTAGAAGTAGAAAATATTGTAAAAGGAAAAGAGAAGAAAATGAAAGAATAAATGAAACAACCTCAAAGGATTTGCTTTGAGGTTGTTTTTATATTAAAAATCAGCTAAAGGATTATTCTCTACTGCACTTCTTATTTGGTCGCTATCTACATGAGTATATATTTCAGTAGTCGAAATACTTTCATGCCCTAAAAGTTCTTGAAGTGCCCTAATATCAACTTGTCCATATTTATACATTAAAGTTGCAGCAGTGTGACGTAGTTTATGAACAGAGTATTTATCTTGATCAATTCCTGCTTGTCTTAATTCTTCTTTTACAATGTATTGAACAGTTCGATTACTAATTCTTCTCTTTTGTTCACTTAAAAATAGAGCATCACGAGCATCGTCTTTTAAACCATCTCTTGGACGAATTCGCAAATAACTTCTAATAGCAGTAACACAAGCTTTATTTAAATAAATTGTTCTTTCTTTGTTTCCTTTACCAACAACATTTAATTTATTTTCATCAAAATCTATGTCTTTAACATTAATTCCAACAAGCTCAGATAAACGCATTCCACAATTTAAGAAAAGAGTTATAATTGCAAAATTTCTCGTAGAATTGTCATGGTTATTTTTCTCCGAAATACGAGGAGTTGCTGCTGTTTCTAAAAGTTTTTTACTTTGTTCTAAATTTAAATATTTAGGTAATCTTCTTCCAATTTTAGGGTTTTCGAGATCTTGAGCTGGGTTAGATGGTATTCTTTTTGATTTATTACATAAATAGTGAAAAAATATTCTAATACTAGAAGCTTTTCTTGCTAAAGTTGTTGGTTGGCTATTGTAATTGTTTTTTAAATAAGCCAAAAAAGCATGGATATCTTCAATTGTTATTTTTTTTATTAAATCTAAATCCATATCATCTATGGCAATACTCTTTATTTCTTTAACATCAACTTTTGCTAATCTAAATCTATGTTTTATGAATTTTAAAAAATGAGCAATATCATAATTGTACTCTTTTATAGAATTTGGTGATTTATTTAAAATTGTAAGAGAATAATCTAAAAAATCATTTAAAAAAATAGGGTTGTCATCTCTATCAATCATTTTAATCCTCCTAAATATTGTTTCTTAAAGTTATTATGATAATATCATTTATTAAGCAAAAATTAAAGAGATATTGACTTATTTTTTACTAAAATATAAAATATTTAATATACAAAAGTAAAAGGAGAAGGTGTAAATGAAAGAAAAAAATACATTCAAAATCACCATAATAAAATTATCATTAGCATTGCTTGCGACAGCTTTAATTGCTGGTGTAACAACATTTTATTTTATGGCTACAACTGGCAATAACAATGAAATAGATGAAGCTTTAAAAGATAAAATCACTATCTATGTAAACGAAATTTCTAATAATTATTTTGCTTTAAGTAGATTACCAATAGCAAGCAACATAAATGATCTTGACAAAGATTGGATATATGCACATTTAGAAGATAAAAATAATAATGGATTAACTGAAGAAGAAATAAAATTATATTTAAAAGAACTTTTTGGTGAAGATTTAGAGCTTAATTTGGAAAATGACAAAGAAGCTCTAGAAGCTAACAATATACAATATAATGAAGAAACTGAAAAATATGAGTCTCTTCCTTATGGAAAAGATATGTCTGTTCATTATTTAATAGATTCTATACAAAATGTTAATGACGAATATATTGTAAAAGTAATAGAATATGCTGAAACATCAGATTTTAATTTAGAATATTCAAAGGGCGATACTGCTGCAAAATTAATAATGACTTGGAAAGATTATGATAAAGAAAAATCATTAATAGAAAATGGTGAAGTAGTATTTATAATTGAAACAACGGATAATAAATCAATTGAAGAAATAGAACAAGAAGTTATCAATAAAAAAGAAAAATTCTTATCTTATAATATAATATTAGAAAGAGATGATAATGAAAATGTTATATTAAAAAGAATAGAAATATCTAAATAAAGAGGTGAAAACGTATGAAAAAAAAGAAATCACTTAATCTAATTGCCCTAATGTTTATAGGAGTAGCAATAGTATTATTTGCTATTTGGGGATTTTCATTTATAAATTCAGTAGAAGTAAAAGCTCTTAAAGGAAATACGTCTACTGCAACTTTAAATGAAGTAAATAAAAATATTTTGAAGGAAAAAGAGGAAAAACAAGAAGTTGAAACTGAAATAGTTGAAGATAAAGAGTTTGACTATGAAGAATATTATTACAATCAAAGAAAAGTTGTTAAAAATATATCTGAATTTGATTTAAGTTTCTTAAAACTAGAAAATCAAAAGAAAAATAAAATTTATAGTCCACTTTCTATAAAATATGCTCTAGAAATGTTAAAGCAAGGTGCTACTGGGATTCCAAGATGGAAAATAACACAAACTATAGGAAATGGAGAATTATCTAAATATACATCAAACAATAATATGTCTTTTGCAAATGCATTCTTTATAAAAGATTCTTATAAAGAAAATATAAGCAAAGATTATATTGAAAATTTAAATACAAATTACAATGCAGAAGTTATTTTTGATTCTTTTAAAAGCCCAGATAATATAAACTCATGGGTAAGCAATAAAACATTTAAACTGATTGATAATCTTGTTAGTGAACAAAATATGAATGCAGATTTCATGTTAATAAATGCTTTAGCAATAGATATGGAATGGAAGAATAAATTCTTAGAAAGCGTTTTTTATTCTGTAGAATATTCTCATGAAAATTTTGGATGGTGGGTGTCTGAAACACTTGAACCTTTAAAATTTGATGAAGATAAACAAGAAGTATCAAGTATGGAAGTTTTAGCTTCAATAAATAATTATGATATAGTATCAGCACTTGGAGAAGAAAATATAAAAAATACAGTTTATAATGCTTTTATAGAATATTGTGATGAAAATCCAGATGATTATATGTTTGAAGAAGGAGATTTTGCTCCAGAAAAACGCGAAGATACATTCGATAAATATTTTTACGGAACTTTTAATAAACAATACTCTTATTACAATTCTGGCTATATATCAGAATTAAATTCAAATTATGGTGATGTAGGATTTAATACAGATTTCTCTTTATATGTAGATGATAAAGTAAAAGTTTTTGCAAAAGATTTAAAAGAATATGATGGAACAACACTTCAATATATAGGAATTATGCCTATAGCAGAAGATTTGGAGTCTTATGTTCAAAATATCAATAAAGAAAAAATAAACAATATTATAAATAATTTAAAAGACTTAAAATGTTCTAATTTTAAAGATGGTGTAATAACTAAAATTAAAGGGTATATTCCAAAATTTAAATTCGAATATGATTTAGATTTGAAAGAAGACTTGAAAAAACTAGGCTTGGGATATATTTTTGAACAAGAAACTGCTGGTTTAGAACTTATTTCAGAAAAAGAAGATGTATATATATATGATGCAATCCATAAAGCTGTTATAGAATTTACACAAGATGGAATAAAAGCAGCTGCAGCAACTTCTTTCGAAGGTGGCGGCGGAGGCGATGGCTTCGATTATATATACGAAGTCCCTGTTGAAGAAATAGACTTAACATTTGATAAACCATATATGTTTTTAATAAGAGATAAAGAAACTGGAGAACTTTGGTTTACAGGAACTGTATATGAACCATTCCCATGGGCTGAAGAAGATCCTGTATACACAGGAAATTATTAAAATATTTATATAGAAATTGAAACTTTACATAATGACTGGCAGGGATTCGTCCTTGCCAGTCATTTTTTTATAAATTAAAATTTACTTGTAACCTTTTTATAATTTAAGCTACTATATAAATGAAAGATATCTTATTTTAAAGGAGCTGGCTCATGAACGAAATAAGCAAATTAAATAATTACATAAGCAATAAAAATTTAGATTTAGACAGACTGATAGATGATTTTAGTCCATACATAAAAACTGTAATTAATAATATGGTTGGAAACAACTTAAGTTTTGAAGATAAAGAAGAAATTTTAACAGATACATTTTTTATTTTATGGAAAAATAGAAATTTAGAAATTATTCATTTGGAATCATATCTAGCAGGAATTGCAAGGAATTTAATAAAAGAAAAATTTAAGAAATTAAATATCACTTATAATATTGATGATTTTGAAAACATTATTGAGCTTTACGATAATATCGATATGATTTCAGAACAAAGAGAAAAATTATCAAAATTAGAAATTGGCTATAAAGCATTAAATGAAGAAGAATTCGAAATATTAACGATGTTCTATTATTCATCTAAATCTATAAAAGACATAGCAAAGAAATTAAAACTTTCCGAAACAAATGTAAAAACTAAGCTTTTTAGAATAAGGAAAAAGCTTAAGAAATTTTTGATATAGAAAGGAGAATATCATGGAGAATAAAGAATTAAAAGATAGAATTAAATTTAAAATTGCTATGTCTGAAATCGATGATGAGGAGATTGCAAAAATGAAAAATAAAAAAGTGAATATTTTTAGTAAGATTGCTGCTATTATAACTATGGGAATTTTAATAAGTGGCGCAACTTTTGCAGATGAAATTTCTGAAAAAGTATATGATTTTTATAATTTTAGAAAACAATATGTAATTGAAACAAAATTACCTGAAGAAGTTGTAAAAGACGAAGAAAAATTAGAAGAAGTATTAAATAATAAAAATTCTATAATAAAATGGGATGAAAGAGCTGCAGATAGTATAGAATGTAGTAATTTAGAAGTAAATATAACAGAAGTAATGATGGATGATTATTATATGACTTTTTATGCAAATCTTGAATTTCCAGCAGAAGTAACAGATAAAATGCCACTTGAAAATATTTATTTAGTAAGATTTCCAGATTTAGTTATCAAAGATGAAAATGACAATGTAATCTTTTGTATGGAAGAAAATAAACTAAAAGAAATTTTTGAAACAGATGATTTAGATGCAATAAGGAATAATACTAAATATTGCATTAGCGAAGTTACTGATTATGGATTTGAGAATTATCATGAATTAGGTAACAATCCTTATAAAATGTATTATCATTTAAATACAAGACAGCCAAGCATATATCCAAAATCTAAAAAACTTATTTTTGAATTTACAAAAATAGCTTTAGATGCTCCAGAAGCTTCTATTGGAATTGGTGATAAACATTATTTACATCAAGATCAAACATTAACAGTACTTGGTGACTGGAAAATAGAAATTGATGTTCCAAAAAAATATTATGAAAGAGAAGACGTTATTGCATATAAAGTAATAGAAAATGATACAGATCCTGAAAACGAGCTATTATATTGTTATTATGAAGGTGACTTAATGTATGCTGATTTTCGTTTATCTTCTGAACAAAGACGTTCTGGTCCTTGGGAAAGTGTAAAATTAGGAGATATGCTTGTAGAATATGATGTGGATCCTATAATTAGGCAATATATTATTCATAAACTAACTAGTTCTGACGAATACAAAGAAATGGAAGCTTGGCAAGATGAAGTATATGTAATTGAAGATTATTATATAGAAAATGATAGAGGCGAAAGATCCAAAGAAAGAGGTCTTTATAAAAGAGTTGGTGATCAAATGGTATTATACTCTAGAACAGGCGGCTTTGGAGGTTGTGTTCATAATGGAATATTAATATCATCTGTTATACCTGGGACTGATTCAAATGGAGAGTGGGGAGCGCCTAAGATTGGTAAATTAGATATTGAAAAAGAAAAACTAACAGATCAAATGACAATTCATATTAAATATCTTGGAAAAGATATAGAATTTAAATTAGAAAGAATGAAAGGAGATGAGTAAAATGAATAAAAAAATTAGAAATATATTAAAAATTATTATTTTATTTATTCTCCTAATAATAAGTAATATTGAAGTCTATGCTTCAGATATTGATAAGAGAATAGAAATGTTTTATGAACAAGTTGAAACAGAAGAAGGAACTTTTTATAAAGACAAGAAAACAGACCCAAAAGATGTTAAAAAAGTTTATTCGATTTCAGAAAAAGTCTATAGTGAAGAAAATAAAAAAGTAGTAAAAATTATAAAAGAGAAAATTGATGAATATATGACAAGATTTACAAGCGATGATTGTCCAGAAGAACAAAGAATAGAAAAAGAATACACTCAAAATGTAATAAATATATATTCTGTTACAGAAGAAAAAAAGTACAATGATGGTGACGAAATTTCAGGTCTTGTTTCTGTTTTTGTTAGTCCAATAAATTTTGAAAATGATTATTGGAAAAATAATTTCTATAATAATGAGATTTCTTACAATCCATTTGAAGAAAAATATCATGTTAAAATGTATTATTACATTAGACTTTCATTTAATGAAGAAAACAGTAAATATGAAATTGCATATATAGATTTCAAACCAGAAAATTTAGAAGAAGAACTAGCTAAATTAAAAGAAGAAAAAGGACTTGATTTAAAAAATTTAAATGTAAAAGATCTTATGAATATAAGTTATGATGATCAAATAAAAGCGGTTCCAAGTTCAGAAAGTACTGCAGTATCAGCAGAGAAGACAGAATATAATGCAAAACAAATTGAAGAAATATCTAATACTGCAAAAATTATTAGATATGTTTCTATAAGCTTGATTGTTATAGTTGTATTTATAGGTATTGTTAAAGTTTGGAGAAAAAATAATTATTAAAAAATATGTAGTTTCCATAAAAATCTCTTAAAAGATAGATAAAATAAATTACTTATGATATAATAATTTTTGTAAAACAGAATAAAAACAAGAATTATTTAAACTACTATCTTTATAAATAGAAAGGAATTAATATGGAAAGAATATTAAATATAGCAATTACAGGAGCAGAAGCTTTACCAATTCCAGCAGTTCATGGAGGAGCTGTTGAAGTACTTGTTGAGGAATTAATAAAGGCAAACGAAGAAAATCATAAATTTGATATAGATTTATATACAGTTGCCGATCCTTTACTAGATAATATTAAATATAAATATTGTAATATAATTCAAATTCCAGCAGATGAAGTTGCAAACTTTCCTAATAAACCAGAAGAAAAAACTTCACCACTTGGGCTAGCTTTAAATGAAAGATTAAAAGGCAAAGTATATGACTTTATATTAGTTGAACACAGTATGAGAATTTATAATAGTATAAAAACTGATAATAAAATGATTTATCACTTACACTGTGATGTAGATGATGAAAACTTTAGACCAAAAGCTGTTGCTAAGAAAATTATTGACGAATCATATTGTACATTAAGCGTTTCTGAATATACAGCAGGTTCAATGAATAAAATCATGCAATCTGAAAAAAATAAAGTATTATATAACTGTGTTGATTTCGAAGTTTTCAATCCAGAAAATGTTGATTATGCATTCATCAAAGAGTTTAAAGAGAAAAATAATATAAAAGAAAACGATTTTTGTTTTATTTTCTCAGGAAGAATTCATCCAAACAAAGGTGTTCTTGAATTAGTAACAGCATTTAAAAAATTAAGAGAAGAAAATGAAAATGTTAAATTGATAATAATTGGAAAACCAGATTTTGGAAAAAATGAAGAAACACCATATACAAAACAGTTAAAAGAAGTATCACAAAATATGCAAGAAGATATAATTTTCACAGGATTTGTTAATCATGATTATATGCCAACAGTTATAACTTTAGGAGATTGCGCTGTTGTACCAAGTTTATATGAAGAAGCTTTTGGTGTTGTTGCACTAGAAGCAATGGCAATGAAAAAGGCTGTTATTTCAACAATTTCAGGTGGTTTAGTAGAACCATTAAGTGAAGATTGTGCAATATTTATAGAAAAAGAAAACAATGTAATAGATAATATATATAACGCTATGAAACAAATTTCTAAAGACAAAGAATATGCAAAAAAACTTGGAGAAAATGGATATAATAGAGTTCATTCTATATATGATTTTGATAGTAAAAACTATTTTGAAAACTTTTGTAAAAAAATTGAAATAGAAAATTTTTATAAATAATACAGGATGTATTTTTTATGAAAGAAAATGAAAAAAGTTTTATAACATTCCTAATTCAAGATACTATTACGAAAATGGGCAACGTGTGAAAGAAATAAAATTTGATGATAAAGGTAATATTATAGAAGAAAAATAAGAGAAGAACACAAAAAGTTCTTCTCTTATTCATTTATACACTTGTAAAGTCCGATAGATATTATTCCGCTTATACCTACTAAAGTATATATAATTCTGCTAAAAGCACTCATTGTTCCGAAAAATAGCTGCAACTAGATCGAATTTAAAAACACCAATCAAAAGCCAATTAAGAGCACCTATTATTACAAGAGTAAGAGCGATATTATACAAAAGTTTCATGAGATTACCTCCATAAATATTTATTTATAAATATTGTATTCAAGAATATGAAAAATATTCAAAATATTAGAAAAAGATAAATTAAAAACGGTTGTTTGACATAAAATACAAAATGTGATAACCTTAAATTAAGTAAATATTAATTATAAAAGGAGAAAAATATGCAAGCATATGAACATATAATGGCAACAATGATAAAATTTTCAAAAAACACCAAAAGCTTAAAAGCATTAACGTTAGAAGAAAATTTAGCTCTCATGAGAAAATATGGAGCTTATTTTACTTATCCAGATAGCATTAGAGCTTTGGTAAGATTATCTACAGACAAAGCGTTCAGACAACCTTCACACATGTCAGAAGGTGCTTGGATGCAATTTATAGTTGGCGAAGAATTAAAATCTTCAGGAAATGGATTTCCGCTAGATAGAATCCATATACCTGATGGTCTAGAACTAAAAGCTGCTGATGGTCCAACAAGTTTAGAAGTTGCAAAAGAGCACAATCAAGAATTATTTAAAACTAGAGAAGGTCAAGCTATATATGAACATCTAAGACAAGATATACATACAGATAGACTATTTCAAGGTCATATTGCAACTTGTTATATTGATGAAAATGAAGCAGATGTAAATGCAGGAGAAAATTATTCTTTATATGGCGTAAATACAAAAGCAGGACTTGCAAGATTTAATCAAACAGGTAAAATAGTTCCAATGAGCGAATTTAGAGAAGTTGTTGCTATAACCCAACAATTAACTACATTTGAATTATTTAAAAAATTAAGAGAATCTTATCCTGGTGTTACATTTGAACAAATTCAAGAAGCAATTTTTGCTTCATATGATGAAAACTATCCTGAAGCTATGATGAATGCTAAACAATATGCTGTTCCAACTCAAGAAGAACAAGCCAGAATATTACATGCTCTAACAACAGGCGATTATGAATACTATGAAAGATTAAAAAATTCGTTAGTTGAAAAAGGCGCATTCAAAGACATAGCTGATGTAAATAAACAAGTAAGCGATTTAATCGATAAAGCTACATTCTTAGATACTGAACAAAAAGACAGATTTGATGTGGAAAGAGATTAATACACTAAAAATTGATTTTTCTAGAAAAATAGCGGTGTAGGAGAGAAGGGCTCGTTTTTTAAATAATCAAAAATAAATAAAACAGAACAAAAAGTTTAAAAAATAGAAAATCAAAAAATTTTAATGTAAAAATAAAATTTTAAAATAAAATTAAAAATTAAATTAATAAAAATTAAAATCACAAAATTTAAAATTTATAATTTTGTGATTTTTTATTTAAAAATTTT